>JASJPF010000032.1:13122-110063 GCA_031426835.1 Thiobacillus sp.
TGCGTTGCCCCAAGCCTCGGTCCAGCGTATCGAGCAGTTCCTATATGGGTCGAATGCGCAATGGCGGGTCAACCAGTTTCATGAGGACAGCCAGACTCCAATGCAACGCCTCGGCATAGTCAAAAAAACATACGCCGAGCCTGAGGGTATCAATTATTGGTCAAGTTGCGAGATATCGACCGACACAGCCGGTGGCGCCGACTGCGTCGCAGGCCTGGTCGGTTCTCAGCCTCTGAATGGGGAGGTGCCGCTGCTGGTTCATCGGTTGCTCGAATCCGACACCGTCCATATCATCCAGACACATAGCCGCTCGGGCCTGCGCACGTTGCATGCAACAACAAGCAGTTATGAAACCATTTTGACTGGATTGGGTAACATGTATCTTTACCGTGTGGTGCTTCAGGTCGATACTGCTGTGCCTGTGGCATCCAACGATACGCTGGGTATGGACTCTGTTATTGCAGCCTGATGAAAAAGAACATGATGAAATTGTTGCTGGCCAGTTTGACGCTTGTTTCTGCTGCGCCTGTATGGGCACAGGAGAAGGTGGCGCTGGCGGGAGCGGAAGTCAGCCGTGACAGCCAATATGCTTACCTGGGCATGCTGCAACCCTTCCCGGGGCAACGATTGGGAAGTGGCTTCGTGCAGCGTTATTGGCTGGATTACGTCACTTATCAATACGACAAGGTCCCGGCGCAGACAATCGAAGCCAGAATAGCGGGTGGCGAAGCGGCGTTGGGGTATCAGCAAAGCAATGCAAATAGCTGGTGGGGAATGTATCTGGGAGCGCGTTATGCCAATACCCGCTTGAGTCCAGTTGACCCGGGGAACGAGGATCGGGGTGGGAGATTGCGTGCCAAGGTGCAGTTTGAAGGCGAAACGGAAGTGGGGGCAGGCTGGCGTATCAACGGTATTGCCAGTCACCTGGTCGGTGATGCCAACTATTGGGCCCGTCTGCGGCTGCAGACCGTGCTAGCCAATCAGTTGCGGGTTGGGCCTGAAGTGATCGTGCAGGGCGATTCGAGCTACAGAGCCTATAAGGTGGGCGCATTTGTGGGCAATATCAGGCTGGGCGCGTCCACCGCACTTACGCTTAAAGCGGGCATGAACAAGTCGGAAGATACCCCGGCCTCGCTGTACGCGGGTGCCGAGTTCTATATCCCGTTCTGAGTGGGTTCGGGGCTATGCCCCCCCGGTTTCCTGCTGCTGGGTTTTTCTGCGTTGCGCCCATAGCATCCCAAGAAACCCAATTCCAACCAGCGGCAAGATGGAGGGGGCTGGAACAGGGGCGGGTGCCTGGGTGCCTAGTAATGAAACATGAACATTGTCCAGGCCCCAACTCTCGTCCTCCAGGCCCTGCAGTCCTCGGCCGCCAAAATCGAAGGCAAGCCAGTTGTCGCTATGAGCAAAATTGAAGCTGAAGCGGTAAACCGAGTCCATGACTTGTGAAATACCCAGGATTCCGTCATTGAATATAAAACCCAGTGAATAAGTTTCGGCGGCGCCTGTGTATGCTGGATTGTTCGTGTCGGCGCCGTAGGTTTGACCGGCCGGGTTGCCGTTGCTGAACGTTTCTTCAAGCAGGGTCACGCCGCCTTGCACCATTACGCTGAAAATGTCGTTGCCATAGTCATAGAGCGCAGCACCACCCGAACTGCCATCCCATGAGCGAATCAGATACAGATCAAAATCCAGTCGAACGCCACTATGCGCGCCCAGACTCGCCAGAGAGAGTGAAACCGTTTCGTTGCCGAATTCGCCCAAAAACGTGCGCGGACCAAACCAGTAGGGGGTTGGCGTATTTTGGAAAAGCGTGCGGGACCATTCGCTGCCGGCGCCCGATTGGAAATCATTCTGGTAAATGACGCTTGCTTGGGCGGACATGCTTGCGGCGATCCCGACGATCCCTGCAAACAGGCCAACATTACGTTTTGGAATGCCCATTCTATCCTCCGGATGAATTTTGTTTGTGGTGGATAACCAGCAAATTTCATTCCAGTCGGCGTGGGTATGGGTAACGCACGCCTACTATGACGTCATGGACGCATACTCCTTGCGTATGGGCTGGACGGGGGCAAGTTGGGAGTTGTAATGTCGGCGGGTGTGTGCCAATTTCGACGCCCAGGAAGCTCTTTTCTTTTGGATCGCGTTGGCGACGCTGATTTTTCTTCCCGGCAAGCTGTTGTAATTGCGGCGAAAAATGGTGTGCAATCAGTCGGGGTTCACCTTTCGATGCAGACCTTGCCATCGCTGCCTTCAGACGCGCTCGTGCGATAGGTGAAGCAGCATGGTGCTGTTCAAGTCACTGGTTTTGTTGGGTGTTGCCACGCTTCAGCGGGGCCGGGGCTTGCTGCACTTTTTCATTTCTACCGGCATGTTCTGCCGGTTGGCTAAAAAATGCAGCAAGCGCCGCAATACGCGTTAAAACGTACCACCTTGGGTGAAGCAGCGTTTAATGTGAACTGCCGCTGGGTTTGCCTTTCAGACGATAGAGCGTGCCGCAGTATGGGCACAGCGCATCACCGCGCGATTCAATCGGCAAATACACGCGCGGATGCGCATTCCAGTCCGCATGCTGCGGCATCGGGCAATGCAGAGGCAAATCGGCTTCGGTGACCTCGATGACGCGCTGGGTGTTGTCGGGTAATTCGTTCATGCTGCGCCCGCTTACTTGACGGGGGTGAGCCAGTCGAGGTGGCCAGCAGCACGGCCGTGCACGCAATCAAAATACATGGCCTGTAGCCGGGTGGTGAGCGGGCCGCGCGTGCCTTCTCCGATTGCCCGATTATCCAGTTCGCGGATCGGCGTGACTTCAGCTGCAGTGCCGGTGAAAAAGGCTTCGTCGGCGGAATAGACTTCGTCGCGGGTGATGCGTTTTTCAACCAGCTGGAGGCCGATTTCATCAGCCAGCTGGATGACGGTGTCGCGGGTGATGCCTTCCAGCGCAGAGGTGAGATCGGGTGTGTAGAGCTTGCCGTTACGGATGATGAAGACGTTTTCGCCCGAGCCTTCGGCCACGAAGCCGTCCACGTCCAGCAGCAGCGCCTCGTCGTAACCGTCCATCTCGGCCTCTTTGTGCGCGAGGATGGAGTTCATGTAGTTGCCGTTGGCTTTGGCTTTGCACATGGTGATGTTCACATGATGGCGCGAGAACGATGAGGTTTTCACCCGGATGCCGCGGTCCAGCGCTTCCTGGCCCAGATATGTGCCCCACGGCCAGGCGGCGACAATAACGTGCACCGACAGGTTCTTGGCCGAGATGCCCATGGCTTCGGCGCCAAAGAAAGCCATCGGGCGCAGATAGCCGGATTCGAGATTGTTCTCGCGTACCACGGTGCGCTGCGCTTCGTAAATTGTTTCTTTATCGAACGGCAGCTTCATGCCGAGGATATGGGCCGAGCGGAACAGCCGGTCGGTGTGTTCCTGCAAGCGGAATATCGCCGTGCCCTGTTCGGCTTTGTAGGCGCGCACGCCCTCGAAAACGCCCATGCCGTAATGCAGGGTGTGGGTGAGGACGTGGGTGGTGGCGTCGCGCCAGGGTACAAGCTTGCCGTCGTACCAGATGACGCCATCGCGGTCGGCCATGGACATGGTGAAGAATCTCTTTGCAAATTGGAAAACAGGATTTTACCGGATTCCGGGCGGAGCAATGGTTTGGCTTGATGGCAAGATGTGTCCATTGAAGGAGGGGGTATGCGAAGCAACAGGTTCGAGCTGCAATGGCATGGGCGTGTCGGGAATAAGGCAGGATGCTGAACCAGGCAACCCATCGCGGCGGCGGCAATGACGCGGCCAGAAGGTTTGACGGTGAAGCCGCGCAAACAGAACTGATCTGATTCAAGCGCGGTTACGCTGACACATGGGCGTTCGCTTCCGGACGGGTTACATATACGCTTTGGCTTCTTCGCCCGGATTGGGCAATCCCGCTACCCGCCAGGCTTCTCGCGCATTGGGAAACAGATGGTGCATGCAGTCGCCATGTTGCCCCGTGAGATGGCAGACGTGGCTTAGTGCCGTGACTGTTCCATGTTTTGAAAATTCCCGGCGCAAGGCAATCAGTAAACCAATCTGCAGTTCGCTGAGTTCGCCTAAACCGTCATTTTGCGCGATGTGACCAGCAAGACCCTCGCTCCACATGGAGGGGTCGAGCAGGAAACCATCGAGATCGAATGCGGCTGTGCCGGGCGAAGTGGACAAGATACCCATAGCCAATCACCCTGCAATACAAATGTGTTTCCATTTATAGCACCAACTCCAGATACAGCCAGTCTCATTCCGAATTGTTTACCCTTGTTTACATGCTGCTCACGGTTCAGGCGTTTTCAGTCATCAAGACCAGTTTGCGTATAGGGGCGGGCAGCGCAGCATCCAGAGCGCTTGCCTTGGAAAGCCATATTTGACCGGACTGCGTGGATGGGCGGGTTGCCGGGTGGAGCCGGGTCGCTTGAATTTCCAGTTTGAAGTGGGTGAAGCTATGCGCGAGTTGAGCCCACGGCTGTTTCTCAAGCGTGCCAACGCCGAAATGCTCAAGGCAATGGGCAACGGGGTCGGCATTAAAGTCGAGTTCGGGCAGACTCCATAGGCCACCCCAAATACCGCGTGCAGGCCGTTTTTCCAGAAATATTTCACCTTGATCAACCAGGAGCAGCATCTGGATCTGCTTTTCGGGCAAAACCCTTTTTGGGCGCGGCGTGGGCAGTTCAGACGTGCGATGCTGAGTATGGGCAATGCAATCAGCACTGACCGGACAGCTATGGCAGGCTGGCTGACTGCGGCTGCAGATTAATGCGCCGAGATCCATCATGCCCTGGGTATAGGCCTCGATGGATGTGGCCGGCAACCGTGCTTCCGCCAATTGCCATAAAGCGGCCTCTGTTTTTTTGTCGCCTGCCCATCCGGAAATGCCGCCGTGGCGCGCCAGCACACGTTTGACATTACCGTCGAGGATGGCGCAGCGCTGACCAAAGGCGAGTGCCGCCACGGCTGCAGCGGTGGAGCGCCCCACACCGGGGAGTTGAGAAATGTCATCGAGCGCGGCTGGAAATTGCCCGCCGTGTCTATCAGCGACTATCCGTGCGGCTGCATGCAGATTGCGCGCGCGGCTGTAATACCCCAGCCCGCTCCATAGCGCGAGCACTTCATCTTCGTGCGCAGCGGCCAGCAGCGGCAGGCTGGGAAATCGCGCCAGAAAGCGTTCGAAGTAGGGGATGACCGTAGCAACCTGGGTCTGCTGCAGCATGATTTCAGACAGCCAGATTCGATAAGCATCATGATTGCCCTGCCCGCAAGGGGTAGGCCGTGGTTGTAAAGACGACAAGTCGTCAACAACCACGCGCTGCCAGGGCAATGTATGGCGGCCATGCTGCTGTTGCCACCGGATAATGCGGGATGCAAAGGATTTCACCCCGGCAGGGTAGCATTGTTAAAGGCGCATGCCGAGGTGAAAAGCAGAATCAATGCGGGTGTCTGAACCACGCAAGATGCGTGACCAGAACCGCCGTCCGGCGGGGACGTAACCCCCTTGACTTCAGGCGTTGCCGAGTTTGCTCCGGAACAGTTTCATCAGCTTGCCGAATGCCGATTCCGTGATGGATTTGCGTTCGACCAGCACTGCTTCGCCACGCCGTAACTTGTCGGCCAAACGGGGCAGGCTGATGGAGAAACTGTTCATGCCGTCCTGATCCGAGAAAAGATACGTGTTCTTGACACCGCCGACCCAGCCTAAGCGCGCCCAGCGGAAAGTGCCGTCATCGTAGTGGAATTCGATCCATTCTCCCTTGGATAGACCGCGAGCCTGCTGTGTGGATTCGTCTTCAATTTCTGGCTCAACCGCACTTTCCTGTGCTGGGGCCACGTTTGCGGGAAGATCTGATGTGGGAACGGCTGCTATTTCCTCCATATCCTCTGGGCTCATTTCGGGTAGCGGTACTGGTTGCGCATTGGGGCGCACCGCGTTGGCGTGCAGGATGACCAGATTAGCAAAGAAACGATCACACAGTTTGGACGGCAACTCGATTTCGGCGACCCCTTCGCGCAGGCGCTTCAGCAGCCCCGGCAGGATGCGTACCAGCATCAGCCGCGCATCCATGTCGGCCTTGGGCTGCACGCTCCATACAAGTTCACGCATGGTTTCGACATGGCTGTTGAAATGCGCGCCCTGCTCACCTTCACTGACGTAATCCGACGTAAGCAAGTGTGCCCAGTCGCGGCGCAAAAATTCGCGTGCAGCTTCCGCTACAGGCTGATCCTTGAGGGCTCTATTTATAAAATCATGCACGATGACGGGTGCAATTTCGATGCGTTCCAATCGATTGATCTGAGCGATTTCCGGTTGCAGGCTGACATCGGCCGTTTCTTCCAGTGCCACTTCCAGCTTGGAGCCCAGCTCTTCGAGCTCAGCCGCAGCCAGGTCGAAAACAGTCACATCTTTTTCGAAGTTGTCAATCACACGGCTGACAATTCCGGATATGAGCTCCAGGCGCGCATGTCCAGCTTCGTTATCGGGCAGGTGAACAGAAAGCGTGGCGATCGCATCCAGCATCCGGCGTACCGGGTGGTTCGGTTGCGAGAAAAAGTTACGGTCCAGCATGGCTGCCTTGAGCACGGGAATCTGCAGCCGGGCAATTTGGGCTTTCAGGTGGTCTGGAATGGCGGCGTCTTCAAAAACAACGTCGAACAACATGGCAACCGCATCGACCAGAACCGCATCCAGAGGTGTTGCGGATTGCATGACCGGGCTGTGTTGCAGGCTGCGCAGCACATTATGAATGGCAGCCACTTCCAGCATGGGGAGCTCAAATCGGCCACCATCGGGCAATACCATGCCGCCCATTTGCAGTTTGCTAAGCGAATCAAGCAGGTTGAGCCCATTCAAGCCGGCAGATCGTCCGCCTGATGCCAGCCCTGTACTGCCTGCAAGTTGCTCAAACAGTTTGAACACATCGTTGTTTGGCTCGCCCTGAGCGGGTTCGGAGGCGGCAGCCGCCGCGTTGTCTGAAGCGGCCGTATTGCGTGGCCGACGCTGCATGCCAACTTTAAGGTCCGGCAGTACGAGGCGGTCTGCCAGGTATTGATTGATGGATTGGTATATTTGCGCAAGTTCGGTGGTCAGCACCAGATCAAACTGGTTCAGCAGCACGACCTGCGCTGTCGGGGTCAGTTGCTTGCTGACAAAACCGTCGAGCAGGGCACTGCACAATGCACGGGGAGCCAGTGGATTGTCGTTCTCGGAAAGGTCGGTGCGACCCATCAACTTCCCAAGGCGCGCATCCAGCGCAACCATTTCCTCAGCGCAGTTGTAACGCAACCGCGATGTGGCTTTGTCGAGCGCCAGCGTGAGCTCAAAATCCTGCTCGCCGATCAACGACAACTCCAGAAGATCGCCGCCGGAAGACTTGTCTCCGGTGTCGGTGAATTTGTCGAATGCCTGGTAATACGCATCTTTACAGGCAGTCAGCAATTCGTTGGCCTGTTTGTTCAAGAGGTTTTGGGCGCTGTAATAGGCATTGCGCGTATCAAGCAGAGGGGACCGCTCAGCCAGGGCCAGCAAGGCGTTTTCCATTGCTTCTGTTTGACGGGTAAGCGCACGGGTTGCGCCCTCAATCAACAGATCGCGGCTGCCATGCAGCATGGCCAGCGATTCGGCAGCAATCTGCGGCCGGCGTGAACGCTCGTATTGATTCAGGTTTACTACGACTGAATTGTCAGACATCTCGCACTCCTTCAAGGCACCTTACGGGTGTGCGGCTGGCCGATTTGGAAAGGGAGTGCTTGACCGGAGTCAACCGGCAGTCCCGCTGTCTCAATGCCCCGGGGGAAATGAGACCGGTGACTTTGCGTCCCCGCCTCGCGGCGGGTTTGCCCTGTTCGGTGATCGACGGAAGTGTCGAAATTCAGACACTAAAACCGCATAACAGCACTATCGGCCAGGGCAGGAAGAACTTGAGCGCATGAAGTGAATATTTAGCGAGACCGGGGGCTTGCCTGGCTGGCTGGAACTGCGCTCGGTCGAGCGGGTTCCAGAGCGGTATTTGGAGCGGGCGAAGGGAATCGAACCCTCCTCATGAGCTTGGGAAGCTCAGGTAATGCCACTATACGACGCCCGCTTGGTATTTGACCGGTAAGGGCATAGGTACCGTCATGCCCATCGGAGTGCTTCAGGGTAGAATCCGGGATGATACTGAAACTCATGTCCGCCGGATAGAAAAGAAGTGATTTGTGATTGAACTGGCCATCAATGGCGAGCCTCGTACCTTCCCTGCGCCGCTTACCCTCACCCAACTGATCGAGTCGTTGAGCTTGGCAGGAAAGCGCATTGCCATTGAGAAAAATGGCGAAATTGTCCCGCGCAGCCGGCATGCCGACACGACGCTAGTCAGTGGCGATCGCCTGGAAATTGTCGTTGCAGTCGGCGGCGGTTGATCTTTATTAATACGTTTTAGCCTCTAAGAATTTATGGAACCACTTGTTATCGCTGGAAAATCCTATGCCTCCCGTCTTCTGGTCGGGACCGGCAAGTACAAGGATTTCGAACAGACGCGCCTTGCGGTCGAAGCCTCGGGCGCGGAAATCGTCACCGTGGCGATCCGCCGCACCAATATTGGTCAGGACGCCAGTCAGCCGAGCCTGCTGGATGCGCTGCCGCCGTCGAAATACACGTATCTGCCCAACACGGCTGGCTGTTACACCGCCGACGACGCGATTCGCACCCTGCGCCTGGCGCGCGAACTGCTCGATGGCCATTCATTGGTCAAGCTCGAGGTGTTGGGCGATGCTGAATCGCTCTACCCAAATGTGGGTGAAACGCTGAAAGCTGCCGAGGTACTGGTGAAGGACGGCTTTCAGGTGATGGTCTACACGTCCGATGACCCTATCGTCGCCAAGCAACTGGAGGATATCGGCTGCGTGGCCGTGATGCCGCTGGCGAGCCTGATTGGCTCGGGCATGGGCATCCTCAATCCGTGGAACTTGCAAATCATCATCGACCGCTTGAGCGTGCCGGTGATTGTCGATGCGGGAGTGGGTACCGCCAGCGATGCCGCCATCGCAATGGAACTTGGTTGCGATGCCGTGTTGATGAATACCGCGATTGCCGGTGCAGGCAATCCGGTGCTGATGGCTTCGGCGATGAAGAAGGCAGTGGAAGCCGGACGTGAAGCCTTCCTGGCCGGGCGGATGCCGAAGAAAATCTATCAGGCCAGCCCCAGTTCACCCACTGCAGGCCTGATTACAGGCAACAAATAACCATGACGGCTGACACAGGCGGGCATCCGCGCATCCGTTCCTATGTGCTGCGTGCCGGTCGCGTCGGCCCGGGACAGGCGCGTGCACTGGCTGAAATCGGGCCGCAGTTCTTGTTGCCTTATCAGCCTGTAGAGCTTGATCTGGACAAGGCATTTGGCCGAGTTGCACCCCGCATTCTGGAAATTGGCTTCGGCATGGGCGAGGGGTTGGCGGAAATTGCCGCGGCCCATCCCGAAAACGATTACCTCGGGGTTGAAGTACATACCCCCGGTGTGGGCGCGCTATTAAAACAGCTTGGCGAACGTGGTCTCAGCAATGTCCGCGTGGTTCAGCACGATGCGTTCGAAGTGCTGACCAGGATGCTGGCGCCAGCCAGCCTGAACGGCATTCATATTTTCTTTCCCGACCCTTGGCACAAAACACGCCACCACAAGCGCCGGCTGATTCAGCCGCCACTGGTGCGACTGCTGACGACCCGACTACTCAGCGGCGGTTACATTCATCTGGCAACCGATTGGGAAAATTACGCCGAGCAGATGCTTGAAGTTCTGACGGCGGAGCCGCTGTTACACAATACGGTGACCGACTACGCACCTCGCCCGGACACCCGACCGCTTACCAAGTTTGAGCAGCGCGGCATTCGTCTGGGTCATGGGGTGTGGGATCTGGTGTTTCGCACGGCTTGAGTTTTTACGCTTGGGGGGCCCCCCTTGATGTCCAGCACGGACCGATCACTATCGCTCGATCATGATTAATACCCCCAGCCTGGGTGAACTGTTGCCGGGTTATCCGGCCTGACTTGTCTGCTTGCGGTGCGGCATGCACCCCTGGAGTGCATGTTTATGATCAAGACTTACGCTTTCCACGTTCTATCATGTAGTTACAGTTGGCACGATTGCTGCGCCATGGATAGTCATCTCACATCAAGGAGGAAAGCATGGAATTCGGACTTGTCGGACTCGGACGCATGGGCGGTAACATGGCGCGGCGGTTAGCGCGCCAGGGAATCAAAATTGCTGTCAACAACCGCAGCCATGATGTCAGCGAAGCCATTGCGGCAGAAACCGGTCATCTCGCTTGTGCCTCGCTGGACGAGATGGTCAAGGCCTTGCAGGCGCCGCGCATTGTCTGGCTGATGTTGCCGGCAGGTGAGGCGACCGAGTCGGCGCTGGATGCCCTGGTGCCGCTGCTTTCCCCGGGTGACCTGGTGGTTGATGGCGCAAATGCGTATTACAAGGACGATCAGCCGCATGCCGACAAACTGGCGGCGCACAAGATCGACTTTGCCGATGCCGGCGTGTCCGGTGGGGTGTGGGGCCTGGATAACGGCTACTGCATCATGTTCGGCGGCAGCGACGCAGCGGCGGCGCGCCTCAAGCCCTATATGGAAGCGCTCGCCCCCACACCTACCACCGGCTGGCTGCACACCGGACCGGTCGGCTCCGGCCACTTCGTCAAGATGGTTCACAACGGCATCGAATACGGCATGATGCAGGCGTTTGCCGAAGGCTTCGCGCTGATGAAAAACAAGCCGGGATTCGATCTCGACATCGCCGACATCACCGAATTGTGGCGTCATGGCAGCGTCGTGCGCTCCTGGCTGCTGGATTTGTCGGTGGATTTTCTGGCGCAGGATCAAACGCTGGATTCCATCGAACCCTTTGTGGCCGATTCGGGCGAGGGGCGCTGGACCGCACTGGAATCAGTCGAGCAGGGGATCCCCACGCCGGTGATGTCGCTGGCGTTGATGATGCGCTTTGCGAGTCAGGGCAAGAACGATTACGCATCCAAAGTGCTCGCCAAGATGCGCCAGGGGTTTGGCGGCCATGCAATCAAAGAGGAAGGCAAATGAACGACAAAGTCGACATCGTTCTGCCGTGTACTTTCGTTATTTTTGGCGCAACCGGCAATCTGTCCACCAACAAATTGCTGCCTGCGCTGTATCACCTGGAGGCAGCGGGCCGCCTGACGGAAGCACTCAATATCATCGCATTTTCACGGCGCGCATTTAGCGACGAAGAGTGGCGTAACCACATGCGCGAAGTCCTTGCCGACAAGATCAAAGGCAAGCAGGACACCCCGATATTCGAGCGCTTCATTGCCCGCTTCACTTATCAGAAGGGAGATCTCAACGACGTTGAGACTTACAAGGAGCTGGCCAAGCGCCTGCCGTCCGAAGAGGCCTGCTCGGCCACGGTGTTTTACCTGGCGATCAAACCGGCTGAATTTGGCGCGGTCGTTCGCAACCTCGAAGCCGTGGGTTTGAACCGGCCGCGCGGATTAAACCGTGTAGTGGTGGAGAAACCCTTTGGTGAGGACATCGAATCGGCACGCATGCTGAATCAGTTATTGCATCAGCATTTTGATGAAGAACAGATTTTCCGCATCGACCATTTTCTGGGCAAGGAAACCGTACAGAACCTGCTGGTTTTCCGCTTTGCCAACACCCTGATCGAACCCCTGTGGAACCGCAATTTCATCGACCACGTGCAGATCACCGTGGCCGAATCAATCGGGATAGAAAAGCGGGCCGATTATTACGACAATGCAGGCGCACTGCGCGACATGCTGCAAAACCACTTGATGCAATTGCTCACCGTGGTGGCGATGGAGCCGCCGCCTGCGCTGGAAGCCGATGCCTTGCACGATGAAAAAGTGAAAGTGTTGCGTTCGATTCGGCCGATTGCCAAGCAAGCCGTGCACGCCCATGCGATCCGTGCGCAGTACGCACGTGGCGTGATTGATGGCAAGTCTGCGTTGGGCTACCAGCAGGAAGAAAACGTCGCGTCGAACTCCATTACCGAAACCTTTGTCGCGGCCAAGTTCTATATCGACAACTGGCGCTGGCGCGGGGTGCCGTTCTATCTGCGTACGGGTAAACGCATGCCACGCCAGACCTCGATGATTGCGATCCGCTTTCGCCATCCGCCGCAGCAGCTGTTCCGCGAAACCCCGCTCGAAACAATCGATCCGAACTGGATACTATTGTCGATCCAGCCCGACGAATCGATGCGCATGGAAATCCATGTCAAGCAGCCCGGACTCGACATGGATACGCGGATGATGCAGATGAACGCGAGCTTCCTCAAAACCGACGAGGAAGCGCTCGATGCATACGAGACGTTGCTGCTCGACGTTATCGAAGGCGACCGTTCCTTGTTCCTGCGCTTTGACGAAGTGGAATGGGCGTGGCGGGTGGTCGATCCCATCCTCAAGAACTGGGCGGTGGAGCGCGAATACATCCCGACCTACGCTGCGGGCAGTTGGGGTCCGGCTGATGCCAACCGTTTGTTCGATAGCGACGACCAGACCTGGCGCAATGAATTATGAAGCTGCCCGGCTGGCGCGTATTTTCCGATGCGGACTCGCTGGTTGAAAGGCTGGCCAATGCCTTGTGTGAAGCAGCCGACCAAGCCATTGCCGCGCGTGGCGCGTTTCATCTGGTGTTGGCAGGCGGCAGCACGCCGCTGGCGCTATATCGCGCGATGTCTGCGCGGGGAGTGGGGGATGCCCGCTGGCATCTCTGGTACGGCGACGAACGCTGCTTGCCGGTGGATCACCCTGAACGCAATAGCCGCATGATCGAAACGGCATGGCTTGCGACTTCACCGATCCCGCCTGGAAATCGTCGCCCGATTCCGGCTGAACTGGGCGCCGTTCAGGCTGCTGCGTTATATGCGGATCAATTGAAAGCCTTGGCCGATTTCGATGTGGTGCTGCTGGGCATGGGCGAAGACGGCCATACGGCCAGCCTGTTTCCCGGGCACGACTGGGGAGTCGAGCCTGACAGTTCAGATGTGCTCGCAGTTTTTGGCGCGCCCAAGCCGCCGCCCGAACGGGTCAGCCTGTCGGCGGCCCGCTTGAGCCGCAGTGCACAGGTGTGGTTTGTGATTACCGGCAGCGGCAAGAGGACGGCAATCTCGCACTGGCAAGCGGGTGACGCCTTGCCGGTCGCACAGGTGCATGGCAAACGGGAAACCGTGGCCTGGCTGGATGCCGCAGCCTTGCCGGTAACGGATTAACTACTCCGTCGTGTCGGGCGCTGTGGTATCCGGCGCCGGTGTGTCAGGTGCCGGGGTGCCGGGTTTGTCGGGTTTGCTACGTGCGGCCGCCAGCATGGCCTGCCGTGTGGCGGGGGTTTCCAGGCTGATGCGACCCAGCGCGCCGGTGCGGTAATCGGTCAAAAAAATCATCGCCGCTTTCTCCAGGTCCAGCTCGCCGCCGCGCCCCTTCATCACGCAGCCGCGTTTTTTGGCCACCGCTTCCAGCACCCCGGTCGCATCCAGCCCTTCCAGCGAAAATTTGTAGCGCGCCTTCAGCAGCCCCGGGTAGCGTTCGAGCAGAATGCCCGCCAGAAACACCGCCACTTCCTCGTCTATCACCGCGTTACGGCCAATCGCGTGGCTCGCCGCCAGCATGAAGCCGTCGGCATCATGCTCGATCTTCGGCCAGGTCATCCCCGGCGTGTCGACCAGCGACAGGCGCGGCGAGATATTGATGCGCTGCTGCGACTTGGTCACCGCCGGCTCATCGCCCACCGCCGCCACCCGGCGCTTCACCATCGCATTCAGCAGCGTGGACTTACCCACGTTGGGGATGCCCATGATCATCAGCCGCAGCGGCTTGAAGGTGTCGTCGCGATGCGGCGCCAGTTTTTGCGCCAGCGCAGGCAACTTCGCCACGTCGCTGGGCTTCTTGGCCGAAATCGCCACCGCCATCACGCCCGGCTGTTTGTTGAAATAGTCCAGCCAGGCGCGCGTCGCCTCCGGATCGGCCAGATCGGCCTTGTTCAAAATCTTGAGGCAAGTGCGCTGACGGTGCAGCCGCAGCTCATGGATCATCGGATTGCTGCCCGCTTCCGGCAGGCGCGCATCCAGCACCTCGACCACCACGTCGATCAGCGCCATCGTCTCCGCGGCTTTCTTGCGCGCGGTGGTCATGTGACCGGGGAACCACTGGATAGGCATGATGGGCTTTATAGGTAAGGGGAGGGGATTATCACACCAGTTCGGCCTTAACCCGCACCGCCCCCGCTCCCCATGCCATGCGCCGCCTGCAACACCAGCACATCAAAGTCCTCAGCCTTCATTAACCCTCGCTCAGCCACGATATCGCGCACCGGCCGCCCCGACTTCTCCGATTCCTTGGCGACTTCAGCCGCCTGGTTGTAGCCGATCTGGGTGTTGAGCAGGGTGGCCAGCGCGACGCTCTGGTGGATGAAGAAGGCGCAGCGTTCGCGGTTGACGACGATGCCCTTGAGGTTCTTTTCGGTGGCGGCGTTCATCGCGTTGGTCAGCCAGTCCATGGCGTCGAACAGCGCGGAACCCATCGCCGGCATCATCACGTTCAGTTCCATCTGGCCGGCCTGCACCATGTAGGACACGGCAGCATCCTGCCCCAGCACCTGGAAGCATACCTGGTTCAGCATTTCGAACATCACCGGGTTGACCTTGCCGGGCATGATGGAAGAGCCGGGTTGTACCGGCGGCAACTGGATTTCGCCGAGGCCGGTGCGCGGTCCGGAAGCGAGCAGGCGCAGGTCGTTGGAGATGCGGGTGAGTTCCAGCGCGAGGTTGCGGATTTCGCCTGACAGTCGCGCCAGATCGTTCATCGACTGCATTTGCGCAACCAGCTGGCCGACGCGGATCGGCTCGCCGGTGAGTAGCGCCAGTTCGCTCGCTGCGCGCGCCGGGTAATCGGGCGAGGTGTTGAGCCCGGTTCCGGCAGCGGAACCGCCGAGGCCGATTTCGCACAGCGCAGGGCGCAACGCATCAAGCGCGGCTTCGCAGCGGGCAAGCGTCCAGGCGTAGCCGGCGAATTCATGGCCGATGGTGGTGGGCACGGCGTCCTGTAAATGGGTGCGGCCGGATTTGACGGTGTCTTTTTCGCGCTCGGCCAGGCGGCTAAATTCAGCAGCCATGCTGTTTACCGCAGCGGTCAGGCGTGGCAACTTGGCCAGCACGGCGAGACGGATCGCGGTGGGGATGGTGTCGTTGGTCGACTGCCCCATGTTGACGTCGTCGTTGGGGTTGACCGGTGTGTACCCGCCTTTTTTACCGCCCAGCGCCACGTTGGCGAGGTTGGCGATAACTTCGTTGCTGTTCATGTTGTGGCTGGTGCCGGCACCCGCCTGAAAACGGTCGACCACGAACTGATCGATATACTCGCCGGCGAGAATTTTGTCGCAGGCGGCGGCGATGGCATCGCGCTTTTGCTCGGATAACCAGCCCGGCTGGCAGTTGGCATTTGCAGCGGCGAGCTTTATACGGACATGGGCTAGTACGAAATCCTTATCCGGACCACGGCCAGAAATGGGAAAATTAACCATTGCACGAGCGGTTTGTGCGCCATACCAGGCATCCTGGGGAACCTCGACCTCGCCAAGCGAGTCTTTCTCGGTACGCAATTCATTCATGATAGGGAAACCAATGCAGACGTTACAAAGAAGTCGATTTTATCCGATGTGGCTGGCCGGGCTGATTCTGGCGTTGATGACGCTGGTTGTGGTGGGCGCGCAGGCCGCTGACTTCAAGGTAACGGACACCACCGGCAAGACGCATACGCTCTCTGGTTACAAGGGGAAATGGGTGCTGGTGAACTACTGGGCCACCTGGTGCCCACCCTGCCTGGAAGAAATTCCTGATCTGATTACGCTGCATGACACCAAGAAGAACAATCTTGTCGTCATCGGGATTGCAATGGATTATAAATCGGCCAAACAGGTGACGGATTTTGCCGATGGCTTGTTGGTGACCTATCCCATCGTGTTGGGTACACCGAAAATCGTGAGCCAGATTGGCCCGATGCAGGGCTTGCCGACCACCTATTTGTTTAACCCCGAGGGTAAGATGGTTGCCCATCAGGTTGGGGCGCTCACACGCGAATCGGTTGAAAGCTTCATCAACAGCAAAAAAGTAAGCACCAGTAAATAAGCCACGTGTAAAAAAGCAGGCTGTATTCAGGAGATTCCATGCGTCGTTTGTTACTCGCATTTGTTGTGTTGTTCGCGACCCCCACTTGGGCGGAAACACGCGATCCCGGAAACTTCTTCTTCCAGCCGAAATTCGGCGACTTGCAGGCGGATTTGCAGGAAGCCAAAAAGCAGGGAAAGAAGGGCATCTTCCTGTTCTTTGAAATGGATGCCTGCCCGTTTTGCGAACGCATGAAGACCACCATTCTCAATCAGTCGGACGTTCAGGATGCGTATCGTGCGCAGTTTCTTGTGTATTCGATCGACGTCAATGGCGATACCGAGATAACCGACTTTCAGGGCAAGGCCACCACTGAAAAAGACTTTGCTTTTGCACTGCGTGTGCGCGCCACCCCCACGCTGCTGTTTTTTGATCTGGACGGCAAGCTGGCCACCCGCCATACCGGACCCACCAAAGACAAGGCCGAATTGCTGCTGCTTGGGAAATACGTGGCTGATGGTGAATACGCTACCCAGCATTTCACCAAATACAAGCAAGGCAAATGATGCGCGTAATCGGGTGGGTACTGATGGCGTGGGCATTGTCTGCGCCGGTTCTGGCCGAGAAATTGACACTTGAAGACGCGCTGGCGAGTGTGTCGGCCGCGCATCCGGATCGCCGGATAGCGGAAAGCGAACTGGCCGTGGCACGCGCTGACCGCGATCAGGCCGGAAGCCGCCAGGATTTCAACCTATTTCTGGATGGCAGCTTGCGCACGGGACACCGCCCGGACGGCGACTGGAAGCCGGACAATATCGCCCGTATCGTTGCGCGCAAGCCGTTACTCGACTTTGGCCGCAGCAGTCATGCCATGGCCGCGGCCGATCAGGAAATAGCAGCACGCCAGGCGTCACTCTTCAATGTCGACAGTCTGCGTCGCCTGGATATCATGGCGCGCTATTTTGACGTGCTGCTGGCCGACATGCAGTACGGTGCAGACAACGAGTTGATGGCGGTGACCTATGTGGCCTGGGATAACGCCAAAAAACGCTTTGAAGTGGGGCAGATCAGCCAGCCTGAACTGTTGCGGCTCGAGGTAACATATCAGGATGTGCGTGAGCGGCGTT
Organism: Thiobacillus sp.; assembly: GCA_031426835.1. Classification (GTDB taxonomy): domain Bacteria; phylum Pseudomonadota; class Gammaproteobacteria; order Burkholderiales; family Thiobacillaceae; genus Thiobacillus. The sequence goes on from JASJPF010000032.1 coordinate 30,404, forward strand.
ATGCCAGTCAGCAACGCATGAGCAGCACCCGCCAGAAACTGGCCCATGCCATGAACACGCCCGGCAAGCCGTCTTCCGAACTGGTTGACCCTGCCTTGAAAGACAACGCCCGCCCGGTCTCCGATCACGAATCCCTGCTTGCCGCAGCGATGTTGAAAAACCCGCGCATTCTGGCCTTGCAGGCACAGGTCGAAGCAACGAACGCACGGGTCGCATCGGTCCGTGCGGAAAGCAACCCAACGCTTGATGCCGAAGTGGTGGGCGCCGGTTTCAGCCGCACTTCGATTACGCGGGATGATGTGAGCGCCGGTCTCGTGTTCAATATTCCTCTGTATCAGGGTGCGCGCGTGGATGCGCGAGTGGCACGCGAGTTGGCGCAAAAGGAACGACTGGCGGCCGAACTGGAAAAGCTCAAACGCGATTTGTCAGAAAACCTGTTTACAACCTTACAGGAAGTTCAATGGCTGCGTGACAGCGGCCGCGCCGCCGCAGACAAGCAAATCGAGTTTCGCGACTGGTTGCTGGAGCGCGCGCGTGCGGAATATGAGCTGGAACTGAAAACCAACCTGGGTGCGAGCATGGCTGAAACGCAATTGGCGCTGTTGCGTCGCAAACAGGTGGAATACCGGTTGGCACTGGCGTTGGCGCGTCTTGATGCATTGTCTGGCGGCAGCATGCCGTCCGTAGAGGGAGCAAAAAAATGAAGCAGGGCATATTGGCGCTGGCATTGGCTGGATGCGGGGCACTGGCAGTTACCCCGTTGTGGGCCGCTGAAAAAATTGAACTGACCACCCGGGTGTCCGGCGTGGTGGATCAGGTGCTGGTTAAAGTCGGGCAGCGTGTCAGCAAGGGTGCGGTGCTGTTGCGGCTGGAAACAACCATCCTGCAGGCGCGTCTGGACGAAGCGAAGGCTGAGCAGGCTCGGGCGCAGGCAGACGAAGCCGACGCGGCGCGCGAACTGGAGCGGGCACAGGAAATGTTCAACCGCACGGTGTCTTCGACGTCTGAACTGGAAGCTGCCACGTTGCGGCACGCGCGTGCGCAGGCGAACTTGTCAGCGGCCAATGCACGTAAGCTGATTGCTCAAAAGAACCTGAACGATGCCGAACTGAAAGCGCCGCTCGATGGGGTGATTGGTGGGCTACCCGGCGCACCGGGTACGGTCGTGTCGGCGGAGTGCCAACCGAAAACGCTGGTAATCCTCAATACCGGGCGTCCTTGAAGCAAGGCGCCGGGTGGAGGCGCAGCATGAACTGCCTGGTTCGTCCGTCAGTCGTTGATGTCTTCCAGCAAGTCGACGACTACGCGCGTCCGGGTATTCAAGATGCCCACATCGGCACCGATGATGACGCGTATAAATCCATCGGGCAACCTGCTTAACCTTCTTTCAATGCCGGGTTCCAGGTAGCCCCACCTGACATCGGCAGGCACGCTACGGTTGCGCGCCATCTTGAACGCGTGGCCCGGAGGGACTTTTCCCTTTTTTGCCAGACCCGGCGGCAGACGGCGATAGTCCTCACGATAATATTCACGGATGACCCTGCGGTCCGAGTCACTGAATACCACACGTACGTCCAAGTCACGGTCGCGGACCTGAACGCCGCCATGATAGGGCGGCGTTTCGCATCCAGTCAGTCCTGACAGGGCCGCGATGGTGAGCAATAGGGCGAGTTGCTTTGTCATGGAATTCTCCTGATAGTAATAAACGCTTGCATGATTCAAATGCCGGCTTGGGCGCATGTTGCCGGAACCTGAAATCTCGGGCGTCGACTATTGCCGCCCAGTTAGTGGGTTATTTAGTCGGGTGAATCAAGCAATGTGGCGTCGATCAGCTGCGCGATGCTGAGGCGGTGTCAGCCGATTTGGTGGTGGGCTGATAATCCCAATGCCGCTTCCACGCGCCGACAACAAGGTTGGGGTATTCCGGGCGGCCGAGGCTGCCGTTGAAGCGTCCCAGCGCGCGGAACAAGTCGCCGCGCTCAATGTCGATGTAGTGGCGCAAGATGAGTGCGCCATAGCGCAGATTGGTCCGCAGCTGGAACAGGTTGTGGTCGGGGTTGCCGATGGCCTTGACCCAGAACGGCATCACTTGTGTGTAGCCGCGTGCGCCAACTGGCGATACGGCGTATTTGCGAAATCCGCTTTCGACCTGAATCAGTCCCAGCATCAATTGGGGATCGACGCCTGCGCGCGAGGCTTCCCAGTGCAACGTGGTCAGAAACTCCATGCGCTCGGATGCGTCCGGCATGCGTTTGGCCAGCCGGCGCGACATTTCGTTTAGCCAGGCCGTTTCATCTGCGGCTTGCCTGAACGCGGTGCGGGTGACCGCGGTGTCGGCCAGTCCACGTTGCAGGGACGAACGCACATTGGCCGACATCGCTTCCTCCCGCTGCCCCCCTGCCAATGCAGGAAAGGTCAGGAAGAGCGCGGCCAGCAACAGGCTGATGTACGTCAATGTTTTCATCTCAGTGATTCAGTAACCCTGTCAGATATTCCAGTGCTTCGTTGAGGACGATTTTTTTCGGTTCGACGGCCTGGCCTGCTTCGGCAAGGCGCGGCTGGTATTCGATGATGCCGTCCTTCAACCCGCGCTCACCCACAGTGATACGGTGGGGAATGCCGATCAATTCGGCATCGGCAAACATGACGCCGGGGCGCTCATCGCGGTCGTCCAGCAGGACGTCATGCCCCGCAGCCTTCAGTTCAGCATACAAGTTATCGGCAGCCGTTTTAACCATCTCGCTTTTACCATAGCCGATTGCCACAATAACGAGCAAAAACGGTGCCATGGCCTTGGGCCAGATGATGCCTTTATCGTCGTGGTGCTGCTCGATGGCCGCGGCCACGATACGTGAGACGCCGACACCGTAACAACCCATTTCCATGGGCTGCGACTTACCTGCCTCGTCCAGGTAGGCGGCGTCCATGGCGAGCGAATACTTGCTGCCCAGCTGGAACACATGCCCCACCTCAATGCCGCGGCACAGCTTCAGCGTACCTTTGCCGTCGGGGCTGGGGTCGCCAGCCTGGACGTTGCGCAGGTCGACCACAACCGGTTCCGGCAGGTCGCGGCCAAAATTGACACCGCTAAGGTGTTGGTCGTCGACATTGGCACCACAGACAAAATCGCTCATTGCAGCCACTGCGCGGTCGGCAATCACCGGGATGTTCAAACCCACCGGGCCGACTGAGCCGGGCGCGCAGCCGGTTGCGGCACGGACTGCGGCTTCGTTTGCCAGGGCAAACGGCATTTTCACGCCAGCGATTTTCTCGGCCTTGATGTCGTTCAACACGTGATCGCCTCGTACCAGCAAGGCAACCGGGCCATCCGTTCCTTCCACTATCAGGGTTTTAACGGTCTGATTGACGTTGATCTTGAGGAAAGCGGCCACTGCATCGATGGTTTTCACGCCGGGCGTGGCGACGGATTGCATCGCCTGAGCCGGTGCGGCGCGCGGCGCGGCGGGCGCGACAGCCTCAGCCAGTTCGACGTTGGCGGCGTAATCGGATTCAGGGCAATAGGCGAGAAGGTCTTCGCCCGAATCGGCCAGCACATGGAATTCATGCGAGCCCGAGCCGCCGATGGCACCCGTGTCAGCGGCGACCGCACGGAAGGTCAGCCCCAGCCGGGTGAATATCCGGGTATAGGCGTCGTACATGGTCTGGTACGTGACCGCGAGGCTTTGCTTGTTGGGGTGGAAGGAATAGGCGTCCTTCATCAGAAATTCGCGCGCGCGCATGACGCCAAAGCGTGGACGGATTTCATCGCGGAACTTCATCTGTATTTGGTAAAAATTCAGCGGCAACTGGCGGTAGCTCTTGATTTCGCGCCGTGCGATGTCGGTGATGACTTCTTCGTGAGTGGGGCCAAAACAGAAGTCGCGCTTGTGGCGATCCTTGATTTTCAGCATTTGCGGGCCGAACTGCGCCCAGCGCCCGGTTTCTTCCCATAATTCGGCGGGTTGCACCGCCGGCATCAGCAGTTCGATCGCGCCGGCGCGGTTCATTTCTTCGCGCACCACCGTCTCCACCCGACGCAGCACCCGCAAGCCCAGCGGCATCCAGGTATAAAGCCCTGATCCCAGTCGCTTGATCAAACCTGCGCGCAGCATCAGCTTGTGGCTGACGAGTTCGGCCTCCGACGGGGCTTCTTTGGTGGTGGAAATGAAAAACTGGCTGGCACGCATGATGAGTCATTAAGGGAGAAAGCAGTATTTTAGCGTGCGGGCGTGTAATCTTTCGCGCTCATTTTAAAGACAGGGCAGCCATGCGCATGAAGTTTGGGAAACGCCGGGCAGATGATGACGGTATTGAAGTGACCGAAGAGCGCGGCTTGCGCACCCTGCGGTTGGGCAGTTGCGCCATTCAGAGCTTGATGCGGATGAGCCGGCCGTGGGATCTGGAGCTTGCCTACACGCGCGCGATGATGGGATTTTTGATGTTCAATCCAGCGCCGCAAAACGTGTTGATGGTTGGCCTGGGGGGCGGCTCATTCGCCAAGTTCATCCGCAAGCATCTCCCGCAAACACAGGTCACGGCAGTGGAAATCGACCCCAGGGTGATTGCCGCAGCCCGCACGCATTTCGAATTGCCGCCTGACGACGAGACCCTGACCGTGGTCGAGGCCGATGGCGCGCTGTTTGTGAAGCAGCAGGCCGAGAGTGCCGACGTTATCCTGCTGGACGGTTTCGATGCCGGCAATCAGGTGGAGGTCCTGGCCACGCAAAAGTTTTATACAGCTTGTTATCGTGCGCTCAAGCCCGGCGGAATTCTGGTGGTCAATTTATGGGGGGGCGACGCAGAATTCGCCGAGTATTTTGCGCGACTATCGCGGGCATTTGACGGAGAAGTGGGTTGGATTGCCGTGCAGCACAAAGTCAATGTCATTGTGATGGCATTCAAGGAACCGGGCGCCGCAACGCGTCTCGAAGCCGTACAGCCCCAGTTGGCTGACTTGTCGAAACACTTTGGGCTGGATCTGCGCGGTTTCGCGAGAGATCTTCAGTGGGCAGAGGGCATCGTACCGCTGCTCGATTAGTGAATCCGGTATTGATGCATTACTGCATTCGGCGTCCGGGAAGGACGCCTGCAGAATTTTTTATCGGGTCAGAACTGCATGACTTCTGTCTGCTGGTGTCGGCTAGTCGCAGACCGCGGAAATACAATTCCGCTTCGGCGGAATGGCTCTAAAGGGGTATTCCGGTTTCTTCTGCATTTTGGAAAATTCCTGTAAAAACAATAACTAAAGTCTGATTTCAGACCGCTGCAGGTTTGCAATTTCCGGCGGGTGTGAAAGAATACAGCTAATCGAATTTTACAGATGGTGGCGGCCATGATCGACCGAGAGGGGTACCGCCCGAACGTCGGCATCATATTGTGCAATGCGCAAAACCAGGTTTTCTGGGGCAAGCGCGTCAATCAGCACGCCTGGCAGTTTCCTCAAGGTGGCATGAATGCAGGGGAAACGCCTGAACAAGCCATGTTCCGGGAACTGGAAGAAGAAGTGGGTTTGCTCCCTGATCACGTACGCATTTTGGGGCGCACGCGCGAGTGGTTGCGTTACGACGTGCCCGCCCACTGGACGCGACGAGACAATCGCGGCCTCTATCGCGGCCAAAAGCAGATCTGGTTTTTGTTGCGGTTGACTGGTCGGGATTGCGATGTGTCGTTGCGGGCCAGTAGTCATCCCGAGTTTGACGCCTGGCGCTGGAATGAGTACTGGGTATCGATGGAAACGGTGGTCGACTTCAAGCGTGATGTCTATCGACTGGCGCTCGAAGAGCTGGAGCGCTATCTGCACAAGGACGTACGTTATCTGCGGCAGGGCATGCGTCATGGCTGTGAGCAACACGTTGCCGCGCTGGACCTGCAACTCAAGTCCTGATCCCGCAATCCTGAAACCACACAAGGTGGAGGCGTGATGAAGATACGGATCCATGATTCGACCACGCTGACTCCCGTTGCGGCCGCTCCGGGCATCCCTTTGTGGCAGCTTGCGCCTACGCGTGACAGCGCCGGACAGCGGCTGACCGATTTCATGATGCTGATTCCCCGTTTGCGCAATCGCGCACCTGCTGAAATTGAGCAGGCGTCACGTGATATCCAGTCTGTGCTGGAATTGCATCAGGATGTGGTGTTTGCAGATCTGAATCTGAAGCTCAACCTGCTGTGGGTGTCGTTGCGACCCCGTCCGGGCGCGATCAGCGAACTGGTAGCAGCCATCCGGCTACGTGTTCCCGAAGCCGTATTGGTGGCGCATTACGTTGATCCGCATTAGCGCCGATCAGTCCGCTGATGGTGGGCTATGGGTCCATGGCAGCGACTTCGGCGGTGAATTTTCTTGCGCGCCTGCAATCTGCCAGACCGCCTGCAAGCGTGCTGCTATAACACCAAGCCGTAAGCGAGAAATCCAGGGCCGTTTCGCCGAAGTCGCGTCCGACATCGGTCGCGGCGCCCATTGATCAATGGGTAGGTGCTGGCCCCAAATGGGCGACCCGCCTTGCCACTAACGAATGCCCTATGCCCTTGTAAACGGCAGGGAAACCCGTATGTTTTCTATGTTTTCGTTCGCCCTTAGCGACGGAATTCGTTAAGATACGCGATTACTTAATCTACCCGTTGGAGCAAAAATGGCCGTTTCTGAACTTCAGGTGCAAACTGCACTGAAAGAGTTGGTTGACCCCAACACGCACAAAGATTACGTGTCGACTAAATCCGCCCGCAACATCAAGATCGAGGGTGAGGCCGTATCGGTAGACATCCTGCTGAGCTACCCGGCGCAGAGCCAGCTGGCCACGATCAAGCAGCAGGTAGAAGATAAAATCAAAAGCATTGATGGCGTAAGTGCTGCGACCGCAAACGTGAGCTTCAAGATCGTTTCGCACAGCGTGCAACGCGGCGTCAAACTGATCCCCAACGTCAAGAACATCATCGCCATTGCCTCGGGCAAAGGCGGCGTGGGCAAATCCACCACTGCCGTCAATCTGGCGCTGGCGCTGGCCGCAGAAGGTGCGCGCGTCGGCATGCTCGACGCCGATATCTATGGCCCGTCGCAGCCGATGATGCTGGGCATTACGGAAAAGCCCGAGTCCACCGATGGCAAGAACCTTGATCCGCTGATCGGTCATGGCATTCAGGCAATGTCGATCGGCTTTTTGATCGACGTCGAAACCCCCATGGTGTGGCGTGGCCCGATGGTGACGCAGGCGCTGGAGCAGCTGCTGAACAACACCAACTGGAGCGAGCTCGATTATCTGGTGGTTGACTTGCCACCGGGTACCGGCGACATCCAGCTGACGCTGGCGCAGCGCGTGCCGGTGACCGGCGCAGTGATTGTCACCACGCCGCAGGACATCGCGCTGATCGACGCGCGCAAGGGCCTGAAGATGTTTGAAAAAGTCGGCATACCCATCATTGGCGTGGTCGAAAACATGAGCCTGCACATCTGCTCGGCCTGCGGACACGAAGAGCGCATCTTCGGCGAAGGCGGCGGCGAGCGCATGTGCAAGGACTACAATGTGGAATTCCTCGGCGCGTTGCCGCTGGACGGCGCGATTCGTGCCGACACTGATGCCGGCACGCCGTCAGTCGTGTCCGACCCGGATGGCCGTGTCACCGATATCTACAAAATGATCGCACGCCGCGTTGCCGTCAAGATTGGCGAAACGTCAGAGGATCACTCCAACAAATTTCCCAACATCGTTATTTCCAATACCTGATGAGCATCAAGTCCGACCGATGGATCCGCCAGATGGCGGCTGAGCATGGCATGATCGAACCATTCGAACCAGGCCAGGTTAAACAGATTGATGGCCGGCCCATCGTGTCTTATGGCACGTCGAGCTACGGCTACGACGTGCGCTGCGCGGCAGAATTCAAGTTGTTCACCAATCTCAACAGCACCATCGTCGACCCCAAGGCGTTCGACCCGAGTTCGTTTGTCGAGGTGGTGGGCGATTCCTGCATCATTCCACCCAACTCGTTTGCACTTGCGCGTACGGTGGAATACTTCCGCATTCCGCGCAGCGTGCTGACCATTTGTCTCGGAAAAAGTACCTACGCGCGCTGCGGCATCATCGTTAATGTGACGCCGCTGGAACCCGAGTGGGAAGGCCACGTGACGCTGGAGTTTTCCAACACCACGCCTTTGCCAGCACGTATTTACGCCAACGAAGGCGTGGCGCAAATGCTGTTCCTCGAATCCGACGAGGTGTGCGAGACTTCGTACCGGGATCGCGGTGGAAAATATCAGGGCCAGGTTGGCGTGACCCTGCCGAAGATTTAATCCCCGCGTCACGGGGGATTCGTATAATCCGCTTTTCTTAATCCGCCCATTCCTACGGCTTCCCTCTGGAGCAGGCCATGCGCTTTCGTTTTCCCGTTGTCATCATTGATGAAGACTTCCGTTCCGAGAACGCCTCCGGGCTGGGTATCCGTACCCTGGCCGAAGCGATCGAGAAAGAAGGCATCGAAGTACTCGGCGTCACCAACTACGGCGACCTGACTTCGTTTGCCCAGCAGCAGGCGCGCGCATCGGCGTTCGTGCTGTCTATCGACGACGAGGAAATGGCGGGGTCGGACGAGGAAAACAACATCGCTTTGCAAAAACTGCGCAGCTTTGTTGAAGAAGTGCGCTTCCGCAACGCGGAAATCCCGATTTTTCTGCATGGCGAAACGCGTACTGCACGGCATATTCCGAATGATATCCTGCGCGAGCTCAGCGGCTTCATCCATATGCTGGAAGACACGCCCGAGTTCCTGGCGCGCTATATCCTGCGCGAAGCGCGGACCTATCTTGAATCCCTGGTACCGCCTTTTTTCAAAGCACTGACCCACTACGCGGCGGATGGATCGTATTCCTGGCATTGTCCGGGTCACTCGGGCGGCGTGGCGTTCCTGAAGTCGCCAATCGGTCAGATGTTCCACCAGTTCTTTGGCGAAAACCTGTTGCGTGCAGACGTCTGCAACGCGGTCGACGAACTCGGTCAGTTGCTCGATCACACCGGCCCGGTGGGCGCGTCGGAGCGCAACGCGGCACGGATCTTCAATTGCGATCACCTGTTCTTCGTCACCAATGGCACGTCGTCATCCAACAAGATGGTGTGGCACGCCACCGTTGCGCCAGGCGATATCGTTGTTGTCGACCGCAACTGCCACAAGTCCATCCTGCACGCCATCATGATGTGCGGCGCGATTCCGATATTCCTGACGCCAACGCGCAATCATTACGGCATCATCGGGCCGATCCCGCTGGACGAGTTCCGGCCGGAAAACATCCAGAAGAAAATCGCCGCGCATCCGTTTGCCAAGGATGTAAAACGCAAGCCGCGCATTCTCACGATTACCCAGTCAACTTACGACGGCATCCTCTACAACGTCGACATGATCAAGGAATTGCTGGGCGACTACATCGATACCTTGCATTTCGATGAAGCCTGGCTGCCGCACGCGACTTTCCACGATTTCTATCGGGGCATGCACGCCATCGGCAAGAACCGCCCGCGAGCCAAGGATGCGCTGGTGTTTGCAACTCAGTCGACGCACAAGCTGCTGGCGGGTTTGAGTCAGGCCTCACAAATCCTGGTGCAGGACTCCGAAACGCGGAAACTTGATTTCCACCGTTTCAATGAAGCCTATTTAATGCATACCTCGACTTCGCCGCAGTACGCCATCATCGCCTCGTGTGATGTGGCCGCAGCGATGATGGAGCCGCCTGGCGGCCCCGCACTGGTCGAGGAGTCAATCCGCGAGGCACTGGATTTTCGCCGCGCCATCCGCAAGGTTGACGAGGAGTTTGGCGATTCCTGGTGGTTCAAGGTGTGGGGTCCGCAGAAACTGGCGGATGAAGGTGTGGGTGACCGCGAGGACTGGATGCTCGGTAACGACGAGCGGTGGCATGAGTTCGGCCATATTGCGCCTGGCTTTAACATGCTCGACCCGATCAAGGCCACCGTGATTACGCCGGGGCTGGACATGGAGGGCGCCTTTGCCGATTGGGGTATTCCGGCGGCGATTGTCACCAAATACCTGGCCGAGCACGGCGTGATCGTGGAAAAAACCGGCCTGTATTCCTTCTTCATCATGTTCACCATCGGCATTACCAAAGGTCGCTGGAATACGCTGGTGACCGCGTTGCAGCAGTTCAAGGCCGATTACGACGAAAACCAGCCGTTATGGCGTGTGCTGCCCGAGTTCATCCTGAAGCATCCCCGCTACGAGAAAACCGGCCTCAAGGATCTGTGTGATCAGATTCATACGGTCTACAAGGCCAATGATGTGGCACGCCTGACGACTGAAATGTATTTGTCGGAGATGGCCCCGGCGATGAAGCCGGCGGATGCCTTCGCCAAAATGGCACATCGTGAAATTGAGCGGGTTGCGCTCGACGAGCTGGAAGGCCGCATCACCGCGATGCTGGTGACACCTTATCCGCCGGGCATTCCCCTGCTGATTCCGGGTGAGCGGTTCAACGCCACCATCGTGCGCTATTTGCAGTTCACCCGCGATTTCAACGAGAAGTTTCCCGGCTTCGAGACCGATGTGCATGGCTTTGTCGACGAAGTGGTCGATGGCAAGACCCTTTACTATGTCGACTGCGTGATGTGATTGAGCGGCTGGCCGGTGCCTGACTGCTTGATTTGTCAGGCAAAAAGCGTATGATTCTCGATCCCCAGTTTGCTGGGGATCGTTTTTTTGACCTCGGCTGCTTTGGCTCTGTCCATTTCGACCTTGGTCATTTTAGCCTTGCTCCACCGCGCCGCACCGCAGCGGGGGGCTTAACCGAAAGGAACAAGATGCGGCATTATGAAATCGTATTTATCGTCCACCCCGATCAGAGCGAGCAGGTACCCGCCATGATCGAGCGTTATCGCGCTAACCTCGCCACGCGCGGCGGCAGCGTTCACCGTCTGGAAGATTGGGGTCGTCGTCAGATGGCTTACCCGATCCAGAAAATTCACAAGGCACATTACGTCCTGATGAATATCGAGTGCGACCAGGAAACCCTGGACGAACTCGAGCATGGCTTCAAGTTCAATGATGCCGTGCTGCGTCATCTGACCATCAAGCGTGATGATGCTGTGACTACAGCCTCGCCGATGATGAAGGAAGAGAAGTCGCGCGACATTCTGGAATCGGCCAAGCCTGAAGCTGCAAAAGAAGAGGCCGCCAAAACAGAACCCGCGGCTGAACCCGCTGCAGCCTGAGTGAGTGAATCGGCTGGTTATCAGCGGAGCCCTTATTCAGGTTGATCCTGTACGTTACAGCCCGGCGGGCGTGCCCATTGCTGAAGCGGTTATTCAACACCGCAGCAGTCAGACAGTGGCCACGCAAGCCCGGCAAGTTGAATGTGAGTTGACGATACAGGCGAGCGGATCGCTTGCCCAGCAACTGGCACAACTGGCCACCGGAACGCAGGTCAAACTGGAAGGCGCGTTGAACCGACGCAGTGTTAAAAGCCGACAACTGATCTTGATATTGAATCGAATCGAAAAGGAATAATCATGGCACGTCCCATGGGTGGTAAATCAGGCGGCAAGTTCGCCAAAAAAGGCGGCCGCGACAGTGGCAACCGGGGTCTCTTCAAGCGTCGCAAATTCTGCCGCTTCACCGTCGACAAGGTGGTTGAAGTCGATTACAAGGACATCGATGTGCTGAAGGAATTCATCGCAGAAAATGGCCGCATCATCCCGGCGCGCATCACCGGCACCAAGGCGCGTTACCAGCGTCAACTGGGCACTGCGATCAAGCGTGCGCGCTTCCTTGCGCTGATGCCTTACACCGACCTGCATTAAGGAGACGACCATGCAAATCATACTGATGGATACAGTCGTCAACCTGGGCAAGCTGGGTGACGTGGTTAAAGTGAAAGACGGCTACGCTCGCAACTTTCTGATCCCAACCCGCCGTGCGCGTCGTGCCACGCAAGCCAATATGGATGCGTTCGCCGTGCAGAAGGCCGAGTTGGAGCGTGTGGCGGCTGAAAAGCTGGCCGAAGCGCAGGCGCGTGCTGCCAAGCTGGAAGGTTGCAGCGTGACCGTGAGCCAGAAAGCCGGTGTGGATGGCCGTCTGTTCGGCTCGATCTCCACTTCGGATATTGCCGATGCGTTGGTCAAGCAAGGACATGAAGTGGTCAAAAACGAAGTTCGCATGCCGGAAGGCCCGCTCAAGGCTATCGGTGAATTCCCCGTGGTTTTGGGATTGCACCATGATGTGGTGGCTAACATCACTGTTGTGGTGGTCGGCGAGCAGTAAGTTTTGCTGCAATCCAGAAAAGGGAGCCTTGGGCTCCCTTTTTTATTTCCAGCGGTCGGATATACCCGGCTGTTCACGCTTTATCCACAGCCTTATCCCTTGGTGGGGGTGGGGCTGGAGACTAGAATCCTGCCATGGCCGCTATCCACTCATTGACGACACATTCCGATTCCCAGCTGGCGCAAATGCGCCTGCCGCCGCATTCGCTGGAAGCCGAGCAGGCGGTGCTGGGCGGCCTGTTGCTGGATAACAGCGCATGGGATCGTATTGGCGATGTGGTTTCGGAAAGCGATTTTTATCGCCTGGATCATCGCCAGATTTTGCGCGCGATCATCCGGCAGATTGCAGAAAACCGCCCGGCCGATGCGGTCACGGTGACCGAAGCGCTGCAATCCATGGGCCAGCTCGAAGGCGTGGGCGGGCTGGCTTATATCGTGGCGCTGGCGAGCAATACGCCGTCGGCCGCCAACATCCGCCGCTATGCCGAAATCGTGCGCGAGCGTTCGGTGATGCGCCGGCTGGCCGAAGTGGCGACCGGGATTGCCGACACTGCTTACGCACCGGCTGGGCGCAGCGCCTCGCAACTGCTCGACGAGGCCGAAGCCAAGGTGTTCGAGATTGCCGAATCCGGCAGTCGGGGACAGGTGGGCTTTACCGAAATCAAGCCGCTGCTGAAAGAAGTGGTCGAGCGCATCGACGAGTTGTATCACCGCGACAACGATTCCGGCATCACTGGCGTGCCCACCGGATTTCACGATCTCGACCAGAAAACCTCGGGCTTCCAGCCGGGCGATCTGATCATCGTGGCGGGACGACCGTCGATGGGTAAAACTGCATTTTCGCTCAACATCGCAGAAAACGTCGCGCTCGACACCGGACTGCCGGTGGCGGTGTTCTCGATGGAAATGGGCGGTACCCAACTGGTGATGCGGATGATCGGTTCGGTCGGCAAGCTCGACCAGCACCGGCTGCGCACCGGCAAACTGGGCGAGGACGACTGGCAGCGGCTGACATACGCGCTTGGCAAGCTCAACGAGGCGCCGGTATTCATCGACGAATCCCCCGGGCTCAACGTGCTGGAGCTGCGCGCACGGGCGCGCCGGCTGATGCGCCAGTGCGGCAAGCTCGGCCTCATTGTCATCGACTACTTGCAACTGATGTCGGGCAACGGTTCGGGTGAAAACCGCGCAACTGAAATTTCAGAAATCTCGCGTGCCTTGAAAGGCCTGGCAAAAGAGCTGCATGTGCCGGTGGTTGCGCTGTCGCAGTTGAACCGCGGATTGGAGCAGCGTCCCAACAAGCGCCCCGTGATGTCCGACCTGCGCGAATCGGGCGCCATCGAGCAGGACGCCGACGTCATCCTGTTCATTTACCGCGACGAGGTCTACAACCCCGATACGCAGGACAAGGGTACGGCGGAAATCATCATCAGCAAGCAGCGTAATGGCCCAATTGGCACGGTGCGACTGGCTTTCATCGGTGAATACACACGATTTGAATCGCTGGCCCAGCCAGGGTCCTACTAAGCCGATGCGTCCCATTCTGGCACGCATATCCATTGATGCAATGGCGCACAATTTCCGGGTTGCGCGCAGCCATTCGGGCACAGCCCGGGTGTTTGCCGTGGTCAAGGCCAACGCCTATGGCCATGGACTTTCACGTGCGCGCCGGGCATTTGCAGCGGCTGATGGTTTTGCTGTGCTGACGCTGGAAGAGGCGGCCAATCTGCGGTTGATGGGGGTAGAGCAGCCCATCATGCTGCTTGAGGGCATCTTTGGCCCAGACGAAATTGCTACCTGTGCCGAACTCGATTTAAGTCCGGTGCTGCACCATGCCGCGCAGCTTGACTGGCTGCAGCAACAGCCCCCTGGCCGTCCGATTCAGGTGTTCCTCAAATTCGACAGCGGCATGCATCGTCTGGGCTTTCCGCTCATCGACCATGAGGCCATCGTCGCAAGAGTGCGCAGCCTGCCCGGGGTGGCGGGCATAACTTTGATGACGCACTTTGCCCAGGCAGATGAAGCCACAGGGGTGAGTTGGCAGTTACAACCGTTCTTGAATGCGCTCGCAGGCCATGGCTTGCCGTGGAGCAGCGCCAACTCGGCGGCATTGCTTCGCTATCCGGAAACCCGGGGCATGTGGACACGTCCGGGCATCATGTTGTATGGCGCGTCGCCATACGCCGATCAATCGGCCGTTGAATTGGGGTTGCGACCGGCGATGACCTTGCAGTCCGAAATCATCGGCGTGCAGACACTGCAGCCTGGCGAGGGGGTCGGTTATGGCCTGCTGTTTCGTGCCGAGCGCGAGATGCGCGTGGGCGTGGTTGCCTGCGGCTATGCCGACGGCTACCCGCGCCATGCGTTGACGGGCACGCCGGTCCTCGTGAATGGCCGGATGAGCCGGACCCTGGGGCGGGTATCGATGGACATGCTATGCGTGGACTTGAGCGGATGCGCCGATGCCGGCGTGGGGGCGCCGGTTGTGCTGTGGGGTGAGGGATTGCCGGTCGACGCCGTGGCCGCCGCCGCCGGTACCAACGGCTACGAACTGCTGTGCGCGCTGGCCGCGCGGGTGCCTGTCGTCGATGTGGATTAGCGCGGTGCATCCTGAGCTGGCTCGCTTGGGTGGCGATACAGGACCGCAGGTCAATCCGGCAGGTGAAAAGGGGGCGAACGGGAATGGTGCGAACAGGCCCTAGACACGCTCTTTTTGTTCGAAACCGGGAGTAACAAAACACTCCAGGTGACGCTCTTCCCGCGTGAAATCGCAGCAGCGAAGGTCTTCGGCGGCGGTATTTAACGCGGCAGAAAAAGCCGCCGTATCGGAAATTCCTGCGTAAACCTCCATCCATGTTTCCGGGTCTTCGCAACGCGCGAGTCGCCGAGGCGGCTGGCTGCAATGCGCCGCCATTGCAGCCAGCAACGTATCGATCCGGGATGCAGCCAGTTCGGCCTGGGCCGGATCAATGCGGTAATAAACGTATACTTGCCTCACTTATTCGGGCATGGCGTAGGGCAGCGGTTTCAAGCTTAGCGCAGCCCCACCGATGGCTTTCAGATGCAGGCTTTGCGTGTTCGCGCTTTCGACCTGAATAACGGCCAACAGATCGAAGCCGCCTGTTGGCGCCGGGGCTGCATTGACCACTGTGCCGGTGACCTGCCCCTCGAAGTCGGCGCTGTAAAGGCTGTCGCCCGGTGCAGCTTCGACATCCACATGCGCCAGGAACATGCGGCGCTTGAGTTTGCCCAGATACTGACTGCGGGCAACGATTTCCTGACCGGGGTAGCAGCCCTTCTGGAAGTTCACCCCGCCGATGACTTCGAGGTTGACCATTTGCGGGACGAACAGCTCCTGCGTCGCTGCAACGATCATCGGAATGCCTGCATTGAGCCGCAGCCAATCCCACACCGGCGCGCCGACCGGAGTGGCTGATTCACGCAGCACTTGCCACACGGCTTCAGCGCGCGCGGGGGCGATCGACAGCACAAACTTGTCGTCCCCCACGCGGATCACCTGGCCGGCTTCAGCCGGAATTGATCGCATCGCGGCTTCGGGCACGCCGCCCATAGCCGCTGTGACGGCAGCCACCGCCTGTTTGCCGGCTACCACCAGGCGTACGGTTTCGTCGCTGGCGTCTCGTGCCTGTACCTTGGCGCGCATGATGAACATGGAAAGCCGCTTTTGCACGCTGGCAAGAATGTCCCCCGACAGTTGCAGGCAGTAATCCTCACCCTGCCGCCACATCAGGAAATTGCCGAGCAGACGCCCCTTGGGATTGCAGTAAGCATTCCACTGTGCGGCATCGGCATGCAGCGTGCGCACGTCATTGGTCAGCTGGCCTTGCAGGAAGGTCGCGGTTTCCTCGCCGCGAAACGCAATGACGCCAAGTTGCGACAAATCCGCGACAATGGCTCCACTTGCTGCGGCAGAGCGCTCCAGAGCGGCGTCGCCATAGTTCAGCACAACGCCATTCTCGAATAACGCGCCTTGAGATTGCAGAAAGGTTTTCCAGGATTCGATCACGATGTGGTCCAGTCAAAGGGAGATACGATGAAGCCCAAAAGTGTACACGCTGATGCGTGAAATTGTTCCCAAACCCTCACGCCTGTTGGGGCTGTTGCTGCTGGGCATGGCGACGCTTGCAATGGCCGCAATTTATCTCGCGGCTATTCCCGTTGTTTTTCAGATGCTTGTGGGGCTGTCTGTGATTGGTTTGAGCGTGTGGGGCTGGCGGCGCGCACGCTTCATGGAAGTCTTGCGGATGACTGCAGACGGCATGCTGCAATGCCGGAATGAACAGGGAGAATGGCGTGAGCTTGAGGTGCTGGGCGACAGTCTGGTGTCGCCAGCACTCATCGTTCTTCGGTATCGCTTTGAAACACGGCGCATACGCACCCAGGTGCTGTTGCCCGATAGTGCGGGTAGCGAGGATCTGCGGCGCCTCAGGGTATCGCTACGCTGGGCACGCCACACACGCTCGGACACAGCGTCCCGGGACACGGGTTGAGTACGGTGTTGCCGGCAATCGGCAGGGTCTCGGTGTAATCGCGGCTGTAGTGCAAGCCGCGGCTTTCCTGTCGCAATTGAGCCGAGCGGATGATGAGGTCGGCGCTTTGCACCAGGTTGCGCAGCTCGATCAGGTCGTTGCTGACGCGGAAATTGCGATAGAACTCGTCGATTTCATCCCGCAGCAGGCGGATGCGGTGAGTGGCACGTGCCAGCCGCTTGTTGGTGCGCACAATGCCGACGTAGTCCCACATAAAGCGGCGCAGTTCATCCCAGTTATGCGAGATCACCACCTCTTCGTCCGGGTCGGTTACGCGCGACGCATCCCATGGCGGCAGGTCGAGCGTAGGCGCGGGCGGGGTGGTCAGAATATCGGCGGCAGCGGCATGGCCGAACACCAGACACTCCAGCAGTGAATTCGACGCCAGCCGGTTGGCGCCATGCAGGCCGGTAAACGTGACTTCGCCCACCGCATGCAGATTGCACAGATCGGTGCGTGCATCCATATCGGTGACGACGCCCCCACAGGTGTAGTGCGCGGCTGGCACCACCGGAATGGGTTGGGATGTGATGTCGATACCGAGTTCGAGGCAGCGACGATAAATCGTGGGGAAATGCTCGCGCACGAATTCGGGCGGCTTGTGGCTGATATCGAGGTAGACGCAGTCGATGCCGCGCTTCTTCATTTCAAAGTCGATCGCGCGCGCCACCACATCGCGCGGCGCGAGTTCGGCACGTTCATCGTGATATTGCATGAAGCGGCTGCCGTCGGGCAGCAGCAAATGCCCGCCTTCGCCGCGCACTGCCTCGGTGATGAGAAAGGATTTGGCGTGCGGGTGAAACAGGCAGGTGGGGTGAAACTGCACGAATTCCAGGTTGGCGACGCGGCAGCCCGCACGCCATGCCATCGCGATGCCGTCACCGGTCGCAGTGTCGGGATTGGTGGTGTAGAGATAAACCTTGCCGGCGCCGCCGGTCGCCAGCACGGTGTGGCCGGCGGAAAACGTTTCGACTTCGCCGGTTTCCTTGTTCAGCGCATAGGCGCCATGGATTTGCCGTTCCTGGCCGCCGGCGTGCTTGCCGCTGATGAGGTCGATGGCGACGTGCTGCTCGAAGGTGTCGATGTTGGGGTGCGCGCGCACGCGGTCGAGCAGGGTAGTTTGCACGGCATGCCCGGTGGCATCGGCAGCGTGCACCACGCGGCGTCTGGAATGCCCGCCTTCGCGTGCAAGATGCAGTCCGCCCGGAGCTTGCGGGTCGGGGGTGAAGGTGACGCCGCTCTGCGTCAGCCAGGTAATCATTTCTCTTGCCCGGCTGGCGACCATCCGGGTAACAGCCTCGTCACACAAGCCGCCGCCGGCGATCAGGGTGTCGTGGACGTGGGCCTCGATCGAGTCGCCGCTGTCCACCGCGGCTGCGATCCCGCCCTGTGCCCAGTCGCTGGCGCCGTCCGTCATCTGGCGCTTGGTGACAATGGCGATACGGCACCGATGGGCGAGCTTGAGCGCGGTGGTGAGTGCGGCAAGGCCGCTGCCGAGAATGAGTACGTCGTGTCTATGCATAATAGTGGGGCGATGATAGCAGGCTTGGGTCATGCCAGAATAAGCGTGTTGGATGTGAACTAATTTGTACTGAGGTGTTCACACACGTCAGAAGATGCGGTCACGTATACTTCGAAAATAATCAAAAAGCAGCAGGGAGATATGTCAGACCGCGAATTGGATCAGGTGCTTGTAGAACGCGCCCAGCAGGGTGACAAGCGTGCGTTCGAGTTGTTGGTGATCAAATACCAACGCAAGCTCGGGCGGTTATTGTCGCGCATGGTGCGCGATGCGGCGGAAGTGGAAGATATCTCGCAGGAGGCTTTTATCAAGGCCTATCGCGCATTGCCTGGGTTTCGGGGTGAAAGCGCGTTTTATACCTGGCTATATCGCATTGCCGTCAATACCGCCAAAAACTATCTGGTTGCGCGCAAGCGCCAGCCCGTGTCAAGTGATGTGCTGTCGGAAGACGCGGAAAATTACGAAGATGGGGACATGTTGCGAGATATTGCCACCCCGGACGCGGAACTTCAGACCAAGCAGATCGCCCAAGCAGTGAATGAGGCAGTTGACGCCCTGCCCGAGGAATTACGGACCGCTATTACCTTGCGTGAAATCGATGGCATGAGCTACGAGGAAATCGCGCAAATGATGGAGTGTCCGATCGGAACCGTGCGGTCGCGGATTTTTCGCGCCCGCGAGGCCATTGCGGAAAAAATACGCCCGATGCTGGGCACGAGTCAGGATAAAAGGTGGTAACCATGTCAGCACTTCTCAAATCAGAACCCTCCCCTCATACCGAACAGGACGCCGCCGGGCAACTCATGCTGTCTGCCGTTCTCGATGGCGAAGCAAAACGCGCCGACATCGCGGCCTGCATTGCAGGGCTGAAACACGATGAGGCGTTACGGAAAAACTGGTCTGAGTATCATCTGATTGGTGATGTGATGCGCGGAGCGGACGCCACACCGGCTGACTTCATGGCACGCTTCTCGGCACAATTGGAAACCGAACCCACTGTGCTGGCGCCGCGACGCAGTGTGTGGCCACAGCGCGTGGCTGCGGCCTCGTTCGCTTCGCTTGCCGTGTGGGGGGTGGTTGCGGTGACCGGTCTGACATCAGATGCGCCGGGCATTTCCCCCTTGTCTGCAATGCCGGGTGCACAGCAGGTCGCGTTTGAAACCGGGCAGGGCTCTGCGGAGTCCCGTCTGGCACCGTATTTTGTGGCCCACCAGGAGTTTTCACCCATGGCTGTCGCGTCGCCTTACCAGCGTGCGGTCGAGGTGGTGGTGGAGCCTCGTTAATGCGGACGGTGACGGTTTGGCAGCGGGAATGGTTGGCGATTGCGTTTGTAGGCTTGGTGACCTTGCCCGGTGCAGCGCAGGCTGATGCCGCGCTTGAATGGCTGAATCGGGCTGCCGTTGCAGCTAAGCAACTGAATTTCAGCGGTGTCTATGTATACCACCACGGCGAGCACATCGAGGTGCAGCGGGTATTGCACCGTGTCGACAAGTCAGGCGAGCAGGAAAAAGTCGAGGTCATGGACGGCACCCCGCGCCAGTTCCTGCGAGTCAACAGCGATGTGTACTGCTATCTGCCGGACGGCAAGCAAGTGCGTCTGGAGCGCAATACGTCGCGTCGTTTTTTCCCCGCGCTATTACCAAGTCAACCGGAGATGTTACTCAACTTTTATGATGCCAGGCTGGGTGGGTCCGAGCGTGTGGCCGGACGTAGTTGCCAGATCGTGACGCTCGAGCCGCGTGATGGTTATCGCTATGCCACAACCTTGTGGCTGGACAAGCGTACTGGACTGCCCCTTAAATCACGTGTCGTCAATAACAATGGCGGTGTGGTGTCGATGTTTGTGTTTTCTGAAATCCAGATAGGCAAAGCGCCGGACACCACACTGTTTCGCAATGACTTGACGGGGAAACGCTTGATAAACGCAGGTGTCGATATGCCGGTTGACGTTGCCTGGAGCATAAAGCCTCCCCCCGGTTATGAGCGGGTTCAGGCCGCCGTGCGTTCGTTACCGGGTAAAAAGTCGCCAGTGACGCATCTGGTGTACTCAGACGGACTGAGCGTCTTGTCGATGTTTTTTGAGCCGGCTGATCCTCAAGTGGAAAGGCTGCATGGCTTGTCGGCAGAGGGCGCTATTGGAATCTACGCCCGTGAAGCCGATGGATACACCGTGACTACGCTGGGCGAAGTGCCCAACCTGGCGCTGATTGAAACCGGTAACTCGGCGAAAAAGCAGTAAGACGTTTATGTTGGAACAAACCGCCGAGGTCACCAAAACCGCATCAGATGGCGTCTGGGTGCAGGCTGTCGAGCCTTCCGGCTGCGGCACCTGTGGCGGCCGGGGATGTTCTACGCGCCGCATCGCTGAATTGTTTCAGCGCAAGCCCAGGCAGTTCCAGGTCGACTGTGATTTATCGCTGTCGCCAGGGGATCGTGTGGTGGTAGGTATTGCCGATGGCAGCGTACTTAAAAGCGCGCTGCGTGCTTATGGGCTGCCTTTGGGATTGATGCTGGCAGGTGCGTTGCTGGCGCAAGCCTTGCAACCTGGCGACGGCTCAGCTTTGATGGGTTTGTTGTTGGGTGGCGGCCTGGGCTGGTTGATCGCGCGAGGGGGGCGAGCACCACGCCCGGTGGTGCTTAGACGTGAAGATGTCCGGATCATGAAGAAAGGAAAGCCATGATGAGAACCGCTCTTGCAACGACCGCACTGGTATTTGCATTGACAGCGCCCGCACTGGCCAGGGACGTGATGGATGTGGCGGATCTGGTTGAAAAGCAGGGCCCGGCTGTAGTCAATATCAGCACCACCAAAATGTTGAAACGCAGCGCAGAGGGCTTGCCTTTTGCTCTTCCCGATGAAGAAGATTTGCAGGAGTTCTTCCGCCGTTTTTTCCCAGGCATGCCGGGGGGACCGGGCGGACACGGTGGACCGATGCAGGAAATTCCGTCGCGTAGCGCGGGGTCAGGTTTTATCGTCAGCAGTGACGGGTATATCCTGACCAACGCGCATGTGGTTAAAGATGCAGATGAAGTGCTGGTCAAGCTGATCGACAAGCGCAAGTTCACCGCCAAGGTGGTGGGTGCAGACAATCGAACCGATGTCGCCGTGATTAAAATCATCGCGAGCAATCTTCCTGCGGTCAAACTGGGCGATCCCACCAAGTTGCGCGTTGGTGAGGCGGTGGCAGCCATAGGCTCGCCATTCGGTTTCGAGAACTCGGTTACAGCGGGAATTGTGTCTGCCAAAGGGCGCTCGTTGCCGTCGGAAAGCTATGTGCCGTATATCCAGACCGATGTGGCGATCAATCCGGGTAATTCCGGCGGGCCACTGTTCAATATGCGGGGCGAGGTTGTGGGTATCAACTCGCAGATATACAGCCGCAGCGGGGGGTATCAGGGCGTTTCATTCGCGATTCCGATTGATGTGGCGATGGAAGTGGTCGATCAGCTGAAAGCTGGCGGCAAGGTTTCGCGCGGCTGGCTTGGTGTGGCGATCCAGGAAGTCACAGCCGATCTTGCTGAGTCTTTTGGTCTGGATCGTCCGCGTGGGGCGCTGGTCTCGCAGGTCCAGGAAGACAGCCCGGCGCTGAAGGCCGGCTTCCAGGCATCCGATGTCATCCTGACGTTCAATGGCAAAGCCGTGGAAAACGCGGGCGACCTGCCGCGCATGGTAGGCATAGCCAAGCCGGGCGCCAAAATTCCGGTAGAGGTTTGGCGCAAGGGCAAGACCCAGCGCTTGGAAGTGGTGCTGGGCGAATTGCCGACAGATATTCCGGTGGCCGGCAAAGACAGCAAGACCTTTTCGCGCGGCGGACTGGCATTGTCGGAGCTCAGCGCTGAACACCGGCGGGCACTTGATATTGATCATGGTGTGCTGGTTGAGGAGGTCACAAGTGACGCGGCACGCGCAGGTATTCGTACGGGTGACATCATCCTGGCGGTCAACAATATCAAGATCGCGACGGTGGGTGCTTACCACAAGGCCATTGCTGCTGTCCCGGCCGGAAAAAGTGTGGCGATCCTGGTACGGAGAGGCGATGGCTCCATGTACGTGCCACTGAAAATATCGGGTGGGTAAAACGCTCACGCTCTTCACGCGGGCGGGCTGCTCGTTATGCGATGAGATGGCGGAAGTGGTCCGTGAACTGATCGTGGGCACCGATCATCAGTTGGCGTCTGTTGATGTGGATACCCAGCCTGCACTCAAGGCGCTATATGGCTGGGAAGTGCCCTTGTTATTCGATGGCGACGCCGAGATTTGCCGACACCAACTGAATCTGCCTGCGTTTAGGCTTTGGCTGCGCGCCCACGCCTAAAATCCGTTAAAATCCACATAGTTATCGCATCCCTTGCCGGGCACGGAAACGTGCCCGTTCTGCTGTGTCCCAGAATCTGATCCGCAATTTTTCCATCATCGCCCACATTGACCATGGCAAGTCCACGCTCGCTGATCGTCTGATTCAGTTCTGCGGCGGCTTGTCCGAGCGCGAAATGGAAGCACAAGTGCTTGATTCCATGGATATCGAAAAAGAGCGCGGCATCACCATCAAGGCACAAACTGCAGCGTTGACCTACAAGGCACAGGATGGCCAGATTTACCGGCTGAACCTGATCGATACACCCGGTCACGTCGATTTTTCCTACGAAGTCTCGCGCTCATTGTCGGCGTGCGAAGGCGCGCTGCTGGTGGTGGATGCCTCACAGGGGGTCGAAGCCCAGACGGTAGCGAACTGTTATACCGCGATTGACCTTGGCGTCGAGGTGATCCCGGTACTGAACAAGATCGACCTGCCTGCAGCCGACCCGGACCGGGTCGCTGAAGAGATCGAGGATATCGTGGGCATCGATGCCAGCGAGGCCGTGCGCGCCTCGGCCAAAACCGGCATTGGTATCCCCGAAATTCTTGAGGTCGTGGTCAAACACGTTCCTGCGCCGCGCGGCGACGAGTCGGCACCCTTGAAGGCCCTGATTATCGACTCATGGTTCGACAACTATGTCGGTGTGGTGATGTTGGTGCGGGTGGTCGATGGGGTGTTGCGGCCCAAGGACAAGATTCTCTTTATGGAAACCGGCGCGCTGCATCTGACCGAGCACGTCGGCATTTTTACGCCCAAGTCGGTGGACCGGCCGCAGTTATCCGCTGGCGAGGTGGGCTTTGTGATTGCGGGCATCAAGGAGCTGAAATCAGCCCAGGTGGGCGACACGATTACCCGGGTCGACCGGCCTGCGAGTGTGGCCTTGCCCGGATTCAAAAAGGTGCAATCACAGGTTTTTGCCGGGCTGTACCCGGTTGAGTCACACGATTTCGAGTCGCTGCGCGACGCCCTGACCAAGCTGCAACTGAACGATGCGGCCTTGCAGTTCGAGCCCGAAGTCTCGCAGGCGCTGGGATTCGGTTTCCGCTGTGGCTTTCTGGGCCTGCTGCACATGGATATCGTGCAAGAACGGCTGGAACGCGAGTACGACATGGACCTCATTACGACGGCACCGACCGTGGTCTATGAAGTGGTGATGAAGGACGGCTCGCTGATTCATATCGAAAACCCGTTCAAATTGCCTGAGTTGTCAAAAATCGAGGAAATCCGCGAGCCGATTATTACCGCGACGATTTTTGTACCCGAGGAGTTCGTCGGCAACGTGATTACGCTGTGCAACCAGAAGCGCGGGATGCAGGTGAACATGCAGTATCACGGCAAGCAGGTCATGCTTGTGTACCATCTGCCGATGAACGAGGTGGTGATGGACTTTTTCGACAAGCTGAAATCGACCAGTCGCGGCTACGCTTCTCTTGATTATGAATTCAAGGAATACCGTGTGGGCGACCTGGTCAAGCTCGATATTCTGGTGAATAACGAAAAGGTTGATGCGCTGTCGTTGATCGTGCATCGCGCCACCAGCGTGTATCGTGGACGCGAACTGGCGTCGAAAATGCGTCAATTGATCCCACGCCAGATGTTTGATGTGGCCGTTCAGGCGGCCATCGGAGCCAATATCATCGCCCGTGAGAACATCAAGGCCTTGCGCAAGAACGTGCTGGCCAAGTGTTACGGCGGCGACATCAGCCGCAAGAAAAAACTGCTGGAAAAGCAGAAAGCCGGTAAGCGCCGCATGAAGCAGGTTGGCAACGTCGAAATTCCGCAGGAAGCCTTTCTTGCGATTCTTCAGGTCTCGGACAAGTAATCATCATGAACTTTGCGCTCATTCTGTTTATCGCACTCGCTGTTACTGGTGGCATTTGGTTGTTCGATTTCTTGTTTTTGAAACGTGGACGCCACAAGGATGCGAGGGAGCCGCTGCTGGTTGAATACGCCAAGAGCTTTTTCCCTGTTATTTTGATCGTGTTCGGTCTGCGGTCCTTTCTGGTCGAACCCTTCAAAATTCCTTCCGGTTCAATGATGCCCACGTTGCTGATCGGTGATTTCATTCTGGTCAACAAATACACCTATGGCATACGTCTACCCGTGCTGAATAAGAAGGTGTTGCAAATCAACAATCCGGAGCGCGGCGATGTGATGGTTTTCCGTTATCCGGCCGACCCCAGTCTGGATTACATCAAACGCGTGGTCGGTTTGCCCGGTGATGTGGTTGAGTATCGTGACAAGAAGCTGAGCATCAACGGAAAACCCGTCAGCACAGACAACACCGGAACTTATAATTATGTTGGTTCTGGACTGAATTACATTACTGCGATGGTGTACAACGAACAGTTGAATGGTGCCGACCACAGCATGATGACCGA
This sequence comes from Thiobacillus sp., assembly GCA_031426835.1. Taxonomy (GTDB): domain Bacteria; phylum Pseudomonadota; class Gammaproteobacteria; order Burkholderiales; family Thiobacillaceae; genus Thiobacillus. Next base: position 55,466 of record JASJPF010000032.1, read on the forward strand.
GCCCGGCAAACCCGCAGTTTTCCCGACTCAGGTGGTGGACTTCCCCTCCCGGGAAAACTGCTCTTACAATGCTGAAGGTGAAGGTTTCGTCTGCAAAGTACCTGCCGGACACTACTTTATGATGGGCGACAACCGTGATGCCAGCAATGACAGCCGTTACTGGGGGTTTGTGCCGGATAAAAACATAGTGGGCAAGGCATTTTTCATCTGGATGAATTTTGAGAGTTTTGGCCGTGTCGGCACCACCATTCGTTAAAGGAAACACCATGCATCGTGCTTGTTCCCTGCAGACTCAACAACGTGGCTTGACCATGATTGGGTTTTTGTTTGTTGCGTTTGTGCTAGTCATGGTGGCCATGCTGGGGATGAAACTGGTCCCGGCCTATATTGAATTTTTTTCGGTGAAGAAGATTCTTGCCACGATGGGACAGGACAGTGACCTTAAATCAAAAAGTAATGGAGATATACGGTCCAGTTTCTCGAGCCGTGCAAGTGTGGGCTATGTAACCGTGGTCAAGCCAGAAGATATCTCGATCACGCGTCCGGGCGGCGTGCCGGTCATCTCGGTCCAGTATGAGTTTAGAACCAAGCTCGTGGGAAATGTGAGTCTGGTTGTCGACTTTAGTGCCAGTTCGGATCCTAACGCCACACAAGCCCAGATTGAATAATCCATTGTTAAATCAACGCCTTCAACAGGCGTTGGGCTATACCTTCACCCGGTCCGAACTCCTGGAGCAGGCGCTGACCCACCGGAGTTTTGGCGCTACCAATAACGAGCGGCTCGAATTTCTGGGTGACTCGGTGTTGAATTGCTCGGTTGCGCGCAGGCTGTACGAAGCGTTCCCCGATTTACCGGAAGGAAGCTTGTCGCGTCTGCGGGCGAATCTGGTATGCCAGGATACCCTGGCTGAAATAGCGGTCTCATTAAGGTTGGGTGAAAGTCTTTTGCTGGGTGAAGGCGAACTCAAGAGTGGTGGATTTCGTCGCCCTTCGATCCTGGCTGATGCACTAGAGTCCCTGTTCGGGGCTATATTCCTGGATGCGGGATTTGATGCGGCACAGCGTGTAGTACGTGGCCTGATTGATCCATTGGTGGCCAAAATAGACCCCAAGGCATCAGGCAAGGATGCCAAGACGCAATTGCAGGAAATGCTGCAGTCACGTCGTTTTCCGTTGCCCGACTACCAGTTGATAGAAACCAGGGGTGAGGCACACGATCAGAGTTTTGTCGTTGAGTGCGTGTTGGCCAAGCCATTGCTTAGCACGCGCGGCGTGGGCAAGAGTCGCCGCGCAGCAGAACAGGAAGCCGCACGCGAAGCGTGCGCCGCATTGCAAAAATGAACAGGCTGTAAAATGAGTGAGCTCCAATGAGTGAATATAAGTGTGGCCTCGTCGCCATTGTCGGACGCCCCAACGTCGGGAAATCCACCCTGCTCAATCGCATCGTGGGTCAAAAAATCAGTATTACGTCGCGCAAGGCACAAACCACGCGCCATCGCGTGATGGGGGTTCACACCACTGACGAAGCACAGTTTGTGTTCGTCGACACCCCGGGATTCCAGACGCGTCATACCAACGCCATGAATCGCACCATGAACAAACGTGTGCGTGAGACGCTGTCAGATACCGATGTGGTGATGATGCTGGTGGAGGCGGGTCGGCTGACGGATGGCGATCGCCAGGTGCTGGAGCTGTTGCCCACGGATCGCCCGGTGATTCTGGTGGTGAACAAGATCGATTTCGTCAAGGACAAGGGTGTCCTGATGGCTTTTCTGCAGGAGGCATCTGCTGCCCATGCCTTCACGGAAATTGTTCCGGTGTCAGCCAAGCAAAGCAATAATCTTGATGAATTGTTGAAAACCTTGCAGACGCATCTTCCGGTAAATGCCCCCTTGTTTGGCGAGGATGATGTCACCGACCAGACCGAACGCCAGCTGGCGGCCGAACTCATTCGGGAAAAGGTTTTCCGTCTGAGCGGTGAAGAAATACCGTATGGCGTTGCCGTCCAGATCGATAAATTCGAGGAAGAAGGCAATCTGCGCCGCATTTTTGCCACCATTCTGGTCGATCGTGAAGGCCATAAAGCGATCATCATCGGCAAGGGCGGCGAAAAGCTCAAGACCATCTCCACCCAGGCGCGTCTCGACATGGAGCACGCCTTTGACAGCAAGGTGTATCTGGAAGTCTGGGTCAAGGTCAAAGGCGGTTGGGCTGACGACGTGCGGATGCTGAAGTCGCTGGGTTTGGATTAAACGCAGCGCTGGACGGATGCCCTATGTCCACGGACGCCCGCGTTAACAACGAACCTGGCTTCATCCTCCACACCTATCCTTACAAGGAAACCAGCGTGGTGGCCGAGATTTTCACTCGCAGCCATGGGCGGGTCGCACTGATCGCGCGCGGTGCACGGCGGCCCACCTCAGCCCTGCGTGGACTGATGCAGCCCTTCACCCCGCTGCTGCTGTCGTGGTTTGGAAAATCCGATCTGAAAACCTTGCATGCTGCCGAATGGCAGGGCGGTTTGATGGCACCGCAAGGGCGAGCGCTGATGTGCGGGTTTTATCTCAACGAATTGCTGTTGCGGCTACTTGCGCGCGGCGATGCACATGAGCTGCTGTATGACCGTTACATCACCACATTCGAGCAGTTGGCGGGTGAGTCCTGCAGCATGGATTACGAACGGATCCTGCGCCGCTTCGAGAAAAACCTGCTGAGTGAAATTGGCTATGGCGCCACCTTTGATGTGGACGCAGAAAGCGGTGCGCCGATTGATTCGGATATGCGTTACGTGTTTCAGCCAGAACGGGGTGCGCTGCGGGACAGCGGGCAGCCGGGTTGCCTAGTGTCGGGGCAGACGCTGATCGATCTGGCCACCGACCACTTCGAAAGCCAGACGACGCTGATTGAGTCGAAGAACCTGATGCGTACCCTGATCAACCACACCTTGGGCGCCAAGCCGCTTTATACTCGTCAGCTCTTGCGCGACCTCACTGAACTGAACTCATGAGCATTTATCTCGGCGTCAACATCGACCACATCGCCACCCTGCGCCAGGCGCGGAAAACCCGCTACCCCAGCCCGGTTGAAGCCGCGCTGATGGCTGAGACCGCAGGGGCCGATTCGATCACCCTGCATCTACGCGAAGACCGCCGGCATATCCAGGATGCCGATGTTGCCATCCTGCGTCAGGTGCTCAAAACCAAAATGAATCTGGAAATGGCTGTCACCGACGAGATGCTGGCGATTGCCTGCGCCACGCGTCCGCAAGACGTCTGCCTGGTGCCGGAAAAGCGCGAAGAACTCACTACCGAAGGGGGCCTCAATGTAGCAGGTCAGCTGCCCAAAATGCAGGCAGCGTGCGAGCGGCTGGCGGAATCTGATATCCGGGTGTCGCTGTTTATCGATGCAGACTTCTCGCAACTCGACGCGGCGCATGCAGTCGGTGCGCCGGTCGTCGAAATCCACACCGGCGCCTACGCCGACGCCGAAACCGACGAAGCGCGCACCGCCGAATTCGAACGTATCCGCAAAGCCGTCGCCTACGGCCGCAGCATCGGTTTAACGGTGAATGCCGGGCATGGCCTGACCTATCACAACGTGCAGCCCATCGCCGCGTTGCCGGGTATCCACGAACTCAATATAGGCCACGCGATCGTCGCGCAGGCCTTGTTTGTAGGGTGGAAGGAAGCCGTGTCGGAGATGAAACGGTTGATGCTGGAAGCGGCAGGCTGATTTGCTTGGTGGACGGGATGCGGCCAGTTTGAGACGGTCAGGGGGATCGCTGCGATAGCCCGCTAGTTTCAGCTAAACTGACGTTTAGAAGATCACCTTGCCCCACTACATCGCGGAATACACTGGCCCGCTGCCACCTTCCGGTGGTTTCCACACAATGTTCTGCAGTGCATCCTTGATGTCGCAGGTTTTGCAGTGAATGCAGTTTTGTGCATTGATTTGCAGATGGCGCTTTTCATCTGTGACAACTATTTCGTAAACCCCAGCAGGGCAGTAACGTTGTTCCGGCGCGTTGAATTTTTCTATGCTGATGGAAACGGATTCTGTTTTATCGAGCAGGTGCAAGTGGCAGGGCTGATCGCGATCATGTGTGATATTGCTGAGCGCGATGGAGCTAAGCTTGTCGAAGCTGATTTTTCCATCCGGATTGGGGTAGTCGATTGTCGGCATTTCCGATGCAGGACGAGTGCATTCGTGATCAGCACGCTGATGGCGCAGTGTCCAGGGCAATCGCACCCCGGCAGCGGCCAGCCACATTTCAACTCCGCCAAACAGCGTGCCGACGGTAGTGCCGAAACGGGATAGCATAGGCTTGACGTTACGCACGGCATGCAAATCACGCCAGACCCTTGAGTTGTGCAGTGCGGTCGGGTATTCACTGAGCCAATCATGGCTGCGATTCGCTATCAGAGCGGACATCACGGCTTCGGCTGCCAGCATCCCGGATTTCATCGCATTATGAATGCCCTTGATGCGCGGCACATTGACCATCCCGGCACTACATCCGATCAGCGCACCGCCAGGAAACACCAGTTCAGGCCAGGATTGCAAACCGCCTTCGGTGATGGCGCGTGCCCCATACGACAAACGCTTGCCGCCTTCAAGCAGCGGACGAATGGTCGGATGTGTTTTGAATCGCTGAAACTCGTCGAAGGGTGACAGGTGTGGGTTGGCGTAATCGAGGTGAACCACAAAGCCGATCGAGACCAGGCCATCGCCATAATGGTAAATAAACGAACCGCCCCCCGTATCCGAGGCAAGCGGCCAACCAAAACTGTGTTGCACCAGTCCGGGGTGATGCTTCTCCGCCGCAACCCGCCAGACCTCCTTGATTCCGAGGCCATGCTTTTGTGGCGATGAATTTTTGCGAAGTTGAAACCGCTGCTCCAGGTCGCGGGTGAGCGAGCCGCGTACGCCTTCGGCGATGAGCGTATAACGGGCGTGAATTTCAATACCCGGCGCAAATTGCGGGCCTTCCTCGCCGTTTGCGGTACGCCCCATGTCGCCAGTTATGATTCCTGCAACCTCGCCCTGTTCGCCATACAGGATTTCCTGCGCGGCGTAACCCGCATAAATTTCCACTCCTGCTGCTTCTGCCTGACTCCCCAGCCATTGGCAAAACTCGCCCAGGCTGATGATGTAAGCCCCATGATTGGCCATCAATGGCGGCAATAAAGCGACCGGTATGCGCCAGCCCCCCCGTTCACCCAGCACAAGAAATTCGTCTTTGCTTACAGGCGTAGTCAGCGGTGCTCCCAGCACACCCCAGTCAGGCAGCAATTCATTCAATGAAACGGGATCAATCACCGCACCGGAAAGAATATGCGCCCCAACCTGTGCGCCTTTCTCCAACACGCAAACACTGATCTCCTGTCCGGTTTTCTGCGCACACTGTTTCAAGCGCAGCGCCGCCGCAAGCCCGGCTGGACCCGCACCGACAATCAACACGTCATACGACATGACATCCCGCGACATATCAGGAGCACCGTTACATAAACAATTCATGACATTATAATATGCCCTCGATAGGTGCCGTATGGGGGTTTGATGAAGTTATTGGTGGTAGTAAAAAGAGTTGTCGATCACAACATCAAAGTCCATATCAAACCTGATGGCTCCAATGTGGAATTGGCCGGTGCCCGCATGAGCATCAATCCTTTTGATGAAAATGCCATGGAAGCGGCCATGCGGTTAAAAGAAAGCGGTGCGGCAACCGAGATTGTTGCAGTCACAGTTGGCACGGCAGCGGCGCAGGATGTATTGCGACATGCTCTGGCCATGGGTGCGGATCGAGCCATTCTGCTGGAAAGTGCAGATGCATTAGAGCCTTTGGGTGTAGCCAAATTGCTCAAGATATTGGTTGAACGCGAACAACCGAGCCTGGTACTTCTCGGCAAACAGTCAATTGATGATGATACTTGCCAGACAGGCCAGATGTTGGCTGCGCTACTGGACTATGGGCAAGGCGCATTTATTTCCGCACTGAACATAGAAAATGGCGAAGCTGTAGTCACCCGCGAAATAGAAGGTGGCACCGAAAAGATTGCGGTGGCATTGCCTGCTGTATTGACTGCCGACCTGCGGCTCAATGAACCGCGTTATGTGAAACTTCCCAATCTGATGATGGCCAAGAAAAAACCGATACAGACCATCAGCGCAGCAGAATTCGGGATTGATGTATCACCGAGACTGGCCTTGCTCAAAGTTGCCGACCCCCCTGTTCGCAAAGCCTGCGCCATGGTCAACAACGTGCAGGAGCTGGTTGAAAAATTACGCTCTGAAGCGAGGGTGTTGCCATGAGTGTATTGATTCTGGCCGAACATGAAAATCAGAAGCTGAAGCCTTCTGTCGCCCAACTAGTCAGCGCAGCCCAATGCTGGAAACAGACGGTGCATGTGTTACTGGTCGGCAACGACCTCGCTGCCGCAGCCCAGGGCGCTGCGGCCATCACCGGCGTGGCTGGCGTGATGTGTGTCGAGGCTCCGCATCTGCAACACCCGCTCGCTGAAGACGTCGCCAACATTATTGTAGGCATGGGCCGCGAATATTCAGTGATTCTGGCCGCGCATAGCGCCTTTGGCAGGAATGTATTACCGCGCGCTGCGGCGCTTCTGGATGTGGAAATGGTTGGCAATGTTGTTGAGATACAGGCGCCTGCAACCTATGTGCGTCCCATCTACGTCGGCAATGTCTTTGCGACCGTGCGCAGCAATGACCCGATTCAGGTGGTCACGCTGCGTGCCAGCCGGTTTGAAATGGCCGCTACAGGCAATAACGCTGAAATCGTCAACCTCGCACCACCGCCTGCCTCAGCCAAAACACGCTGGCTGAGTGAAATACGTAACCAGTCTGACCGACCTGAGCTGGGTTCGGCGAGCGTGGTGGTTTCAGGTGGACGTTCGTTGGGCAGTGCAGAAAACTTTGAATCTGTGCTGGCGCCACTGGCGGCCAAACTCCATAGCGCACTGGGGGCCACCCGTTCCGCAGTGGATGCCGGATTTGCACCCAACGATATCCAGATAGGACAAACGGGCACTGTAGTCGCACCCGAGCTTTATATCGCGGTTGGCATATCCGGTGCCGTGCAACACACAGCGGGCATGCAAGACAGCAAGATCGTCGTAGCCATCAATCACGATCCCGACGCAAGTATTTTCCAGATGGCGGATTATGGTCTGGTAGCAGATCTGTTTGAAGCCGTTCCCGCTCTGACCGCTGCCCTTCCCTGAACACAAAAACCCAACGAGTCCGTCATGTCTTCTGAAAAACCCTCAAGCAACACCACAACCACACGCGTCTTGAGCGTGCATCACTGGAATGACACGTTATTCAGTTTCACAACCACACGCGACCCCAGCTTACGCTTTGAAAATGGCCAGTTTGTCATGATCGGCTTACTGGTTGATGGGAAACCGCTGATGCGCGCATACAGCATTGCCAGCCCCAATTACGCAGAACACCTGGAATTTTTCAGCATTAAAGTACCAGACGGCCCGCTGACCTCGCGATTGCAGCACTTGAAGGTAGGTGACGAGGTACTGATTTCCCGCAAACCCACTGGTACACTGGTTGTGCGGGATTTGTTGCCTGGGCGTAACCTCTACCTCCTTTCCAGCGGCACTGGAATGGCACCATTCATAAGCCTTATTCAAGATCCGGAAGTTTACGAACTTTTTGAAAAGGTTGTACTGGTCCATGGCGTTCGCCAGGTGAGCGAACTGGCCTATGCCGATTTCATCACCAAAGAACTTCCACAAAACGAATTTTTCGGTGATCAGGTACGCGAGAAATTGATTTATTACCCCACCGTCACGCGTGAGCCCTTCCGTAATCAGGGCCGCCTGACCGATCTGATCGGTAACGGAAAATTATTCACTGACATTGGCATGCCGCCATTGGACCCCGAGAAAGATCGCGCCATGGTTTGCGGTAGCCCGCAAATGCTGAAAGACACCATGCTGATGCTCGATCATTATGGTTTGAAAATATCGCCGCGCAGTGGTGAACCTGGCGCCTACGTAATTGAACGCGCTTTCGTTGAAAAGTAGGAAACTCCAAACAAATTCAAGGGACCAGGTTCGGGATACATTTGACAGGGATCCCCCGACTTTTAAAGCTTGAAACCGTATCATCCGCGACGTGTTTCACAAATGTCGGTTCGGACTATTTCCGCGCCAGTTTCTGCATCCCCTGCAAATTCAGACGAAGCGTTGTGGCCAGAAAAAAATAATGAACCAGCCTCATCAGGAAAATAGCACCTCCCGCGCCCTTGTCATCGGTGCGCTTGGCGTCGTTTTCGGCGATATCGGCACTAGGAGTCTGGGCAGCAGAGCACGCGCGACGCGACTAAGGACGCAGTTTTGTGACGCCGAAGTCGTCAGAAGGTCGTTGACGGATGACGACGCGGGGTTCTGAAGCCATGGCGATGGTCGGACATCCCTCGCCGCCGAGCGGATTGACGCCGTTTCCGCCTCAAGCGGCTCGCATCGTGGCCATTCGCCGTAGATTCAGCGCCAGACAGACGAGTTTCCACTCGGCTTGCACCCGATGCAGGCCGCGCATGCTGAACTGTCGGAAGCCCAGGACGTTCTTGATCCATCCATTGGGTGGTTCGGCCAACCACTTGCGCCGTCGGTAGGCGGCACGCGTCTCCTCGGCGCCCATCTTGGCCGCCATTGCCGCCGTGCGGGGCAAGCCTGCCGGATCGATGGCGACATGCTTCTTGCCTTCGCGCCCGAGCGCCACGATCAACTCGGTGTGGTCGGCCAGTTCCTCAAATACGGCCTCGCTGCGATAGCCGGCATCGGCCAGCGTCTGCGCTGGGTACGCCCCGACATTGGCCTTCACGGCGCGCAGCATCCTGGGGAGTTCGCCCACATCGGCGGCGCAGTTGCCAAGTTCGGCCGCGACGATGATGTGGGCGGTATCGTCGACGGCAGTCTGCCCGTTGTAAGCGGGATCGAATCCGCCGCCAGCGCGCAGCATGATGCGGCTGTCGGGATCGGTGAAGTTGTCTTGCGCCTTGTCCTCGGGCACCCCGAACGGCTGCTTGTAGCGGCCACCCTTGGGCTTGCCGTCCTTGCCGCGTGGCTTCTGGTCATCATCCTCACTGCGCCCGCGGGCGCGGTCGGCTTCGCGCTGGCGTTGCTCCAGCCGGGTGCGCGCCGCGGCAATCGCATCGAGCCGGTCTTGCTGTCTGGCGATCTCGGCCGGGATGTCCAGTTCGGGCTCGTTCTTCTCGGCCTCGTCGGCGGCGAGCGCCTTGTTGAGCAAGGCCTCGATCTGCGCCTTCAATTCGGCCTCGGCCTTGAGCATGTGGCCGTAGCTCATCGCTTTGTGGCGGCTCGCGTTGGCCTTGACCTTGGTGCCATCGACCGCGATCGTGCCCAGCTTGACCAGGCCCATCTCGCGCGCCAGGTGCACGACCTGCACGAACAGCTCGCTGAGTTCCTTCAGGTGGAATGCCCGGAAGTCGCGGATCGTGCGGTGCGCGGGGAAGTTGCGCGCGGCCAGCACCCGAAACGCGACATCCTCGTGCAGCTTGCGCGCAATCTTGCGCGAGCTGAATACGCCCGTGGCGTAGCCGTAGATCAGCACCTTGACCATCATCGCCGGGTGGAATGGCTGGTTGCGCGGGCCATCCTTGTCATAGCGCGCATGAAAGGCGCTCAGGTCGAGCCCGTCTACGGTGTCGCTGATGAAGTGCGCCAGGTGCCCTTCGGGCAACCATTCCTGCAGCGCTTCGGGCAGCAGCATCAGCTGCTGGGGGTCATAGGGGAGATAGTTGGCGGCCATCCCTTATTTATATCAGATCGGCGCTTCTGCCGCCCAGGCTCCTAGCCCCCTTTACACCATGAAGGAGGTATTCGGCGGACATCACCTGGCACTCAGCCAAGACAACGTGCTGGGCATCCTCTCCCTGATTTTCTGGTCACTGATGCTAGTGGTCTCCCTGAAGTACGTCAGCGTCATGATGCGGGCCGACAACAAGGGGGAGGGCGGCATTCTGGCCCTGCTCGCGCTCCTTCAGGGGCAGGCCCCACTGGGATCGCGGATCCGTTGGCTCCTGATGTCGCTGGGTTTTCTCGGAGCGTCATTGTTCTTCGGGGATACCCTGATTACCCCGGCCATCTCCGTGCTCTCTGCTGTTGAGGGGCTGGAAATGGGTGCCCCGGCCTTGCACCCCTTCATCGTGCCGCTTGCACTCGGCATTCTGGTGGGACTGTTCGTTATTCAGCGACACGGCACTGCCTCCATTGGCAAGTTGTTCGGTCCCGTCATGCTGGTCTGGTTCGGTGTGCTGGGCCTGCTCGGAACGCTCAGTATCCTTCAGCATCCCCAGATTCTCGCCGCACTCCTGCCTATCCATGCCGTGCATTTCTTCGTCGCACACGGCACGGCCAGCTTCCTCATCCTCGGCGCAGTCGTGCTGGCGATTACCGGTGCGGAGGCCTTGTATGCCGATATGGGGCATTTTGGCCGCAGGCCCATCCAGTTGATCTGGTTCGCCTATGTCCTGCCGGCATTGGTGCTCAACTACTTCGGGCAGGGAGCATTGCTGCTCGCCGACCCGGAGGCCGTGCGCAACCCGTTTTATATGCTCGCACCAGAATGGGCGCTCTACCCCATGATCGGTTTGGCCACCGTGGCGACCGTGATTGCCTCCCAGGCCGTTATTTCGGGCGCCTTCTCGGTGACCCGCCAAGCTATCCAGATGGGCTATGCCCCACGTCTGATCATTCGCCACACGTCCGCTACCGAGGCAGGCCAGATCTATATCCCCTTCGTGAACTGGACCCTTGCGATTGGCGTCGTCCTGCTTGTGCTGGGTTTCCAGAGTTCGAGCAATCTGGCCGCCGCTTACGGTATCGCTGTAACCGGCACGTTCGCCATCGATACCATATTGGTGGGGCTTGTCATGCGCTTGCAATGGGACATTGGGCCGCGCGTGACCTTGTCGGCTGTGCTGGTTTTCCTCGCGATCGATCTCGCCTTCTTCGGCGCAAATGTAGTCAAGATCCCGGACGGCGGCTGGTTCCCCCTGGTCGCGGCGCTGACGATTTTCACCCTGCTGGTGACCTGGAAGCGTGGTCGGGAGATTGTGCTGCAGCGCCTGCGCGAAACTGCGCAGCCACTCGCCCCCTTCGTGGAAATGCTGCTGGCGCACCCACCGATTCGTGTGCCGGGAACCGCCGTATTCATGACCGCCGATACGCTCGGGGCGCCATCTGCCCTGCTGCACAACCTCAAGCACAATAAGGTACTGCACGAACGCGTGGTGATCCTGAATGTACGCTATGCCGAGGTTCCATATATCCCTGACGACAGGCGGCTGGAGATGGCAAAAATGGCCGAAGGCTTCTATCACGTCGTCGTCCGCTATGGATTTATGGATGAAATCGACATCCCCAAGGCCCTGTCGGTTTGTCCCTGTGGGATGCAGTTCGACATGATGGACACTACTTTCTTTTTCAGTCGGGAAAATCTGATCCCCACCCGCGGCGAAGGCATGTCGCTTTGGCGCGAGCATATTTTCGCCGCCATGGCACGCAACGCCGCCAGTCCCATGACTTTTTTCCAGATTCCAGCCAACAGGGTGGTCGAACTCGGTGCGCAGCTTGAGATATGAGACGCTTCTTTGAGGGAAGTGTGTTGCATCCACCAATTGAATCCGCAGTTGAATCCGGGCGATTTGAAACCTCAACGCCGTTTCTGCCACCACACATATCCGCCAATAATCAATGCGACAAACGCAATGACACCGATGGTGATGTGGTGCTGGTATTCCTTGATGAGCGCTTCGTTGCCGCCCAGAAAATAGCCAAACAGGGTGAGGACGAGCGACCACAGGCCCGCGCCAAGGCAGGTGTAGAGCGCGAAGGCGCCTGGATTCATGCGGGTGAGTCCGGCGGGGATGGAAATCAGGTGGCGGATGCCGGGGATGAGACGGCCGGTGAAGGTGGAGACTGCGCCATGCTTCGCGAAGAAAATATCGGTTTTGTGCAGTAACTCGGGCCGTACGAAGAAATAGCGTCCCCAGCGTTCGAGGAAGGGGCGACCCAGCCACATCGATACGACGTAGTTGAACGACGCGCCGACCAGGCTGCCGACGGTGGACGCCAGCACGACCAGCCAGAAGTTCATCTGCCCCTGATGGGCGAGATAACCTGCGGGGATCAGTACCAGTTCGCTCGGAACGGGCAGAACGGTGGATTCCAGCGCCATCAGGATGAAGATGCCGGTGTAGCCCCAGTCATGGACGGTAGCGAGAATCCAGGCGATGAAATCGTGGAGCATGATTTGTAGGGGTCAGGATTCGGGGGTCAGGGGTCAGGGGTATTTAGGTTCGCGGCTTTAGCCGCACATCCCCTGACCCCTGATCCCTTAAACCACAGCCTCTTCCTTCTTTTCCACCGGCTTGATGAAATGCTCGCGCTTGATGCCGAACATCAGCAGCAGCGGCGAGGCAACCAGCACCGAGGAATAAATGCCGAACATGATGCCGATGGTGAGCGCGAGCGCGAAATTATGCAGCGCCTCGCCGCCGAAGAACAGCATCGACAGCACCATGATTTGCGTCGAGCCGTGGGTGATGATGGTGCGGCTCATGGTGCGGGTGATGGCGTCGTCGATGATGTGCGGAATGGTGGCGCCGCGCATCTTGCGGATGTTTTCGCGGATCCGGTCGAATACCACCACCGATTCGTTGACCGAGTAGCCCAGCACCGCCAGCACGCCGGCCAGTACGGTGAGGGTGAACTCCCACTGGAAGAACGCGAATACGCCGAGGATGATGACGATGTCGTGCATGTTGGCGAGCATGCCGGCCACCGCGAAACGCCATTCGAAGCGGATAGCCAGGTAGGCCATGATGCCGAAGGCGACCACCAGCAAAGCCAGCGCGCCGCTGTCGTAGAGTTCCTTGCCGACTTGCGGGCCGACGAAATCGACCTTTTTGAGTTCGACCCCTGGATTGGCAGCAGTCAACGCGGTCATCACGATGTTGCTGGTTTGGGCGGCGTTGTCCGACCCTTTGACGGGCAGGCGAATCAGTACATCACGGCTGCTGCCAAAGTTCAGTACGGTCACTTCGGGCAGGCCGGTTTTTTCCAGGGTGCTGCGTATTGCCGCCAGGTCGGCAGCCTGGTCGTAGCTGACTTCGATTACGGTGCCGCCGGTGAAATCGACGCCCAGGTTCAGGCCACGGTCCCATAGCGCCCACACTGAGAAGAGAAAGGTGATCAGCGAAATCGCAGTGGTCGCCTTGCCCCAACTCATGAAGGGGATGGTTTTTCTGAAAGGGAAAAGTTCGAGCATGATTGAGCCTTAGATTGAGACCTTGGTCAGGCGAGCCTGGCGGCCGTAAGTGAGGTTGGCCATTGCACGCGAGACAGTGACCGCACTGAACATGGAGGTGAGAATGCCCAGACACAGCACCACGGCAAAGCCGCGCACCGGGCCCGAGCCCAGCCAGAACAGCGCGACGCCTGCGATCAGGGTGGTGAGGTTGGAGTCGAGAATGGTGCTCCAGGCGCGGTCGTAACCGGCGTGGATGGCCGCCTGTGGAGTGGCCCCGTTGCGCAATTCTTCGCGGATGCGTTCGTTGATCAGCACGTTGGCGTCGATCGCCATGCCCAGCGTGAGCGCGATGGCCGCCATGCCGGGCAGGGTGAGGGTGGCCTGCATTATCGACAGCAGCGCGATCAGGAAGAAGCCGTTGATGGCGAGCGCGATCGACGAGAACAGCCCGAACACGCGATAGTAGATCACCATGAACAGCGTGACCGCGAGGAAGCCCCAGAGGTTGGAATGGAAACCTTTTTCGATGTTTTCCGCGCCCATGCTGGGGCCGACGGTGCGCTCCTCGATGATCTGCATTGGCGCCGCCAGCGCGCCGGCGCGCAGCAGCAGGGCGACGTCGGAGGCTTCCTGGGCGGAATCCATGCCGGTGATCTGCACCCGGCCGCCGCCGATCTCTTCGCGGATGACCGGTGAAGTAATCGATTCGGCACGGCCTTTTTCGATCAGCAGGATCGCCATGCGCTTGCCGACGTTTTCGCGCGTCACGTCCTTGAAAATACGCGCGCCCTTGCCGTCCAGGTTGATGTGCACGGCAGCCTGGCCGCTGGAATCGTCAAAGCCCGGCGAGGCATCGGTAATCGAGTCGCCGGTCAGCACCACGTCCTTTTTCACCGCGAGGCTGCCGCCTTCGCGGTTGGCCACGATTTCGTCGCCGAACGGCACCTGCCCCTGGCTGACGGCAAGCGGGTCGGCCTGTTCGTCGACCATGCGGATTTCCAGGGTGGCGGTGCGGCCCAGAATATCCTTGGCCTTGGCTGTGTCCTGCACGCCGGCAAGTTGCACCACGATGCGGCTGGCGCCCTGTTGCTGGATCACAGGTTCGGTCACGCCGAGTTCGTTGACGCGGTTACGGAGGGTGGTGATGTTTTGCTGCAGGGCAAACTCCTGTACCTTGGTTTCCGCCTCAGGTTTGAGATGCGCGGAGAAGGTGAAGCCATCGGCCTGGTCCTCCGGGACGAACGTCAGTTCGCTAAACACGTTGCCGAGCTTGTTGATGCCGGCATCGCGCTGGTCGCGGGTGGAGAAATGCACCGTGACCACTTTGCCTTCGCGGCTGATGCGTCCATAGCGAATCTTGTCGCTGCGCAGTTCGGTGCGGAAATCGTTCTGGTAGCGGATGGCCGATTTTTCCAGCGCCGCCTTCATGTCGACTTCGAGCAGGAAGTGCACCCCGCCGCGCAAATCCAGACCCAGGTACATCGGCAGCGCATGAATGGATGTCAGCCAGGACGGCGAAGCTGAAACCAGGTTGAGCGCGACCGAGTAGCGCTCGCCCAGGCTGGTTTGCAGCACATCCTTGGCCTTGATCTGCAGGTCGGTGCTGGCAAGGCGCACCTTGATGCTGTTCCCTGCCATCTCCATTCCGCTGTAAGCCACATTGGCCGTCTTGAGCGCGGACTCAACCTGCCCCAACAATACCGTGTCGACCTTTTCAGTGGCGCGTAGCGGCAGGAGTTGCACAGCGGGCACCTCGCCGAAAAAGTTGGGCAGGGTGTAGAGGAAGGAGATCACCAGCGTGAAGCCGATGAGCACATATTTCCAGAGCGGGAAGCGGTTCATGTTTTAGCCGAAAGCAGTGAGCGGGGAGAGGTGGGCAGCCAGTAGGTTACTTACTGCCCCTTTCAGAATTCTTACAGGCCTTTGATCGTGCCTTTGGGCAGCAGCGTCTGTACCGACTGCTTCTGCACGTGGGTGATGACGCCTTCGGCAATCTCCAGCGATACATACTGATCGCCGATCTTGCTGATTTTGCCGACCTGGCCGCTGGAGGTGACGACTTCGTCGCCCTTGGCCAGTTCGGACAGCATTTTTTTCTGTTCCTTGGCGCGCTTCATCTGCGGGCGGATGAGCATGAACCAGAACAGGATGCCGATGATGATCAGGGGCAGGAAGTCGGTAATGCCGGGGGTTGAAGCAGCAGCGGATTGCGCGTGGGCAAGAGAGATCATGGTAGGGGTCTAGGAGTTGGGAAACCTGTGGATTTTAGCACGGCGCGGGGCAGCCCTAGATGCAGCGATGGGGAACGAGGAATGGCGCTATCCGTTGTTGCGTGCCGGGATGGCTGTCGAGCAACGTCGTTGAGTCAGTTGTGTCCTTGCCAAGGCGGCCCAGAATGTCGGCAAAGTGCTTGGGTGGGATGCAGGCGGTGTTGAGCCAGGCGAGGGCGTAGGTGTCGGCTTCGCGCTCCATGTCTCGCGAATAGCCGTTTTGCAGCAGCAGGCTGGGCAGGCCGGCGGCCAAGTCGGTGACGCTGCCGATATCGCCCGTGACCGCAACCAGAATGACCCCGGCGCCGATGCTTTGCAGCGCCAGGCGCAGGCTGTGGCGGTGCTCGACATGGCCGAGCTCGTGGGCGATCACGGCGAGAATCTCGGCGTCGTTGTGGGCGAGGTCAACCAGCGCGTCCGTCACCACAACCGTGCCGCCGGGCAGCGCCATGGCATTGGCGCCAAACAGTTTGCTGTTGCGAAACAGCAGGGTGTAGGACGGGCAGGCCTGCTGGCCGCATTGCGCGGCCAGTTGTCGGGCAAGTGACTGCTGGCGTGCGAGGGGCAGCCGGCTGGGCGACAGGCTGAATTTATCCATCAGCGTTAATGATTCTTCGCCGATGTTGCGCTCCAGCCCCGCGGGCAGCGTGTGGGCGGCAAGCTGGGCCGCGGCAGGCACGCCCCAGCGCAGCCCGGCAAACATGACAAGAACGGAGACGACCAGCGCGATGAGCGCATAGCCCAGCCGGCTTTCCAGATGCCGTGCCCAGCGTTCGGGACGATTGGTGGCGCTGGCGCTGGATAAGACAGCCAGGGCGGAGAGGTCGGTGCTGTGCAGTTCCTGGCCTTCGGGCAGATGCACAACCCCGCGCGCTGCGCCCATGGGCGGCGCGACATCGATCTGGTCGAGTTGATAAACCAGCGCGATGTCTTTCCCCGTGATGTGCAACCGCCCCGCATCGAGCGCGGCGTTGACCGGGTGCGCCTGCGAACTGCGTCCGTCGAACAGGTCGCCGGAGAATGCCGTCACGTCAGGCCGATGTTGAGGTCGAACAGATCGGCCATTTCGGCGCCGGTGGCGGTGCTGCCCTGTTGCTGGCCAGCGGTGAATTCGCTCAGGTTCTCCGGTCCGGTAACGGTCAGGCGCCCGGCCCGATAACGCGCCAACCGCACCTTGGCCCAGGGGATGAAGATGCCAACAGTGAGGGCAATCAGGATCAGGTTCGAGAAATACAGCCAGATCAGATCACGTGCGCGCTGGCTGGACTGAAAACCGATGGGCCCGATGGTGGTGGCGTTGTAGAACAGGTTGGCGGTGCGGGCCATGATCATGGCGCCGGCGACCAGGGTCATCAGGTAGAACAGCGCTGCGCCGCCGAATAGGCTGTCGCCTGCTGCGGCCATTGCCACTTCCGGCGGCATGCCCGCGGTTTTCATTTGTGCGATTTGAAAGATACCCAGGGCAAGGATGCCAATTGGCAGCAGCATCAGCACCAGGGCAAACAGATACACCCCCCAGAACGGTTTGGACGTGCCCTGGTAGCGGGAGGCCGTCTGGCCGTACACCGTGTTGTCGGCGATGAACTTGAGCTGACGATAGGCAAGGTAGGGCAGGATCAGGCCGAGCGTGGGAAAGATCAGCAGCGACAAGCCGATATAAATTCGGGCGGCTTCACCCACCGATCCGGTGAAATCGAAACGCAGGCCGCGATAGGCACTCATGCGCGCATGAAAACGCAGGCTGCTGACCACGATCCAGGGCAGGGCAATCAGGAAAACAATCATCAGCGCAACGGCCAGCATGGGCGAGTAAAACGAGGCGGCGTAATAGGCGACCAGAGCAGCGAGGGCAATCAGGCGGCCCTTGAGTATCTGCATCGGCGTGGCGAGGTAGGTAAAGGTCTGGTTGTCGAGCAGGGTATGGCCGTAGAACCAGCGCATGGTGCGGACTTTGGCCCAGGCTGAGTAAATGCCCAGCGTGAGCAGCGTGAGTGCGATGTTGACGATCCAGATGACGAAGTATTCGCCGCCACGACCGGTGAACTGCATCGGATATTGCTTGTTATTAGACATGGTCTCTCCCTGGTGTCTGTGCGTGTTTTGTTATGTGATTGAAACTCCGCCACACCGATTCTACACAGACAAAGGGGTTATTTGTGCGTCACCATCCCAGCGCCTGCTCGGCATGAAATTCAGCGGTGAAATCGGCAAAGCGATGGGCCTCGATCGCGGCGCGGATGTTGGCCATGAGCTGGTAGTAGTAATGCAAGTTGTGCGTGGTGGCCAGCCGGGCGCCGAGAATTTCGTTGGCGCGGATCAGATGATGGACGTAGGCGCGGCTGAAGTGGGTGCAGGTGTGGCAGGTGCACGCCTCATCGATCGGCGCGGTATCAGTCTTCCAGCGTGCGTTGCGGATGCGGATGTCGCCGCGCCGGGTATAGAGGATGCCGTGGCGCGCGTTGCGGGTGGGCAGCACGCAATCGAACTGGTCGATGCCCTGGCCAACCGCGTAGACCAGATCGGACGGCGTGCCCACGCCCATCAAATAGCGTGGCTTGTCGGCCGGCAACTGGGGCGCGGTGTGCTTGAGGATGCGCGCCATGTCTTCCTTGGGCTCGCCGACGGAGAGACCGCCGATGGCATAGCCGTCGAAATCCATCGCATTCAGCTCGCGTACCGATTCGTCGCGCAAGTCCTCGAACATGCCGCCCTGCACGATGCCATACAGCGCATTGGGATTGCCGGCGTGCGCGGCTTTGGAGCGTTCGGCCCAGCGCAGACTCATCCGCATCGAGTCGGCGGCTTCACGCTCGGTTGAAGGATAGGGCGTGCACTCGTCGAAGATCATCACGATGTCGGAATTCAGCGTGCGCTGAATCTGCATCGATATTTCGGGCGTGAGAAACAACTTGTCGCCATTGATCGGCGAGGAAAATTTCACGCCTTCCTCGGTGATCTTGCGCAGCTTGCCCAGGCTGAACACCTGGAAGCCGCCCGAGTCGGTGAGAATGGGCTTGTCCCAGCCCATGAAGCGATGCAGTCCGCCAAATTTTTCGATCACCTCCAGTCCCGGGCGCAGCCACAGGTGGAAGGTGTTGGACAGCACCATCTCGAAGCCAATCTCGGTGAGCTCAAACGGTGACATGGCCTTGACCGTGCCGTAAGTACCCACTGGCATGAAGACAGGCGTCTGGATGGTGCCGTGGGCCAGGGTGAGCTGGCCGCGCCGCGCGCCGCCGTCGGTGGTGATGAGTTCGAATTTCATACGGTTGGGCGCTTCTCTAATAGCATCGCATCGCCATAGCTGAAGAAGCGATAGCGGTCGGCAATGGCGTGCGCATACGCTGCGCGGATGGCGTCCACGCCGGAAAACGCGGAGACCAGCATCAGCAGCGTGGACTTGGGCAGGTGAAAATTGGTGATCAGCACGTCCACCACATTAAAGGAATAACCGGGCGTAATGAAAATATCGGTTTCGCTTGCGCCAGCGACAAGCGGACCCGAGCGCGCCGCGGCTTCCAGCGTGCGCAGGCTGGTGGTGCCCACCGCCACCACGCGGCCGCCGCGGGCGCGGGTTTCATTGATCGCGTCGACGGTTGCCTGCGGAATCGTGTAACGCTCGCTGTGCATTTTGTGGTCGTCCGTGTCGTCCGTTCGCACCGGCTGGAAGGTGCCGGCGCCCACATGCAGTGTCACCTGAGCCGTGCGCACACCTTGCTGGCGCAGCGTATCCAGCATCGCATCGTCAAAATGCAGCCCGGCGGTGGGGGCGGCAACCGAGCCGGGTTCGTTGGCATACACCGTTTGGTAACGCGCCTCGTCGTCAGCCGTGGGCGTGTGCGCAATATACGGGGGCAGCGGCAGCCGGCCGAGCTGGTCCAGCACGTCGAGCACAGGGCGGGGAAAGCGCAACTGCGTCATGTCGTCCTGGCGCGCCACCACGTCGATCATCGTGTCGTCGGCCAGGCGGATCTGCGAACCCGGCTTGGGCGCATGGCTGGCGCGGATGAACGCCAGCGCCTCGCAATCATCGGTCACCCGTTCAATCAGCAATTCGAGCTTGCCGCCCGAATCCTTGTGGCCGAACAGGCGCGCCTTGATGACGCGGGTATCGTTCATCACCAGCAGATCGTTGGGGCGCAACAGCGACGGCAGATCGCGAAACCAGCGGTCGGTGAGGCTGGCCTGGGCGTCTACATGCAGCAGCCGGCTGCCGCCACGCACGGGGGGCGGCAGCTGTGCAATCAGCGCTTCCGGCAGTTCAAAATCAAAATCAGCAACTTTCATGGGGCGCGATTATAGCGTTCACCTTGCAGGGAGGCGCCTGATTCGGTGATAATGCGCGCCTCTGTCGCTGGGCGCGTTCGCGTTTGGCACCCTTGCCGGGATGGCGGAATCGGTAGACGCAGCGGATTCAAAATCCGCCGCTGGTAACAGTGTGGGGGTTCGAGTCCCCCTCCCGGCACCAAGGATCAATGGAGTTATGATTCCCTGCATGCTCTGATTTCTACAATTCCTAGCTGACTTCTACAAAATAGTAGACGATACGGTTTACGGAGACAGTACCTCGAAAAATCACATTGCACTTGGCGCTGTGCGATAAAGCTGCGCAAAGCGGGTGCTTGAATGTTAGGCCGAATAAAATGATTCCCCGATCACGAGCAAGTGAAGGCGCACGACACGCCTACATGAATGCCAAAAGCTTGTACAAGGCAGCAACAAGAATTAAGGCACAAGAACTTCAGGGCCTCGCTACTTCTCTTTACATCCTCTCATGCGAAGAATCAGCCAAAGTTATATCTCTCGCAAAGCACTCTGAGGGTACTGAGGATTTGGAAACCCTTAAGCAGGTTTTTCATCGACACAAAATCAAGCATGAAATTGCATGCGACCTCTCGACGATGCTTCTTGGCTTGCTCATTGCGTCAGGTCGTCACAAGGAAGGTTGCAGCGTTTCAGACGGTATTTCTAATTGGGTTTCACGCGCTGATGGAGTTAAGCAGCGTGGTCTGTACGTTGACTTCGCTGACGACGAATGGAAATTACCAAGTGAAACTTCTATCGAGGACCGTGCATTCGCCAAGTTCATATGCCAAACCATGTTGGCAATGGCGAAGGCTCTCTCTTTTGAGAAACATTCGGCCTAATCCCTTGCATGTGGACTCCGCCCCCAAAGCAAGAATCCTGACCAGTAGTTATGGCTGGGCGGAATTACGTGCAGGCGTATATTCGGTGTCTTGAGTGGGTTAAGTGTGCCCCGGGCCGACATGGCTTCAGCTTACATTGCACTAATTCAGTGCGCCACAGTCTGACCTGCGACCTTTAACCGTGTTGTGCGGTGAACTTAACGCAAGCTTCATCGCACTGGCATCTGCATCTGCATCTGCATCTGCATCTGCATCTGCATCTCCAGCGGGATTTCCTATAGTTCAAAATTGTTGATCGCGACGCCCTAGCGGGTGGCACAGGCGTTGCTTAGTACCTGTTAGTGACCATTCCAGCGTCGGCAGGACCAAGGAGGCATGATGGTTTTAGCTGTACAGACTTACGCGAACGAGGCGGACGATCACGATCCGTTGCATCGACCGGTGTGCCGACTGCTGCAGGCGCACCAAACCGAACTGGCTTCGGTGCACATGCGCGACCTGTTCGCGGCAGATTCGCAGCGGTTCGAGCGTTTTTCGCTGCAGGTAGGCGAAGTTTTGCTGGATTACTCCAAGAATCGCATCACCGACGAGACCATGCGATTGTTGATGCAGTTGGCTGAAGAAGCCGAGGTGCCGGGCTGGCGGGAGCGCATGTTCAGCGGCGACAAAATCAACCATACGGAAAACCGCGCCGTGCTGCATGTGGCCTTGCGTAACCGCAGCAATGATCCGGTGGTGGTCGATGGCGAGGATGTGATGCCGAAAGTGAATGCCGTCATCGAGCGCATGGGTGTATTTGCCGAGCAGGTGCGCAGCGGGCAATGGCTTGGTTATACCGGCGAGCGCATTACGGATGTGGTGAATATTGGTATTGGCGGTTCGGACCTGGGGCCGCAAATGGTGGTGCAGGCTTTGAGGCCTTATGGTCATCCGCGCCTCAAGCTGCATTTCATTTCCAACGTCGATGGTGCGCATGTGAAGGAGACGCTGGAGTCGCTGAACCCCGAGACCACGCTGTTCATCGTGTCGTCCAAGTCCTTTGCCACGCAGGAAACCATGACCAATGCGCACTATGCGCGAGACTGGTTCATGGCGCAGTCGCAGGCGGTGAAACATGTGGCCAAACATTTTGTGGCGGTGTCGACCAATCGCGAGGCGGTAACGCAATTTGGTATCGATCCGGCCAACATGTTCGAGTTCTGGGACTGGGTCGGTGGCCGGTATTCGCTGTGGTCGGCCATCGGCTTGTCGATTGTGCTGGCGGTGGGGGCTGAGCGCTTTATCGAACTGCTGGAGGGCGCACACGAAATGGACGAACATTTTCGGCATGCCCCGCTGGCGCAAAACATGCCGGTGATCCTGGCGATGCTGGGGGTCTGGTACAACAATTTTTTTGGCGCAGAATCGCAGGCCATTCTGCCGTATGACCATTACTTGCGGAGCCTGCCGGCCTATCTTGAGCAGGCGGACATGGAAAGCAATGGCAAATCGGTGGACCGCGAAGGCCATGTGGTGGACTACGCGACGGGCGCGATTGTCTGGGGTGCGACCGGTATTAATGGTCAGCATGCGTTTTATCAAATGCTGCACCAGGGCACCAAGATGATCCCGGCCGATTTCATCGTGTCGATCGAACCCCCTACCGAACTGGAAGGACACCACGATATTTTGATGGCAAATTTTCTGGCACAGACCGAAGCCTTGATGCGCGGCCGCACCCGCGAGGAGACTCAACTTGAGTCGGGCGCAGTCCAGGCTGGCCAGTTCATTCAGCACAAGGTTTTTGACGGCAACCACCCCAGCAATGCCATCCTGCTGCAAAAGCTCACGCCGCATGCGCTGGGGATGCTGGTCGCCCTGTATGAACACAAGATTTTTGTGCAGGGCGTGATCTGGAATCTGAACTCTTACGATCAGTGGGGGGTGGAACTGGGCAAGCAGCTGGCCAGCCGGATTTTGCCTGAACTGCATGCGGACGCGCCGGTGGGCAGCCACGATGCGTCGACCAATGCGCTGATCAATCATTACCGCCGTATGAGTCATCCCGGCACAGGCTTATAGTTCTGGATATGGAGCTTATAGCGGGCGATATTGGTGGAACAAAAAGTTGGCTGGCCTGGGTGACGTCGACACCTGAGGAGAAAGAAAAAGTGCGCTTTGAAAAAGTGTATGCCAGTGCTGGTTTTGTGTCAGCCGATGCTTTGTTAAAGCAGTACATCAAAGATGCCCAGGTTGCAGTCGAGCCTGATGCGATGTGGCTGGCATTGCCTGGCGCCCTGAACGAACAGCGCACGACCCTGACCAACCTGGCGTGGACGCTTGACGCTGCCGAACTGCAGCAGGCGACAGGAATATCAACGATTCATTTCATCAACGACTTTCAGGCCGCAGCAGCCGGCGTGGCGACGCTCACAGCACAAGACATGATTGTGCTTAATCCACACGCAGCCGAATCGGGCGGCGTGCGTGCGATTACGGGTGCAGGAACCGGACTGGGTCTTGCATTCATGGTTGCCGATGCCGCCGGCTGTTATCAAAGCCACCCTACAGAGGGTGGGCATATCGACTTTGCGCCGCGCAACGCGCAGCAAATGCGGTTGCTGGAACATTTGAGTGCAAGGTATGCCCATGTATCGTTGGAACGTGCGGTGTCGGGTTCGGCGATGAATGATTTGTACCGTTTTTGCTGTATTGAACAGGGCCAGGCATTACCCGATGTCGCGGTCGAGGGTGCAGCGCTGGTGGCCTTGGCCGAAGCAGGAAACACGATGGCAGAAGCAACGCTTGATCTGTTCATCGATTTGTACGGTGCGTGGGTGGGCAATGTGGCGTTGCTGTATCAGCCGCGCGGCGGGTTGTATATCGCGGGAGGCGTGGCCGGCCATTTACAGGCGCGCATGCAGTCGCCGCGTTTTTTGGCCGCGGCAACCGACAAGGGCAGGATGCGCAGTGTGGTCGAACGCACGCCGATATTTTTGATTACCTGCAACCGTTTGGGGGTGCAGGGTGTCATTGCCTGTGCGCGTACAAGCCAAACGTAGTTTTACCGTATTGCATTAATCCAAAAACAGCAGCAACCAGGAGTAGGTATGACGATTTCAAAGGATGAGCAGGCACGACTTTATCGTTATTACACTGAACCGAAATCGGTGACCGAATTGACGCGCAAGACGCTGGCACTGGTGCTGGCAGGAGGCGAAGGATCACGCTTGAAGGATTTGACCTTATGGCGCGCCAAGCCGGCGGTGCCGATTGGGGGCAAATACCGCATCATCGATTTTCCGCTCTCCAATTGTGTCAACTCGGGCATCCGCCGTATTGGTGTGCTCACCCAATACAAATCGCATTCGTTGATACGTCACCTGCAGCGTGCGTGGGGATTCATGCGCGCCGAGATTGGCGAGTTTGTGGAAATTCTGCCAGCGCAGCAGCGCACCAACAAAAAAGAGTGGTATCAGGGCACGGCCGATGCGCTGTTCCAGAATATCGACATCATGCAGCGCCATCATCCCGAATATGTGCTGGTGTTGGGTGGCGATCATGTTTACACCATGGATTATTCGGACATGCTGTTGCATCACGTTGAAACCGGTGCCGATTTCACGGTAGGCAGCATTGAAGTGCCGGTAGAAGAAGCCCGCGCTTTTGGGGTGATGACCGTAGACGCCGACATGCGGATTACCCAATTTACCGAAAAGCCGGATAAACCGGATTGCATCCCGGGCAAGCCGGGCATTGCGCTGGTTTCAACTGGGATCTATGTGTTTTCCAAGGATTTCCTCTACCAGACCCTGATCGAGGATGCAGGAAAAACCGGGTCGAGCCACGACTTTGGCAAGGACATCATTCCTTCCAAGATCGGCCATTCGCGCGCGATCGCCTTTCCTTTCCGCAACCGGGACGGTCAGCCCGCCTACTGGCGCGATGTCGGAACGCTGGACTCCTACTGGAAAACCAACATGGAACTGTGCTCGGTTGAGCCCGAACTCAACCTGTACAACCGCAACTGGCCGATCTGGACGTATCAGCCACAATATCCGCCCGCCAAGTTCATTTTCGACGACGAAGGCCGGCGCGGCGAGGCCATCGATTCGTTGATTGCGGGCGGATGCATCCTGTCGGGCGCGCGGGTCAAACGTTCAGTTCTGTTTTTCGCCACCACGGTGGAAAGCTACAGCCACGTCAAGGACAGCGTCATCCTCCCCAAGGTCAGCATCGGCAGAAACTGTCGCATCAACCGCACTATTATCGACAAAGGAACGGTCATCCCGGACGGTACGGTGATCGGCGAGAACCGGGAAGAAGATGCCAAGCGCTTTCACGTCACCCCAGAGGGCATCGTGCTGGTGACCCCGGCCATGCTCGGCCAGAATCTTTACGCGAGGCCACAGAATGACTACGACGGCTAAACCGCTCAACGTGGTGCTGTGCTGGCACATGCACCAGCCGTATTACCGTGAAGGTCTCAAGGGCGCGTATCACCTGCCCTGGGTCTATTTGCACGGCATCAAGGATTACAGTGACATGGCCGCGCACCTGGAACGCTATCCGGACATGCACGCGGTGGTGAATTTTGCGCCGGTGTTGCTCGAGCAGCTGGATGATTATGCAAAACAGCTCGATGTGCTGTTGAAGCACGGCAAGCCGACCCAGGATCACATGCTGAACCTGCTTTCCGGGATCGAACGTATTCCGTCGGATATCGCCAGTCGCCAGCGCATCGTGCAGGATTGTCAGCGTTGTAACGCGCCTCGCATGATTCACGTTCATCCGCCATTCCACCGGCTGGTGCGCATGGTTGAGTCGGATCCGATCGAAGCGGAGGATCCGCCTGCCTTGCAGAGTCATTTGGGGTATTTGTCCGAGCAGTATTTTCTGGATCTGCTGACCTGGTATCACCTGGCCTGGATCGGACATTCACTGAAGAGTCTGCCGCTGGTCAAACGCTTGATGGCGCAGGGGAAAGATTATTCCGCAGCCGACCGGCACGAGTTGCTGCATCTGATCCAGCATAGTCTGGCCGGGTTGATCCCACGTTACCGTGCGCTCGCCGAGCGGGGGCAGATCGAGCTGTCGATGACGCCTTATGGCCATCCGATCGTGCCACTGCTGAACGACTTTGAAAATCTGCGTGATGCGATGCCTGACGTGCCGGTTCCCGAGGCCAAATCGTATCCGGGTGGTGCCGAGCGCTCACGCTGGCATCTACAGCACGGCGTTGAAGTCTTCGAACATTTTTTCGGCAGGAAACCGGTCGGCGTCTGGTTGTCCGAAGGCGGCGTGAGTGAGGATGCGCTGGCCCAACTGGATGAAATGGGGTTTGCCTGGACCGCTACAGGAGAGGGCGTGTGGCGCAACAGTTGTCGCAAATCAGGCAGCGGCGATGACGCGGTTGAAAACAAGCCGGCGCTGTTTTCCCCCGCTCTGGTCGATGGTTTCAAGACGCGAGTGTTTTTCAGGGACGACGGGCTGTCAGACCTGATTGGATTCAAATACAGCGACTGGCATTCCGATGATGCCGTGGGCGATTTTGTTCAGCACCTGGAAAACATTGCCACCCTGTTCAGCAAGGATGCGACCCAACATGTGGTTTCGGTCATTCTCGATGGCGAAAATGCCTGGGAATATTACCCCGAGAATGGACACTATTTTCTGGATGCGTTGTATGCAGCGCTGTCGAGCCATCCGACCATCAAGGTCAGCACCTTTGCCGAACAAGCCGTGCAGGCACCTGCCATTGCCCTGAAACGGCTGGCGGCGGGGAGCTGGGTGTATGGCAGCTTTTCAACCTGGATCGGGTCGGAAGACAAAAATCAGGGCTGGGATTATCTGGTTGCCGCAAAAGAGGCTTATGACAGCGTGGTCATATCCGGGAAGTTGAATCCGGAACAATTGAAGCAGGCTACCCGCCAACTGGCCGTGTGTGAGGGGTCGGACTGGTTCTGGTGGTTTGGCGATTACAACCCGTCCGGCAGCGTCAGTGATTTTGAACAGCTGTTCCGAACCCAGTTACGCGAGTTGTATCGCATGCTGGGCGTGGCGCCGCCTGCGCTTCTCGATGTGCCGCTGTCGAGCGGCGGTGACTGGGCCGAGAACGCAGGCACCATGCGCAGGAATACTGGATGAATTTCGACACGCATCGTGCGGGTCTGTTACTGCATCCAACCTCATTGCCATCCGGCACGCTGGCCGATGCCGAGCGCTGGCTGGACTTTCTGCAGGCCTCCGGGATGCAGATCTGGCAGATGCTGCCGCTGGGCCTGCCGCTGGGTGGGCTGTCACCTTATCAATGTGCATCGGCATTTGCCGTCAATCCCACCTTGTTTCCACTGGGAGATGAAACCCGGCCGCGACCGGATATGCGCCGTTTTGTCAGCTGGCATCACAGACAGCGCCATTGGCTCGACGACTATGCCCGCTTCATGATCATCAAGCAGGAACAGGGCGGTGCGCAGTGGACCGATTGGCCCATTCCGCTTCGCGACCGCGACCCGCACGCCCTGGCCGAGTTTGATTCCGTTCATGCGCTTGCACTCAAGCAAGTGATGGCCGAACAGTATCGCGCGACGGTGTATTGGCAGGGCTTGCATGCAGAGGCGACGACGCGAGGGATCCATTTGTTTGGTGACATGCCGATATTTGTCGCGCATGACAGTGCTGACGTATGGGCGCGACGTGATTTGTTCTTGCTGGATGAGAGCGGACAGCCCACCGTCGTGGCGGGTGTGCCACCCGATTACTTTTCCGAAACCGGTCAACGCTGGGGCAACCCGCACTACAACTGGGCAGCCATGCAACAGGATGGTTTTTCCTGGTGGCGTGCGCGCTTGCGTGCGCATTTCGAATGGTTTGATCTGGTGCGCATCGACCACTTTCGCGGTTTGGCGGCAGCTTGGACGATCCCGGCCCAAGAGCCCACAGCGATCCATGGCGAATGGGTCACAACGCCTGGCGCTGCGTTGCTGCAAGCGATTGCGGACGAAATGGGTGCGTTGCCATTGGTGGCGGAGGACCTGGGTGTCATCACGCCTGATGTCACTGCGTTACGCCACCAGTTTGAATTGCCTGGCATGGCGGTGCTGCAATTTGCATTCGACGATCACTCCGACAACCCCCACAAACCCGAGAACGTGCACCCTGATACCGTGTATTACGTTGGCACGCATGACAACGACACCACCCTGGGATGGTGGCGCACGCTGCCCGACTACGCGCAGCATCAGGTGATGCAGCAACTGGGCATTCACGAAGCCGAAGCGGTGCCGGATGCGATGATGGCCACGGTGCTGCACAGCCCCGCCGCGCTGGCGGTGCTGACGATGCAGGATGTGCTGCGCCTGGGTTCGGAGGCGCGCATGAATACGCCCGGCACGGACAATGGAAACTGGACCTGGCGATTTGAATGGGACGCCTTGCCACCCGATCTGGCACCTCGTTTGCTTGAACAATTACAGAAAGCCCATCGATGCGAGAGATAGCCTCACCCATGAATGCGCCCTTGAAAAAACCTGTCAGCAGCAGTCTGCCCGCAATCAGTGCGCCGATTCAGCGCGTGCAAAGCGGCACCCACCATGACCCATTCGAAGTGCTGGGGCCTCATGCGCAGCCCGATGGCAGCATCTTGATTCGGGCTTTTCTGCCCGCGGCCGAAGCCGTCGAGGTGGCAGGCGGGCGGATGACCCGTTTAGCGGGAACCGACTGTTTCGAGCGGCGGCTGCCGCCGGGATCTGTTGTTGAAGCCCATCCCACCTTGCGTTGGCAGGACAAAGGCGCGGGCGACTGGCACCTCACGCAATGCCCCTACAGCTTTGCCCCGCAACTGGGCGAAATGGATTTGTATCTACTGGGTGAAGGCCGTCATTTCGAAGCCTGGAAGGTGCTGGGCGCGCGGCTTAACACCATCGATGGGGTTGAAGGCTGTTTGTTCGCCGTGTGGGCACCCGCGGTGCAGCGGGTCAGCGTGATCGGCGATTTCAACAGCTGGGATGGCCGCCGTCACCCGATGCGCTGTCGCGGCACATCGGGCATCTGGGAACTGTTCATTCCCGGTCTCGATGCGGGCCATGCCTACAAATATGAAATTCTCGGCAGCCACGGCCAGCTGGTGAAAAAGACCGACCCCTATGCGCGGCAGATGTTTTTGCGGCCCGAGACCACCAGTCGTATTGCCGAAAACTCTAGTTATGACTGGGGGGACAGCGACTGGATAGCGGCGCGTGCTCACTTTGATTGGCAGCACCAACCCGTCAGTATTTACGAGTTGCATCCGGGCTCCTGGCGCAAGCATGCGAATGGGCGGTTTTATGATTGGGCCGATCTCACGACGGAACTGATTCCTTACGTCACGGATCTGGGCTACACCCACATTCAGCTAATGCCGGTGGCCGAGCATCCGCTCGACGCCTCATGGGGCTATCAGGTGTCGGGTTATTACGCACCGTCAGCGCGCTTTGGAACGCCCGATGGTTTTCGCGCGTTTGTCGATGCCTGCCATCAGGCCGGTGTCGGCGTCCTGCTTGACTGGGTGCCTGGGCATTTCCCCAAGGATGATTTCGCGCTGGCCCGTTTCACCGGTGAGCCGGTATACGAGCACGCCGACCCTCGCCGCGGCGAGCATCAGGACTGGGGTACGCTGGTTTTCGATTTTGGCCGTAACGAGGTGCGCAATTTTCTGGTGGCCAATGCCCTGTACTGGCTGGACGAGTTTCACATCGACGGGCTGCGCGTCGACGCGGTCGCATCGATGCTGTATCTGGACTATTCGCGCAAGCATGGCGAATGGCTGCCAAACCAGTACGGTGGGCGTGAGAATATCGAGGCCATCCATTTCCTGCGCGAAATGAACACCGAAGTGCACGGTCGTTTCCCAGGCGTGCTGACTATCGCCGAGGAGTCGACCGCCTGGCCGGCAGTGTCACGCCCGGTCGAACTGGGTGGATTGGGCTTCTCGATGAAGTGGAACATGGGCTGGATGAACGACAGCCTGGCCTACATCGAAAAGGAACCAATCTATCGCAAGTACCAGCACAATCAGCTGACCTTCAGCCAGATGTATGCGTGGAGCGAAAACTTCGTGCTGCCGCTGTCGCACGATGAAGTCGTGCACATGAAAAAAAGCCTGCTCGACAAGATGCCGGGTGACGCCTGGCAGCGCTTTGCCAATCTGCGGCTGTTCTATGCCTGGCAGTATGCACATCCCGGAAAAAAGCTGCTGTTCATGGGTGGCGAATTTGGTCAGTGGAACGAGTGGAACGAAGCCGATCAGCTCGACTGGGCGCTGCTTGAGTTTCCGGCTCACGACAACATCCGCACCCTGTTGCGTGATCTCAACCGGCTGTATCGCAATGAGCCTGCGCTCCATGCGTTCGACTTCGAACCACGCGGGTTTCGCTGGATCGATTGTCACGACGCCGATCAGTCGGTACTCAGTTTCATTCGTCAGGGAGGCGATGACGCGGAACCCATGGTGATGTTGTTCAATTTCACCCCGGTGCCGCGCCGCGCTTACCGAATTGGTGTGCCATCGGGGGCCGCCTGGTGCGAAGTGCTGAATACCGACTCGACGTTTTACGGCGGCAGCAACCTGGGCAACGGCAAGCCGCTGCATCCACAGAACCTGTCGTGGATGGGATTCGATCACTCGGTTGAGGTGACGATCCCGCCGCTGGGCGCCATTTTTCTAAAGCCCTGTAAATGATTTAACGAATAAAAATAACGGACACAATAATGAATTTCGGAGCAAAAGAATAAATGAACAGCGGAGCAAAAAAAATCCTGTTTGTCGCCAGCGAAGCCTATCCGCTGGTTAAAACCGGTGGGCTGGGCGATGTGCTTTACAGCCTGCCGCACGCCTTGCATGCGCGTGGTGCAGACGTCCGGCTGCTGCTCCCGGGTTATCGTGCATTGTTACGCCAGTTGGACCAGGTTCACATACTGGGCTGGCTCGATGTGCGTGGAGCAGAGGGCATAGTGAGTGTGCGCATTCTGGAAACCCGGCATCCCGAATATGCTTTCCCATTGTGGGTGGTGGATTGTCCGAGCTTGTTCGACCGTCCTGGCAATCCCTATGTGGGCGCCAGCGGTCAGGACTGGCCGGATAATGCTGAACGCTTTACCGTGTTTGCGCGTGTGGCGGCACTCCTGGCACTGGATGCCCTGGATAGGGGATGGCAGGCCGAAGTGGTTCATTCGCACGACTGGCAGACCGGTCTGGTGGCCGCGTTTCTGGCCGATCAGCCAGCACGTCCAAAAACCGTGTTCACGATCCACAATCTGGCCTACGGCGGCTATTTTTCACACGGCGATTTTGTGCGCTTGCAGTTGCCCAGCCACTGGTGGACGTCCGAGAGTGTGGAATTCCATGGCGGATTTTCCATGCTGAAGGCGGGCATTGTTTATGCCGATGCCGTGACCACGGTGAGCCCCACTTATGCTGCCGAAATATGCACCCCGGAATTCGGCTACGGGCTCGACGGTCTGCTGCTTTCTCTCAAGCACAAACTGCATGGAATTCTCAATGGAATCGATACCAAAATCTGGAATCCCTCCACGGATGAACACTTGCCTGCGCGATATTCATCGAGTCGTATTCTTCCCGGGAAGCGGCGTAACAAACAATCCCTGATTGAGCGTTTTCTGCCACAGGCAGATGATGCCGCCATGCAGGCGCCATTGTTGGGACAGGTGGGACGGCTGGTCGAACAGAAGGGCGTCGACTGGGTGCTCGCCGCGATCCCCGTTTTACTGGCGGAAACTGATGCCCGCTTTGTACTGCTGGGAAGTGGTCAGACAGTCTACGAGCAGAAGCTGATGCGCCTGGCCAAGCTGCATCCGGAGCGTGTATTTGTTGAGATTGGGTATGACGAGTCGCTGGCGCATCAGATCGAAGCTGGCGCGGACATGTTCATGATGCCATCGCGCTTCGAACCCTGTGGCCTGAATCAGATGTACAGCTTGAATTATGGCACCCCTCCAATCGTATTCAAGACAGGTGGGCTGGCCGACACCATCGTCGATGCAGACAGGACCACATTGAAAGATGCCACCGCCAATGGCTTCGTGTTCGACACGCCGGATGTGGCGTCATTCCTGACGACGATTCGTCGCGCCCTTGCGCTGTATCAGAAGCCTGCCCAGTGGCGGAGGCTGCAGCAAACCGGGATGCGGCAGTCATTCGACTGGGCGGATAGCGCCGGCCATTACCTGGCTTTGTATTCCACTTCGATTAGCGAGGATAGCCATGTCATCCACACCCATTAATTCTCAGTGTGCAGTTACATTTTCCATGGATTCGCTGCCAAATAGCGCCGACGAAATCGGCGAAGATATCGAGCGTTATCGGTTCTACCATATGGGTCGCTTGCAGGTGTGCCCGCCGGTTTACACTTATCAGGCACTGGCCTGGACCCTGCGTGATCGCCTCATGTCGGACTGGATGAACTCCTATGCGGCACGCGATCAGCCAGGCAAGCGGCGTGCTTACTATTTGTCACTCGAATTCCTGATCGGCCGAGCGTTGTCCAACCATGTTTTGAATCTCGGACTGGAAGAGCCTGTGCATGACGCGTTGCAGCGATTCGGCCATGATCTTGAAAGCCTTGCAGAAGAAGAGCTCGATGCCGGATTGGGCAATGGCGGTCTGGGTCGGTTGGCGGCGTGTTTCATGGACAGTTGCGCCACGCTGAATTTGCCGGTGATGGGCTATGGCCTGCATTACGAGTACGGGATGTTCCGTCAGCGCATCGAAAATGGTTACCAGATGGAAGACACGGATCACTGGCTGCGCGACGGCAACCCGTGGGAAGTCGAGCGTCCTGAATTTACCTGCCGAGTCCATTTTGGTGGACACACAGAGCATTTTCGCGACAAGGAAGGCATCGGGCGTGCACGCTGGGCGGGCACCAATGATGTGTTGGCGATTCCGTTCGATATGCCGATATCGGGTTATCGAAACCATGCAGTGAATACGTTGCGACTCTGGAAAGCCGCAGCAACAGACGAATTCAACCTGGATGAATTCAACGCCGGTAGCTACACCGAGGCGGTGCAGGAAAAGAATCACGCCGAGCACATATCGATGGTGTTGTATCCCAATGACAGCAGTGAAAGCGGCAAGGAGCTGCGGCTGCGTCAGCAGTATTTTCTGGCCTCGGCCAGTTTGAAGGATGCAATGCGGCAATGGCGCTCAGCCGGCAATACCGATCTGCTTCAGTTTGCCGATCAAAACGTATTCCAGATGAACGACACCCATCCCACCATCGCGGTGGCTGAGTTGATGCGGCTACTGCTCGATGAGGAAAGGCTGGTTTGGGACCAGGCCTGGGCGATTACGACACGCTGCATGGCTTATACCAATCACACGCTTTTGCCCGAGGCATTGGAACGCTGGCCGGTTGCACTTTTCGAGCGCTTGTTGCCACGTCCACTGGAAATTATTTACGAGATCAACGCACGATTCCTGCGTGAAGTTTCGATGAAATGGCCTGGCGACATGGATCGCCAGCGTCGCATGTCGATCATCGAAGAGGGTGGGGAGCGTCAGGTACGCATGGCGTGGCTGGCTATCGTCGGCAGCTTCTCAGTCAATGGCGTTGCCGCATTGCATTCACGCTTGCTGAAAGAAGGGCTATTTCGTGACTTTGTCGACTTGTGGCCGGATAAATTCAACAACAAGACCAACGGCGTTACCCCGCGTCGCTGGGTGGCGCATGCCAACCCCGGCATGAGCGCGCTGATTACCAGCAAGATCGGGGATGGCTGGATTGCCGACCTGAGCCAGCTGGAAAAACTCAAGCCGCTGGCCGCGCTTGAAAATATCGAATTTCACGCACAGTGGCACGCGTCTAAACGGGCGAACAAAGTCCGGCTGGCTGAACTGGTCAAAGCCAAGTGCGGCGTGGAATTCAATCCGGACGCCTTGTTTGACGTGCAGGTTAAACGCATCCACGAATACAAGCGCCAACTGCTGAATGTGCTGCACGTGATCCACCTCTACAACCGTGTCAAGAAAGGACACCTGGAGGTCTGGGCAGACCGTTGCGTGCTGATTGGCGGCAAGGCCGCGCCAGGCTATGCGATCGCCAAGCGCATCATCAAGCTGATCAATAGCGTGGCCGAGGTCATCAATAACGATCCGGCGGTCAATGGTCGGCTGAAGGTGGCTTTCCTGCCCAATTACCGTGTGACGAGCATGGAAATCATCGCGCCTGCAACGGACTTGTCGGAGCAGATATCGACTGCCGGAAAAGAAGCGTCAGGCACCGGCAACATGAAATTCATGATGAATGGCGCCATCACGATAGGCACCTACGATGGTGCCAACATTGAAATTCTCGATGCAGTGGGGGCGGATAACTTCTACCTGTTTGGTCTTCGGGCAGAAGAGGTCGAGGCATTGCGCCCGAACTATCAGCCGCAGTCTTATGTGGAAAACGACCCGTCGTTACGCGAAGTGATCGAGCTTCTGTCTTCTGGCCACTTTAATTCGTGTGAGCCGGGGATTTTCGACATGATTCTTGATGCGCTCTTGAGCCCGCACGACCCGTGGATGGTATTGGCCGATTTCGGCAGCTACGTCGACGCGCAGGACAAAGTGGCGCAGGCCTGGCAGGACAAGGCAAACTGGACGCGCATGAGCATACTCAACACCGCGTCGAGCGGGTTCTTTTCCACCGATCGCACCATGCGGGAGTACAACGCCGAAATCTGGAAGTTGACCTAGGCAGGCTTGCCTGTCGGTCACGCGGCAAATGGGGTTTCGGAGCGTCGTGTGGGATCAGCCACTTATGCTTTGCGTGATATCAACGCACCGGATTTTGACAACGGTATGAGTGGCCATTATCGAATCGTTTCTGCCGATTCCAGCGAAGCGCCCATGGCTGGTATGTGTTGGCGGATTCAACCGGTCAACAGAAGTACGCGCCGAACGCGCGGGTGGCAGCTTGCTGATCACACCGGCCCAAAAATGCGTTTTCCCAACTAAGCTACTGAATTGCGCTTGGCCGGTCACAAACGCCCGTTTTTATCTTCGTTACTCTATAGCGGGCATCCAGAAAATATCGCTTCAACCGCCGATTCGGCCACCCAATAAAAAGCCGGGTCTCCCCGGCTTTTTATTGGGTGGCGGCTTTACGCTGCCTGCACTGGAATCTCGTGGCGCGTGTCCAAAATGCAGTTGCCTTCGCCTATGTAAACCAGTTCCGGTGCATAGCGCGCCAGTTCCAGTTCGTTGTAGACCGCGTAGGTGGCGATGATGACGAGATCGCCGGGATTGGCCTTGTGCGCGGCCGCTCCGTTGACCGAAATCATGCCCGATCCGCGTGCCGCACGGATGGCGTAGGTGGTGAAACGCTCACCGTTGGTGACGTTGTAAATCTGGATCTGCTCGTATTCGTGGATATTTGCAGCGTCCAGCAGGGCTTCATCGATGGCACACGAGCCTTCGTAGTGCAGCTCGGAATGGGTGACAGTTGCCCGATGAAGCTTGGACTTGAGCATCGTTCTTTGCATGACGGTGCCCTCACGAAAAATGGACAGCCATTATACCCGGAGGGCACAAGTACCCAAAGGGCACAAGTAAAATTTCAGGGCACATTATCCAACAGGGAAAAATCGATGTTGTCGATCAGCCGGGTTGATCCCAGCCAGGCCGCGCCCAGTATTACAAGCCGGGTGCTGGCGGAGGTGGGCGTCTGCAGGGTGGTGGCATCGCGCAGCGCAACATAATCGACGCGCCAGCCCGCCATTTTCAGGTGACGGCTGGCCGTGCTGCACAAGGCCTCGAAATCACCTTCACCCGCCTGAATCGCGGCAACGATGGCAGCAAGCTGGCTCTGCAACTGGGCTGCCTGGAACCGTTCTGACTCGGTGAGATAGGCATTGCGTGAACTCATCGCCAGCCCGCTGGCCTCCCGCAGGGTGTCGCCCGCCAGAATCTCGATTGGCAGGTTGAACTGCCGGACCAGTTCGCGGATGACCAGCAACTGCTGGAAGTCCTTCTTGCCGAACACGGCCACTTTCGGCTGAACCAGATTGAACAGTTTCAACACCACGGTCGCCACGCCGGTGAAATGGCCCGGGCGGAAAGCGCCGCACAAATCCTGTGTCAGGCTGTCAGGCGGACGTGTCGTAAATGTCTGTGGCACGGGGTAGACCTCGGTGACATCGGGCGCGAACACGATGTCGCAGCCTGCTGCTGCCAGCTGCGCGCAGTCAGCATCCAGCGTGTGCGGATAACGCTCGAAGTCTTCGCCGGCGCCAAATTGCAGCGGGTTGACGAAAATGCTGGCGACGACGGGATGGCCGTGCTGTTTCGCCAATTCAAGCAGCGAGATGTGGCCCGCATGGAGATTGCCCATGGTCGGGACAAACGCGATGTTTTGCTGCGAGGAGAGGGCGGCGCGTAACTCGGCTACGGTGTGATAAAGCTGCATCAGAATGCGTGATCGGCGGTCGGGAAACTGCCGCTTTTAACGGCGGTGACATAAGCGCGTGTCGCAGCTTCGATGCTGTCGCTGCCGGCGAGAAAGTTTTTCGAGAACTTGGGCGCCTTAGGGTATATCCCCAGCATGTCGTACAACACCAGAACCTGGCCGGAACAGGCCGCACCTGCGCCGATGCCGATGGTGGGGATGGTCAGCGCGTCGGTGACGGCCTGGGCCACGGTGGCCGGCACCATCTCCATCAGGAGCAGTCCCGCGCCCGCCGATTCCAGCGCGCGCGCGTCGGCTACCAGTTGCGCGGCGGCGGCATCCTCGCGGCCCTGCACCTTGTAGCCACCCAGTTGATTGACTGACTGTGGCAGCAGACCGATATGCGCACACACCGGGATGCCGCGCTGGCTGAGAAAGGCCACCGTGTCGACCATGACCGCGCCGCCTTCGAGCTTGACCATGTGCGCGCCTGCCGCCATCAAGCGGGCCGCAGACGTGTAGGCGCGCTCGGGCGAAGGCTGGTAGCTGCCAAACGGCAGGTCGGAGACGATGAAGGCGCGTTCGGTACCCGCCGCCACGCAGCGCGTGTGATAGCTCATTTCGGCCAGCTTGACCGGCAGCGTCGAACTGTGGCCCTGGATCACCATGCCGAGCGAGTCGCCGACCAGCAGCACGTCGACTTCGGCGGCATCGAGCACGCGGGCGAAGCTGGCGTCATAGCAGGTCAGCACGGCGATTTTCTCGTCGCGCTCGCGCATTGCCTTGAGTGTGGAAAGTGTAATGGCCATCGTGATGAAAGTGCGCTTATCCTAGAAACCGCAGTTGGACGCGCCCGATGGTGCGTCTGGGCGCGTGTCTGCCGCGAAGCGACGACGCAGCCTACCGGGGTAGGCAAGGAGGAGCGACAAAGGCAGGCGCGCGACCAGGCGTGCCAGCGGGTGCGTAGCGCTCTCACCCAGATGATGAGGGTAATCGAAGGCGACGAATCCAGTATTCATGCGGAATTCCATGAAGTTATAAGCGGTCAACTGCGGTTTCTAGGATTATGCCGCGCGGCTGAAAAATTCGCGCGGGCCGCGCATTTTGGTCATGCGTTCCAGCAGCAGTTTGAAATCTTCATCGCTTTCGGCGAAGTTGAGATTGCTGGTATTGATGATCAATAGCGGCGACGCATCGTAGCGGTGGAAAAACTCACTATAGCTGTTGGCCAGGCGTTGCAAATAGCCCGCGTCCATGCCGCGCTCGAACTCCACCCCGCGCCGGTTGACGCGATCCTGCAGCGCGTCGATGGGCGCTTGCAGGTAAATCACCAGGTCGGGCGTGGGGGCTTGTACGGTGAGGTCGGCATACACTTTTTGGTACAGCTCGAATTCGTCGTCGTCCAGATTCAGGCGCGCGAACAGCATGTCCTTGTCGATGAGGAAGTCGGATACGGTTCCGGCACGAAACAAATCACCCTGCGCCAGCTCGCGTATTTGCCGTGAACGCTCGAACAGAAAATGCAACTGCGTCGGCAACGCGTAGCGCTTGGGTTCCTGATAAAAGCGCGGCAGGAACGGGTTGTCGCTGGCGTTTTCCAGCAGGGTGTCGGCACTCAGATGCTCGGCCAGCTTGTGGGTGAGGCTGGTTTTTCCGGCGCCGATAGGGCCTTCGACGACGACGTAACGGTAACGGTCAAGACTCATGCGTTGACGGCCGCAGCAGGCGGCGGGAGGACGGCAATGTGTTGGTCGGCACAGGCGGCAAGCCAGTCCGCAGCCGGGCCGCGTCCCGGAATGACGGTGCCGGGCGCAATCTCAAGCAAAGGCAGCAGCACAAAGCCGCGCTCACACATGCGTGGGTGTGGCAGCGTGAGGGCCGCTTCATGAAAATGCGCGTGTCCGTACAGCAGCAGGTCAAGGTCCAGGGTGCGCGGGGCATTGCGAAAGCTGCGCTCGCGGCCATGTCGATGTTCGATGTCGAGCAATGCGTCCAGCAGTGCGCGCGGCGCGAGGGTGGTTTCCACCTGGGCGACGGCGTTGATGAAGTCGGGCTGGTCCACGTAACCAACAGGAGCCGAGGCATACAACGAGGAATGCGCAGTCAAGCGGGTGCCGGGCAGGCGGTCGAGCTCGGCCAGCGCATATTCAACCTGCGCGGCAGGGTCGTTAAGATTGGCCCCCAGCCCGATGGTTGCAATGACGCTCATGTGGCTTCGTTTTCACCCGTGGCGGGGCCTGTTGAATCACCGGGATTTTTACGTTTGCGACGACGGCGCGGCTTGGGCGCGCTGTCGGTCTTGAGCATCGATTCGCGGGCGTCGTCGTCGACCTCCTGGAAGCGCGTCCACCACTCGCCCATCTCGGCATCGATCTCGCCGGACTCTGCGCGCAGCAGCAGAAAGTCGTAGGCGGCGCGAAAGCGTGGGTGTTCGAGCAGGCGATACGGACGTTGGCCGCCGCGTTGTTCAAAGCGCGGTTGCAGTGCCCAGATCTCTTTCATCATGCCGTCGTAGCGGCGCGGAATGGCGAGCTGGCCGCGCTGCGCATCGAGCACTTCGTCCATCGCCGTGAAGAGGGCAGGCTGCGGTTTTTCGCCGCCGGCTTCCAGCGCCTGCCAGCGTTGCAGCACCTGCGGCCACAACAGCGTGCCAAACAGAAAGGCCGGCGAGGCGGGTTTGTCCTGGGCGATGCGCGCATCGGTGGTTTTGAGTGCGGCGTTGATGAAGCGGGTGCCGGTGGGGTCGTCGAGGATCGTGTCGAGCAGCGGCAGCATGCCGTGGTGCAGGCCTTCGGCGCGCAGCTGGTGCACGCCGCGCAGGGCATGGCCGGACATCAGCAGTTTCAATGCTTCGTCGAAGATGCGGGCACGCGGAATGTTGGAAAGCAGCGGCGCCAGCGTGGCGACCGGTTTGCGCGTGTCGGAGTCGATATGGAAGTCGAGCTTGGCGGCAAAACGCGCGGCACGCAGCATGCGCACCGGGTCTTCGCGGAAGCGCGTTTCGGGGTCGCCAATGATGCGCAGCACCCGTTTTTTACAGTCGGCCACGCCGTCGAAGTAGTCGTGCACTTCCTCGCGCGAGGGGTCGTAATAAAGGGCGTTGATGGTGAAGTCGCGGCGTGCGGCGTCATCGGCCATGCTGCCGAAGACGTTGTCCGTCAACAGGCGGCCATGCTCATCGGTAGACCGTTCGTCGACTTCGTCCGTTTCTTTTTGCTCGTTGGAGCGGAAGGTGGTGACTTCGATGGTCACGCGGCCACACATGACGTGGACGATCTGGAAGCGGCGTCCGATGATGCGCGAGCGGCGGAACAACCGTCGCACTTCTTCCGGGGTGGCGTCGGTTGCAACGTCGAAATCCTTGGGGGTTTTTCCCAGCAGCAGATCGCGCACCGCGCCGCCCACCAGATAACCCTTGTAGCCGGCGTTCGCCAGTGTTTCGCAGGTTTTCAGCGCACAGTCGTCGAGCTGGTCACGGCGGATGCCGTGCGCGGTGTGCGCCAGAACCTGGGCGCCGGAAGCCGAGCGGGTTTTGCGACCGAATACTTTATTGAGAATGCGACGGATCATGAGGTGCACGAGGGCGGGTGAATGCGGAATAGACCGCGATTATACAGGTTGACCCCGGTCCTTAAGCTGCCAAAGTGCCGCGGTGCCGGGTCCGTACAGGGCTTCGAGCGAATCAGGCGTGAGCAAGTCGGCCGGCACCCCCAGTTGCCAGCGCCCGTCGCCATGCAGAAACAGCAGGCGGTCGCAGTGGCCGGCGGCCCAGTTGGGGTCGTGCAGCGTCATTGCCACCGTGCGCCCAGCGTCGGCTTCGTGGCGCGCCCAGGCCAGCAACCGGGCCTGATGCGCCGGGTCGAGGTGGGTTAGCGGCTCGTCCAGCAGGGAAATGCGGGATTGCTGGACCGCCAGTTGTGCCAGCCGCGCACGCTGGCGTTCGCCGCCGGATAGCGTGTCGAATGCGCGCTGGGCCAGCTCGGTCAACTCCCAAGTCAGCAGAAGCATCGCCATGTCGTCGGGCGCATGACCGAAGGGCTTGACTTGGGCTGCGTCGAAAGGATAGCGCCCAAGCGCGACGAAATCGACCACGCTGCCGAAAAACCCGCCCTCGTCGCCCTGCGGCAACAGGCCGATATGCTGCGCGCGGGTGAGCGGCAACAGCGTGCTGAGCGCGTGGCCGTCGAGCGTGACCTGGCCTTGTGCGGGCGCGGCGAGTCCCGCCAGCACCGTCAGCAGCGTCGACTTGCCGGCACCGTTGGCGCCGAGGATGCCCAGCACTTCACCGGATTCAAGCGTGAGATCGAGCGATTCGACCAGGGTGCGGGTGCCGGTTTGCAGCGTGAGCTGAAATGCGGTCAGTCTGGGAGCAATGGATTCCATGAAACGAAGGCGGCTGGTAATGAATCCGAGCATAGCAGCACGGTGGCCTGGGCGGCAGTGTGTGGCGGGGCTGCGTATTGTCCGGGCAGGTAAGCGGGATTCGTGGAATTACCGCTATTGGCCGGTTGTTGCCTAACAAAATATCTCAAGATTGCACCTGCGGCCGGCAAAAAGTTTGTTAGGCCATCATCTGTCTGTGCGTCTTTGGCCTGACCCAGCTATTCATACATTGGGCGCTGTTCCGGCTTCTCCACTGCAAATCAGGCAACATTCCGGTCTGAACGCTGTCAGCTTGCTTCTGGCAAACGGCGGGTAAAATTCGCTCATTGCTTTACCCGTTTTCATCATGTCCCTCCCTTCTTTTACCGAAGCCGATGTCCTGCGCTGGTTTGGCGCGCGCGAACTGACCAAGGCGAAAACCTATGTTTGCTCAGTCACCCGACTGAGTGTCAAACCGCCTGAGCTGTCTGCATTTGTGCTGGGTAGCGCACCCAGGCCTTATCAGGTCAAGATTCGTTTCAGCACCAATCTCGCCGGCAGTGTTGTGATATCTCCGCAATGCACCTGTCCGGTTCAATGGCATTGCAAACACGCCGCGGCGACCTTGCTGGCCTGGCTGCAACAAAACAAGCCGCCCACAAAAATCAATCCCGATGTGCTGACCTGGCTGGAGGCGTTTCGCCGCACGCTGGCTGAGGCCAAACCGGCGAAACCCGCCAAGGCACCACCCCGGCGCGATACTCTGCTCTATTGTCTGACGCCCCGTGCGGATGGCAGTCTGCGTGTGACTTTCTTCAAGGCGCGGCTGGACGATCATGGGCGGCCATTGAAGCTGGACGACTGGAATAACGTCGAGCGCGCCATCACCAACCCGCCTTCGTTCGTGTCGGAAGACGATCTGACCATCCTGCCGCTGCTGTGGGGACAGCGCGACCGTCATGCCTTTATCGACAGCTTTCCGCTGGTGGGCGACAAGGGCGAGATCGTATTGCAGCGCATGCTGGCAAGCGGCCGGCTGTTTTATGCGGGCGAAGATTTGAGGCTGCTCGCCGCTGCGCCCATGCGCCCGGCCATCCTGCAATGGCCCGCCGACAGCCATCACCTTATCCGTGCCGAACTGATTGCGAATCCGCCGGCCGATCGGGTGCTGACGCTCAAACAAACCTGGTATGTTGATGGCGCGCGCGGCGAGTTGGGGCTACTCGATGTGCCATATTCACCCGAGCAGATCGCCCATCTGTTTGTGCTGCCACCGTTGTCTGCGCTGGATGTGCCGCTGGTGTCGGGTGCGCTGGCCGAACTTGCGCCCGAGCTGCCGCGCCCGCAGACCACGTCCAGCCTGCGTGTGATCAATGCTGCGCCGCAGCCTTGGCTGACGCTGGGCACGCTGACAAGCTACGGCATGAACCGCTACCGCGATTACAGCCACAGCTATTTCACGGTGCAGTTTGATTTTGCCACGCTGAAATTTCAATACGACACGTTCAGTTTCATGGCGGACGATCCCACGGAGTTTGTCACCACGCCCACCGGTGAAGCGGTGCGGGTCAGGCGCGACACGGTGCGCGAGGCCGCCTGCATCAAGCAACTCGACACCTTGGGTTTCAAGCCAGTGCCGCTGAAGGCGTTGGACAAAACCCCAAAGCACCTGCTCGGGCTGTCCAGCGAATCGGCCTGGCCGGAGTTGATCGCGACCGGTTTGGCCGCGCTGCGCGCCGACGGCTGGACCATCGAGGTGCCGCGCAACTTCCGCCATACCCTGCTGGAAGTCGATGCCTGGGAGGCCGACTTTCAGGACGATGGCAATGGCTGGCTGTCGCTCAATCTCGGCGTGGTGCTGGAAGGCCAGCGCCTGCCGCTGGCACCGCTGCTGTACGACCTGTTTCAGCACGATGCGCGCTGGCTGGATGCGGCCAAGCTTGAACAAATTCGCGATGCTGAACGCATCACGCTGCACACCCCAGAGGGTGTGCGCTTCACTGCCCCGGCGGGGCGTTTGAAGCCACTGGCGCACACCCTCATCGACCTGTTCGACACGCGCCCGCAAGGCGCAATCAAAGTGTCGCGGCTGGACGCGCCGCGTCTGGCCGAGCTCGCCGATAGCCCGCAATGGAGCAATACTGGTGGCGATGCGGTGATTCAGTTCGCGCGCCAATTGCAACATCAGAGCGGAATCAAGGCGGTCAAACCACCCAAGGGGTTGGGGCTGGCGCTACGGCCCTATCAGCGCGAAGGACTGGCCTGGCTGCAATACCTGCGCGAGCAAAATCTGGCCGGCATCCTGGCCGACGACATGGGGCTGGGCAAAACCGCGCAGGCACTGGCGCATCTGCTACTGGAAAAACAGGCTGGGCGGCTGGATTGCCCGGCGCTGGTGGTGTTACCCACCTCGCTTATTTTCAACTGGAAGCGCGAAGCCGAACGCTTTGCGCCCGCCTTGAAAGTGCTGTCGCTGCACGGCAAGGACCGCGCCGAGCGCTTTGCTGAAATCCCGCAATACGACATTGCGCTCACCACCTATCCACTGCTGTGGCGCGACCACGACACGCTGGGAAAAATCGACTGGCACGTGCTGATTCTGGATGAAGCGCAAACGGTGAAGAACGCGGGCAGCCGCGCCGCCAAGATCGTGCGCGACCTCAAAGCGCGGCATCGCCTGTGCCTCACCGGCACGCCGCTGGAAAACCACCTGGGCGAGCTGTGGGCGCAGTTTGATTTTCTGCTGCCGGGTTTTCTGGGCGACAGCAAACAGTTCACCCGCGCTTTCCGCACCCCGATCGAAAAACATGGCGATGCGATCCGTGCCGGGATTTTATCCAGGCGCATCTCACCGTTTATTTTGCGGCGGCGCAAGGAAGATGTGGCGAAGGAATTGCCGCCCAAAACCATCATCGTGCGCACCGCCGAAATCGTCGGCGGCCAGCGCGACTTGTACGAAACCGTACGCAGCGCGATGGACGCCAAAGTGCTGGAAGCCATCGCGCAAAAAGGCTTCGCCCGCAGCCAGATCGTGAT
Organism: Thiobacillus sp.; assembly: GCA_031426835.1. GTDB lineage: Bacteria > Pseudomonadota > Gammaproteobacteria > Burkholderiales > Thiobacillaceae > Thiobacillus. Next base: position 99,002 of record JASJPF010000032.1, read on the forward strand.
TCTGGATGCGCTGCTGAAGCTGCGTCAGGTGTGCTGCGACCCGCGCCTGCTCAAAAGCGTGAGCGCGCAGAAGGTCAAGGAACGCGCCAAGCTCGACCTGCTGATGGACATGCTGCCCGAGCTGCTTGATGAGGGGCGCCGCGTGCTGTTGTTCTCGCAGTTCACCTCGATGCTCGCTCTGATCGAGCTGGAACTGGCCGCACGAAAAATCGAATACGTCATCCTCACCGGCGACACCCAGGATCGCGAAACCGTCATCCGAAACTTTCAGGAAGGCAGCGTACCGGTGTTTCTCATCAGCCTGAAAGCGGGGGGCGTCGGCCTCAACCTCACTGCCGCCGACACCATCATCCACTACGATCCGTGGTGGAACCCCGCTGTAGAAAATCAGGCCACCGACCGCGCCCACCGCATCGGCCAAACCAAACATGTGTTCGTTTACAAGCTGGTGGTGGCGGGCAGCATCGAAGAAAAAATTCTTGCCCTGCAGGAGAAAAAAGCCGAGCTCGCCGCCAGCGTGCTGTCCGAAGACAGCGCCGCGCTCGCCAAATTCGGCGAGGCTGATATTCGCGCCTTGCTGGCGCCGCTTCCCAGCGCTGATCGCGCCTCGTCATGAAACCACCCTCTTGGTGGGGAAGGCGAAGCGGGGTCGGCTGAATCCCGTCCTCCAGCCAAGCCTTTACTGGCTATCGGAATATCGAGTTGAACTCGCATGGTGCGTGACTCCCTGCTTCAAGCCGGTTCCCGCCACTTGCCGTATTCACGGCCTCCGTAATAGCCACAGCATCAGCGGCACGCCGAGCAACGCAGTCAGTACCCCCACCGGCAACTCGCGCGGCGCGATCACGGTGCGTGCCAGCGCATCGGCCAACACCAGCAGGCTGCCGCCTGCCAGCGCGCAGGCGGGAAGCAGGGCACGGTGGCCTGAGAACCCGAGTTTCCGCAACGCATGCGGCACCATCAGGCCGACAAAGCCGATGCTGCCGGCCTGTGCGACGACGAGAGAGGTGCAGGCGCCGGCCAGGATAAACAGCATCCAGCGGGTAGGGGCGACGGCAACGCCGAGGGAGGCGGCTTTCAGCGGGGTAAGCTGCAGCACGTCGAGCCGTCCGGCCAGCGCCAGCGCAGCCGCGGTTGCCAGAATCAATGCCGCCCACAGCAAGGCGGGCTGGGCGGTCCATGCCAGGTCACCCATCAGGAAGAACAGCATGCCCGGCAAACGCTCGGCAGGGGTGACGCTCAACACCAGTGCGATCAAGGCACCGAAACCGGCTGCCAACATGACGCCGGCCAGCAACAGCGGCGTGTGGTCACGTGCCAGCAGCCGTCCTCCCAGCGCAGCAGCCAGCGACAGCGCCAACAGGCTGCCGGCAAAAGCCAGCGCGGATATCCACGGCCACGCCAGCCCGGCAGCCATGCCGAGCAGGGCCAACAGGCCTGCGCCGCCGGAAACACCCAGCAGATACGGTTCAGCCAGCGGATTGCGGAACAGCGTCTGCATCAACGCACCCGCGAGCGCCAGCAGGCCACCACAGGCAAACGCCGCCGCCACGCGCGGCCCACGCAGGTCGGTGAGTATCTGCAACGCCAGTTCGCGATCGTCGGGCAGTGCGCCTGCCATCAGGCCGAGCGCAATGGCCAGTGGCGCAGCCAGCCCGAGCAGCAACAGTTTGGCAAAGGGTGACAGGTCGAGTCCTACTGCTTTTTGTTTTTGACGGGTTCGGGCTGAACCGTGGCGGGTTGAGTTGCCTCGGGCAGCAGGGTGACGCGTTTCATCACGATCGGATCGACAGGCACATCGCCATGCGGGCCGCGGTTGCCGCGTGGCACGGAAACGATGGCGTCGACCACGTCCATGCCGTCGATCACCTGGCCGAACACGGCGTAGCCCCAGCCTTCGAAGCTCTTGCCGCGATGGTTGAGGAACGCGTTATCGGAGACGTTGATGAAAAACTGCGAACTGGCCGAATGGGGTTCTCCGGTGCGTGCCATTGCCAGGGTGCCGCGCAGGTTTTTCAGGCCGTTGTCGGCTTCGTTCTGGATCGGCGCGTTCTTGGGCTTTTCTGCCATGTCCGGCTTCATGCCGCCGGTCTGGATCATGAAGCCGGGGATGACACGATGAAATACCAGGCCGTCGTAAAAACCGGTCTTCACATAATTAATGAAGTTTCCCGCCGATTGCGGTGCCTGGCCGGGAAAGACTTCAACCGTGATGTTGCCTTTGCTGGTTTCAATCAGCACCCGCGGGTTGGCCGGCTGGCCGACTGCCGGGGCAGTGGAAGCGGTTTGCTTGCCGGGTTCGCTGGCGCCGCAACCGGAGATGCCGAGCATGAGCACGCCAATAAACAGCGGGGTGGAAAACAGGGAAAAACGGGTCATCGGTAAAGCTCCAGGTTAGAGGTGGGGGGATTTTACTGGCGAGTGCCTGTCTGTAAAAACGATTCAAACAGCCGGGCGGCATTGTCATGCAGTAGAGCGTGCTTCAGCGGTTGCGGCAAAGGATCGACCCAGTTGCGGATGCGGGTTACCACGGTTTCGTATTGTTGCCAGCGATGGTCGCTGAAGGTGTCGACCGCCACCACGAAACGCTCGGGAAAGCGCTCGAACAGCGCGCGCCAGGACGGGAGCAGGGTGCCGTTTGGCGCGATGCGCGCATCGCGCACCGAGGTATCGATCCACAGTCTGTCGGGATAACGCGCCAGCATCGCGGCCAATACATCAGGCAGCGGCTGGGTGCCGAGGTGCGCCCACAGTACCCGCACATCGGGCGCGATGGCGAAGGCTCGCTCGATCACTTCGGCATCGCCGTGAATCATCAAGACCAGCTTGCGCGTAGCCGCCAGCCGCACCAGCTGTTCGAACACCGGCTGATGCGCGTCGCGGGCAAATAGATGCAGCTCGCCGATGCCTGCCCACACGCCATTTTCCAGTTGTGTCGTCACCCGTGCGGGCAGGCTGGTGTCCTGCACCCAGTTGGCCTTGTGCAGATCGGAGGCATACACCCCGAGCAGGGGAATCACCCGTTCGGGCATGCGCCGGTACAAATCCTGCGTTAGCTGCGGTGGCGAACTTGTCACCGCAAGCCTGCGCACGCCGGCGGCGTCGAGCTTTTTCAGAACAGCTTCGGGCGAGAGAGTTGCGGCATCGGGTGCAGAATAATGCGCGTGGGCGTCGATCATCGCGGGCTGCGCGTCGCCTGTGGCAGCGGTTGCAGCGGCCAGCCCAGCCAGCAGGGCGATGAGGTGCAAGAGGGATTGCGTCATGTGTTCAGGCAGGCGTCGATTGCCGCGCGCACGGAGTCGAGCGGCTGGCAGCCGTTGCAGATTGGGTACAGTTGCGACCCTTGCTGCGCGATCAGCGTGGGAAAGCCACGTACGCCAGCTTGCCGTGCCTGTTTGAAATGCGCCTGCGTTTTGGCGCGGGCCGCATCGGTGTCGAAAGCGTGCATGAAGGTGTCGGCGTTCACGCCGAGTTCCACCGCTCGTTCGGTCAAAATGCCTGGCTGCGTGACGTCGCGTCCCTCGGCATAAAACGCGGCTTGAATTGCCTTGAACATGGCAAAGATCAGCGCCGGATCGAGCCCACCCATCGCCACCACGGCGCGGCTGGCCGGTTCGGTGTCGTACACGAAGCCATCCGGCAACGCGCCTTCAAAGCGGAACGCTTGCCCGGTGCTGGCATGTACTGCATGCCAGTGATGCAGGATTTCCTCGCGGCCTGGCATCGTCATCGGCGCGGTTTCTCCGGGCCTCAGGCCGCCCAGCACTAGCGCGATTTTCATGCGGTCGCGATAGGTCTCGCGTACGGCCTCGATGACCGGAGAAAAGCCCCAGCACCACGAGCACATCGGGTCGGCAAAGTACCAAAGAATTGGCGCGCTCATGTTGCAAGCCCAAGGGTGGCAGACAGGCAACAGGATACGCGATTGCCGAGGCTGGCGCGCTCAGTCGGACTTGGGCGCGTGCTTTGGCTTGGGTGGCGTGTCGTCGTCCATGACGATGCTGTGCGCCGGGCCTTCGAGGTCGTCGAACTGACCGCTTTTGACGGCCCACAGCATGACCCAGGCGATGACGCCGACGAGGACGAGGCTCAACGGGATGAGCAGCAGCAGGATATCCACAGTCAACGCTTTGTTGCGAGAGCGGGCCGCGTTTCGACCGAAGCGGCGTTGCTGTTTTGCTTGAACTCGGACAGTCGCAGCGCGTTCAGCACCACCAGCAGCGAACTCGATGACATGCCGATGCCGGCGATCCACGGGGTGACGTAGCCGAGTGCGGCGGCAGGGATGGCGATGAGGTTGTAGCCGAGCGCCCAGCCCAGATTCTGGCGGATGATCTTCTGGGTTTTGCGGGCCAGCGCCACGCCATCGGCGAGCGTGGCGAGGCGGCCGCCGAGCATCACCATGTCGGCGGCCGCCTGCGCGACATCGGTGCCTTCGCCCATGGCGATGGAAACCTGTGCGCCGGCCAGCACCGGAGCATCGTTGATGCCGTCGCCCACCATGGCGACGATGCGGCCTTCGCTTTGCAGCGCCTTGACGTAGGCGAGCTTGTCTTCCGGCAGCGTGCCGGCGCGCCAGTCGGCAATGCCGAGCTGCAGCGCGGCGGTCTTCACCGCTGCTTCGCCGTCGCCGGACAACAGGTGCAGACGCAGCCCCAGTGCCTGCAGCGCTGCAAGCGAAGCGTCGGCGTCGGGCCGCAGCGTGTCGGCCAGGGCAAACCAGGCGATCAATCCGGATTCGTCGGCCAGGGCAACCCAGCTCGCGCCGTCGTTTTGTTCCGGCGGCGCGGGCGGCGACTCGCTGCGCGCCGCAAAACGCGGCGAGCCGATGCGGTAGCTGCGGCCGTCGATCGTGCCTTCGACGCCGCGTCCCGGGGTGTTGCGAATCTGGCTGGCGCTGAATGGGGAGGCACACGCTGAGCGCAAGGCTTGCGCAATCGGATGCTCGGAACCCGCTTCCAGCGCCGCAGCCAGTGCGCGCACTTCGTCTGCGCTGCGCCCGCCCAGCGGCACCACGCGGCGCATGCTCAGTTTGCCGTGGGTGAGCGTGCCGGTTTTGTCGAACACCAGGTCGGTCGCGCGCGCCAGGGTTTCCAGTGCGTGGCCGCGCGTGGTCAGGAGGCCCATCCGGGTGAGCCGGCCGGTTCCGGTGGTGAGCGCGGTCGGGGTGGCGAGACCGAGCGCGCAGGGGCAGGTGACGACCAGGATCGAGACCACGATCCACAGTACTTTCGATGGATCGATGACGTACCAAACCAGGCCGACTATCACGGTGATGATCAGCAACAGGCCGACGAACCAGGCGGCAGCGCGATCGGCCAGCAGGCCGAGCCGCGGTTTTTCGCTTTGCGCGCGGTCGAGCAGGCGCACGATGGACGCCAGTCGCGTGTCGGCGCCGAGTTTTTCCACCTGCACCACCAGCGGGCTGGCCTGGTTGAGGCTGCCGCCCACCACCTGCGAATGCACGGTTTTGGATACCGGCAGCGATTCGCCGGTGAGCATCGCTTCGCTCACCGCGCTGTCGCCTTCGATGACCACGCCGTCGGCGGGCAGGGTCTCACCGGGCCGCACCAGCACATGGTCGCCCACCGCCAGCCGGGCCACCGGCACCTGTTCTTCATCGCGCGCCGGCCAGTTGCCCAGTCGCGTGGCGGCGGCAGGAATGAGCTTGACCAATTCTTCCACCGCCGCCCCGGCACGGCGGCGCGCGTTCATTTCGAGAAAGCGCCCGGTCAGCAGCAAAAACACGAACATGGTGACCGAGTCGTAATACACCTCGCCTTCGCCGGAAAAGGTGCTGTAGACGCTGGCGAGGAAGGCCGTGCCCACGCCCAGCGCCACCGGCACGTCCATCCCCAGCATGCGGCGCTTCAGGTCGCGCCAGGCGCCGATGAAAAACGGCCACGCCGAATACAGCACCACCGGAATCGTCAGCACCAGGCTCGCCCAGCTCATCAGCAGCCGGATCTCATCGGTCATGTCGGTGGCGGTGTAGGTCGGCAGCGCATACATCATCACCTGCATCATGCCCAGCCCGGCGATGGCCAGCCGCTTGATCGCGGTGTTGCGCTCGCGCTTGTGGATGTCGTCGGAGCGACCGGGGTCGAACGGGTGGGCGATGTAGCCGATGTCGGACACCGCTTTCAGAATGGCCGACAGCTGGATGCGGCTGTTGTCCCAACGCACCCGCGCGCGGCGGGTGGCATAGTTGATCTCCACCGACAGTACGCCGGGCAGAGCCGATATGTGACGCTCGTTGAGCCAGATGCACGCGGCGCAGACGATGTTTTCCAGGATCAGCGCAGCTTCGCGGATGTGCTCCGTTTCAGTCCTGACAAAGCTTTCCTGAATCTCGGGCAGGTCGTACAGCCCCAGTTTGGCGAGTTCGGTTTCAGCCTGCTGAGGCGTGGCGGGCAGGGCCGTGCGGTGGGAGTAATAGGCGCCCTGGCCGCTGTCGATGATGGTTTGCGCCACCGCCTGGCAGCCGCGGCAGCAGCTTGACTGGACCTTGTCTTCGAATTGAATAGGGTAATCGGCACCGTCAGGAACGGGCAGGCCGCAGTGAAAGCAGCCCGAAAAAAAAGGGGCGTTCACGAGCCCAGGAGAGAGACTCATAAACCGCCCCGAAAGAGGATAATATTACGCGACAAACCCGGGAGAGAGGTCGAACTTGCCGTTATCCTCAGGGAAAACGTACGATCAGAAACGGAAGCCGTAACCGATGCCCCAGACCACGGGATTGATCTCCAGGTTGGTGAGATGGGCACCGCCAGATTTGACGTCGGTGTCGATCCAGATTTTCTTGACGTCGAGGTTGAGATAGCCATTTTTGGTGACAGCGATGTCGACGCCTGCCTGCAGGGCGCCGCCGAAGCTGTTTTTGTCTACGCTGAGACCGGTTGCGAGATCGACATTATAGAAGCGAGTGTAGTTCACGCCCGCACCTACATAAGGCTTGATTGTGGATGTGGGGTTGAAATGGTATTGAACTGTCACCGTCGGTGGCAGGTGATTCAGTTTGCCCAGGCTGGTGCTGCCCAGCGTGACTTCATGGCGCGCGGTGCCCAGGATCAGTTCCACACCGATATTGGGTGTCACGAAATAAGTGAAGTCGATTTCCGGTACCCACTCGCTGGACACATCCAGAGCGGAAAGTGTGGGGTTGGAAACGGAGACGTCCGGCGCGATGTTGACCGCACGTACGCGCATCATGAAGTTGTCGGCCAGCGCGGTGGCGGGCAGTGCGGCAATCAGGGCGGCGGTAATCAGGGTGCGTTTCATGGTTGCGGATCCTATCTGTAATAAAAGAACTGAAGATGTGTTTATCGTAATATAAAGTTTTGGCGGCGGCAAATACTTTTGCATCCGCTACCATGTCGACATGCGCGAACGTCTCCAAAACGCCACATTCCACCCGCAAGGGGCAGGCCGTGGTTGTTAAAGCCGCTGTCCCAGGGGATACACCTTCGGATAAAGCGTCAACAACCACGCTCTTTCCGCCGGTCGAAACCGCGCTCAAGGATCCCAATGGCCTGTTGGCGATGGGCGGCGACCTTTCGCTTGAGCGTTTGCTGGACGCTTATCAGCACGGCATTTACCCCTGGTTCAACCCCGGCGAGCCCATCCTGTGGTGGAGCCCCGACCCCCGGATGGTGCTGGTGCCGGATGAAATACGTGTCACCCGCTCGCTTGCCAAACGCATCCGCAATGGGGGGTTCGAAGTGCGGCTTGATACAGCCTTTTCCGACGTGATGCGGGCTTGCGCCGCGCCAAGAAAAGATGCTGCCGGCACCTGGATTTCGCCGGACATGGTGGCGGCCTATTCTCGATTGCATCTGGCGGGTTATGCGCATTCGGTGGAAACCTGGCACAACGGTGAACTGGTGGGGGGCTTGTATGGCGTGGCGATCGGCCGCATGTTTTATGGCGAGTCGATGTTCAGCCGCATGGCCGATGCCTCCAAGATTGCGCTGGTGCGGCTGGCGCAACAGTTGCAACAGTGGGGATATGGATTGATCGACTGCCAGATGGAAACCGAACACCTTGCCAGCCTGGGCGCCCACACCGTGCCGCGCAGCGTGTTCACAGCGCGGCTGGCAGACTTGGTAAACTTACCCCATCAGCCTGGCCCCTGGACTTTTGATGCACCTGACTGAACCCCCGCTCCAACGCATTCAGTTTTACCTAACCGCATCCTACGACTGCAGCTATCTGCCGGGTCAACAGGCGCGCTCACAAGTGGCCACGCCTACGCATCTGATCGACGGCGGTGCCTATAGCGCGCTGATCCGCGCCGGGTTTCGTCGCAGCGGGCAGTTCACCTACCGCCCGCACTGCGAGGCCTGCCAAGCCTGCGTGCCGGTTCGCGTCGAGGTGGACAAGTTTGTGCCCAACCGTACCCAGCGCCGTTGCCTCAAGCGCAACCATCATCTCGCGGCACGTTTTTTCCCGCTGGATTTCAGGGACGAGCATTACGCGCTCTATCGCGCTTATCTGGGTAGCCGCCATTCCGGGGGCGGCATGGATAAAGACGGCCCCGAGCAATACACGCAGTTTCTGCTGTCGTCCAACGTTGACACGGTGATGGTCGAATTCCGCGATGGCGAGACGCTGGTCATGATCGCGGTGATAGATCAGGTTGAAAACGGACTGTCAGCGGTTTACACCTTTTTTGATCCTGCTCGCGAGCAGGACAGCCTTGGCGTGTATGGCGTGCTGTGGCAGATCGAACTGGCGAAAAGACTGGATATTCCCCATCTCTACCTCGGTTACTGGATCGGCGAAAGCCGCAAGATGGCCTACAAGAAACAATATGCTCCACTCGAAGGCCTGATCGATGGGCGCTGGCAGGCGCTCGACGCATGAGGCGATCGGGTTTGTTCTTTTTGGTGGTGCTGCTGCAAGGGTGTGCGCTCACTGTGAGCAACCCGCGCGCACTGCTGCCGATCGACAGCTTTGTTCCGCTGGCGAGCGATGCGCGGGTTTGGGTCGAGCCGGGTTATGACGCGTATGGCGAGCGGGTGGCGAGTGCGCTGCCTGTCGCTATTGCCCAGGTCGAGGTCGCGCATTACCAGCCTTTTTCCACCGCCCCGCGGGTGTATGTATGTGGCAGCACAGACTGTTTCAAGCGTTATGTGATGACCCCCCGCCTCTCCGCCGCCGTTGTTCCGGACAATCGACTCATTCTGTCGCCCAACCTCAATGGTCGTGAAAGCCATCGCCTGTCTTCGCTACTCACCCACGAGCTGGCGCATCTGCATCTGGGACAACGCATCGGCCACTACCACAACAGCCTGCCGGTCTGGTTCCACGAAGGCTGGGCTTCGCTGGCAGCCAATGGCGGTGGCGCCGAATACACGACCGACGAAAAAGCCTACGCAGCGATTCGCGAAGGACGTCGGGTAAATCTCACCGTGCGCGACACGTTTGACAAGCGCCATCGCGCCTCGGCATCCGGGCTCAGCATTCACGAGTTCTATCGTCAGTCCCTGCTGCTGGTGGGCTGGCTCAAATCGCAGGACGAAGCCCGCTTCCGCGATCTGGTGCTCGCCATTCAGGACAACGCCGACTTCGATATTGCCTTTTGGGATATTTATGGCCGTGCACCCGACAGCCAACTCTCGGCTTTTTACGATGGCGTTCTAAGCGATAATCAACCCACCCTAGCCGCACCCGCCAAACCCTAAAGCCACTTAACGATGAAACCTTACCTCGATTTGATGCGCCACGTGCTCGACCACGGCACCCAAAAAAACGACCGCACCGGAACCGGCACCCTGTCCGTATTCGGCTGGCAAATGCGTTACAACCTCGCCGAAGGATTTCCGCTCGTCACCACCAAAAAATGTCACCTGCGTTCCATCCTCCACGAACTGCTGTGGTTTTTGCAGGGCGACACCAATATCAAATACCTGAAGGAAAACGGCGTTTCAATCTGGAACGAATGGGCCGATGAAAACGGCAACCTCGGCCCGGTCTATGGTCATCAATGGCGCAGCTGGCCCAAGCCCGACGGCGGCACCATCGATCAGATCAGCGAAGTGGTGAACACGCTGAAGACCAACCCCGATTCGCGCCGCATCATCGTCTCCGCATGGAATGTTGCCGACCTCGACAAGATGGCGCTGGCCCCGTGCCACGCCTTCTTTCAGTTCTACGTGGCCGACGGCAAGTTGAGTTGCCAGCTGTATCAGCGCAGCGCCGACATCTTTCTCGGCGTGCCGTTCAACATCGCCAGCTATGCGTTGCTCACGCTGATGATGGCGCAGGTGACAGGATTGAAACCCGGCGACTTCGTCCACACCCTGGGCGACGCGCACCTGTATTCCAACCACCTCGAGCAGGCGCGCGAGCAGCTCTCCCGCGAGCCGCGCCCGCTGCCGACCATGACGTTGAACCCGGATGTAAAAGATATTTTCGCGTTCCGCTTCGAAGATTTCACCCTCAGCGGCTACGATCCGCACCCGGCAATCAAGGCGCTGGTCGCGGTATGAGTGACTTAAAGAAACCGCGCATCAGCGTCATTGCCGCGCTCGCCAAAAACCGCGTCATCGGCATCGAGAACCGCCTGCCGTGGCGGCTACCGGAAGACCTCGCCCACTTCAAGGCGCTCACCCTCGGTCACCCCATTCTCATGGGCCGCAAGACCTTCGAATCGCTCGGTCGACCACTGCCCGGACGCACCAACATCGTCATTACCCGCAACCCGGACTACTGCAAGGATGGCTGTCTGGTTGCCGACTCCATCCCCGCCGCACTGGTGCTGTGCGCGGACGTCGACGAAGTCTTCTTCATCGGCGGCGCCGAACTCTACGCCCAGATTATTCCGCTGGCTGATCGATTGTATTTGACCGAAGTGGATGTTGAAGCCGAGGGCGACGCCTGGTTTCCAGACTATGACCGCAGCGCGTTCAGGGAGGTGTCGCGTGAATCGCACACCGGCGAAAAGGGGGATGCGCTGGGGTTTGATTTTGTGGTGTATGAGCGGGGCTGAAAATCGTGTCTGCCTCGAATGGCACTTACTTAAGCCGAAATTGGCTGGGAAGCTCTATGTAAGTCATTG
>JASJPF010000033.1:0-63342 GCA_031426835.1 Thiobacillus sp.
TTACCGACGGCCAGATCTTCCTCGAAACCGACTTGTTCAACGCCGGTATCCGTCCCGCGATCAACGCCGGTTTGTCGGTGTCGCGCGTCGGTGGCGCCGCGCAAACCAAGGTCATCAAAAACCTCGGTGGCGGTACCCGACTGGCACTGGCGCAGTACCGCGAACTCGCGGCCTTCGCCCAGTTCGCGTCGGACCTTGACGAAGCGACCCGCAAACAGCTGGAGCGGGGTCGTCGCGTCACCGAACTGATGAAGCAGGCCCAGTACTCGCCGATGTCGGTTTCGCAAATGGCCTTGACCCTGTTTGCCGTCAACAAGGGCTACATGGACGATGTCGAAATCATCAAGATTCTGCCGTTTGAATCCGCGCTGATGGCATTCATGAAGTCCAAGTACGCCACCATCATGGACACCATCGAAACCACGGGCAAACTGGATGAGGCCAATGAAAAGGCACTCACCGCCGCAGTGGAAGAGTTCAAGAAAACCGGCGTCTATTAAATATAGACCGCATTGATTAGTAGCCGCTGGTTTAAGGAGTAAGGATGGCAGCCGGAAAAGAGATACGGACCAAGATCAAGAGCGTTGAAAACACGCGCAAGATCACCAAGGCCATGGAAATGGTTGCGGCGTCCAAAATGCGTAAGGCGCAGGAGCGAATGAAAGCTGCACGCCCATACGCCGAGAAAATCGCCCGCGTGGCGACCCACTTGGCCTATGCACACACGGAATACAAGCATCCGTTTGTGATGGCGCGTGAAAACGTCAAGCGCGTGGGCCTGATTGTGGTCACCTCCGACAAGGGGTTGTGTGGGGGTCTGAACACCAACATCTTCCGCATGGTGGTGGGCCAGATGAAACAGTGGGAAGCCGCCGGTGTCGAGATTGATGTCACAACGATTGGCAATAAAGGCCTGGGTTTCATGCAGCGCCTCGGTGCCAATGTGGCGTCACAGGTTACGGGTCTGGGCGACACGCCGCACCTGGAAAAGCTGATCGGTCCGGTCAAGGTCATGCTGGATGCGTATCTGGCAGGAAAGATCGACGCGCTGTACATCAGCTACAACCGCTTCGTCAACACGATGAAGCAGGAGCCGACGCTGACTCAGTTGCTGCCGCTGACCCGTCAGGAAGATGCGGACGAAGCCAGTCTGAAAACGCATTGGGACTATATTTACGAACCCGATGCCAAGCCGGTGGTGGATGGCATGCTGATGCGCTACATCGAATCGCTGGTGTATCAGGGTGTGGCAGAAAACATCGCCTGCGAGCAGTCCGCCCGCATGGTCGCAATGAAAGCCGCGTCCGATAACGCAAAAGATGTAATCGGCGAATTGAAGCTGGTGTACAACAAAACCCGCCAGGCCGCGATTACCAAGGAACTGTCAGAGATCGTCGCAGGCGCGGCAGCGGTTTGAACGTGCCCGATGCAATGAATCAAGCAGCCACAGAATTTAATCTTCTTAGGAAACAAGCATGAGCAACGGAAAAATTGTTCAGATCATTGGCGCAGTGGTAGACGTGGAATTTTCGCGTGAATCCATGCCCGGGATCTTCGAAGCGCTGAAAATGGAAACCCCCGAACTGACCCTCGAAGTCCAGCAACAGCTGGGTGACGGCGTGGTTCGCGCGATTGCAATGGGCTCCACCGACGGCCTGCGCCGCGGCATGGAAGTCCTCGCAACCGGCAACCCGATCATGGTTCCGGTGGGCCAAGCCACACTCGGCCGCATCATGAACGTGCTGGGCACGCCGATTGATGAAGCCGGTCCGGTGAACGCCGACAAGCTCATGCCGATCCACCGCAAGCCGCCGGCATATGCCGACCAGGCCACCGCAGTTGAGATTCTGGAAACCGGCATCAAGGTGATCGACCTGATCATGCCGATCGCCAAGGGCGGTAAAGTCGGCCTGTTCGGCGGCGCCGGTGTGGGCAAGACCGTGACGCTGATGGAGCTGATTCGTAACATCGCGGTTGCGCACTCCGGCTTCTCGGTGTTCGCAGGCGTGGGTGAGCGGACCCGTGAAGGCAACGACTTCTATCACGAGATGAAAGAAGGCGGCGTGCTGGACAAAGTGGCGCTGGTTTACGGCCAGATGAACGAGCCCCCCGGCAACCGTCTGCGCGTCGCGCTGACCGGCCTGACCATGGCCGAGTACTTCCGCGACGAAGGCCGCGACGTGTTGTTGTTCGTTGACAACATTTACCGCTACACCCTGGCCGGCACCGAAGTGTCCGCACTGCTGGGCCGGATGCCGTCCGCCGTGGGCTACCAGCCGACGCTGGCCGACGAAATGGGCCGCCTGCAGGAGCGCATCACCTCGACGCGTACCGGTTCGATCACCTCGTTCCAGGCCGTTTACGTGCCTGCGGATGACTTGACCGACCCGTCGCCCGCCACCACCTTTGCTCACCTGGACGCAACCCTGGTGCTGAGTCGTCAGGTTGCCGAACTGGGTATTTATCCGGCGGTGGATCCACTGGATTCGACCTCGCGTATTCTCGATCCGCAAGTGGTCGGCGAAGAGCACTACAGCGTGGCGCGTGCAGTGCAGGGCACCCTGCAGAAATACAAGGAATTGCGAGACATCATCGCGATTCTGGGTATGGATGAGCTGTCGCCTGAAGACAAGCTGGCCGTCACGCGCGCACGTAAAATCCAGCGCTTCCTGTCGCAGCCTTTCTTTGTGGCTGAAGTGTTTACCGGCGCACCCGGCAAATATGTCACCCTGAAGGAGACCATTGCCGGCTTCAAGGCGATTGTCGAAGGCGAATACGACCATTTGCCCGAACAGGCGTTCTACATGGTCGGCGGCATCGAAGAAGCCGTCGAAAAAGCGAAGACAATTCAGTAAAGTGCAGGATTCGGGGAGGGGTAAGCGAGCTCAGTCTTGCTTGCAGCCCCCGACCCCGCCCATACAAGGTTAAACCATGGCCATGACCATACACGTTGACATCGTCAGCGCAGAAAAATCGCTCTACTCCGGCCCCGCCGAAGTGGTGATAGCCCCCGGCCAGCGTGGCGAGCTCGGGATTTATCCGCGCCACACTCCGCTGTTGACCACGCTTAAACCCGGCTCGGTGCGTATCAAGGTGCCAAATCAGCTAGAAGAGGAACTGGTCTACGTATCCGGTGGCATTCTCGAAGTGCAGCCCAACACCGTAACCATCCTGTCGGACTCCGCCATTCGTGGGGCAGACCTCGACGAAGCCAAGGCCCTCGAAGCCATGCGCGCCGCCGAAGAAGCCATGAAGGATAAGGCCGCGAGTATCGACTATGCGCAAGCACAGATTGAACTGGCGCAAGCAGTCGCCCAACTCGCAGCAATCAAGAAGTTGCGCAAATAGAACTGATTAGACAAAGTGATAATTACAAAGGCAACCAGGTGGTTGCCTTTTTTTATATTTAAACTGAAAACAAAGCCTTGTGGGGTGGTCTTTCGGTTGCCAGTGCAAGGATGCACCTGCCTGCCTGCCTGCCTGCCTGCCTCCATCACCATTCTGGACCAGGCCGCAGCAAGCTTGAAGAGGTGGGGCGAAGTGAAAATCAAGTTTTGGGGCCACACCGGTAATGCAAGTAGTGAAGCGCACAATTTGCGCCTGATTAGCAAGGGTATTGCAGCCCCCAGCCTGACCGCCATGGAGTTTGGTGAACTCTGTCCGGTTGCGGGAAATGATACTCGTGAAGCGCGTTGCAAAAACTTCCGTGCTGAGTTGGTACGGAAGCAGGAAACCTACTCTAAACGATAAACAAACAGATATATTCCGCCTCGTTTTTGCTTATGAGCTCGTAGGCACGTAATTAAGGCGTCCTATAGAGTTAATGTCAAATATTTCAATGCATTGCGTACTTTCTGGATGATGTGATTGTCGGACAATTAGACAGATATGACGATCTATTCTGTTCCAGGATGGGATTAACGACGTGAAAACAAAGAGTTCTTGATTCACACCTCAAGAATAACGCTGCCGAGTCATTTCTCGATTTGTCTTGAAAACAGCCGTAATGGTAGGAAGCCCTACCCCAAAACTGATAAAAGAGGAGTCTCATATGAAGTGGCGTAGTTGTTTGGCAAGTCTGGTATTGACACTTTCCCTTCCCGGAATATCCCTTGCGGCTGAGCCGTCCTTGAGCATAGGGATTTTTCCGGTAACCGGCACCGCTGACATGCTGCGGTCAGATTTCAGGCCAATGGCAACGCCTTTTGCCGAGGCGTTTGCAAAGGCCTTGGGCAGGAAAGCTCAACTGACGATGTATCGCAGCCTGCGGAGCACCAACCGCTCGATGGTCAAAGGGCGGAAAGATCTGTATTTTGCGCCGCCCACCGTCGCTGTTGCTGCATTTAACAAAGGTTACAGTCCAATAGCGCGGGTCGAAGCCTTCATCAAGGTTGTGCTGGTTCGTCGCAAAGGGGCAACCGTGACTACCGTCGCGCTGACTGAAAAGCAGTCGGTTCCGGATGTGCTCGGACGTTTTGTCCTCAAGCAGAATAACGAGAACGTGAAGTATATGAACGTCAAAACCCAGGAAGATGTGCTGCTGGCAATGAAGCGTAATTACGCTCAAGCCGGCGCTTTGGGAGGCAAGAAAGCCAAGGCGTTGCTGGAGTTATCGGATGATTACGAAGAGTGGTACCCCTTGCCACAATCCCCCGGGTTTATGCTGGTGGCGAGCGATCGCTTGAGCGAGGAGGAGAGAAGTAAACTCGAGGTCGCCATCACGTCCATCGACCCCAGAGTGGTTGAGAAAATGCAGAAAGCGTTCGTCAGCAAGTTAGGCAAGTTCGTGGCTGACAAGGATGCCGAGTTCAAGACGCTGCATCAGGCGATGGAAGAAGCGGGATATATCGAGTCGCGTAAACAGGTCGCAGATGCAAGATAGTTTCCGGGTTGGTCGATTCGGTTGCAGGAGCGCGCGCGTAATAAGGAACAATGAAAAAGGCAGCCCAACGGCTGTCTTTTTCATGTGGGCGCCTGCCTCAGGCTTTATACTGGGCACGCATTTCGCGCACTTATTTTTGCTGATGTGATTCCCTCTTCTGATAGACACGAATGGATACCAAGCTAGAAATTTTGATTCTCGCAGCGGGCAAGGGCACTCGCATGCGCTCCGACCTCCCCAAGGTCTTGCACAAGCTGGCAGGCAAATCCCTGCTGGGGCACGTGGTGGATACGGCCCACGCACTCGGCGCGATAAAAACCTGTGTGGTGTATGGCTTCGGCGGTGAGGCCGTGCCGCAGGCGATGGCCCATGACAAGCTGACTTTTGTGCTTCAGGCCGAACAGCACGGAACGGGCCACGCGGTAAAGCAGGCGCTGCCCCAGCTTGCGGACGACAGCGTGACGCTGGTGCTGTATGGCGACGTGCCGTTGACCCACCCCGCTACCCTGAAACCCCTGGTGGCAGCCGCGAAGGCGGGCAAGCTGGGGTTGTTGACCGTGACTCTGACGCACCCCGACGGCTATGGCCGCATCGTGCGCGAGAACGGCAAGGTCACCCGTATCGTCGAGCACAAGGATGCCACACCAGCCGAGCACGCGATCCAGGAAGTCAACACCGGGATCCTGGCGGTGGCGACCCGCCGCCTCAAAAACTGGATTGCCGGACTGACCAACGACAATGCGCAGGGTGAGTATTATCTGACCGACATCATCGCTGCAGCGGTGCGCGACGGCGTGGCAATCGATACCTACCAACCGTCATTTGAGTGGGAAGTGTTGGGCGTGAACAGCAAGGCGCAACTGGCCGAACTCGAGCGCGTCCACCAGAATGAGATTGCCCAGGCGCTGCTCAACGACGGGGTGACCTTGATGGATCCGGCGCGGATTGATGTGCGCGGCACGCTGACGTGCGGGCGCGATGTGGTGATCGACGTTAATTGCGTATTCGAAGGACAAGTACATTTGGGTGATGGCGTGCAAGTGGGTGCTAACTGTGTATTGCGCAATGCCAGTGTGGCGGCGGGCACGCGCATCGACGTGTTTACCCTGATTGATGAAGCGCAAGTAGGCGAAGCCAACCGGCTGGGCCCGTTTTCTCGGATTCGTCCGGGCACCACGCTGGCGCGCGATGTGCACGTGGGCAATTTTGTCGAGATCAAGAACAGCCAAATCGACGAGGGCTCCAAAATCAACCATCTGTCCTACGTGGGCGACACCACCATGGGCAAGAAGGTCAACATCGGTGCCGGCACCATTACCTGCAATTACGACGGTGCGAACAAGCATCGAACGGTGATTGAGGATGAGGCGTTCGTGGGATCCGATAGTCAACTGGTCGCGCCGGTTACCGTGGGAAAGGGCGCGACCCTGGGTGCCGGCACGACCTTGACCAAGGATGCGCCTGCCGGCGAACTCACTTTATCGCGGGCCAGGCAGCACACCCTCATCGGCTGGAAGCGCCCGGCCAAACAAAAAAAGGATAGCTAATCATGTGCGGCATTGTCGGCGCAGTAGCGCAACGTAACGTCGTTCCCATCCTGCTCGAAGGCCTGCGCCGTCTGGAATACCGCGGCTACGACTCGGCCGGTCTGGTCATCATCAACGGCGGTCTGAAGCGGGTCCGTAGCGTCGGCCGTGTCGTGTCGCTGACCGAAGACTGCGCGGCGCAGCAGGTGCATGGCCATATCGGGATTGCACACACGCGCTGGGCAACCCACGGCGCGCCTACGGAATCCAATGCGCATCCGCACGTCAGCGGCAGGCTGGCGGTGGTGCACAACGGCATTATTGAAAACCACGAAGAACTGCGTGCGCGGCTCAAAGGCGCCGGGTTTGCCTTTGCGTCGGAAACCGATACCGAAGTGATCGCCCACCTGATTGAATTATATTACCGGCAGTCGAAAGATCTGCTCGACGCGACGCGCAAAGCTGCTGCCGAACTGGAAGGCGCTTATGCGATTGGCGTGGTGAGTGAAGACTCACCCAATCGATTGGTGTGTGCCCGCAAAGGCAGCCCCTTGCTGATCGGGCTGGGGATTGAAGAGAACTTCATCGCTTCCGATGTCTCGGCGCTGCTGCCAGTCACACAGCGCGTGATGTATCTGGAAGAAGGCGATGTGGCTGATATCGGGCTACTGTCGGTTGATGTGTACGACGCAGCAGGCAACAAGGTGGATCGCAGCGTGCACATTTCCGAGCTGTCGGCCGACATGGCCGAACTCGGCAATTACCGCCACTTCATGCAAAAGGAAATCCACGAGCAGCCGCGCGCGTTGACCGATACGCTGCTGATTGCGGTAGCACAGGATCATATCCAGCCCGAATGGTTTGGTTTCGATGCCGCCGAAATGCTGGGCAAAGTGGATGCGGTCACCTTCCTGGCTTGTGGCACCAGCTTCCATGCAGCGAAAGTGGCCACTTACTGGCTGGAGGAAATCGCGGGCATTCCGGCGCATGCTGAAGTTGCCAGCGAATACCGCTATCGCACCTCGGTGCCCAATCCCAACGCGCTCATTGTCACGATTTCTCAGTCGGGAGAAACCGCCGACACGCTGGCCGCGCTGAATCACGCCAAGTCACTCGGCCAGGACAAGACGCTTACCATTTGCAACGTGCCGGAGTCCGCGCTCACCCGGGCGTCGCGCCTCAAGTTTTTGACCCGCGCCGGACCGGAAATCGGGGTCGCCTCGACCAAGGCCTTTACCACCCAGTTGGCAGGTCTTTTTTTGCTGACGCTGGTGCTGGCCAAGCTACGCGGCCGTTTGACGCCCGCACAGGAAGTTGAACATCTCACTGCGCTGCGCAGCTTGCCGAACAAGCTGCAACAAGTGCTGGCGCTGGAGCCCGAGGTGGAAGCGTGGTCACATCGGTTCGCCAACAAGAATCACGCCCTGTTTCTGGGGCGCGGCGTGCATTACCCGATTGCGCTTGAAGGCGCGCTGAAGCTGAAAGAGATTTCCTATATTCACGCTGAAGCGTATCCGGCGGGTGAGCTCAAGCACGGGCCGCTGGCACTGGTGGACGAAGACATGCCGGTGATCACGATTGCACCTAACGATCAATTGATCGGCAAGCTGAAATCGAACCTGCAGGAAGTGCGCGCACGGGGTGGTGAGCTCTATGTGATTGCTGACGGCGATGTGGGCCTCGAGGAATCCGAATTCGTGCACGTCATCAAGTTGCCCGGTGGGCATAATGGTGCGCTGTCGCCGATATTGCACACGGTTCCATTGCAGATGTTGTCGTATCACGCTGCCTTGCAAAAGGGTACAGACGTCGACAAGCCACGCAATCTGGCGAAAAGTGTGACGGTTGAATAAGGGTTGAACCGGCAGTGAATGCTGCCGGGAGACAGTGGCGGCGGCGCAATGCCGCGCAGCCATGTCGATCGCGGCTCAGTGCCGCTTGTGATCTTCTTTCAGTGCCAGGGTGGCGACCTGAACGCGATTGCGTAAATTCAGCTTTTCCATGATGTTGCGCAGGTGATTGCGCACGGTGTTTTCCGACAGCGTCATCTTGTAGGCGATAGCCTTGTTGGATAACCCTTCCTTCACCTGATCGACGATTTCCATTTCACGCGCCGTCAGTGCGGCCAGCGCGCTGTTGTTGAGCTCGCCACGCGCCATTTTCTGCATGATGTTGAGCGGAAAGCTGCTCTGGCCGTCGCACACGCTGCGTAGCGCGGCGATCACCTGGTCGGGCTCGCTGGATTTGATGACATAGCCGTCCACGCCAGACGAGATTGCCTCGGAGATTTCTTCGTCGGTGTCGGCAATGGTCAGCATGATGACCTTGATACCCAAATCACGCAGCTCGGAGACAAGGTCCAGCCCGTCAGCATCGGGCAGCGAACGGTCGAGAAGTGCCGCATCAGCCTGGTTGCCTGCCGCCATCCAGGCGCGCAACTCGGCAGCATTGGCCATCTGTGCGATCAGGTTCAAGTCAGGTTCCTGCTCGATGTAGCCCGCCACACCCATGCGTAACAGTGGGTGATCGTCGATAAGAATAATGTTCAAGGGGGTGGGCATCTTTTCTCCGCCATATTTTAATGTTATTTAAGTGGGCAAACCGCGTGGCTTGCGTGGTGCTTTCTCGAATAGCGCATCATAAACCGGATTCGGCAGCCATTTCAGTAAACGCGCGACCCAGGCCATCTGCCATGGGATCACGGTATAGCCCCGGCGTAACTGTATGCAGCGTGCTACCTTGATGGCGGCCGTTTGTGCAGACAATTTGAATGGCATGGCATACGGGTTGACCTGCGTCATCGGCGTATCGATATACCCCGGGGCAACCGTGACGACGGCGATGCGGCGTGATTTAAGTTCGAGCCGCAGCGCCTCGAGGTAAACCGTGGCTGCTGCTTTTGAAGCCGAATACGCGCCACCGCCCGGAAGCCCGCGTACGCCGGCTACGCTGGAAATGGCACACAGCACGCCCTGATTAGATTGCATGGCAGCGATAAAGGGCTGAAAGGTGTGCACCAGGCCCAGCACATTGGCATCCATGACCGCTCGGAATACCGGCGCGTCAGCGGATTCTTCGGTCAATGTACCGACGCTGATGCCTGCGGCTGCGATCACAATATCCGGTGTGCCCACGTCGTCCAGAAACGCTTTTGCTGCCTGCTGCATCGCTGCCGCGTCACGCACATCGGCCTGATAAAGTTGTGCGTCGAGTCCGGCTGCTGTGACTTGCAAGCCGGCCAGTCGGCGCCCGGCGAGGCCAAGCCGGGCGCCTTGTGCGCCGTAAAGCTGTGCCAGTGCTGCGCCCAGTCCGGAGCTGGCGCCGGTGATAAAAACCCGCAGGGGTTGATTCATCGGAGCGGGATGGGTGAGGTGATCAAGTGTGAGGCGCGGCTTACTTGCGACGGCGTTCGGCGCGCGCTTTGATGATGAGCTGGTCGAGGATTTCAAACAGACGT
Source organism: Thiobacillus sp. (assembly GCA_031426835.1). Classification (GTDB taxonomy): domain Bacteria; phylum Pseudomonadota; class Gammaproteobacteria; order Burkholderiales; family Thiobacillaceae; genus Thiobacillus. Next base: position 9,866 of record JASJPF010000033.1, read on the forward strand.
GCTTCGCTCTGTGCCATCGACATCGAGGTGGTGTATTTGCCGTCGATAATGAAGGCCGGAACGCCTGTTATGGCATAAGCGGTCGCGAGCTTGCCCCCTTGCAACGTCTTGGACTGGGTTGAGAAGGCGTTGTAGATAGCCTCAAACTTCTTGCGGTCAACGCCTTGCTTGGCGACCCAGCCACCTAATACAGCGGGGTCATTGAGGTTGATGTTCTCGATATGGTAGGCATCGAACACCTTGTTATGCAGGCGGTCGAGCAGGCCCATCTGTTCCAGCGTGTAGTAGGTTTTGGCGGCGGGTGCCCAATCGTCACGGAACACGGCGGGTACGCGCCGAACCTGCGCGTCTTTGGGCAAGGTTTTCAGCCAGGTGTTGATTGCGGGTTCGAGCTGAAAACAATGCGGGCAGCGATACCAGAAGAATTCCAGCACCTCGACTTTTTTGCCGGTCGCAACAGGTTGCGCATTTTGCACGCGGGCATAGTCATGACCTTCGAAAATGGCGTCTGCGGCAGAGGCGGAAAAAGAAAAGACAGCAGCGGCAACCAAGGCCAGTGTGCGGGTAAACATCAAGGCGTCTCCTGAGTGGTGGGAACTTCTTTGACCAGCGTGGCGGGGATATTGTTCTGCGTTAACAGGGCTCGCGTGTCGTTTATTTCGTCCATCGCGAGAAAAGGTCCGACGCGTACCCGGTGGAACACGCCCAGGTCGCCGCCGAGATCGCGGGTCTGAATCACCGTCTCGATCCCCAGCAAAGCCAATTGTGCTTTCAGATTATCGGCATCAGCTGGGTTCTGGAACGCGCCCGCTTGCAGGTAATAGAGGGTTGTGATGGCGGTCGGGCGAGGAGAAGGCGGTGCTTCGCTGGTCGCGTCACTCGGCAGCATTTTGTAGAAATCAAAGCTCGGCGCAGTTTCAGGCGTGGCAGGGACAGCCGGCTCGATTTTGGCCGGTAAGGGCGCGTCGGGGGTGGACGATTTGAACGGATTGTTGCCTGTGATCCACAACGCTACGCCTACAGCGAGCACTGCGCCGACGATGAGGCCGATCAGGACGCCGCTGAAAACGGTTCCTTGCTTGCGGGGGAAAGCGCTGCCCGCGCGGTCGGTTCTTCGGGAGGGGGATTTTGCCATGACTACATTTTCTCCGGGGCGGACACGCCAAGCAAGGCCAGTCCGTTAACAATCGTGATGCGGGTGGCGTCGGCCAGCGCGAGTCGGGCGAGCCTGGTTGCGGCATCGTCAACCAGAAACTTCTCGGCGTTGTACCAGGCGTGGAAGTCGCCCGCCAGCGTCTGCAGGTAGTGGACCAGCAGATGCGGCGCCAGTTCGCGCGCCGCAGTGGCCACGGTTTCGGGGTATTCGGCCAGACGCTGCATCAGCGCGGTTTCGTGCGGTGCGGTCAGCGGCGCGAGCGCGGCATTATTGAGCGTGGAAAGATCGCCGCCCCATTCTTCGAATACGCGACAAATCCGCGCATGCGCGTATTGCACGTAATACACCGGGTTGTCGTTGTTTTTGGCGAGCGCCAGGTCGATGTCGAACATGTACTCGGTGTCGGCCTTGCGCGAGAGCAGGAAGAAGCGCACCGCATCCTTGCTGGTCCAGTCGATGACATCGCGCAGGGTGACGTAGCTGCCGGCGCGCTTGGAGATTTTCACTTCCTCGCCGCCACGCATCACGCGCACCATCGTGTGCATCAGATAGTCTGGGTAGCCTTGCGGAATGCCGACGTTGGCCGCCTGCAGCCCAGCGCGCACCCGGGCGATGGTGCCGTGGTGGTCGGTGCCCTGAATGTTGATGGCGCGATCGTAACCGCGTTCCCACTTGGCGATGTGGTAGGCCACGTCCGGCACGAAATAGGTGAAGGTGCCGTCTGACTTCTTCATCACGCGGTCTTTGTCGTCGCCGTAATCCGTCGTGCGCAGCCACAGTGCATTGTCCTGCTCATAGGTCTTGCCGGCGTCGATCAGCTTCTGCACCGTCGACGCAACACGCCCGCTGCTATACAGGCTCGACTCCAGATAATAGTGATCAAAGTGCACCGAAAATGCCTTGAGGTCGAGATCCTGCTCGTGGCGCAGATAGGCCACGCCGAACTGGCGGATCGAATCCAGATCGTTGATGTCGCCCGTCGCGGTGTATTCGCGGTCGTCCGACTTCACCGTTTTTTTGGCCAGAAAGTCCGCCGCGATCTCGGCAATGTAGTCGCCGTTGTAAGCTGATTCGGGCCACTCGGCATGGCCCGGCTTCAGGCCTTTTGCCCGCGCCTGCACGCTGTTGGCCAGGGTCTGGATCTGCACCCCGGCGTCGTTGTAATAAAACTCGCGGTACACCGCCCAGCCTTGCGCCGCATACAGGTTGCAGATCGCGTCGCCGAGCGCCGCCTGGCGGCCGTGCCCCACGTGCAGTGGACCGGTGGGGTTGGCGGAGACGAATTCGACCAACACTTTATAGCCGGCTCCCGCATCGCCATGGCCGAACTGCGCGCCTGCCGTGCGGATCTGCGGCACCAGGCTGTGCCACGCGGCAGGCGTAAGGTGGAAATTGATGAAGCCGGCGCCGGCGATTTCCGTCTTCGCGACTAGCGGCGAATCCGGAAGTGCATCAAGGATGCGTTGCGCAAGCTCGCGCGGATTCTTCTTCAGCGGCCGCGCCAGCTGCATCGCGGCATTGCTCGAAAAGTCGCCGTGCGAAGCGTTCTTCGGACGTTCGATTTCCAGGCTCACTGGGGCGTCGGGCGCCACGGTTTCGAGGGCGGCGCCGATCAGCAGGGCGATCTGGTCTTTAAGCGGATGGGTGTCGGACATGGTACAAAGCGGGGCGGTTAACGCGGGGCCGCAGTGCTCAATAAGATAGCCGGCGATTATAAGCGCCGCGCGCGGGGCTTCAAAATACCAGCGGGTCCACATCAAGCGACCAGCGTGCCACGCGCGGCTTGATCGTGTCGAGCAGCGGGCGCCAGTCTTTGATCAATGCTTGCAGGGCTTGCCGCGAAGCGGACTGGATCAACAGTTGCGCGCGCTCCAAATTCGCGACCCGTGCCATCGGCGCAGGGGTGGCGCTAAAGACGCTGACCTCGGTGGAATCGGGTGCCAGCGCGGCGGCGCGGTGCAGAAAGGCGAGCGCGGCGTCCATGGTTTTGGCTTCGGCGCGCAGCAGGACTTGCCGGGTGACAGGCGGCAGGTCGAGCTGTTTGCGTTCGGCCAGCAGTTCGCGCGCGTAGCCGGCATAGTCGTGGCGCTGCAAATAACGAAACAGCGGATGGTCGGGGAAGGCGGTCTGGATGACGACGCGGCCGGGTTTGTCGGCGCGCCCGGCGCGGCCCGAAACCTGCATCAGCTGGGCGAACAGGCGCTCGGTGGCGCGGAAGTCGGGGCTGTAGAGCGCGCCGTCGGTGTCGAGGATCAGCGCCAGCGTCATGTTGGGAAAGTCGTGGCCCTTGGCCAGCATCTGCGTGCCTACAAGAATGTCGACCGCGCCGCCGTGCACCGCTTCGCCGAGTTCGGCCCAGGCGCGCGGGCGCATGGTGTCGCGGTCGATGCGGCGGATGCGGGCGGCGGGCAGTAGCGCGGTGAGCGTTTCTTCCAGTCGTTGCGTGCCCTGGCCGAGCGCTTTCAAATCCGGGTTGCCGCAGCCGGGGCATTCGGTCGGGATGCGCGATTCAAATCCGCAGTGATGGCATTTCAGTCCCGATATGGCCCGATTTCGGCCGCCGCGATGCAACACCAGTCGCGCCGAGCAGCTTGGGCAAGGTGACACCCAGGCACAACTCGGGCAATACAGTGCCGGGGCATATCCGCGCCGGTTGAGGAACACCAGGCTTTGTTCGCCGCGCGCCAGCGTGTCGGTCAGCGCCGTGAGCGCGGGGCGGGTGAGGCCGTTGTCGACCGGGATGTGTTTGAGGTCGACCAGTTCGATGTCGGGCAGGCGTGCCGCGCTGATCGCGCGCTGCTTCAATTCGATCAGCTGGTAGCGGCCGGCCCGCGCGTGCGCATAGCTTTCCAGCGAGGGCGTGGCCGAGCCGAGCACCACCGGCACATTGGCCTGTTTGCCGCGCGCCACGGCCACGTCGCGCGCCGAGTAGCGCAGCCCATCCTGCTGCTTGAACGAGGCGTCATGCTCCTCATCCACCACGATCAGACCCAGTCGCGGTATCGGTGCGAACACCGACAGCCGGGTGCCGAGCAGCACGTCAGCTTCGGGCGCGGCGAGCCAGTTTGCGGTGCGCGCGCCTTCGGCCAGGCCGCTGTGCAGGGTGGCGATGCGGCGGCCGGGAAAGCGCTTGCGGAAATGCTGTTCCAGCTGCGGGGTGAGGGCGATTTCGGGGATCAGCACCAGGGTTTGCCGGCCGTTTTCCAGCACCGCATCGATCAGACGCAGATACAACTCGGTCTTGCCGCTGCCGGTAACGCCATGGATCAGATGGACGCCGAACCGGGTCAGCGCGGGCAGCAGGCGGTCGAGCGCGGCTTGCTGTTCAGGGGTGGTCAGGTGGGTCGTGGTGGTCTGTGGCGGGCGCGCTGCCTGCGGCGGCGTGCGTGTCCAGGTCGCCCAGCCCGCCGCCACCAACGCGGCAGCGTGGCGACCTTGTTTCTGTTCGCGCACACTTTCACGTGCCTGTGGCGCCAGCCGCAAGGAATCGAGCAGCGCCTGTTGCGCCTTGGCGCGCGGCGAGGGCTCGGCGGTTACGCCGGCTGCGGTCAGCATCAGCCAGGGGGTGTCTGCGACAAACGGCGTGGCGTTGCGCAGCCGCGGCGGCAGCGTGGCCAGCAGAATTGCGCCCAGCGGATAGTGGTAATAGTCGGCGCAAAATTGCGCCAAACGAAGGGTATCGAGCGACAAGGCAGGACGGTCGTCCAGCACGCGGATGACATGGCGCAGTTTGGCTGGATCGATGGCACTGTCGGTTGATTGGCCCAGCGCTACCCCAACCTGACAGGTGCGACCAAATGGCACCTCGACCAGACTGCCCGGCAACACCGCATCCAACCCCTCTGGCAGGCGATAGTCGAACAACCGATCAAGCGGTGTATCGAGCGCAACCTGTAGGAAAGGTGGCATGTTAGCGGTGAAACTTGGTTGAATGTCTGGGATTGTCCACTAAGCCACTGTTAGCCAAGGTTTATTCCGGGTTGTCCACGCAAGCTGTGGATAATTGTGTGCATGAATTGTGTTGATTGCCCCCAAAGGCCCGTATTTCGGTGGTCATGCCTGACAGCGCAAAAAGCAGGCAAGTCACTAATCCTTTATTCATCAGCAACTTACAAACACCCCGTGGCTGTCAAGGGTTTAGGGTAAAAAAAGTTCCCCTGCGTGATAAATGTGCATAAGTCAATACTTCTTTTATCGGCATTTCGGACATCCGGGTGGTTTTTTTGCCCGTAATGCATTGTTATTTATGAGCTTATTGCTGCTGAATGCCTGCAATCAGCCAGCCGCCCTGGCCGCTGACGGGCTTGCTGAGGTGCCAGATTTCATCGAGCGACACGGGGGATTGGTCCGCTGCTTCGCGCACCAGGCCGGTGAAGCGGACGCTGACGATATGGTGGTTGTCGGCGTCGACGGCTTCCAGTACCTCGGCGTTGAGGCTCATTACGTCGGTGGTCTGCGCTGCGTCGCCGCGCTCGGCCAGTTGCATGCGAACCTCGGCGAAGACTTCGGGCGTGGTAAATGCGCGCAGATCGTCCAGGCTGCCGGCATCGAAAGCGGCTTGCAGGCGGATGAAGTTGACCTTGGCTTCGCGTGCAAAAGCGTCGGCGTCGAAACCGGGCGGGAAGGCGGCGGTCGATGCGCTGCTGCCCATGGCGGCGGGCGTGGCGTCAAACGCGGCGGGTGCGCCCGAATTCATGTCGCTGCGCGGCATGCCGGCGTATTGCATCGCCGGAGCTGAGGCAGGCGCATTGCGGCGCATGAACCAGCGGATCAGCATGAAGGCCGCCATCGCCAGCAGCGCCAGCATCAGGAAGTTGGCCATCTCTTCGCCCATCCCGAGGTGCGAGAACAGCGCGGCGAGGCCGAGACCCGCGGCGAGGCCGGCGATCGGGCCCATCCACGAGTTTTTCTTGGGGGCGGCTGTTGGTGCGGCGGCGGGTTGCTGGCGCTGCGGGGTGGGCGCGGCATCCTGCTTGGCGGGGGCGCTGCGCTGCATGCCGAAGGACTTGCTGCCGCCCATGCGCTTGGCTTCGGCATCGGGGGCGGCAAAACCCAGGCTGAGTGAAAGGGCGAACAGGCTGATTAGGAAAGTTTTCACGAGAATGCTCTGTTGGTTCGACGATGCCCGATATGGTGGTGCATATCCGGGCCCGCTGAAAAGTCGATTTTTATACCCGGATTCATCGAGATTTTCGATTCATCCATGTGTGATATCAGGTTCCGCTTGATGCGCGGATGGCACGGCTCTGGCTGTGCACTTCCTCGACCAGCACGATGACGTTGTCCGGATTGGTGAACTGCGAAATACCGTGGCCGAGGTTGAAGACGTGTCCGGGATGGTTGCCGAAGCCGTTGAGGATGCGTGCCACCTCGCTGCGGATACTGTCGGGCGTGCCGTGCAGCGCGCAGGGATCGAGGTTGCCCTGCAGCGCGACCTTGTCGCCGACGCGGCGGCGGGCCTCGCCGATGTCGATGGTCCAGTCGAGTCCCACCGCATCGGCGCCGATGTCGGCAATGGATTCCAGCCAGCCGCCACCGCCCTTGGTAAACACCACGCTGGGCACGCGGCGGCCGTCGCGTTCCTTGATCAGGCCGGCGACGATGCGCTCCATGTAGTTGAGCGAAAACTCCTTGTAGGCGTGCGGGGTGAGGCTGCCGCCCCAGGAATCGAAAATCATCACCGCCTGGGCGCCCGCTTCGATCTGCGCATTGAGATAGTCGGTCACCGCCTGGGTGTTGACCTCGAGTATGCGGTGCAACAAGTCGGGGCGGCTATACAGCATGGTCTTGATGTGGCGGTAATCGGTCGAGCCCGCGCCTTCGACCATGTAGCAGGCCAGCGTATAGGGGCTACCGGAAAAACCGATCAGCGGCACCGAGCCGTTGAGCGCGCGACGTATGCTTTTGACCGCATCCATCACATAGCCGAGCTTGTCGTTCGGATCGGGCGCGGTGAGGTCGCGGATTTCCCATTCGTCACGCAGCGGGCGCTCGAAGCGGGGACCTTCACCCTGCGAAAAATACAGCCCCAAGCCCATCGCGTCGGGCACGGTGAGGATGTCGGAAAACAGGATGGCGGCGTCGAGCGGGTAGCGCGCCAGCGGCTGCAGCGTCACTTCGGTCGCCAGATCCGGCGTTTTGCACAGGGTCAGAAAATCACCGGCGCGGGCGCGGGTGGCGTTGTATTCGGGCAGATAGCGTCCTGCCTGGCGCATCAGCCACAAGGGGGTGTAATCAGTGGGCTGACGTTGCAGGGCGCGGAGAAAGGTATCGTTTTTGAGGGCAGACATGGTGTAGCCAAAAAGAATGGCCAGGACGCAAAGCCGGCATTTTAGCAGGCTTGGCGGCGCTGGCCTCGGGTTGCGGCAGGCTTAAGTGCGGCGGAAGGTCCACTCTCCCCGGCCGGATGGGCAGGCCAGCACGTCGTGCGGCTTGCGGCCATCGATCACCAGGGTGGCGTTGCGGCAGCCTCCGCTCGCGTCGCCGCGCGGGGTGAAATGATAGTCACGGCCGTCATGGCGCCATTGCACCGGGACGCCCGGGCGGCCCAACTCCAGTGCATGGCCCATGCAGGCGCGGTCGCGATCATCCATGCTGTCGCCGATGGCGTGCCCCAACACGGCGCCGAGTACGCCCCCCGCCACCATGCCGACCACACGGTCTTCGCGGTTTGCGACACGGCTACCGATGACGGCGCCGGTCACGCCGCCAATCACGGCACCGATCTCGTCGCGGTTGCAGCGGCCGGATGCAATGCCGTAATCGTGAACATAGACAGCGCCGGACTTGCCCTGGTAATGCTTGTCCTTGTTGTATTTCCTCTGTTCTTTACGGTCATGATCGTCGTCGTGATCATGACCATGGTTATTTTTTAGCCATGCGCGGGTGCGTAGCTGGGCGGTTCGGCGAAAACCGGGCCGGCGCCGATCAGGGCGGCCAGCGCAAGGGCGGCAGAGAATTTCATGGAAGACTCCTTCAATAGTTGTGGTTAAGCGATAACGACTGGAAATGCGTTAACTGTAGCGGCGGGGCGCGCCTGGCGCGCACCCTGCCGACTCAGTTCCAACGTGAATTGTAGCCATGATGATTACGGGCCTGCTGGTCATGCTTTTCTGCGCGGATATTGCTGCTGGCGCGATCCTGCGCGAGGTCAAGGCGCTGGAACTCACGTGAGTCGAGGATGCCGTCCTCAAGGAAATTCTGCTCCATGGACCGAATATGGCGCTGCTCTTGCATCAACTCGCGGAACCCGTATCGGGTCAGACTGCCTGAACGCTTGCCTGCATGAATCCGATCCATTTGACGATCCTGGCGCGCATTGACCTGCTGGCTGAATTTTTGACTTTGCTGGTAGGCGTGATCCCATCGATTTCCATGATTGTGCTGGAACTCGGGTTCACGCGATTCATGGCGGTTGCGCTGGGTTGCAACTTCGATCTCCACGACGGCGGCATTGCGATTGCCATAGCCATTGTTATTACGCGTGTCGCTGGCGTGGGCGCCGCTTGTGATCAGCATCAGGCTACCGAGTGCCAGTGCAACAAGGGTTTTGTTCATCAGTTGGGTATTCATGGTGTCGCTCCTAATCCGTTAAGTGATGCCGCTGGTGTGTGGTGCGTCAGCGGACAATTGCACTTTAGGGGCGCGGTGTAAGCGTTATGTTTGAGTGGCGTAACGAGGTGTTACGTTATGTAACCGCGATGCCGGACTTATGCTTTCCGAAAGACTGTCAATTTGCGAACGGGCTGCAGAAATACCGGGTGGGCATTGACAGGCTTGCCTCGCATCAAAACGCAAATTCAATGTCTTGCATGACGAACCGTCTCGCAGGGAGTCCTGACGAAACGCGTGGCCATCATGCCAAGGGAAAATAGCGGCATGCTGATCAAACACAGACCGCTGAACGGGCAGATCATGTATAGCTACGCTGATCTGCTTGGATCAAGCATAAAGGGCCGGGGCATATGCCCGACCCTTTTTTACAATGGTGCATTCTGTTACTGCGCGGGATTTTGCTGCTTTGGCAACGCATCACCCATTTGCGCGTTCGGGTATTTGCCGACCTCCTCTACGGACTCTGCCTGGGGTGGTGCGATCGGGTTAATCGGGACCATCATGTCTTTCATGCCGCGCGCGGCTTCGTCAACCTGTGCCCCCGCCTGCTCCGCCGCGCCTTTGTTTTCGCAGCCATTCAACAGCAGGACTGTCGTCAACATGGTGATCGTTGCGCAACAGACACGCCATGGGTAGCGTTTCATGTACGCGTTATCAAGACAGGGGAGACTTGGTGGCATGTTATTCATCCTGAGATTTTGGGCGCCGGCAAAGGTCACGTACGTGATCGTTTGTTGAGTAGCAGATCATTTCTGACGCTTTTTACGCCATCGATGCTACGTGCGACACGTTCTGCCTGGTCAATCTGGAACGTGTGATTGACCCAGCCGGACAACTGAACCATGCCTTTGCTGGTTTCCACGTTGACGCTCAGTCCTTTCACAATGTCGTCTTTCAACAGCATGGTTTTCACTTTGGCTGTGATCCAGGCATCGTCGACGAACCGGGTGGACATAATGCGATCGGTACTCGCGCTTGCCGTGGCAAGCTCCTCCTTGCTCAGGCTCAGATCACGGTTCATATCGCCATCATGGAAAGACTTCACCAGTCCACCCTGTGCCTGAAACTCTTCCAGGCTGATCGCACCATCTGAATTGGTGTCATAGGCGTTGAAAGGGGGTGCGACAAGGCCAGCCAGGGGGGCGGTGGCGGTGACGGCGCCCAGTGTGGCGACTAGAATCAAAATCAGCATGGATTGCGCCAGAATTTTCATGTCTCTCTCCTGATTGGGTTGGTAGCAGCGGGTTGCTGGAAGCTTCTCAGCAATGACCGTGCCAGATTAAGCAAGCCAAATAAAATCAAACTGTTGTGTCGTAGGGGTGGGCGTTTTTCTGGATAACAGACTGAGAAGGGAGGCAATATGTCGCTTGCGAGCGACGTAATCCGGCCAATTTATGCAATTGTTTGATTTGAAAGCTTATATTTGTTGCTGGGTGACGACTTGCGGTCCCGTTCCCGGTAGACCTGTCAAAACAGGGAGCCGGGCTCCCTGCTCTGCGAAACAACTGTGGTTGTTAGAGTGGTGGCGTGCGGCGGCCCGAGACCAGTAAAACAAGAAACATCAGCAAGCCAACGACAAACAGGATTTTGGCGACGCCCGCAGCGGTGCCGGCGATCCCGGAGAAGCCGAAAATTCCAGCGATGATGGCAACGGTTAAAAATGAAATGGCCCATCCGAACATGGTGGTCTCCTCTTGAAGTGGATGTCTGCGCAAAGGTGCGTATCCATCCCTATGCAGGGGGCGTGCCATGGCAAATAAAGGCTTTTAAATCATGGGGTGGCGTTCAATTAATTCATTTTGCAGCCGAACTGCGTGCCTCAAGTGTCGTCTCTGCACGACAATCAAGCCGTTTCGTCGCGATCCTTGAACAGGGCGGGGGTCAAGCCGTGGCGTTGCAGCAGTCGATAGACTTCGGTTCGATTGCGGCCGGCCAGACGCGCCACTTCACTGACATGGCCGTGGGTCAGTTTCAGCAGGGTGATGAGGTAATCGCGCTCGAATGCGCTGCGGGCCTCGGCCAACGGCTGGATCTCGGCGGGCTTGTCACGCAGGGCACGTGACACCAGCGTGGCCGGGATAGTCGTCGTGGTGCACAGCGCGCAGCATTGCTCGAGCACGTTTTGCAACTGCCGGATATTGCCCGGCCAGTCGGCGGCCGTCAGCATGTCCAGGGCATCGGGGGCAAAGGCGTGAATGCGCCGCCGGTATTTTTCTGTCAGCGTGGACAGAAAATGCTGGGCCAAAAGCGGAATGTCTTCGCGCCGCTCGCGCAGCGGCGGCAGCATCAGGTTGACCACGTTCAGGCGGTAATACAGGTCTTCGCGGAAGCTGCTGGTGGCAATGGCTTCTTCCAGGTTGCGATGGGTGGCGGACAGGATGCGCACATCGACCGCGCGCGTCTCGGTCGACCCGACCGACCGCACTTCGCATTCCTGCAGCACGCGCAGCAGCTTGACCTGCAGCGCAGCGGGCATGTCACCGATCTCGTCCAGAAAGACGGTACCGCCCTGCGCACTGAGAAACAGGCCGGGATGGTCACGCCCGGCACCCGTAAAGGCGCCTTTGACGTGACCGAACAGCTCCGATTCGAGCAGTTCGGCCGGAATCGCGCCGCAGTTGATCGCGACGAATGGCTTGGCATGGCGCGGACTGGCGCGGTGGATCGCGCGCGCCAGCAGTTCCTTGCCGGTGCCTGATTCGCCCTGGATCAGCAACGCGGCATCGCTCTGTGCGGCCAGCCGGGCCTCCGCCAGCAGGGTGTCCATGACCGGGCTGGCAGTGACGATTTCGTCGCGCCAGCTGTTGTCGATGGCGTCGGGGCTGCTGCCGGCCAGTCGGGTGGCGCGCTTCAGCAGTTCGATCAGGGTGGGGGCATCATAGGGTTTGGTCAGGTAACCGAATAGTCCGCGCTGGGTCGCGGCGACTGCATCGGGAATCGTGCCGTGCGCGGTGAGCACGATCACCGGCAACGATGGGTCGCGTGCATGGATGGCATTGAATAGTGCCATGCCGTCCATGCCGCTCATTTGCATGTCGGTCAACACGGCTTCCGGACGGGCTACCGCGAGCTGACCCAATGCGGCTTCGCCGCTATCGACTGCCTCGACCCGGAATCCGTTGGCCTCCAGCCGCAGCGTGATCAGCTTGCGTAAGCCGGCATCGTCATCCACCAGCAATATCTGCGGTTTTTTCATGGGGTTTTGAGTGGCGCGTTGCGTTGCTGAAGGGATTTTTCCAGGGCTTTGATCTGGTCGAGTTTGTCCTGCAGTTCCGCATTTCGCATGGCGAGCTGTTTGGTTTCGATGCGTGCCTTGAGCGATTTCTTCATCAGGTCGATCAGGGATTGTGAGCGCGCATCCTCCTCATTCATGGCGGCCAGCGTTTTCAGGCTGCGTTCGAGCGCTTCCACGTTGTCGTCGCGCTCGAGCAGGGCAGCCAGCTGAAAACGCCGGCTGTCGTTCATGCGGGCGCCGTCCAGATCGGCCAACTCACGTCGGCGTTGCTCGCCAGACAAGGCGGATACACGCGCCAACTCGTTGAGCAATGAAAATGTGGCAGGTTCGGTCGGGCGCACCCGCGGCGTGGGCGATTCGGGGAGGAGCGTGCAGGCGCTTAGCACCAGTAAAAGACCTGCGAGCAATCCGGAGTTGAGTGTCATGGTGGCGCGGGCCAGGTTAAGCGGAAACAGGTTGTCCAGGGGGGGCGCGCGATGACTTCGATTCGGCCACCGGCATCCAGTAAATATTCACGCACAATCGACAAGCCTAGCCCACTGCCCTTGATCGCGCTGTCGGGTTGGTGTGCGCCTTGAAAGAAAGGTTCGAATATTTGGCTTTGTTCGGCTTCCGGGATACCGCGCCCCTGATCACAAACCCATAGCGTAACGGACCCATCGACAAGCGCACTGTCTACCAGGATGCGGCCGTCTTCTGGGCTGAATTTGATTGCATTCGACAGCAGGTTGTCGAGGATGGTTTCCAGCTGACTGCGATCAACATGAAGGGTGGCGGCTGCGATTCTGGTTTCGACCTGAATACGACGTGCGTTCAATGGCAACTGGTGCCGTGCCAGCACCGCCGAGAGCGCATCGGGAAGCGATTGTGGCGTGGCCGGAGGCTGCGCGTCATCGCGCACGAGATTGCTGTAGCGCAGCAGGTCTTCGATGCGTCGCTGCAATTCACGGCTGCTGCTGTCCATGATTTCTACAATACTGCGTTGACCCTTATTCAATTTACCCGCAAGTTCGTCGCTCAGAAGGCCGACGCCCTCACGCAGCGAGGCGAGCGGCGTTTTCAGCTCATGCGAGACATGGCGTAGAAAACGCAGCTTCTGCTCTTCCAGCGCTTGTAATCGCTGCCGCAACCAGTCTATTTCACGGCCTAGCTCGACCATGTCCTGCGGCCCGCTGATGGCCGGCAGCGGGGCCAGGTTGGCCCGTCCCAGCTGCTGGATCGATGCCTTGAGCTGCTTGATCGGGCGGTTGATCATCCAGGAAAATACCGCGGCGAGCAGCAGCGTCAACGGAATCAGCGCCAGCGCAAGCACGATGAGGCGCTGGCGGGTGGACTTGACCTTGGTCTCAAGCGTCAGCAGTTCCTGCTGCACCGCTGCGTCAGACTGCGATTGCAGGGTGCGCGCTGACGTGTGGAGTACGTCGAAGCTGGGGTTAAGCGTTTGGAATTGCGCGCTGTCGAGAAAGGTGCCGGGTTTTAGCTGGGGATACAGCGCCCGGCTGCGCGTTTCAAGCCGGGTCAGGGTGATGCGGGAAGGCGCGTCGACAAGTTGCGTATCGAGCCGTTTCAGTTGCGTACGCAGATCCTCGTAGCGCATGCGAAGCGTGGAGGCAAAGTCCGCATCCTGCAGTAAATGGTATTGTCCGGCAGCGCGCTGCAGCTCGTTAATCGACTCGACCACCAGCCGCACGTCACGCGTGACGGCGAGGCTGGAGCGGGTGAACTGGCGTTGGGTGTCGACCACGCCTTGCAGAATGTGTATGGCGTTGATCAAGCCACTGGCGAGCGGTACGGTCAGCACACCCATGGCGACAATGACCAGGATGGTGAACGAGCGGGGGTAATAGGGGCCAGGCAGCGTCCGCGCAAAAATCGGTGGCATGGCTTTAGCATTCCCCTCTCGGTGAACTGCGTATGGGCGATGACCGCCCATACGCATTTGGTGGCTTACAGCAGGTCGAGATAGCCCAGGATGCCTTTTGCAGCTTCGCGTCCTTCATAGACGGCGGTGACCACCAGGTCGGAGCCGCGAACCATGTCGCCGCCGGCGAAAACCTTTGGATTGGCAGTCTGGAACGTATGCGACTGGCCCTTGGCAATCACGCGGCCACCCGGGTCGATGGCGATCTGATGCTGTTCGAACCACGGCTGCGGGTTGGGGCGGAAGCCGAAGGCGACAATCACGCGGTCAGCCGGAATGATTTCCTCGGAACCCGGAATGACCACCGGGGTGCGGCGGCCGCGCGCGTCGGGTGGGCCGAGTTCGGTGGTCACCAGCTTGACGCCTTCGACCTTGCCGTTGCCGACGATTTCAACCGGCTGACGGTTCCACAAAAACTGCACGCCCTCTTCCTTGGCATTGCCGACTTCGCGCTTGGAGCCGGGCATGTTTGCTTCGTCGCGGCGGTAAGCGCACTTGACCGACTCGGCACCCTGGCGGATGGCGGTGCGGTTGCAATCCATCGCGGTGTCACCGCCGCCCAGCACCACGATACGCAGGCCTTTCGTGTCCTGGTAAACCTCGTCGGGTTTGGCCAGATCGAGGCACTTGCGCACGTTGGAAATCAGGAACGGCAGCGCTTCCAGCACGCCGGGCAGGTCTTCGCCGGGGAAGCCGCCCTTCATGTAGGTGTAGGTGCCCATGCCCATGAACACGGCATCGTAGTCGTCGAGCAGGCTCTGCATCGGCACGTCGCGGCCGATCTCGGTATTGAGGCGGAACTCGACGCCCATGCCTTCCAGCACTTCGCGGCGACGCGTCATCACCCATTTTTCCATCTTGAATTCGGGGATGCCGAAGGTCAGCAAACCACCGATCTCGTCGTAGCGGTCGTATACCACCGGTGTCACGCCTGCGCGTGCCAGCACGTCGGCGCATCCCAGGCCTGCAGGCCCGGCGCCGATAATGGCGACCTTCTTGCCGGTCGGCACCACCTGGCTCAGGTCGGGACGCCAGCCGGCCTTGAAGGCTTCTTCGGAAATGTATTTCTCGACCTGGCCGATGGTGACGGCGCCGAAGCCGTCGTTCAGCGTGCAGGCGCCTTCGCAGAGCCGGTCTTGCGGACAGACGCGGCCGCACACTTCGGGTAGCGAATTGGTCTGGTGCGACAACTCGGCTGCTTCAAACAGCCGACCTTCTTCCACCAGCTTGAGCCAGTTGGGGATGTAGTTGTGCACCGGGCACTTCCACTCGCAATACGGGTTGCCGCACTCTAGGCAGCGGCCGGCCTGCTCCTGTGCATGCGACGTGTTCATCGGCGCGTAGATTTCGCGGAATTCGTGCTTGCGCACCTCCGCTGCGGTCTTTTCGCCGTCGCGTCGTGCCTGCTTTAAAAACTGAAAAACGTCACCCATTGTTATGCACTCACTGCTTCACGTTTTTGGTCAGGAATATCCTCGACCAGATCTTCAATTGAAATCCGCTTTGGCTTGACCAGCCAGACTTTTGCCAGCGTGGCGTCGAAATCGGCCAGCAATGCCCGGCCGTGCTCGCTTCCGGTCAAGCTCACATGGCGTTCGATTTGTGCCTTGAGATAGACCCGGAACGGCTCGGTCTCATCGCTGGTAATGCGCGTCAGCTCGACCATTTCCTTGTTGGTTTTCGACATGAAGTCGCCTGCGTCGTCGACCACGAAAGCCATGCCGCCGCTCATGCCGGCGCCGAAGTTGAGCCCGGTTGCGCTCAGCACGATGATTACGCCGCCGGTCATGTATTCGCAGCCGTGGTCGCCGATGCCTTCCACCACCGCCAGCGCACCGGAGTTGCGCACGCCAAAGCGTTCGCCGCCCATGCCCGCGGCGTAGAGTTCGCCGCCGGTGGCGCCATACAAACAGGTGTTGCCGATCAGCGTGTTGCGGTGTGCCTCGAACGTGGAGGTGCGGGGCGGATAAATCACCACGCGTCCGCCGCCCATGCCCTTGCCGACGTAGTCGTTGGCATCGCCTTCCAGCGTGAGTGTCAGGCCCTTGTGGTTCCACACGCCAAAGCTTTGACCGGCGGAACCGGTCAGGTTGATGCGCAGGGTGTCGTCCGGCAAGCCTTGGCCGCCGTGTGCCTTGGCGATTTCACCCGACAGGCGGGCACCGATGGAGCGGTTGACGTTTCTCACCGTGTAGCTGAGTTCGATCGGGGTGCCGGCCTTGATCGCGGACAGGGCATCCGCCACCATTTTCTCGGCCAGCTCGCCCTTGTCGAACGAGGGGTTGCGCTCCTGCTGCGAAAAACGTGGGGCGTCCGCAGGAATCGTGCCTTGCGACAGCAGCGCATCGAGATTGAGGCGGCCTTGACGGGGTGTATCACCCGTCGAAATATCCAGCAGATCGGTGCGGCCGATCAGATCGGTCAGGTTACGAATGCCCAGGGATGCCATCAGTTCGCGGGTTTCCTCGGCGACGAACTTGAAGTAGTTCACCACCATGTCGGGCAGGCCGATGAAATGATCGCGGCGCAAGGTTTCATTCTGTGTCGCCACGCCGGTGGCGCAGTTGTTCAGATGGCAGATGCGCAGATATTTGCATCCCAGCGCGACCATCGGCCCGGTACCGAAGCCGAAGGATTCCGCGCCCAGGATCGCCGCCTTGACGACGTCGAGGCCGGTCTTGAGGCCGCCGTCGGTCTGTACCCGCACGCGTCCCCGCAAACCATTCGCGCGCAATACCTGCTGCGCTTCGGACAGACCCAGTTCCCACGGCGAGCCGGCGTATTTCACGCTGGCAAGCGGGCTGGCGCCGGTGCCGCCGTCGTAGCCGGAAATGGTGATGAGGTCGGCATAGGCCTTGGCGACGCCGGCGGCAATCGTCCCGACGCCGGGCTCGGCCACCAGTTTCACCGATACCAGCGCGTCGGGGTTGACCTGCTTGAGGTCGAAAATCAGCTGCGCCAGATCTTCGATCGAATAGATGTCGTGGTGCGGCGGCGGCGAAATCAGCGGCGTGCCGGGCTTGGTGTGACGCAGGCCGGCGATCATGACCGACACCTTGTCGCCCGGTAATTGTCCGCCCTCGCCGGGCTTGGCGCCCTGCGCGATCTTGATCTGCAGCACTTCGGCATTGACCAGATAAGTCGCCGTCACGCCGAAGCGGCCGGAGGCAATCTGCTTGATCTTGGAGGTCTTGGAGGTGCCGTAGCGCTTGGGATCTTCGCCGCCTTCACCCGAGTTGGAGCGGCCGCCGATGCGGTTCATGCCTTCGGCCAGCGCTTCGTGCGCCTCGGGCGACAGCGCGCCCAGCGACATGCCGGCGGAGTCGAAGCGCTTGAGGATGGCGTCCAGCGGCTCGACGGCGTCCAGCGGGATCGGTGCGGCGCCGGTCTTCAGCTTCATCAGGTCGCGCAGCATCGCCACCGGACGGGTGTTGACGAGCTCGGAATATTTCTTGAATTCGGCGTAGTCGCCCGATTGCACGGCTTTTTGCAGTTGCTGCACCACGTCCGGGTTGTAGGCGTGGAATTCCTCGCCGAACATGAACTTGAGCAGGCCGCCGGCCGGCAGCGGGCGCAGTGGATTGAATGCGTTCTTGTGCAGCAGCTTCTGGTCGGACTCGAAATCCTCGAAGTTGGCGCCGGAGATGCGCGACACCGTGCCTTTCAGGCACAGCGCGACCACTTCCTCGTTCAGACCGACGCCTTCGAACAGTTGCGCGCCGCGGTAGCTCGCCACCAGCGAAATGCCCATCTTCGACAGCACTTTGTACAGGCCCTTGTCCATGCCCTTGCGGAAATTGGACAGCGCCTTGTCGAAGCCGGGCTTGATCTCGCCGGTTTTGACGAACTCGCCAATGATCTGATACGCCAGATAGGGATAGACCGCCGTTGCGCCATAGCCGATCAGGCAGGCGTAATGGTGCGGGTCGCGCACGGTGCCGGTTTCTACCACGATGTTGGCGTTGCAACGCAGGCCGGCGGCAATCAATGCATGGTGCACCGCACCGGTGGCAAACAGGGCATGAATCGGCAGCCGATCACGGGCGAGGTTGCGGTCGGAAAGCACCAGGATGATCTTGCCGTCGCGCACGGCAGCAATGGCGCGCGCAGTCAGTGCCTTGAGCGCGGTTTCCAGTGTGGCCGTGGCCGGGTCGTAATGCAGATCGAGCGTGACGTTGGTAAAGGCCGGGTCGTCCAGGTTCAGCAGCGTGTCGAACGCTTCTTTCGACAGCAGCGGGGTATGGACTTCAACCCGATGCGCGTGTGAGGGGGTTTCGTGGAACAGGTTGCGCTCGGGACCGAAGGTGGTGTTGAGCGACATCACGATCGCTTCGCGGATCGGATCGATCGGCGGGTTGGTCACCTGGGCAAACTGCTGGCGCAGGTAATCGAATGGCGAACGCACTTTTTGCGACAGCACCGCCATCGGCGTGTCGTCGCCCATCGAGCCGATGGCTTCGGCGGCGTTTTCGGCCAGCACGCGAATGATCTGGTCGCGCTCTTCGAAGCTGACGTTGAAGAGTTTTTGGTGCGTCAGCAGGGTGGCCGTATCCATCACCGCCATGTCGGCGTCCTGATTGATCGACAGATTGAATTTGACCGCATTGGCCTTGAGCCACTCGCGATAAGGCTGGCGGCCTTTCAGCTCATTGTCGATGTCTTCCGACAACAGCAGGCGACCGGTTTCGAGGTCGGCCGCGATCATCTGGCCGGGTTTGACGCGGCCCTTGCGCTCGACGTTGGCCGGGTCGATCGGCCATACGCCGACTTCGGAGGCGATGGTGAGGATACGGTCCTTGGTCAGCACCCAGCGCGCCGGGCGCAGGCCGTTGCGGTCGAGGGTGCAAGCGGCATAACGACCATCGGTTAGCACGATGCCGGCGGGGCCGTCCCACGGCTCCATGTGCATCGAGTTGTATTCGTAGAAGGCGCGGATGTCGGCGTCCATCGATTCGACGTTCTGCCACGCCGGCGGGATCACCAGACGCATCGCGCGGAACAGGCTGGTGCCGCCCATCACCAGACCTTCGACCATGTTGTCGAGGCTCATCGAATCGGAACCCTTGGTGCCGACGATGGGACGGATGTCGTCCATGTTCGGAATCAGCGGGGTGGCGAACTTCTGCTCGCGGGCGCGACTCCAGTTGCGGTTGCCCTGCACCGTGTTGATCTCGCCGTTGTGCGCCAGATAGCGGAACGGCTGCGCCAGCCGCCATTGCGGCCAGGTATTGGTGGAGAAGCGCTGGTGGAACACGACCAGGCTCGATGCAAACCGCTCATCGTTGAGGTCGGGGTAAAACACCGGCAGGTTGTCCGGCATCACCAGGCCCTTGTAGCTGATGACGCGGCACGACAGCGTCGGCAGGTAGAACACCGGGTCGGTGGTTTCCAGCGCTTTTTCGGCGCGGCGGCGCGCTATGTAGAGCTTGCGTTCGAAATCGTCCTCGCTCAATCCGGCGGGGGCATTGACGAATATCTGCTCGATATGCGGCAGCGACTCCATCGCCGATTCGCCGCACACGGTGGTGTTGGTTGGCACCAGGCGGAACCCGGCAACCATGAGGCCCTGTGCCTCGAGTTCGGTTTTCAGCGTGGTGCGTGCATAGGCTTGCGGGGTGTCGTCGCGCGACAGAAACAGCAAGCCAGCGGCATACAGCTCACCCAGCGCAAAGCCGGCTTCGGTGGCCACCGCACGCAGGAACGCATCCGGCTTCTTGAACAGCAGGCCGCAGCCGTCGCCCGACAAGCCGTCCGCCGCAATTGCGCCGCGGTGCGTCATGCAAGCCAGCGAGCCAATCGCATTCTGCACCAGCGTGTGGCTGGGCTGATTGTCCATCTGCGCAATCAGGCCGAAGCCGCAGCTATCCTGTTCAAAATCGGGCGAATATAGCGTCCCGTCCAGCCAGCGTTGTCGATCCATGGTTCTGTGTGCTCAGGCAACAGCGGCCTGCCCACAGGCAAGCCGCAAAATTAAAGCGAAAAGTGCGGCATTTTAATCCCGTCTGGCGCTTGGGGCAACGTGTGCCCCTTGTTTCAGCAAGGAATAGGCATCGTGAGGAACTTGGAATGGGAGTTCAGAACCCCCGGATAATTCCGGCCAGGCTGGGCTTGTTTGAATATCGTCAGGGTGCTGGCCGGGCGTTCGGGCCGGGGTGGTGTCATGCAAAGTGTTCGGCTTCGGCGAGCGCTTTGCCCTGCTGGTCTTTGGCGGAAAGTGCCGGTACGCCGACGTGGGGCCACTGTATGCCGATGGCCGGGTCGTCCCAGGCAATGCAGCGTTCGTGTTCCGGTGCGTAGTAATCGGTGGTTTTGTAGAGAAACTCCGCGCTATCCGACAGCACGACAAAGCCGTGCGCAAAGCCTTCTGGCACCCACATCTGCCGCTTGTTATCAGCCGACAGCATTTCACCGACCCACTGCCCGAAGGAGGGCGAGGATTTGCGTACATCGACCGCCACATCAAATACTTCGCCCTGGACGACGCGCACCAGCTTGCCCTGCGGCTGGCGGATTTGATAGTGCAGGCCGCGCAGCACGTTTTTGGCCGAATGCGAATGGTTGTCCTGCACAAAGTCTACGTGCCGGCCGATTGCGGCTTCAAACTTGGCCTGGTTGAAGCTTTCGAAGAAGAAGCCCCGCTCATCGCCAAACACGCGGGGTTCGAGCAGGATGACGTCGGGGATGGCAAGCGGGGTGGCTTTCATCAGAAAACCTTTTCCTTGAGGATGCGCATCAGGTACTGGCCATAGCCATTTTTGCTCAGCGGCTGCGCCAGCTTTTCGAGCTGGGCGGCGTCGATCCACTGGTGCCGGTAGGCAATTTCCTCCGGGCAGGCGACCTTGAGGCCCTGGCGGTTTTCCAGGGTGGCGATGAACTGGCTGGCTTCGAGCAGCGATTCGTGGGTGCCCGTGTCCAGCCAGGCGTAGCCGCGGCCCATGATTTCGACATTGAGCGCGCCCTGTTCCAGGTACAGGCGGTTGAGATCGGTGATTTCCAGCTCGCCGCGCGGCGAGGGCTTCAGGCTTTTGGCGAGGCCAACGACTTGCCGGTCGTAGAAATAGAGGCCGGTCACGGCGTAGCTGGACTTGGGGTGTTGGGGTTTTTCTTCCAGCGACAGCACTTTGCCGCCGGCGTCGAACTCGGCGACGCCATATCGCTCAGGGTCGTGCACATGGTAGGCGAAGACGCTGGCACCCTCGGTGCGGGCCACGGCGCTGCCCAGCAGCTGATGAAAATCGTGACCATAGAAAATGTTATCGCCCAGCACCAGGGTAGACAGGTCATCGCCAATGAAGGACTCGCCGATGAGGAAGGCTTGCGCCAGACCGTCGGGCGAGGGCTGCACGGCATATTGCAGATTCAGGCCCCATTGGCTGCCATCGCCGAGCAGTTGCGCGAAGCGTGGGGTGTCCTGAGGGGTGGAGATGATGAGGATGTCGCGTATCCCCGCCAGCATCAGCGTGGTGAGCGGGTAGTAGATCATCGGCTTGTCGAACACCGGCAATAGCTGCTTGCTGATGGCCAGCGTGGCGGGGTGCAGGCGGGTGCCGGAGCCGCCGGCGAGGATGATGCCTTTGCGTTGGGTCATGAGGATTTCTCGAGAGTTTCGGTCAGCATGCGGGTGATGCCGTCTTGCCAAGGGGGCAGGCGCAGGCCAAAGGTCGTTTGCAGTTTGCGGGTGTCCAGGCGCGAATTAAGCGGGCGTCTGGCTGCAGTAGGGAACGCGCTGGTGGGAACGGGCTGGATGGCCTCGGGGGCGACCTTGATGTCGTTGCCGGCCTGGCGAGCATGGTCAATCACGAACCGTGCGTAGTCGTACCAGGAGGTCTGGCCGCTGGCCGCCAGGTGATACAGGCCGCCAAGCTCGGGGCGCTGCATCGCGGTGCGGAGGGCGTGGGCGGTGACGTCTGCCAGCAGGTCGGCTCCGGTAGGCGCGCCGATCTGGTCGTTGATGACGGCGAGGCTGTCGCGTTCGCGGGCCAGTCGCAGCATGGTTTTGGCGAAATTGCCGCCGCGCGCGGCGTAGACCCAACTGGTGCGGAAGATGAGGTGGTTGCAGCCGCTGTCGCGGATGGCGGCTTCGCCTTCGAGTTTGGTTTGGCCGTAGACGTTGAGCGGGCCGGTGGGGTCGGTTTCCAGCCACGGCGTGTCGCCGCTGCCGTCAAACACATAGTCGGTGGAATAGTGCACCAGCCACGCCCCGCTGCGCTGGGCTTCCTGCGCCAGCACGCCCGGGGCCAACGCGTTGAGGGTGCGGGCCCGTTCAGGCTCGCTCTCGGCCTGGTCGACGGCGGTGTGGGCGGCGGCGTTGACAATGACGTCCGGAGCGACCGCGCGTACCGTCCGGGCGATGCCCGCCAGGTTGGTGAGATCGCCGCACAGTTCCTGGCTGTCGGACGCCAGCGCCACCAGTTCGCCCAGCGGCGCCAGGCTGCGCTGCAATTCCCAGCCGACCTGCCCATTCTTACCGAATAGCAGAATCTTCACGCGGCGCGTCCGCTGTAGTTTTTTTCTACCCACTCGCGATACGTGCCGGATTGGACGTGAGCGATCCAGTCCGGGTTGTCCAGATACCACTGCACGGTTTTACGAATGCCGGTGTCGAAGGTTTCGGCGGGCTTCCAGCCGAGTTCGCTTGCCATTTTGCTGGCGTCGATGGCGTAGCGGCGATCATGGCCGGGGCGGTCGGTGACGTAGGTAATTTGTTCGGAATAGCGTTGGCCGTCTGCGTGAGAGCGGAACTCGTCGAGCAGGGTGCAAACGATGTGGACGATATCGAGGTTGGGCTTTTCGTTCCAGCCGCCAATGTTGTAGATCTCGCCGACTTGGCCGGCTTCCAGTACGCGCCGAATCGCGCTGCAATGGTCGGTGACGTAGAGCCAGTCGCGGATCTGCTGGCCGTCGCCATACACCGGCAGGGGTTTCCCCGCGAGTGCATTGACGATCATCAGCGGGATGAGCTTTTCGGGGAACTGATACGGCCCGTAGTTGTTGGAGCAGTTGGTGGTGAGCACCGGCAAGCCATAGGTGTGATGGTAGGCGCGCACCAGATGGTCGCTGGCGGCCTTGCTCGCCGAATACGGGCTGTTGGGCGCGTAGCGGTGCGTTTCGGTAAAAGCCGGATCATCTTTGCCGAGCGAGCCGTAGACTTCATCGGTGGAGACGTGGAGAAAGCGGAAGTTCTGTTTGGCGTCGTCCTGCAGGCCGTTCCAGTGGGCACGCACCGCCTCCAGCAGGCGAAACGTGCCAACAATATTGGTCTGGACGAAGTCTTCCGGGCCGTGGATGGAACGGTCGACATGGCTCTCGGCAGCGAAATTGATCATGGCGCGAGGTTGATGCTGGGCGAGCAATTGGGCCACCAGCGCGGAGTCGCCGATGTCGCCTTGCACAAAAACATGCCGCGCATCGCCGCCCAGCGAGGCCAGGCTCTCGCGATTGCCGGCGTAGGTCAGCAGGTCGAGGTTAATAACCGTTTCGTCGGACTGGGCCAGCCAGTCCAGCACGAAATTCGCGCCAATAAACCCGGCACCGCCGGTAACAAGAATGCTCATGACTGGGTGTATCCCTAATTGCTAAATATTGAGACGGTGTTCAAACAAGCTTCGATGCGCTCGAAATGTAAACATAATATTCTCGCAAAGCGAGCCGGGTAACCCCTTAATCCGGCCACCGGGTAAAGTGCGTTGAGCCGCGTTTACATAGTCACATTCTATCCTCGAAGCCGCGCCGTGCATCTGAAGCTACCGCCCCAAGACTTGTTTGGGTAAACTTTGGACGTTATGCAGTTCACGCGGACCGATATCTTCGTCGTGCTGTGTCCACACAAGGAACACCCCATGTTGAACGAAACTGTCAGCCAGGCTCCGCGCCAGTGCGATGTGCTGGTGATCGGCGGCGGCCCAGCCGGCTCGACCGTCGCCGCGCTGCTGGCGGAAAAAGGCCATCAGGTCACATTGCTGGAGAAGGCGCATCACCCGCGCTTTCACATTGGCGAATCCCTGCTGCCGGCCAATATGCCCTTGTTCGACAAGCTGGGCGTGCGTGACGAAGTCGAAGCCATCGGCATGGAGAAATGGGGGGCAGAATTTGTTTCGCCCTGGCACGAACACCGTCAGACGTTCGAGTTTGGCGATGCCTGGGACAAGTCCATGCCTAGCTCGTTTCAGGTGCGCCGTTCCGAATTCGACGAGATCCTGATTCGCAATGCCGGTCGCAAGGGCGCGGCGATCATCGAAGGCTGCCGCGTGCGCGAGGTGGTGTTTCTACCGAACGACGAGGGCGCTCTCGTTCACGCGGAGCACGACAACGGCGCAAGCGAAACCTGGCAGTGTCGTTTTCTGGTCGACGCCTCGGGCCGCGACACCTTCCTCGGCAACCGCCTGAATGCCAAGCAGCGCAATCCCAAACACAACAGCGCGGCCTTGTATGGACACTTCACGGGCGCGCAACGGCTCGAAGGTCGGCAGGCAGGTCACATCAGCATTTTCTGGTTTGCGCACGGCTGGTTCTGGTTCATCCCGCTGGCGGATGGCAGCACCAGCGTCGGCGCGGTGATCTGGCCGCACGTTCTGAAGGCGCGCACCAAGCCGCCTGCCGAGTTCCTGATGGAACTGATCAGTCAGTGCCCCGCGCTGGCCGAGCGGCTGAGCCATGCCGATTTGGTGTCGGAGGTCGAGGCCACCGGTAATTTTTCCTATGCCTGCGACCATACGCACGGTGCGAATTACCTGCTCTTGGGCGACGCCTATGCTTTCATCGATCCGGTGTTTTCATCCGGGGTGATGATGGCCATGCACAGTGCCTTTATTGGCGCTGATGCGGTCGATATCTGCCTGCGCCAACCGGAAAAATCCGCAGGGGCGCTCAAGCATTTCGACAAGGTAATGAAACATGGGCCCAAGGAGTTTTCCTGGTTTATCTATCGGGTCACCAATCCCACCATGCGCAACCTGCTCATGGGGCCGAGCAATATATTTCGGGTCAAGGAAGCGCTATTGTCGGTGCTGGCGGGCGACATCTACGGCAAGACGCCGATATGGCCTTCGTTGTGGGCATTCAAAACGATCTATTACCTGGCGTCAGTGGGTAACTGGAAGAACACGATACAAGCCTGGAAGCGCCGCAAATTGAATATTCGCGTGGTGGATAACCCGGAAGGGGCCAACAGCCGATGACGCCAGTGGATTCGATTCTGCGTCTGGAAGTGTTGCCGGCATCCCGGCTTGCGGGTCGGACGCGTGACGAATTGAGCAGCGTGCTCGGTGGCGCGTGTTATGCCCATCCTGCCATGGCACTCGACCATCTGGATCTGCCGATTCAGCAGGTGGACATGGCCTTGCCCTATCCGGAAGAAGCGACCTGCGAAATTTGGCATAGCGCTGAACCCCTGGAATCCGGGCAGCAGGGCGCAATCCGTTTTCGCGCCAGTCAGTCGCTGTTGTTTGGCAGCATGAGCCTGGATGAGGTAGCGTTACCGCAAATGGCCGATGAGCGCCCCCCCTTGCAAATGGCAACGGCAGCTGCCTATCAGGCCATTTTCAAATTGCTCGAAGCGCGTGGCTACACGTCCTTGCTGCGCGTGTGGAATTACTTCGCGGACATCAATGCAGAGAGTCACCAGATCGAGCGCTATCGTCAGTTCAATATTGGTCGGCAGGAAGCCTTTCTTGCCCACGACCGTTCGGTCGTCAACAACGTGCCCGCTGCCTGCGCGTTGGGCGCTGCTGCAGGCGGACTGAATATTGCTTTTCTGGCGACGCGGACGGATGTCATCGCGATCGAAAATCCGCGTCAGGTCAGCGCCTTCCACTATCCCAGCCAGTACGGCCCGCGCAGCCCGACCTTCGCGCGCGCGGGGCTGGTCAACCTGGGCGGGTGTGACGTGCTGTTCATCTCCGGCACCGCCAGCATCGTGGGCCATCAAACCCTGCATGCGGGCGATGTGGTGGCGCAAATGCGCGAATGTCTGCATAACATCGCGGCGGTGGTCGACGAGGCCAACCGCGTCAATCCACGCAACCGTTTCAGTCTCGATACGCTGGTCTACAAGGTTTATCTGCGGGATTTGTCGAACCTGGCCACCGTGCGCCAGGTCATGATGGAATTCATAGGCGCGTCGGTATCGCCCATGTTCCTGCAGGCGGACATCTGTCGCGCCGACCTGCTGGTCGAAATCGAGGCTTCGGGCGGGCATGCCACCACGCTGGCCAGCCCGGTCACCGAGTAGGGGGATATGACGGCTTCAATGCATACCTTTGCGCCCCGAGCCAGTTGGCCGAGGCGTGTGCTGCACCGGCTCTACGAATATTTTGTCTTGTGGGCGGGCCTGGTGGTGCTGGGCGCGGCGTCGTTGATCTGGACCGTGTTTGCCGTGCCGCTGTATTACGTGTTGCCCAAGCGCAGGGCGAACGCGCTCGGCCGCGGCGTGATCTCGATTTCATTTCGTGTTTATCTCGGCTTCCTCACCTTCATTCGGGCCATCCATTTCGATCTCGCTGAGCTCGATGCCTTGCGCGCAGAAGGCCCGATGGTTATCGCGCCCAATCACCCCTGCCTGCTCGATGCGCTGATGGTGTTGTCGCGTTTGCCGGGTATCGCCTGCATCATGAAAGCCGATATCGTCGATAACGCATTTTTTGGTGCTGGCGCCCGCATCGCCGGCTACATCCGCAACGATGCGCAGCTGAGCATGATCAAGCAATCGGTGGCCGAACTGCGTAATGGGAGCCAGCTGCTGGTTTTTCCTGAGGGAACCCGCACCACCCGGTGGCCGGTCAACGTATGTAAAGGCACCACCGCATTGATCGCCGGCCGCGCACAGGTGCCGATCCAGACGGTGTTCATCGAAACCGATTCTGCTTACCTCAGCAAGGGGTGGCCGCTGTTTCGTCGACCACGGTTTCCGATCACCTACCGCGTCCGGCTCGGTCGCCGTTTTGATCCACCCGGCAAAGCCGGAGCGTTTACCGAGGAACTGGAGCGCTATTTCATCGATGAACTGTGTGAGGCGCCGCGGTTTCTGCCGCCCGAGTCCCCACAGGCCCCGGAATGCGATGCGAGGCAGGCTGCAAGATGACGTCCGCAAGCCTGACCTCCGCAAGCCCAACCTCCACTAGCCATCTGGTGCTGATCCCCAGCTACAACCCGGGTGAAAAAGTCTATGAAACTGTGCGGGCCGCCCGTGCCCAGTGGGCGCCGGTGTGGGTGGTGGTGGACGGCAGCACTGACGGCACCGCCGACGGCTTGAAGGACATGGCGGCAACCGACCCCGGTCTCCGGGTGTGGGTGTTGCCCGAAAACCAGGGCAAAGGCGCTGCCGTGTTGCACGGGTTGGATCTGGCGGCCCAGCAGGGTTACTCCCACGCCCTGACGATGGACTCCGATGGCCAGCATCCAGCCGATTTGATTCCTGCGTTCATGGCCGCATCCCAACAATCGCCCGATGCGATGCTGCTCGGCGTACCGGTGTTCGACGCTGATGCCCCCGCGTTGCGCGTGCAGGGGCGCAAGGTGTCCAACGGCTGGGCCAATCTGGAAACCCTGTGGGCGGGCATCGGCGATTCGCTGTATGGCTTTCGGGTCTATCCGGTCGAGCCGTTGCGTCAGGTGATGCGCGGCCAGCGCTGGATGCGCCGCTTTGATTTCGACCCCGAGGCCGTGGTGCGGCTGTGCTGGCGCGGGGTGCGCCCGGTCAACCTGCCGGCACCGGTGAAGTACCTGCGCGCCGACGAAGGCGGGGTGTCGCACTTCAATTACCTGCGCGACAACACCCTGTTGACCTGGATGCACACCCGGCTGATGCTGGGGTTCTTGCTGCGTCTGCCCTGGTTGGTGCTGCGGCGCCTCCGGGTCTGAAGCGTCGTGCGGGATCACGTGTTGTTGGCTCGATCGGGCGGCAAGCATCGTGATGTTTGCGACGTCAATTTTACGGCTGGCCTGACCCGGATTTTCAAGCGCATCTCAGGTAACGGCTGACCCATCAGGAGACCCATCAAGCTCATGCGTACCCCGTTTCTCCCCCTTCGATTGGCCCAGCATGGCGCGTTTTTCTCCGTATGCGCGCTGAACATGCTGAGCTTGCCTGCTCATGCAGAGGCCCCGCCACACCCCGCCGACAAATGGGAAGTAGCCGTCGAGGCGGGGTATCTGAAAAAGGTCCACAACAATACCCCGCTGGACTACACCATCGCGCCCTTGCAGGCGGCCTGGCGCTCGCCCGCCATGTTTGATCTGTGGCGGGGGGACAGCGGGGCCCGGCTTACGGTGCGTCATCGTGTGTCGGTGCTCTACGAAACCTATTTGAGGGGCGCAGAAGACTATTATGTTGGCTTGGCCGGCGCGCCCAGCCTGGAGTGGTGGGCAGCGGATCAAAAATCCGCGCTGTTTTTTGAAATCGGCGGTGGCGCCGGTTTTACCAATTCGAATAACACCCCGGGCGGACAAGGCCAGGACTTCACTTTCAACTGGTTTAGCCAGTTGGGCGCGCGTTATCAGTTCACCAAACGCCGGGCGGTCACGGCAGGTGGTTATTTCACCCATCATTCCAATCTGGGCATGACCAACCCCAATCCCGGTATCGATGTATTGGGCCTGAATCTCGGCATGGTGTGGCAGCTTGACTGATCCATCATCGACCCTCACAAACAGAACGGAGCACCCCATTTCCCACGAACCCCATCCCCCACTGACTGAGTATTACGCCAACGAAAAGGAACGCCGCGGTTTCGTCGGCAAGATCTTTGATCGCACCGCTTCGGATTACGACCGCATCGATCGGTTGCTGGCATTTGGCAGCGGCCCCTGGTATCGCAACCAGGCGCTGCTACGGGCGGGACTGAAACCCGGCATGCGCATTGTCGACATTGGCGTCGGCACCGGCCTGGTGGCACGCGAAGCGGTGAAACTGGTGGGCGATCCCGCGCTGGTGGTAGGCGTCGATCCCAGCGTGGGCATGATGTCGCAAGCGCATTTGCCCGGCGTGCAGCTGGTCGAAGGCCGGGCGGAGGCCATCCCGTTTCCCGATGCCAGCTTCGATTTTCTCAGCATGGGCTACGCGCTGCGCCATATCGGCGACCTGTCCGATGCCTTCAGCGAATTCCACCGCGTCCTCAAACCCGGCGGCCGCCTGTGCCTGCTCGAAATCACCAAACCCGAGCGCGCCTGGAGCCAGTTCCTGCTCAAAAGCTACATGCGCGGGGTCGTGCCGGTGCTCGCCCGGCTGGTCGGCAGCAGCGCCGAGTCGGCGAAATTATGGCGTTATTACTGGGACACGATTGAGGCCTGCGTGCCGCCGAGCGGCGTGATTGATACGCTGACGGATGCAGGATTTAGCGGCGCAAAACGCCACATTGAAACGCCCGCGCTGTCGATTTTTGCTGAATATCAGGCGGTCAAGCCGGGCTGAGTTGTACGCCGCTTGCGACCGGCCATGAAAACAGGCAAGAAGAATGGGGTAGTATCAAGCCGCACCTGAACAATTCAGTTGGTGCCCCTGGCAATTTAATGCTCTCACAGGAGAATCCGCATGCCTCTGATTAACTTGGTCATCGTCCTGATCGTGGTTGGCGTGCTGCTTTGGCTCGTCAATACCTACATCCCAATGGATCGAAAGATCAAAAACATCCTGAATATCGTCGTCGTCATTGTTGTCGT
Organism: Thiobacillus sp.; assembly: GCA_031426835.1. Classification (GTDB taxonomy): domain Bacteria; phylum Pseudomonadota; class Gammaproteobacteria; order Burkholderiales; family Thiobacillaceae; genus Thiobacillus. The sequence goes on from JASJPF010000033.1 coordinate 39,446, forward strand.
GATATGGCTGTTGCAGGTTTTCGGTGTGCTGGGATCGATGGACAGCATACGTATCGGCAACTGACGACCCTCAAAGGTGGGCCATCGCAATCAGCCGTACGTGCGATGGCGCTACCGCCCTCCGGCCAATATAAAGGGGCCGCTTCGCACACCACTAGGGTCAGGCCTTGACTCTTGCGTTTATCTTCGTGCATGTCGCACGCTGTCGGTGTTTTGGCCGAAGTTATTCTTCAGCGTTTCCTTGTGCAACTCCAGAACCCCAGGTCAATCACCCAACGTCGGTTTCACCCCGATCACCATCGCCTCGGCTCCCGTCAGCTTCACGCTTCGCGTCTGTTCAAAGCCTGCCTCGTCCATCCAGCCCGCACAGTCGGCGGCGGTGTAATCAAAGCCGCCGTGGGTTTCGATCAGCATGGTCAGGCTCATGAGCAGGCCTTGCGCATTGCTTTCGCGCGCGTCGTCGATCATGGCCTCGTAAACGATGAGCGCGCCGCCGGGCGGCAGGCACGCCCAGGCCTTGTGGATGAGCATTTTTTTCTCGGCCAGGTTCCAGTCGTGGAGGATGTGGCCCATCACCACCACGTCGGCTGGCGGCAAGGGGTCTTCGAAAAAATCCCCGGATACAAACTGAAGGCGCTCGGCCACGCCCATTTCTGCCACGTGCGCGGAAAAAATCGGCGCCACCGGTGGCAGGTCGAAACCGATGCCGCGCAGGTGCGGATGCTGACGCGCGATCTGCGCGGCAAGATTGCCTTGCGCGGTGCCGACATCGACGAAGCTGGCGTAATCGGCCCAGGGAAAATTCTGGGCGATCGCCTGGTTGGCCGCGCGGCTCAACGCCGTCATGGCACCCAGAAACTGCCGGTGGCGTTCGGGATCGGCCGCGAGTGCGGCAAACAGGGTGGCGCCGCCGGTCTTGAGTTCGTTTTGCGGTTGCCCGGTGCGCAGGGCATCGGTCAGGCCATCCCAGTATTGATAAAGTCGCTGGTTGGACATCTCCAGTAACCCGCCGATGTAGTCCGGGCTGCGGGCATCCAGATAGCGCGCGGCGGGCGGCGTGTTTTCGTAGAGGCCGTCGTGCCGATCCAGAAAACCCAGCGCCACCAGGGCGTCCAGAAAATCGCGGCTGGCACGGGGATGCAGGCCCAGCCACGCCTCAAGGTCGGTCAGCGTACCGGGCTGCGCTGAGACATGGGTAAACACGCCCAGCTCGACCGCGCTGAGCAGGGTTTTGGCGGCCATGAAGCCGGTTCCCACGTTGAGAATATATTCCGGGCTGACGTAAGCGGGCGGGGTCGATTCGGGCATGGTTTTACCTTCGATACAGTAGGGCTTGGCGGGTGGGCGTCCGCATCAGGCACCCAGCTTCAGCTGCATGCCGTCAAAGGCCAGCACCGTAAAGCGGGTGTCTTCCAGCAGGGCAAAGTTCGCGGTCTCGAATGCGGTGTTGCCTGCTTCGGTGGGCGACAGCCGCAGCCAGATGCTTGCGCCGGGTGCGTCCTCGTCGACCCATCCCAGCAGCATGCCGTCGGCGCCGGCTTCAAGGCAGGCGAGCTGCAGGGCCCGCACCGGGTCGCGCGTGGTCAGGCAGCGTCCGTTGCCCTGCCAGCCCAGATATTGGGCCAATGCCGGCAACGCCTGGCTGGGCTGGCTGTTCAGAAACGTGATGGGCATGGGCACGCCCTCACCCATTTGTTCGAGCGCGGCGCGCAGCGCGATATCCGGGCCGTGCAGGCTGGACAGCGATAACAGCGCACCGCCCGGCAAGCGGGTTTCCCCTGCACTGTCCAGACACTGGCGCGCACCGAACAAGGCCAGCTCGGCCCATTCGCCGATGCGCCGCGGACGCTGCCCCAGACGGGTCGCCAACTGCGCGCGCCAATCGGCGGGCGGCGGCGCCGCAAAAAAACGGCCGGTGATGCGCCAGGCAGTCAGCGGCATGCTGAATCCTCGATCACCAGACAGGCATGTCCGCCGCCAAAACCCAGGATATTGAACAGGATGGTTTGGGGCGACACAGGCACTGCCGCGCTGCATAGCGCGTTGAGTTGCGGGTCGGCGGCCTGCGGCATTGCGTTCGGCCAAGTGCCGGTTTCCAGGCAGGCCGTCAGCAAAATCAGTTCTGCCGCACCCGAGGCACCGAGGGTGTGGCCCAAAGCGGCCTTGAAGGTGACCAGCGGCGGCAGCGATGGGAACACATAGCGCAGGCCGGCGATTTCCTCTGCATCGTTTTGCGGGCTGCCGGCCGCCTGAAGCTTGACGAGGCCGATCTGCCGCGGGCTGACGCCGCTGGCTTCGAGCGCCTGGGTGATGACGTGCGCCACAACGTGCTGGTCGGCCCCCACGGGATTGTCGCCGTTGGTTCGGTTGGCCCCGCCCTGCACGCGCCAGCGCGCGGGGCGGTTGCCCAGATACAGCGCGGCCACGGCCTCGCCGAGCACCAACCCGTCGCGGGCAACGTCGAGTGGGCGGGGCAGGTCCGGGGCGAGCAATTGCATGCCGCTGAAACCGGCCGAGGTGTAGTGATTGCGCAGTTCGATGCCGAGCACCAGCGCCTGTTCGTAAAGCCCCGACCCGATCAGCGCCTGGGCGCTCAACACGGCGTTGAGCGCCGACGTGCAAGCCGACGCCACATGGAAAACCGGGCCGCGCCAATCCAGCCAGGCGGCGATTTCTTCAACAAAGGCCTGCTGGTCGGGCGGAAAAGGCGCGCCGGCTTCGAGGCCGCCGACGTTGAGCGAGGAGGAGGCAATGAAGAGCGGCGCATCCCGGTTGAGGTCGGGCCCACATTCGGCCACGACCTGTTGCACCAGCGTCCGCGCCCGCTGACGCCAGCTCGCACTTGGGTCGGTAGGGTCGTCGGGGATGGGAAAATAGGGCCAGCCCAGTTCGGGTGACGACTGAATGCGCTGTGGCTGCAAAGGGCCTTGCCGCATTTTTTCGAGGCAGGCATCGACGCCCACACCCAGCGAGCAGGCCAGGCCTCGCCCGAGTAGGTAGGTGTCTGCGGCCACGGTCCCGCTCAAGCCATGCGCTCGTGCAGGTGGCTGGCCAGCGTGCCGAGGGAGGCCAGCGCGCGGCGGGTTTCCTTGCTGTCGGGCATGCGCACGCCATAGCGTTTCTGGATCGCCATCGAAATCTGCAACGCATCGAGTGAGTCCAGGTCCAACCGGGACTGCGGCCCGAACAGGATTTCTTCAGGACTCAGGCCGCCCGGCGGTTCGTCCTTGTCGCAGGTGTCGAGCAGTAGGCGCGCGAGTTCAGTGAGGAACGCAGGGTCGGGCACGATGGCGTCAGATGGGGATGTGTCAGTCATGGTTTGATACGACGCATGAAAAGAAGGCTGGCCAGCAGCAGGGTCACGCTGCCAAAAATGACCAGGCGAATGGCCCAAGGGGCGACATCGGCCATGTCGCCATGGCGCACGAGGACGGTAAGCAGGCCTTCCAGCCCCCAGTTCATGGGCGACCACACCGCCAGTTGCTGCATGGCCGCGGGCATGACGAAGGTGGGCACCATGATGCCGCCCAGCGCGGCCATCAGGATATTGAGCATGGGCCCCAGCGTGTTGGCCTGGGCGTGGGTGCGCGCCAGGCAGGCGACGAGCAGGGCGAAGCCGATGGCGGCAATCGAGAGGCTGACCAGCATGCCGATCAGCGCGGGCCAGTGGATGCCCGCCAGCGACAAGGCGTCGCCGCCCAGCAGCGGCATCAGCATGACGCCCACCGCCAGCATCAAGATGGCCTGGATGCCATTGATCGCCAGATAGGGCAGTGCTTTGGCCAGAATCAGCTGGCGCGCGGGAACGCCCATGCTGATGAGACGCGCCAGCGTGCCGTCGCGTTGTTCCTGTATGAACAGGCTGGAAATCGCGGTCACGACAAAAAACATGCCGAAAGCCAGCCATGCGGGCACGTTTTGCTGCACGGCATTGGGCTGGACCGCCACCTTGCCCGCCACTTCGCTGGCCATGAAGGGGCTAATGGACAAATCGTCGCCGGCCATCAACCCGAGCGAGGCCGTCAACGCGGCAGCGCGCAGTTCGCCCACCACGCCGGCGGTTTCGGCTTGCAGGGTGCGCACAGCACTTTGTCCCAGCCCCGGTTCGGTCAGCAGCCGCACCACCGCATGGCTGGGCGGCTGCGGGGTGACGAAGGCCTCGCTCAAGCCGGATTCCAGCACCAGCACATACGCCAGCTCGCCCCGGCCCAAGGCGGCCTGCCAGTCGGCGTCCAGCGGCCGCGCGGCGCCGTGGGTTGTCTCCCAGTCGTTTACAAAACGCTGGGCCAGCGGCGTGTGCTCGCGCACGTCGAAACTGTAGTCGAGCTGGTTGACCGGCGGCGCATACATATTCTTCAGCGCGAGCGACATGATGACGATGAAGATCGCCGGCATGATGAACAGCGCGGCCAGCGCATGCGGATCGCGGATCAGGGCGAGGACTTCCTTGCGCAGCAACGCCTTCAGCATGACGTCGCCTCCGATTGATCGGCAGTGAGTTGCGTAAAGAGTTGTTCCAGGGTGTAGCGCCCGGCGTGGATTTCATGAATCGGGGTGCCGCAGGCCTCGATCGCCGTGAGTGCGGCGACGGGGGAGACGCCGGTTGAGAGCTGTAGCCGCAAGGTTTTATCCGTCAGCTGTGCCGTGCCGAAACTTTGAATGCGATCGAGCAAGTCCGGCGCAGGCGTCTGGGCAAAGCCCACGGTCAGATGCGACGCGCCTGCTGCCAGCAGGCTGCTCAAGGGCCCGAGGCGTAGCATCTGGCCGCGATGGAGGATCGCCACCTGATCGGCGATGGCTTCTATTTCTTCGAGGTAGTGGGTGGTGTAGATCACCGCAGCGCCTTCGGCCGCCAGGCGCTTGACGGTGTCGAGCAGAAAGCTGCGCGATTGCGCATCGACGCCGACGGTCGGCTCGTCGAGCACGATGAGTTCGGGGCGGGCGAGCAAGGCGATGGCCAGATTGAGGCGGCGCTTGAGCCCGCCCGACAAGCGCTCGCTGCGCACGTGTGCATAGTCTTCGAGCTTGGCCATGCCCAATGCGCGGGTGGTCGCATCACGGGCCGCCGACGCCTTGAGGCGGCAGGCCGCGGCAAAGCAGTCCAGATTTTCACGCACGCTGAGCATCGGATAAAAAGCGAAGTCCTGCGGGGCGACCGCGATACGGGTGGGGTCGAGCCGCCGGTAGGCATTCAGCGGCTGGCCCTCGATGCGGATCTCGCCCTGCTGAACCGGCAACAGGCCGGCGAGGTGTGCGACCAGCGTGGATTTTCCCGCGCCGTTGGGGCCGAGCAGGCCCAGAATCTGGCCGCGCTGCACGGACAACGAGATTGGCCCCAGCGCGGCGTCGGCCGCGTTGGGGTAGCAGTAACGGAGTCCGGCGATATCGAGCATCAGGCGAGGGCGCGGCGCAGATCGCGAAAAAAGAGCGCTTCCCGGTCGGCCTGCTGGTTGAGCAGGTGTGCAATGGCGGGCGGATCAAATGCGTCGCGGCCTTTCACCATGCGTGCCGCTGCCAGGGCAAAGGCCCGCCATGCGTCGCCGATTTCCATTAGCTGCGCGGAGAACTCGGCAAGCTGGGGCATCGCGCCACTTTCCGCGGCCTCCTGCAAAAACGCAGCATAGAGAAAACGGAAGCCGCCGCCGCCCGTCCCGATTTCCTCCTGCATCCGCACGATGTGCCCGATCAGGCGGCTGGTGGCGGCGTCCCTGGGGTCGAGGCGCGCGATGCGCCGCGCCAGCCAGCGCATGCCGCGGGTGCCAACGATGGGAACGGGTGCCAGCATGGTGCGCGCCACGCGGCGGATTGATCGGGTGATGTTGTCTGGCGTGGCGAGCATGCCATTTTGCATGGCCGATGCACCTTGCGTGGGCGTTTTCGGGTAATACAGTAGGCCCTTTGGTTCCAGCATGCCTTTCGCAAAGCGGGCGCGTTCAAGATCGGCGCGCGGGCAACGCACCGGATGTTCGAACACCGGGTCGCTGATCAGATAGTCATCGCCTTCTCGACCGTACACGACCAGGTTATGCGCGTTGAAATGAAAGCGCATGTCCTCCGGAAAATACGGCAGCCAGAAAACCGAGGTTTGCAAACCCACCACGCGTCCTTGATCGAGCAGGGCATCGAGTCGTGCCGTGCCGGTGCCGGGTGTGCGAAAACGCTCAACCTGAAAGGGTATGCCGAGTGACGCGCTGACGCCCTTGATGATGCCGCGGGGCGGCGCGCGGTAAGCGATCAGCGGCATTTCCTGGATGCGGATGAAATTCAGGTAAGCGAAGCTGAGCCCACTGCCCAGCCCAAACGCCATTGGCTCACTAAGAGCGGTGCCGTAATGCGACAGCAGGTTGGCGACGCTGCCGCTTTCGCAGTGCGCCGCATGGCGGTGTGCAAAAGGGGTGTCCGGTGTGACCTGTGTTTCAGTCGGGTTCATGGCAGCTGACACAGGCTTTGACGCGAAATGCCCAGTGCCTCCGCGTAACGATCCAGCAGTGCTGGACTGAGCCGGGCGAAAATTGCGGGTCGAAAATGCCGCCGGATGCGCCAGCGCCAGATGCCGCTGCTTTGCGCAAACGTCGCCAGATCCATCCGTCGGGCATACATCCAGTATTCAAGTGGCGAAGAATCGCCTGCCTTAACCCGTGCGCGCGCCGCCTTGGCGTAGTCGCTGAAAATATCGACGGCTTGCTGGGTGACAATTTCTTCGACTTCCCATCCGGCCGATGCGACCGTCACAATTCGGTTGTTAGCGCCGCGCGCATAAACCGCCTTGCGTATACCCGCCAGCGTGGCATTACCTTCTTGCGGGACGTCGTCGATATCCATTAATCACACCGCCTCAAGACAGATAAAGCCGCTGGAGAATCGTCCGCTTTCCGGCACGTACAGCAGCAGGGTCTGACCCGATTGGATTTTCCCGGAGCGCATGAGTGCGTCGAGCATGATGTAAGGCGAGGCCGAGCCGGTATTGCCGCAGGTGGCGAGGTTGGTAAACCAGCGTGACTGCGGAATGTTGAAATCGATGCTGTCGAGCGTCTTTTCCAGAGTGGGCTGAAAATAATGCGAGGAGAGGTGCGGCAGAAACCAGTCTATTTGTTCGGCACGCAAACCGCGCCGTTCGCGTAGCGCAAGCATGGGCTCGATGAAGGTCATCGGGGCGATCTGTTCGTTGAGCAAACGCACGTCCTGCTTGATCGCAAAGAGGGATTGGCTGGCCCAGTCGCTGACCGGAAAACGCATCCAGCCGCGCAAACTGCCATCGGCCATCTTGTCGCCCCCCGCATACATGCAGGTCGGCATGCGGTGCGCGTTGGAAAACAGCTCTATCCATTCGATGCGCAATGAAAGCCCCGGACCGGGTTGGGGTTCCAGCAGCAACGCGCCCGCGCCATCCGACAACATCCATCGCAGGAAATCCTTTTCGAAGGCGATTTCCGGATGCGTTTCCAACTGTGCCGTTTTGTGCGCGCATTCCGCTTCAAAATTGCGGGCGTGCATGAGCGGCGATATCAGTTCCGAGCCGGTGGCAACCGCACGCTGGGCGCTACCGGTCGCGACTGCCATGAACGCGTATTTGAGAGCAGCGGCACCCGATAAGCAAATGCCGGCGAGGGACACCACTTCGAGTTGCGGCCAGCCCAGTTCGCCGTGAACCATCACACCGTGACCGGGCAGTAATTGATCGGCAATCGAGGTGCCGGTGGCCAGACAATCCACCGCGCCGGTATCGCCGAGTTCCCGAATGGCAGACGCGGTCAGTTGTGCGTGGGTCATCACCGGCTCGCCGCTTGCCGGGTCAAGCGCGTAGTGACGCGACACGATACCGTTGCTGCGTAACACGATGCGCCTGCTGCGCGAAGGCTTGCCTCCCACCTGCCCCAGTACGGATTCAATCGCGTCGTTGCTGACCGGCGCGAGCGGCAGATAAGCGGCCGAGCGGGTGATGAAAACGTCAGTAGTCATATTGCATCAGACGCTCGGTTCCCGAGCCGGACGGTTGCTCGAACTCGGTTTTCAGCGCAGTAAGACGTTGCTTGAACAGTGGCCGCAGCAGCGATTGCACGGCCAGGGAAAGGGGAACCACCGTCACAATAATGCCCAGGAGAAAGATGACGTAGAAAACCAGCAGCGGCTTGCGCGGCCACGCGCCTGGCAGCCCCGCCAGGCGCAGCAGTTTACCCCACAAGTAGAAGCTGCGACTGCCGGCGCGCTCGCTGAACATCAGTTGCGGCTGCGCTTCGACCGCGCCTAATCCACTTAACAGCGGGGCTTCACCCTGTTCATGATCAGCATGCAAGGCATCGCGCAGTGCGCGGCCAAAGCGGATGCTGCGTTTGATATCAGCCGGGGTCACCCCCGCCGTCGGCAGGCCGGGAACAGGGGTCTTGCGGCCAGTGAGCAGCCACAAGGGCGTGGTGAGCAGGGTGGCCAGGGTGGGCGCGCGATCCGTCAGCACCACGTTGTCCAGATGACGTGCCCCGATATGGGCGAGCAGCTTGCGCATGCGGGTATGGGCCTGCATCCACATGTTGCGGCACGCAATGATGGTGACCACGGGTTTCCCGCGCAGCATGCGCTGGGCAATCGGGGTGTCGAGAAAAGCAATCACGGGCCGACTGGGTGCCAGAAACCAGACCTGGTAAAAAATCAGGATCAGATCGAACTGGGCCGCTTCATTCACGCTGAGCGGATGGAGTTGTTCGGGAACCAGGTGCGCCGATTCGGGGAAGGTGTCGAGAAATCGAAAAAAGGGCCAGGGAAACGGATGTTCACGCACCGGCTTCAGGATCTCAATGTGAACGCTAATGTGAGCGTCGGCCAACAGGGGTGCGAGGGTTTGTTCGGCAATGGCCGAAAGCTGCCCGGTCTGGGAATATAAAACCACCAGCACGCTTTTGTTCGGCGGCGGGGTGTCAGGCTGCGAAGAGGAGATGGACACGATGGCAGTTGATCAATAAGAGCAAATGGACACTCAGGGAACATTAAAACACGGACGCTTGTAGGCTTGAGGAAGCTACTCCGGCTTCAATGGACCCGTTATCCAGGATTTGAACCAGGAAGCATCATCCGCAATGGGCGTCTGTTCTTGTGCAGACATTCCCTGATGTGTTCGCCCTGACAGCGTGACGGGGCGGGCGCGGCAAGTATAGCGGGGGATGCGCGATTAGTGTCGCTCCGGAACGGCCACGCCGATCCTGGGCAGCCAGGCGCGCAAGCCCGGCGTGGTGATCACCGTACTGAAAATCGCCATCAGCACCAGCATGGTGAAGACCTGCTGCGAGATGACGCCAAGGTCGTAGCCGATGTTGATGACGATCAGCTCCATCAGGGCGCGGGTGTTCATCATGATGCCGAGCAGTTTGCCTTCGTGGTGCGACATGCCGGCCCAGCGCGCAGCGAGATAGCTGGCGCCGAACTTGCCCAGCGTCGCCAGCGCGATCAGCAGCGCACACCAGCCCCAGGCCTCGGCCGTATCCAGGCTGCCGATATGTGTGCGCAGGCCGGTGTAGGTGAAAAAAATCGGCAGGAAAAAAACCATGACGAAGTGGCCGATGCGTTCTTTCCAGGCGTCGATCAGTTCGTGTTCGTCGTGCAGGATCACGCCCATCATGAAGCCGCCGAAGATGGCGAAGATACCGATCTGATACGTGGTCATCGCCGAGATGAAGATGGCTGCGAGCAGAATGCCGAGCAGGTTGTGGGTGAGCTTGCCGCGGCCCGCCTTCTCGCCCACGGGTACGGCGCCGGCCTGGCTGCGGCGGATGATGCGTTTCATCAGCGGCCGCACGACCAGCCACCAGACCGCAAAGAATCCCGCCACCAGCAACACCTTGCCGGCGAAGGCGGCGGCGCTGAACTGGGCCAGCGTCAGCGCCGTCACCAGCGCGAGCAGCAACCAGCCGATGACGTCGTTGATCGCGGCGGCACTGATGGCAATGACGCCGATGGGCAGGCGGGTGATGTTGAACTCGATCATCATGCGACCGAGGATGGGCAGGGCGGTGATGGAAAAAGCGGTGGCGATAAACAGGGCGGTGGCGAGCGGGTCGATGCCGGGCGACAGCATCGGTGCCGTCCAATACCCAAATCCAAAGCCCAGCACGAACGGCGCCACCATGCTTGCCGTGGCGATGTAAGCAACGGCACGACGATTGTGGCGGTCGGTCAGATGGGCGAAATCGAACTCGAGGCCGATCTGGAACATCAGCAGGATCAAGCCGATCTGCGACAGCATCTGCATCGGCGCGGGGGGCGTCGAGTGAAATACGGTCTGGAACAGGTCGGGTGCCAAGAGGCCGAACAGCGACGGCCCGAGCAGGATACCGACAATGATTTCGCCCACCGCCGGCGACTGGCCGACGCGCTGCGCCAGTATCCCGCCGAGTCGGGCAGCGAGCACGATCACCGTCAGCTGCAACAAGGTAAAAAACAGCATGACCTCGGCCTGATGCACGGCGAGCGACTGCACCGGCGTGGCGGACATCAGATCATGCCGCCGTTCACCGAGATGATTTGGCCGCTGATGTAGCCCGCTTGGTCGGAGGCCAGAAAGCCGACCAGATCCGCCACTTCTTCAGGTCGGCCGGCGCGTTTCATTGGTACCATGCCCGCGATCATTTTTTCGTCGAACACGCCATCGATCATGTCGGTCTGAATGATGCCGGGCGCCACTGCGTTGACCGTGACCCCGCGGCTCGCCATTTCGAGCGAGAGCGATTTGGTTGCGGCGTGCAAGGCACCCTTGGCGGCTGCGTAGTTGGTCTGCCCGCGGTTGCCGGTGATGCCGGCGATGGAGGTGATGTTGATGATGCGGCCCCAGCGGCTGCGGATCATCGACAACGACAGCGGTTGGGTCACATTGAAAAAGCCATTTAAAGAAACGTCCAGCACCGTGTGCCACTGTGCTGCGCTCATGCCGGGAAAAACGGCATCGTCGTGGATGCCCGCGTTATTCACCAGCACCTGAATCGGGCTGTCTGCAATCAAGGCTTCCAGTGCAATCCGGCAGGCTTCGGCATCCGTGATATTGAAGGCGATGGCTTCGGCCTGGCCGCCACTTGCCCGGATGGCTTCAGCCAGCGCCTGTGCCCTGGTCAGGTTGGTATTGGCATGGATGATGACAGCGTAACCATCGGCAGCGAGTCGACGACAAATCGCCGAACCGATGCCGCCACTGCCCCCGGTAACCAGCGCGCGTTTCATAACGGATTCCTTGATTGTTCGGTTTTCAGTTTTTCGGCATTGAGCACCACGGTCGCGCGGCCGGTCAGCAAATCGCGACCGGCTGCGCTGACGCGAAAGCCATACAGAATGAGGTTGTCGTCACCCGAAAGCCGTTCGGCTTCGACCTCCAAATCGGCGGGAATGTCATCCAGTCGCGTCACCCGACAATCGACACTGCGCACACTGGCCAGGTAGCCGGCGCCGGGCGAACTGTCGCTGGCGGCCAGCAGCGCACCGTGGGCCGCCATCGCCTGGGCCGCATATTCAATGCCGCAGGCCACGCCCAGGCGGTCATGTGCACGCAACGGATTGTCGGCGTCACGATGGCTGCTGGCGGTGCAGCAGATGTGTTGGGCATCCCAGTTCGTGACGACATCGAGCAGGCACATGCTGCCCTGATGCGGAATGTGGGCGAGCAGCCAGGCGTGGTCTAGCGGCATGGTTCGATGGCTACGTTCAGTCGCAGGGGTTCGAGATAGTCGAGGACGACTTCACAGGCCTGCCTGCGCGCCAGGGCCTGCAGCAGCGGCAGCCCGCGCGCCGCCGGAATGGCAAGGCGCAAGGCATCGAGTCCGGTATCGGCCAGCACATCGGGTTCGGCATCGGTCAGACTGACCTGGATCCGTGCCAGTGATTGCGGGCTTTTCTGCGATGTCAGCGCCAGGGCAATCCCCATGGCGCTGGGCATGGGCCGTTTGGCATTCAGCGGTTCGGGGTAGGGCGCGTCGTAGGCAATCAGCAGGGCGGTGTTGCCATCGACGGTGACCTGGGTCAGCGCTTCCAGCAGGCCGGCGCCGAAGCAGGCGTCATAGACGCACAGCACGGTGGCCGGTGCCATCGCCCCGGAGGCGATGCCCCAGTAACCGGCCGGGGCGTTGTGTACCGAATTGTGAAAGCGGGTCGGCGAAATATGGCGATCCTCGGAAGCCAGCACCGCGCAGATGGCGTCGCAGTTGTCGCCGTCTGCGCCCGAAGAGGCAAACACCGTGGAGAGCTGGCGGGCGTCGAGCTGACCCATGGCGATGGCCTCTTGCGCCACCGCCAGCGCCACCTTGACCGCCACGCCCGCCCGCCGCCGTTCGGCGGGTGGCAAGCCCTGCGGCGGCGGGGCCGTCATCGGGCCGGGTAGGTATGCGGCTTCGCCAGTCAGCACGGCGTGGGCGGTGGGCCAGTCGGGCAAGCCGGGGCCGAGCAGGCCGACGCCCTCGATCCAGGCGGTCAATATCGTGTTGGGGTTTGTCATCTCAGCCGGCCCGCCCGAAAACCAGGCTGCAGTTGGTGCCGCCAAAACCGAAGGAATTGCTCAGCACCCGTTGTGGGGCGGTGTCGCGGTTGGCGGTCAGATACTGGATGGGAATGGCCGGGTCGACGGTGCGGGTGTTGATGCCGCCGGGCAGAAAACCTTGCTGCAGCGCCAGCGCGCCAATGATCGCTTCGAGGCCGCCGGCCGCGCCCAGGGTGTGGCCGGTCGCGCCCTTGGTGGAACTGCACGGCACGCGGTCGCCGAACAGCGCGGCCACGGCCTTGCCTTCGGCCGCATCGTTGCTGGGCGTCGCGGTGCCGTGCAGGTTGATGTAATCGATATCGCCGGCCTGTAGGCCGGCCGCTTTCAACGCGGCGGCCATGGCCATCTGGGCACCCAGGCCCTCCGGATGCGGTGAAGACATATGATAGGCATCACTGGATTCGCCCGCACCGAGCAGCAGCACCGCATCGTAATTCAGGCTGCTGGCCGGCCGCTCAAGCAGAATAAACGCGGACGCTTCGCCGATGGAAATGCCGGCGCGCTCAACATCGAACGGCTGGCACGGTGTGGTGGACAGCAGTTCCAGCGAGTTGAAGCCGTACAGCGTGGTGAGACAAAGCGAGTCGACGCCGCCGACGATGGCCGCGTCGATCAACCCGGCTTCCATCATGCGTGCTGCTGAGGCGAATACCTTGGCGCTGGACGAACACGCGGTCGAGACCACCGCGGCCGGGCCTTCCAGTTGGAAGACGTTGCGTACGAAATCGGCAACCGAATAGGCGTTGTGGGTGGTGCGATAGATGAAGTCGGCGGGGAGTACGCCGGTCGCCGGATCGCGTCGGCGATACGCCTGCTCGGACTGCAGCACTCCAGCCGTGCTGGTGCCGAGCAATACGGCGACACGCCGTCGGCCATGGCGGCCGATCGCGGTTTCCACCGCAGCCATGAAGCCGTCCTGATGCAGGCCCAGCAAGGCGAGTCGGTTGTTGCGGCAGTCAAAGTCGGCCAGGTGCGCGGGAAGCCGCACACTGTCCACCCCCGCAACCTCCCCCACAAACGTGTTCAGGTCGACCGTGTCGAACGCGCACGGCGCCAGCCCGCCGCGCTGTTGACGCAGTGCGGTGTGAGTGGGGTCAAGGCCACAACCGATGGCACTGGTTGCGGTGAAGTGAGAAAGCCAGAGCGTATTCAACCCGTCAACCTATTCAGATGTAGAACGTTTGCAACCGATTTCACCGGCGGTTTTCCTTCAAGTCCGATCGGGCGTTCGCGCGATGTTTGCATACTGTCGTAATGATAACCAGGCCGCCACGCCTCCCAGCACTATCCCGCCCCATACATCGATCGCCACATGCTGGCGGGTGGCGAGGGTGGAATAAATGATACCGATGCACCACATCCAGTTAAATAGCCGACTCCACCGCGGCGCGCCGAATCGACGCAGCAGGTGATCCAGCCAGATCCCTGAAAAAAAGGCCGTGGCAACATGCAGCGAAGGGAAGGCATTGCCTGCGGCATCGACGTTCTTGAGGAAATCCACGCCAGGATAGCGGGCCCAGTCAATATCGGCTGCGGGGACGGCGGTGGGCCAGAAGAAAAAAACAACCAGCCCCACCAGACAGGTGCCGGCCATTGAAATGCCATATCGATACAGTTCGTGTCGTGCTGCGAGCAGGGCCGGGGGTAGTGACACATACACCCACAATGAGACATACAGTGGCATGGCCTGCGGCTGAAAATGGATCAATTGATCCAGCCAGGTCAGTGGCATCACCGTGGTCGGGAAGGCCGGGTTTTTGAGCACGTAGAAATAGGCGCCAAAAAACAGGGCGATAAAAAGCGGTGTGCCGATCGCTTTCAGCAGCAGATGCTGGCCGAGGGCCGCTGAAAGATGTCGGTACCAGGGCGTTGGCGTGTGCAAATTCACAATCTGTTTTCCTCGGCGCGGCCATGCCGAACCTCATGTCGTGTATGGGTCATGAACGGGCATCCCGCAGGCTGACAAAATGTAATCCGGCCGCCGCCGCCGATTCCAGCACGTCTGGCAGCACATCGAGAATCACCGGCACACCCTGGGGCGTCCGAGCAGCATGGCCATCGTGCAGCAGCAAAATAGCGCCCGCCCGCAGGTCATGCAAGAGCGCATGCTTGACCCGCTTGGCGTCGCCGACCCGGGTGTCGAACCCGCGTGCCGACCAGCTGGCGAGGGTCAAGCCGAGTCGCGCCAGCACGGGGTCGAGAAACGGATTGCGCAAGCCGGCCGGGGCACGAAAAAACACCGGGCGCAGGCCGGTGATCTGGCTGAGCGTGTGTTGCGCGGCTTCCAGCTCGCGCCGGAAACCCCGCGGACCCAGCAGGGAAAAAATGTGATTGTGATGTTGGCTATGGTTTTCCACGGCATGGCCACGGCGGACGATTTCCCGGCATAGTTCCGGGTAGCGCGCCGCTTTTTCGCCGACACAAAAGAACGTGGCGTGTACGCTGTGTCGATCCAGCGTGTCCAGCACTTGCGGGGTCACGAGCGGGTCGGGGCCATCGTCGATGGTCAGCGCGATTTCATTTCTAGCCGCGGCGGCGGCGGGCAGCCGGGTCCAGTTCGGTCCCAGCCAGGTGCTGCGCGGCCACAGGCCAATGGCGGTCAGCATCAGATGATTGATGATCACGGCGCCCAGTACCCAACGCCATTGCGCGGGTGCGGCGATCACGGCCACCAGCGCCAGCCCATGCAGCACGAAGCTTGCGCGGACCAGCAGAGAAGGGCGCCAGCCTGAATTAAACATGGGATGGGCTCGCCTTGGACTGGCGGGCAAAAATCGCCGCATAAACCAACGCCAGGAGAACGCCCGGTGCAACGGTCACGCCCATTGCCTGCAGGATGGACACGTTGGAAAACGCGAGCAGGCCAAACCCGGCGACGGTGGTGAGACAGGCAAACAGCATCGAGGCCAGGGTGCGCGGCAGGATGGGCGCGTTCGGATCGGGCCGATCAAAAAACAGCGCGTAATTGGAGCCCACGGCGACCACCAGCAACAATCCCACCAGATGCAAAATGATCATTTGCTGGCCCAACAGGCTTAATCCTGCCGTGACCGTGATGACCGCAGCGGCCAGCGGCGCGATGATGCGCAGCACGCGCACCGGCGAGCGAAACACCAGCAGCAGCAAGGCGATAATGGCCACCAGCCCGCCAAGCGACAGCCCGATGGCTTCATTCAAGTAGCCGGAATACAACCGATCCGATTCGGCTTTCATGTCCACCAACAGCACATCGGGGATTGCGCTCAATGCCGCGCGAATAGGCGCCACGTCGATGTTGCCCCCCGCGGGTGCGGTCAGCGGCAACAAGGCGCGCCATTGCCCCTGTTGCTGAATCAGCAAGGCATCGACCGCCATCGCCATCGAGGTTTGCTGCAGGTCGCTTGCCTGCAGCACAGGCTGGCTGCGCGCGGCGGCGGCGTCGTCCAGAAACGGCGTAAACAGCTGCGCGCGCACCGGCAAGTCCTGAACGGCTTGCGCCAGGCGCGTTTCCAGCAGAGGGCGCGGGGGCAGGCTGGCCTGGCGGGCGCGTTGCGTTGCGGTGCTGGGAAGATAACGGCTGGGGCTTTCGAATCCGGCGAGTTCGCCCTGCTCGACCAGTGCTTGCAGCAGCGCGGACGCGCGCTCGGAAGCGCGCAATACGGCTTCCTGATTCGCACCGGGCACCACCACCAGGTAGCGCACATCCGGCGCGCCCATGTCGGCGCGCAACCGGGTATCGCGTTCCACATCGGCTTGCGACACCGGACTGAGCGACGCGATGGTGTCATTCCACAAACTGGCGCGGTTAGCGACCACGATGGCGCAGGCCGCCAGCAACACGATCGCCGCAGGCCAGCGCAGGGCTGCCGCGCGTTGCACCAGACGAGACAGGGTGAGGCCGATCGCCGATACATCATGAATCCGGAAGTTGGCGGGCAGCAACGAAGGCAGGACGAAGCGCGTCACCGTTGCGGCCGCGATCAGCCCGGCAATGGCGTACAGGCCGAGTTGTGCCAAACCCGGAAAGCCGGACAGCAGCAGCGAAGCAAAGCCGGCTATCGACGTCAGCACACCGAGGCGTATGGTGGGCCAGAAACGCTTGATCCAGTTTTGACGATCCGCATGGTTCTGCTCCGATTGCACAAACAGGTAGATGGAATAATCTACCGCCTCGCCGATCAGGGCGGTGCCGAATCCCAGGGTGATGCCGTGCACCTCGCCAAAGCCCAGGCTGACCGCTGCAATGCCCGCCAGCGCCCCGCTGATCACGGGCAGCAAGCCCAATGTCAGGGCGCTGAAGGATCGATAAACCAGCAACAGCAGCGTGGCGATGAGGCTCAGGCTGATGATGGACAGATAGGTGACCTGGCTTTTGATGGTGTCGCGCGAGGTCACCGTAAACACGCCGGGACCGGTCATCACCAGCCGGGCGGATGCGCTTGCGCCGGCTGCCTGGTCGAACGCCTGCTGAATGGCGGTCATGGCACGTTGCTGGGCATCGGTGTCGCTGCCCGATGCGCGCGTTTGCATCAGCATCAGGGCGCGCGCGCCGTCGCGCGATGCCCATGCGCCCTCTACCAGATTGGGCTGGGCGCCGCTGTCGAGCTGATCGAGCAACTGCACCATTTCGCCGGTCGGGTCACGCGGCAGAATGGACTTGACCAGCAAGCCGGCCGGCGAGGCCAGCAGATCGATGCTGTCACCGAGGGCGGCGTGCAGCCCGGCCTCGCTGAAGCGTTCCGGCGTCACTGCCGGGCTCAGCAGATAACGATGGTCGAACAGATAGGCGCGGTCGCGCTCGGCATTGACCGGCTCACCATTGTTGACGCTGGCAAATGCCGGGTCGGCGCGCAGACGCTGGGCGATCTGTTTGGAAAGCTCGGCGCGGGCTGGGGCATCGGCGCCTTCTATCCCCACCAGTATCAGGCGCGAGGCCAGACCGTCGCGCAGTTGATCCATCAGCAGCTGCTGCTCGGGCGTGGGGGAGCGCGGCAAAAAGGCCGACAAGTCGGTGGTGAAGTGGGTGCGGCTGATGATGCCGGCGCAGGCCAGCAAAAAAATCAGCCACAGCACGATGGCGGTGATGCCGTGACGGCGCGTATGCGTCATTGTGGTGACGCCAGCTTTTCGATGGTCATCAACGAACTGTCGCCATCTGCCTGGAGAATTTCGACGCTGCGCACCACGTCCTTTACTCCCGCCATCCGGATACGCGCGATGACCTTGCCGACCTTGGCATCGAGGGGCGTGAGCACCAGCGTCCAGCGTTCAGTGTCGCCATTCAGGGCCAGATGGTAGACCCGTTCCAGCGCCTTGCGGTCGCCGGCCAGCGTGGCGCGAATGCTCTCGATCATGCCGGCCACCTCCGGGTAGTCCTTGAGCTGCAGCACGTGTTTGCGGCGGCCGCGTTCAAGCGTAAGGGTGTCGCCGTCGAGCACCATGGTCTCGGGGCGGGGTTTCAGGGTGCGCTTTTCCAGCCGGGCCGGCGCGATGAACAGCAGTTCGCCGGACGACTCGACCGGCTGCTCGAGGATGGAAATGAATTTTTTCTCGGTGAAGCTGGCCGCGCCTTGCGGGTTCTTCGCCAGGTTCGCCATCAACTGCGCAATGCTCAGCGGCGCGGCCTGCACGGTCGGGCTGAGAAACAGCGTCAGCACAGCAAGCGCGGCGAGTCGTAAATAAGCGGATCGGGTCATGGTTTAGGCGGCATCCTTGGGGCGCCAGAAATCGAAGAAGTTAAACCAGTTGTAGGGCGCGGCGCGGCAATGGCGTTCCAGACAGGTGGCATAGGCTGCTACTGCAGTGTGGATGGCGGCATCGCGCCCGGCCCGTTCGAGCGTGCTGAAATCGGCCAGCTGCTCGAAGTGGACTGCGTAGCGGTTACCGCCCAGATAGAGGCCGCTCATGAACAGCACCGGCCGTTTCAGCATGGCCGCCAGGCGCATGGGACCGAGCGGAAATTCGGCATCGGCGCCCAGAAAGGGAAGTCGCAGCGTGGGGTCGCCGCTCAAGGTGCGATCGCTCAGGATGCCGAGCGCCACACCGTCATCGAGGCTGGATTGCACCCGCAGCATCGAGTCGATCTGCCCCAACGGGATAATCTCCCGCACCGCTGCCGGGTTGATCGCAGCCAGCGCGGCGTTGAGCTTGCGGGCGTTGTCCTCGTACATGACCATCGCCACTTTAAGATCGGATTGATTGCGGCCGATGGCGCGCGTCACTTCAAAGCTGCCCATGTGCGCCCCCATCAGAAAAGCGCCGTGACCCGCCGCCAGCACCTCATCGATGAGGGTCTTGCCATGCACCTCGATTTCAAACAGGTCGAAGCGCCCATTCAGCAGAAAAATCCGGTCGTGGATGGTGGACGCAAAGCTGTGGAAATGGCGAAACAAGTCGGCGAGACGCGGTTCACGTCCCAGCACCCGTCGCAGATAAGCACGCGAATTGGCTTTGGCAGCGGGCGAGAACATCAGGAAATACAGGCTGATGCCAGCCAGGACGAAGCGGGCAGGCGCACGTCCCAGATGCAGTGAAATCCAGCTGATGATCTGCAGCATGGTTCGGTTGCTGCGCTCCGGACGTTGCGCCCATTCCGCCTGCTGGGTGGTCGAGTCGGCGGGTTGCGGTTCCGATGCGCTCATTCCAGCGAGGCCTGCGTGAACTCGACGGCACCGCTCGCCACCGTGCGCGCGTCGCTGCGGAGTTCGAACCGAAATCCGCCCGCGGCCGACGCGGTGTAATACAGCGCCAGCGGTTCGCCGGGCAATACCGGGCTGAGAAACTTGGCCGACTTGATTTGTCCGCATGCAGCCGGGTTGCCCTGCACCTTGGCCAGCGCATGCATCGCGGCGTCGAGCAGCACGACGCCGGGAAGGATGGGCTGCCCCGGGAAGTGCCCGGCGTACGCCGGATGGTCGACCGGAATGCGCAATGGCAACAGGGACTCGGTCATGACAGCGCCCGGTTCGTCGGTTGCGCCTGCAGACTTGCCAGCAGATTGCGCGCCATCTGGTCGGGCAGCTTGCCGGTGGCGTTGCGCGGCAGGGTGTCGACAAACAATAACGGCCGTGGCAAAAAAGTCGGGTCGATGCGCTCGCGCAGCGCCTGGGTTAGCGCGGCCGGGGTGAGTCCGGGGGCCACCACCAGCGCGGTGAGCCGGCCAATGTCTTCAGCGTGGACAGGTTCGGGTTGTAGAAAAACCCCATCGAGTACGCCGGGAATGGCGTTCAGCTGATGATTGAGGTAGGCCAGCGAGGTGCGCTTGCCGGCGATATTGACCAGGTCGGCATGGCGGCCGTGGAGCAGAAACTGCGTCCACTGCGGGCCGTCGCCGAGGAGTTCGATCACATCGCTCAGCGGGGTGGGGGCGTCGATGTGTCCGCCTACAGCCCATAGCGTTTCCGTATCGCGGTCCAACACCACATTCGGCAGCGTCTGCCATTCGATTTCGGCGGCGGCGCGGCGCGAGGCGATTTGCCCGGCCTCGGTGCAGCCGTAAATTTCGTGCAACGGCGCACCAAAACGCGCTTCGGCCTCCCGTGCCAGGGTTTGCGACAGTGGGGCGGTGGCTGAGAGCAACTGGTCAACCGCCGGCAGCGTCGCCTGATCCGTGAGCAGGGTGCGCAGATGAAAAGGTGTGGTCACCAGCATTCGGGGATGCGGCAATTCGGCCAGCTGGGCGCAAATATCCGCCGGGTAAAACGGGTGGCCGGCATGCAGCGCGGCGCCACTTTGCCAGGGCATCAGGACCGTCGATTCCAGACCATACATGTGCTGCGGCGGCACGGTGCCGAGTATGGCATGGGCGGCATTCACACCCAGACGTTCGGCTTCGGCACGCGCGTTCTGCACCAGACTGCCCCAGCGCTTGGTGTGCGGCACCGGCAGGCCGCTCGAGCCGGAGGTGAAAACCTCGGCGATCACCTGGTCGCAATCGATGGCGGGAATGGCTGGATTCGCCGCGGGCACCGGCACCGACTCGGGGTAGCGGAAGGTGGGCAGATCCGCGCCGCCGCTTGTCTGGTCGGTGATGCAGAACACGTCCGGGCTGATGCGCTGCATCTGCCGAACCGTTTCCGCAGTGTGGGTGGAAGGCAGCAGGCTGACGCGACCGCTGACAATGCACGCCGCCAGCGATACCGCAAAACGGTAACGGTCGCTGCACAGGTTGAGCACATGCCGGCCGTGTGGCAACAGGCTGGCGACATGATTCACTTCGCTTAAGAACTGCTTCGCACTGATGGGCGTGCAATGACGCCACGCCACGATGGCGTCGAGGGTGCGATGAGCAATAAGCGGCAGGGTCGACATGGCAAACAACCCTGTCTAGGGAATCGGGGGCGGCGTGTCTGAACGCCCGGGTGGCGTTTTCCAGAAGGCAAGCATGCCATCCAGGATGTTGTGCTTTTCCAGGTTCGGCAGCTTGCGCAGGCGAATCAGGAATTCGACGGCAAACATCAGCAGGACCAGTGGAAAGGTCAGGAAGTTGGCGAAAATCGACCAGGTTTCGATCGGGGCAAAGGCAAACAACAAGCCGGAAACCAGACTGATCGCGATAAAAAACAGCGTCCACGCCAACGTCAGCTGGCGGGTGTAACGCAACACGTCGGGTTCCAGGCTGCCGTGTACGGCTTCGGCAAAGCGGGAGCACAAGGCTTGCCGGCCACGCGCCAGCGTCACGCCGAAGACTGCGGCCAGCATCAGATTCGTGCCGGCGTGCTGGATGAAATAGGCCCAGCTGAAATTGCGCTCCAGCATGCTCCAGAACCCCCACAGCAACACGCCGACGACCGCGCACAGCAGCAGCATGGCGGGCTTTTTGGGCGAATTCCAGGTCATGAAAAGCAGGATGGCAAGAGCGGGTGTCAACGATGTCCCGACCCCAAGCCAGGGCATCGAAGCGACGGCAGCGGGAGTCGTGCTGTAGTGCGCCAGAACGGGGTAGGCGATGGCCCCGGCGGCAATGACGATCCAGCGGATCGTGCGTGCCAGGGAATGACTCATTGGGTTTTGTTTGCAGCGATATGCTGGGTCAGGCTGGACAGCGAACTGAAGATTTTGACGTTGTCCGCATTGTCCGCGCGCAACTGAAACCCAAAGCGCTTGGATACCACCAGCGCCACTTCCAGAATATCGATCGAGTCGAGCCCCAGGCCATCCCCATAGAGCGGGGCGTCGGCTTGAATCTCTTCGGGGCTGACGTCGAGGTTGAGCGAGGAGACGATGAGTCCCGCGATCTCGTTTTGTAATTCCTGGTTTACTTCAGACATGGCTGCTTCGCATCAATTAGGGGGCAGGCCGACCAACTGTATCGGGCCAGTGCCCATTATATTGGTTAACCCGTGATTTGGCCCCTAAAGTAAACCGGATGGGGTGATAGGTTTAGGTCATGCGTGAAGGTGGTGGAGCGGAGGAGGATCGAACTCCCGACCTCTGCATTGCGAACGCAGCGCTCTCCCAGCTGAGCTACCGCCCCATCGCGGCAAAGTATAGCTTTAGCGGTGCGCGGCGAAAAGTGCAGCAAAACGGTTGATCAGGTTGGGACTGCGACGAGCCGCCAACCAGCCGAGCAGGACGCCACCGGCATTGGCCAGAGCATCTAGCGGGTCGGGCAAGCGATCTGGGGTGAGGCCTTGCAGCAGTTCGATGGCAATGCCAAATAAAGCCACGGCAAGTGCAAGTCTCCAGCGGCGCTCGATGATGAGCTGCGCCCACCAGAACATGAGCAGCGCATAGCCCAGCAGGTGCACGATTTTGTCGAGGTGGGTGTCGTCGTTACCCAGCGTGGGCGGCATCAGCGAGACGACCAGGGTAATGACGATGCCCAACCAACCGCCGAAAAGCCATAGACGTGCCCATAGGTCGGCGCGTTTTTGCTGGGAGGAAGTCATTCGTTTTATCAGGGTTGGGGTCATGCCGGCCGTGGATTGGATTGACGGTTTGCCCAACGCAGCATCAGCACGCCGGCGATGACCATGGGTACCGACAGCCATTGCCCCATGCTCAAGCCTAGTCCGAGCAGGCCCAGATAAGTGTCGGGCTCGCGGGCGAATTCGGCGAGGAAGCGGAAGCCGCCGTAGCCGATGAGGAACACGCCGGAGATGGCGCCGACCGGGCGCGGTTTGCGGGCAAACCACCACAGGATGACAAACAGCAGCACGCCTTCGCCCATAAGCTGGTAGAGCTGCGAGGGATGGCGTGCAATGCCGTCACCCGCCTGCGGGAACACCATGCCCCAGGGCAGGTCGGTGGCGCGACCCCACAGTTCGCCGTTGATGAAATTGCCGAGCCGCCCGGCGGCCAGGCCCAGCGGCACCAGCGGGGCGATGAAGTCGGTGACGGACAGCCAGCGCAATTTGCGGGTGTAAGCAAACAGGGCCATGGAGACGATGACGCCGAGAAAGCCGCCGTGAAAACTCATGCCGCCTTCCCACACCTTGAGGATGTCGAGCGGGTGGGCGAGGTATTCCATGGGTTTGTAGAACAAGATATACCCCAGCCGCCCGCCCAGGATGACGCCGAGCACGCCGTAGAACAGCACGTCGTCGAGCATTTTCGGGGTCCACCCGGACCAGGCGCGGTTGGCGATGCACCAGCGTCCCAGCAAAATGAACTGCGCGAAGGCGGCCAGGTACATGAGGCCGTACCAGTGGATGGCGACGGGGCCGAGTTGCAGGGCAACGGGATCGAATTGCGGGTGCAGGAGCATGGGTGGTGTCCGGGTTGGGGTAGCGCGAGTAAAATGTCTGGCTGATTATAAATTGCTTGAGAGTGACCATCATGCCTGACTACCGTTCCTGGACAACCACCCGTGGCCGCAACATGGCGGGGGCACGTGCGCTGTGGCGCGCCACCGGCATGAAAGATGGCGACTTCAACAAGCCCATCATCGCCATTGCCAACTCGTTCACCCAGTTTGTGCCGGGCCATGTGCACCTGAAGGACATGGGCCAGCTGGTGGCGCGCGAAATCGAGGCGATGGGTGGCGTGGCCAAGGAATTCAACACCATTGCGGTCGATGACGGCATTGCGATGGGTCACGGCGGCATGCTGTATTCGCTGCCAAGCCGCGAGATCATCGCCGATTCGGTCGAGTACATGGTCAACGCGCATTGCGCCGACGCGCTGGTGTGCATTTCCAATTGCGACAAGATCACGCCGGGGATGCTGAACGCCGCGCTGCGTCTGAACATCCCGACGGTGTTCGTGTCGGGCGGGCCGATGGAAGCCGGCAAGGTGAAATGGGGCGGCAAGACCATCAAGCTCGATCTGGTCGATGCGATGGTGTCGGCGGCGGATGACAGCTATTCCGACGAGAAGGTCGCCCAGCTGGAACGCTCGGCCTGCCCCACCTGCGGTTCGTGCTCGGGCATGTTCACCGCCAATTCGATGAACTGCCTGACCGAGGCGCTGG
>JASJPF010000034.1:0-48192 GCA_031426835.1 Thiobacillus sp.
TGGGAACCGTCGACCTGCTCACCCGCGAAGGCGAGATCGAAATCGCCAAACGCATCGAAGACGGCCTCAAGCACATGGTGCAAGCCATTTCCGCCTGCCCCACCATCATTTCCGAAATCCTGCGCCTGGCCGAATTTGTCGAAAAGGACGAACTGAAGATCGACGAACTGGTCGATGGTCTCCTGAACGGTGAAAGCGTCGACGAATTCAGCGAAGAAATGGCCGCCGCCGTCGAAGCGGCGGAAGAAGAGGGCGCGGAAGAACTCAGCGAAGAGGACGCCGATGCCGCTGGCGCCGCCATTGCCGCCGCCAATCTTGCCCAGCTCAAGGCTGACGCGCTCGCACGCTTTGCCGTGATCCGCGCCGCATTTGACGTCATGCAGCAAGGGGCCAAGAAAAAAACTCGCTCCAAAGCCTGCAAGGAAGCGCAGGAACAAATTTCCAACGAACTGCTGGGTATTCGTTTTTCGGTCAAGCAGGTCGAGGCGCTATGCGACAGTTTGCGCTCGCTGGTCGAGGAAGTGCGCGGACATGAACGCAAAATCATGGATCTGTGCGTCACCAGAAGCGGCATGCCGCGCGCTCACTTCATCCAGAATTTTCCGGGCAACGAGGGTAATTTCGAGTGGGTGATCGCAGAAATGGGCGCGGGAAGCGCCTACAGCGAAAAACTTGCCCGCTCCCAGCACGCCGTCGTAGACCAGCAGGAACGCCTGATGGCCGTCCAGGAAAAAGCCGGCGTTCCCCTCAAGGATCTGAAGGAAATCAACCGCCAGATGTCCACCGGCGAAGCCAAGGCCAGACGCGCCAAGCGCGAAATGATCGAAGCCAACCTGCGTCTGGTGATCTCCATCGCCAAGAAATACACCAACCGCGGCCTGCAATTCCTCGACCTGATCCAGGAAGGCAACATCGGCCTGATGAAGGCCGTCGACAAGTTCGAATATCGTCGCGGCTACAAATTCTCCACCTATGCCACCTGGTGGATACGCCAGGCGATCACCCGCTCCATCGCCGATCAGGCTCGCACCATCCGCATTCCGGTGCACATGATCGAAACCATCAACAAGATGAACCGCATCAGCCGTCAAATTCTGCAGGAAACCGGCGTCGAGCCGGATCCGGCAACGTTGGCGCTGAAGATGGAAATGCCGGAAGAAAAGATCCGCAAAATCATGAAAATCGCCAAAGAGCCGATTTCCATGGAGACGCCGATTGGCGACGACGAAGACTCCCATCTCGGCGATTTCATCGAGGATTCCAGCACCCTGTCGCCCGACGATTCAGCGATCTACTCCAACCTGCGCGACGCCACCCGCGAAGTGCTGGACAGCCTGACCTCGCGCGAAGCCAAGGTGTTGCGGATGCGCTTCGGCATCGAAATGAACACCGATCACACGCTGGAAGAAGTCGGCAAGCAGTTCGACGTGACGCGTGAGCGGATTCGCCAGATCGAAGCCAAGGCCTTGCGCAAGCTGCGCCACCCGACCCGTTCCGAGCGGCTGAAAAGCTTTGTCGGCAGCGGCGAAGAATAGGCACCACGCCCCGCCATTCGGCGGGGCTTTACGTTTTCGGGTCTGTAGCTCAGCTGGTTAGAGCAGGGGACTCATAATCCCTTGGTCCACGGTTCAAGTCCGTGCAGACCCACCATAAAATCAACGGCTTAGAGCATTAGACTCTAGGCCGTTTTGCTTTGCGGGGCACTGGTGGGACATTTACGGAAAGCAAAGCAGACCATCGCCCGGAAAATACGGGACGTGTCGGCAAGAGTTTGCCTTTAACAAAGGCCAGAAAATGGGATTTATTCGCACACACCGCCCCACCAGTGCCCCACACCGCAAATTATGAATTGCAATATATTGTTTTATTTGAGTTTTTATATCGTTTGCAAGGGATTGTATATCCCGTGTTGCTATTTATTGCCCTTTGCCCTAGTCTGTAATCAGTGTTTATCACTTGTGGGCGGAAATCATGGCAAGCATCGAGAAGCGCACCAGCCGGGATGGGAAAACCACCTACCGCGTCAAAGTCCGCCTGAAAGGGCAGCCGACTGAAACCGCATCCTTTGAGCGCAAGACCGATGCAAACAAGTGGGCGCAGGACACCGAATCCGCTATCCGGGATGGCCGCCACTTCAAGACTTCCGCAGCCAAGCGCCACACCCTGGCCGAACTGATAGAGCGCTACATCAAGGATGTGCTGCCCACCAAGCCTAAGAGCGAAGCCAAGCAAACGGCGATGCTCAATTGGTGGAAGTCTGAAATCGGCAGTTATTCACTGGCCGATGTTACCCCCGCCCTGATAGCCGAGCGCCGCGACAAGCTGGCAGCCGGCAAGACGAAGCGGGGCACACAGCGCAACCCCGCAACCGTGGTTAGATACATGGCCGCCCTGTCTGTCTGTTTCACCCACGCCGTGAAGGAATGGGGCTGGATAGATGACACCCCCATGCGGAAAGTTACCAAGCCCACAGAATCACGGGGGCGGGTACGTTTCCTGTCTGATGATGAACGCGCCCGCCTGCTGAAAGCCTGCAAGGAATCAAGCAACACTTATCTTTATCCCGCCGTGGTGCTGGCACTGTCCACAGGAATGCGTAGCGGCGAAATCATGGGGCTTACTTGGGACGTGGTGGACCTGAACCGTGGGCGGGCAATTCTGCATGAAACCAAAAACGGCGAGCGCCGCGCCGTGGCTATTACCGGCCATGCCTTGGATGTGGTGAAGGAAATGAGCAAGGTGCGAAGGATAGACACCACCTTGCTTTTTCCCTCTAAGGAAATCACACCACAGAAGCCACAGAAGCCCATTGATTTACGCGCCCCGTGGCTGGCTGCACTAAAGAAGGCTGAGATTCAAGACTTCAAGTTTCACGACCTACGCCACAGCGCCGCGTCATACCTTGCGATGAATGGCGCAAGCTTGGCCGAGATTGCCGAAGTGCTGGGACACAAAACCTTGCAGATGGTAAAGCGTTACGCTCACCTGAGCGAAGGACACACCGCCCGCGTCGTGGAGTCCATGAACCAAAAGATTTTTGGGTGAATCATGAAACGCTTGACCCTTCCTGCAAATACTGAATACGTACGCATAGGTGATATTCCCGGTTTGACGGCTGGCGCGAGGCACCCGATACCAGTCAAGAACGATGAAACCACGGAAGATGGAGCGTGCATAGGCAGCGCTTGGCTGGATGCTGTAGTTTTGAATGACTTCTGCCGACGCGACCATGAGAACGCACTCAACAAGGCTATTCGCGATGGGGTGGTAACGCCGTTAAACGAGGTGTCGCTGGTGGCGCGTCATGTCAATGACGGCGAAGGATTCCTCGAGCATAAAGAGGCCATCACCCTAATTGCCGACTTCAAACGCTTTGCGGAATCGCTGCATATTGAAGTGGTGAATAGCGACGATGCCCCCGGCAAGGCAAGCAAGGTTGACGCGAAGAAAGAAAAAATCCGCGCCATCCTGGGCAAGATTGAAGCTGCTGATTGTGAGTTCTCACGTGATGCAATGCAGGGCCGTAAAGCTGATTTTTTCAACCTATGCAAAACACTAGAACGCGAATCATTTGCTTACATATCACAAGCCACATTCGATGATTATCTGCCTGGGCTTTGCAAGTTTATGCCTGGCGCTAGAGAAACCGACTACTACCGGGATATTGCCGCCAAACTGGGGTGAAAAGTATTAAGGCCGCCTGACGCCAAACCGCGCCGGGCTTGGTTTGAGTTTGGGGTGAAGTAATTTTGCCCCTGTTCACCCTTATTTTTCATTGGCCCCACATCGTCCAAATTCACGTTAATCCTGTACGGCATAACACTGCTGGGCACAGGGCAAACGCTGAAAAGGACTGACATGCAAATCCAAACCGCCCAAGCGCTTCAAGCCGCTTACTCCGCTTCACTGACGCAACCCCGCGCCCTGCTGACTGTCCGGCAATTTGCTGAAAAGCATCCGGCATTCCAACAAGGCAGCCTTCGCAATCTGATTTTTCTGGCTGAGAGCCGCAACACCAGCAAAGGCAAGATTGCAGGCAACGGGTTGGATGCCGCGCTGGTGCGAATTGGCCGCAAGGTGCTGATAGACGAAGCCAAGTTTTTCAACTGGATTGATGCACAGCAAGGGGGTGAGTAATGAGCGCCCCCGCCTGCCCGAATATCGGGACACTATCGAGCCGCGCCCTTGCCCTGTTGCTACAAGGCCGGGCTATCACGCATCGGGACTTTTGGCTGCACGCCGGAACGTACCGACTGAGCGCCGATATTCACCTGTTGCGGAAAGGTGGCTGGGATATTCAGGACACCCCGGAAGTGGTGCCTACATCCGACCCCACCAAACGCCGCGCCCACATCAAACGTTACAACCTTCCGAATGAAGCAATCGACGCAGCCGGTGAAGCTGGCCGGGACTATGTGCGATGGGTGAAGGACTGGGAGAGAAAACGGGCGGAAGGATTGGCCGGGACGGTTGCAGCCGCCCCAGCCGATAAAGCTGCCGGAACGCTTGAGCAAGCAACCGACCCGAAGCAGGTTACCACGGGGGCATCTATATGAGCACCGCCGGAGTTTTACCTACCGGGGTTGTTAAAATTCGCAACCGGCGCACCAGCGCGGAAATCACCCAGCTGGAACAGCAACTTTACGAAGTGCTGGAAGCCGACCACCCCCAAAGTGTGAGGCACGTTTTCTATCGGATGACCGACCCACGGCTGCCCGTCTTTGCCGAAAAGTCAGAGCAGGCCGGATTGCGGGCGCTGGCGGCTTCGCTGACGGGTGGTGACGATGGCGAAGAGTAAAAAGCCCACAGAGGCCGTACAAGGGCGCTACACGGCAATTCCTCATGCCCTGCTGGATAGCACGGCGTTCATGGGTGCATCGAATATGTCGCGCTCGCTGCTGTATGAGCTTATGCGTCAGCACGATGGCAGAAATAACGGGCACTTGCACCTGTCTTTCAAGTGGCTCAAAACCCGTGGCTGGATGTCCGCAAACAGTATTCAGCGGGGAAAAATAGAGCTGCTCGAGCGCCAACTTATTTTGAAGACGCGCGAAGGCGGTTTGAACGCAGGCCCGGATAAATATGCCCTTACGTGGCTGGCGATAACAAATTACGTCGGCCTGCATATCGCGTCGAAGGACTACCAACCTGGCGCTTATCAGTTGCTCGGTCCTTTCGCACAGCCACTGGAAAAACGCCAACCGGGTGAGCCACCACCGCCGCCGGTAGTGCGCACATCACCCGACCGCCCCCCACCGCGCAAGTGCCACTCCGCGCATGGGAACAGTGCTGCTCCTCCCATGGGAACAGCGAAGTACCGTTCTGCTCCTCCCATGGGAACGAGAGCAGCGAATTTTCCACTTTCGCTGCTCCTCCCATGGGAAACAATGAATAGTTACCACTGTACCGGTGTTCCTGTTGTTGCTGGTATGGCACGGAGACGGAAGCGCATCGTCGGCAAAGCTGGAAAAAGCGGGAAGCCGAAAAATTGCCACGCCACAGCGTCGGAAACCGCACGCCCTGCCCCAACAATCAACGCATCGGCTTGTGCGTCACTGAGAGCCGTTGACTTGGGCGTAGGCATGTCATGGGCGACTCGTTGCAGTGTGAATCCGGCCATGCTTGGTGGGGAAGCATGAATGCCCTTCGGTGGCTTCTGTGGCCAATTTTCTATAGGGGGAAAATATGAATATACGGACACTTGGCAAGCCGGAGGAAGCACGAAAGAAGACGGAGAAGCTGGCCGCGCAACGGAAGCGGCGGAACAGTCGTCCACGCGTCGACTACTACCCCAGCTACGCCGTTATTCAGGCGAACACCCCCAGACGCAAGGGTGGTGGCGGAGATTACTCCAAAGCGCTCGACCGGCTCAAGATTTTGAACGGTACTCGTGGATGACCGTTTGTCTTCTCCGGGGGTCTGTATTGTCATTTCGGCCAACAATTCGCCGGCCTTGCGCTCGCCCAAAGCGGTAAAAGGCTGAGCCAAGCCCGTGCAACAGTACGCGCACGCACGCGCAAGGCTTATGGGCAAAATGACAAACGAACTTTTAGTTGGGGGAGGATGATGGCAGCCAGAAAATGGACGGATGAACAGAAAGCGCGGCAAGCTGCTTTGATTCATGGCTGGCAACCGTGGACGAACAGCACGGGCGCACGCACACCCGAAGGCATGGCTATATCCAGTCGTAACGCCTTCAGATTCACACAACGTAAGTGTTGGCTGTTTGCCTGCTATTTATCCCGTGAGAAAAAGAAACTCCTCGCTGGATTGCCTTGTGCATCAATTGAAGAGGTACAGCACATGGAAGCCCGGCGCGGTTATGTGGGCAAAAGCAAACGGGCTAGGTACCGGACATCCTGAATGACAGCCAAGCTGGGAACTGCACCACAGAACGGCTAGGACTGACTGACTGACTGGACTGGACTGGACTGGACTGGATGATGGGGCGGTTTTGGATGGTGAAGGGGTGACGCGTCATGCACGTCTCTCCAGACTGACGAAACAGGCATAATCTACAATTACCATGGATCGAACACTACTTGTGAAACTGGAGGGGTGATGATGGTGAGACTGATGAAGTCTGCTGTGACAAACAGGAGCCTTATGGTTGTTGGATTTGCCTTGGTTTCGCTCCAGGCGCAAGCTGAAGACCCGTTTATCGCGGCGCGAGCCGAAGCCCTGGCGCTCCAGGCGAAAGCTAACGAAGACCTGTCTGGCAAGTGCTTCGACACCGTGGATTCAATGCCTGAGCTGAAGCCCATCCAAAACAAAATTCCCATTAAAATAAGCGAAGCCACCTTCGAACAGTTGGCGAACCAGGACAAGGCAAGCGAAGAGGAGAAGCCAGTGATAGCGATGCTGGCAAAAGTTATCAAGATTTGCTCCGATTTGGATTTTGCTTGGCAAACCAGAATAAGGCCGAGCGGGGGCACCATTCACGTCGCCGGAAGAAAGATTCTTGAAGAGAATGAAAGTAGCAGAATGTCTTCCTTGATTGATTTGTACAATCAAAAAATATCCTATGGCGAATACATAAAACAACGTCAGGCAGCAAACGTGAAATACATTAGAGAGATGACTGCGGCCAATGCGGAAAACGACGAGGCAAAAGAAAATATAAAAGTCCTGGAGCAGGCGCAAAAAAACCGGATGTGGAGCGACATATTCGGAGGCATGGGGGACTCCATTAGAAAATCACAGCCGCCGAGAGCAATCAATTGCAACCCCAATGGATTTGGCGGGGTTCGATGCCAATAATTTGGATGTTTTCGTAATGGTAGCGT
Organism: Thiobacillus sp.; assembly: GCA_031426835.1. Lineage (GTDB taxonomy): Bacteria > Pseudomonadota > Gammaproteobacteria > Burkholderiales > Thiobacillaceae > Thiobacillus. The sequence goes on from JASJPF010000034.1 coordinate 7,287, forward strand.
GAGGACAGAGTGAACTTGTACACCGCGCACAAGCAAGTGCGTGCGTGGGGCACTGGTGGGGCACTAGCTGAAAAATAACTGCAACAAATGGCCGCAAGGCACGGTAAATGCTAAACTCGCAACCCATTGATGTTATTGCTTTAGTTGATTGCGGTTTGTTGTAAGTCATTGATTTATAACGACTCATAATCCCTTGGTCCACGGTTCAAGTCCGTGCAGACCACCATTTAACTCAAACATCGCGGATAATTTAGCACCCATAACAATAAGGGAGTGACTGATGGTAGGGGAAGCCAAAAAGCCCGGCGAGCGTCGATTGCAAATTCTGCAGACGCTGGCCGCGATGTTGCAAGAACCACAACCGGAAAAAATCACCACGGCTGCCTTGGCAGCCCGCATTGGTGTGTCCGAAGCGGCGTTGTATCGCCATTTCGCCAGCAAGGCTCAGATGTATGAAGGCTTGATCGAATTCATCGAACAAACCTTGTTCGGTCTGATTGCGCGCATCACGACTGACACCCCCTCCCCTGCCGCGCAAGTCGAGGCGATTCTCAGCATGCTGTTGAATTTTGCGGCAAAGAATCCGGGGATGACCCGGGTGCTGATCGGCGACGCGCTGGTGCATGAAAACGAACGTCTGCAAAAGCGCATCAATCAATTGCACGACCGGGTTGAAGCGCAGCTGCGGCAATGCCTGCGCTTTTGCGGCGACAAGCAGTCCGAGCTCAGCGCGCCGCTGGCCAATCTGCTGCTATGTACGGTGGTGGGGCGTTGGCACCAGTTTGCCAAGAGCGGATTTACGCGTGCGCCCGGTGGCGATATCGACCTGCTGCTGACGCGCTTGCTGGACGCTCACCCCGCCTGACCTTATTCGTGTGCCTGCCCGCAAACCGGGCAGGCCGGGTCGCGCGGCACCTTCATCACGCGGGCTTCCGCCTGCAGCCCATCCCACAGCAGCAATTTTCCAATCAGGGGCGTGCCCACCTGCGCCAGATATTTCAGTGCCTCCATCGCCTGCATGGCGCCGATCACGCCTACCAGGGGCGAAAACACGCCGGCTTCGGCGCAGCGCAACTCAGGCTCGTCAGCCTGGTCTGGAAACAGACAGTGATAACACGGGCTATCTGCCCGATCCGGATCAAAAACGGCCAGTTGCCCTGAAAATCCAATTGCAGCGCCCGATACCAGCGGCTTGTTCAGCTCCACGCAGGCGCGATTAACCGCATGGCGCGTGGCAAAGTTGTCCGACGCATCGACGACCAGATCCACCGCAGCCACAGCCTCATGCAGCGCGTGACCTGATAGCGCTTCGCGTATGGGCTGAATTTCAATTTCCGGATTGATGGCCAGAATACTGCGCGCAAGGGAATCAGCCTTGTTATCCCCAATGGCTGCGCTGGCATGGCCAATCTGGCGTTGCAGGTTGGTAAGGTCGACCGTGTCGCCATCCGCAATGAACAGATGTCCCACGCCGGCCGCCCCCAGATACAGACCTACGGGGCATCCCAGCCCCCCGGCACCGACGATCAGTACCGACGAAGCGGAAATACGTGCCTGCCCATCCACACCGACTTCGGGCAGCAGAATATGGCGGCTGTAACGCAACAGCTGATCATCATTCAGATCCATTGTTTTTGGAATGAAACGACTCCAAAGCTATTTATAGTCCCGCCATTCTTCCGGGGTCTCATCGCGATCACCATGCAAATGATGCTCGTAGACCTTCATGAATGCCTGTTGTGATTTGATATCGGGCTCGTTTGCTTCAACATTGCCGCGCTGCACACCTTCACAAAAATAAGCCAAGGCGCGTTTTAGCTTACTGAGCAGGCTATTGTCGAGATGGAACCCCTGACTGGCTAGTGCTGTTTCCAAGCCTTCGAGCGTGTACTCGCACACATGGTAGCGAACGCGCAAATGGTTGGCATTTTCGCCGGCTGCAACCTCAAGACCGTCCATGCCTTGCAGCAGTCTCAGCGCACGCGCTGCCTGACCGGCTGGTAATGCATGGAAAACAATCTCACGGTTTTTTTCGAGGTCACACGGGCGCATGGCACCCCCTGAAAGGCAAGGTTAATCCAGTATAACGCGCACTTCGTGCCGTGGCTGACGCGCAACCACGGCACGCTTACTCAGCGACCCTGAAAAATTTGCAGGCCTTTCAGCAAATTCAACGCCTGATTCACCTGGAAATCGTTCTTCGACACGATTTCTCCGGGCTCCAGCGTCAGCGGTTTGATGTCTTTTTCCTTGCCGGGTTTGGTCGTCGGTACCACCTTGGGGCTTTCGCCAGGCATGATTACGACGATGGGAGCCGTCTCGGCACCATTTGGATTGCTCAAATGCTTGTCGAGGTCGGCTTCACGTATGCCCAGGCCTTCATCATCTGACGGCATATTAGGGTCTTCCACGATGATATCCGGCTCTATGCCTTTAGCCTGGATAGACCGACCATTCGGCGTGAAATAGCGCGCCGTGGTGAGCTTGATCGCGGTGCCATTACCGATGGGCAGTATGGTTTGAACCGAGCCTTTGCCAAACGTACGCGTGCCCATTACAACGGCACGTTTGTGATCCTGCAAAGCACCCGCCACAATCTCCGATGCCGAAGCTGAACCGCTGTTGACCAGGACCACCATCGGCACCTGCCTGACGCCATCCGGCAGATTTTTCAGATAGTCGATCTGCATTGGGCGCAGGTAATTTTCCCGGCTGGCTGTCAACCGCATCTTGGCATCTTCGCTACGGCCTTCGGTATACACCACCAGGCTATCGGGTTTGACGAATGCTGCAGTCACTGCTACCGCGCCATTCAGCAAGCCGCCCGGATCATTGCGCAAATCCAGAATCAGGCCCTTGAGCGGCGCCTTGTTGTCCTTGTACAGTCCGGTCAGCGCTTCTGCCAGCAATTCACCAGTGTGTTCCTGGAACTGGGTGACACGAACGTAACCGTAGCCGTTTTCAAGCAGCTTGGATTTCACGCTGCGGATCTTGATGATTGCACGGGTAATCGTGACAAAAACCGGTTTATCGACACCTTTGCGCGAGATGGTGAGCTTGATTTTCGAGCCCGGCTTGCCGCGCATCCGTTTCACAGCATCGTTCAGCGACATGCCTTTTACCGGGGTGTCGTCGAGCTTGACAATCAGGTCGCCCGGCTTGACGCCGGCATTGAAGGCCGGCGTATCTTCGATCGGCGAAACCACCCGAACAAAGCCATCTTCCATCCCCACTTCAATTCCCAGGCCACCAAATTCACCCTGGGTGCCCACCTGAAGATCCTTGAAACCCTCCACGTCGAGATAAGACGAATGTGGGTCCAGTCCATTCAACATGCCGTTGATGGCGCCTGTAATCAATTTCTTGTCATCGACCGGCTCGACGTAGTCGTTTTTAATCCGCGCAAACACATCGGTAAACGCACGCAGCTCCTCGATGGGTAGCGACGTTGCGGCATCCTTGTCGGCAATCGCTGACAGGTTGACGGTCAACGCCGCACCCGCCAATAAACCAGCCAGTCCGACAAGCACGAATTTTGTTTTTTGAGTCATCTCTCACTTCACCCACAGAAGGGGATTAACAGGACGGCTTTGATGCCGCATTTCAAAGTACAAACCTGTATCAGGCTGACCGCCACTATTGCCAACCGTTGCAATGGCGTCACCGGGCTGAACCCGTTCACCCACCTGCTTATACAGACTTTCATTATTACTGTATAGGCTCATATAGCCTTCACCATGATCGACAATCACGAGGTTTCCAAACCCGCGCAGCCAATCTGCAAACACCACCTGTCCGGCTGCAATTGCCTTGACTGCGGTGCCTTGAGCCGAACGGATAAACAGGCCTTTCCAGCTCAAGCCGCCGCCCTCTCTCGGAGCACCGAAACGGTTCATGAGTTCCCCTGCAACCGGCAAGCGCAATAAACCTTTGAGGCCGGAGAAAGGCCGATCGGACCGAAACGCAACCGGCGTTTCGGTATTGACGGCAACGGCCTTGCGCGATGTGCCGCCCTCACGCTGATCTTCCTTCTGTTTTTTCTGCGCCTGCTGTGCAGCGGCACGTGCGCGTGCCGCCTCGCGTGCAGCCTGTTGCGCCATGACCCGATTCAACCGTTCCACCAGGTTAGTCAAACTGCGCTCGTCGCGTTTCAGACTGGAAATTTCGCGCCGCTGTTTCTGAATTTCAGCAGAGAGCTTGTTCATCACCTGCTCGCGCTCGCGCTTGTCCACCAGCAACTTCTGCTGCTCGGCCTCACGCGTTGTTTGCAACTGGGTCAGTTTGCTCTTTTTTTGCGCGGCCTCCTGTTGAAGCTCGCTCAGTTTGGCCAGCTCCACCCGCAGCGCTTCTATCATTTCATGTTGTGCGCGGGAAAGATGCGCCAGATAGCGCAAGTCGCGCGCAGTCTGGTTGGGGTCTGCGCCATTCAGGATCAATTTGAGCGCATCACCCTGTCCACGCTGGTATGCGCCTTTCAGCGCTTGCGCCAGATACGCTTGTTGCTGTCGGATCCGGACTTCAGTCGTTTCAGCCTGCTGTGACAAGGTCTGCAAATCGCTTTGCGTACGCTGACGCGCATTATCCAGTTGCCGCAACTGCCGCACCCCATCGCTGATTGCGCTTTCGGATTGACGCAATCCATCGGCTGCTTCCTTGCGCTGGGTCTGGTTTTTCCGAACATCCTGTTGCAGGGTTTGCAAGCGCTGCTTGAGGACGTCGAGTTCGCTTTTCTTGCGATCGACCTGATTGGCGCTGACAGCCAGTGGCCAGCATAACGTGAGCAGGACAAAAAACTTGATGCAGGCCCAATAACGCTTGGTCAAAACGGCTTACTCAAAATCAACCAACGCTTCACCGGTCATTTCGGGCGGTTGCGGAAAACCCATCATTTTTAGCAGCGTGGGGCTGACATCTTCCAGTGCACCGGTTTCAGCCAGCGTGGCATGGCGGCGCCCGATATAGATCAGCGGCACCAGATTCAAGGTATGTGCGGTATGCGCCTGTCCGGTTTCGACATCGCGCATCAGTTCGGCGTTGCCATGGTCGGCAGTTACCAGCACTTCACCGCCACGTGCCTGCTGCGCTTTAACCACCCGCCCCAGGCAGGTGTCGACGGTTTCGATTGCCTTGATGGCCGCCTGCAGATCACCGGTATGACCCACCATATCCGGATTCGCGTAGTTGCAGATAATGAGGTCGTACTGCTTGCCCTCAATTGCCGCAACCAGCTTGTCGGTGACCTCGAATGCACTCATCTCGGGCTTGAGATCGTAGGTGGCGACATCGGGCGAAGGCACCAGCACACGGTCTTCGCCCGGAAAAGAGATTTCCTCGCCGCCGTTGAAGAAAAAGGTCACGTGCGGATATTTTTCGGTTTCTGCTATGCGCAGCTGGCGCAGGCCGAGATTGGCCACGTATTCACCCAAGCCATTCTTGATGCGTTCAGGCGGGAATGCCACCGACACCACGAAATCGTCGCTATAGCCTGTCAGCGTGCAATACGTCGCCAGGCGGGGGGTGACTTCACGCTCGAATTCGCTGAAATCGGGTTCGATGAAGGGCCGCGACAGCTGACGCGCACGGTCGGAGCGGAAGTTGAGGAAGATCACGGCATCGCCGTCTTCCATCTTCACCGGCTTGCCGTCCGGCGGCAGAATCGCAGTGGCTTTGACAAATTCATCGGTCTCGTCGCGTGCGTACGCCGCTTCCAGCCCGGCCAGCGGCGTTTCGGCCGAATACGCCGCCTGCCCCTGCGTCAGCAGGTCGTAGGCAGACTGAACCCGCTGCCAGCGGCGGTCGCGATCCATTGCATAGTAGCGGCCGATCATCGAGGCAATATGCCCCACTCCCACCTGTTCGATTTTATCGGTCAGGCGGCGCAGATAGGTTTCGGCACTTTTTGGCGGCGTATCACGCCCATCCAGAAAAACATGCAGGCAAACCCGGTTTAATCCTTCTTTGGCAGCCATATCCAGCAGCGCATGAAAATGCAACTCATGACTGTGCACGCCGCCGTCTGACAACAGGCCCAGCACATGCAGGGTTTTATCGTTGTCGCGCGCCAGATGCATTGCATTCAACAACGCGGGGTTCGTATAGAAATAGCCGGATTCAATGGCGTGGTCGATGCGGGTGAATTCCTGATACACCACACGACCCGCGCCAATGTTGAGGTGACCCACCTCGGAATTCCCCATCTGGCCTTTGGGCAGCCCGACCTCGGACTCCGATGCATGGATCAGGGTATGCGGATTTTTGTGCCACAACGCATCCCAGTTAGGCTTGCTGGCCTGGGCGATTGCATTGTCATTGCGCTCCGAACGACAACCAAATCCATCGAGGATAATGAGGAGAACCGGCGAGGTTTTCATGAAAAAGTTTATTTAACCTGACTCGTTTGCATGGAATTATTTTAATATATGCGTGATTGCTTATCTACACGCAACCCGAAATGTTACAGCGATGTAGCCCGCGCTGTGCTGAACTCACGCATAAATTAGTGACGCATCAGGGTACACCACCAACAGCAACGAGGTAATGAATATGGCATCTGAATGGGACGATGTGGACCTGATGGACAAGGACGAGCACATCGAGCAGGCCTCGCGTGCAATGAAAGCCATGTCGCACCCGCTACGCCTGAAAATTCTCTGCGTGCTGGGTGACAAGGAAGTCAGCGTGCAGGACATCGTCGATCATGTCGGCACCTCTCAGAGCAATATTTCACAGCACCTGGCCATTCTTCGCGACAAGGGCGTGCTGCGCACCCGCAAGGATGCCAACCGTGTTTTTTATCGGGTTGGCGATACCCGTACGCTTAAATTGCTGAGCATGATGCGCGACGTGTTCTGCGGCTTTTCCAAGTAAACTGCCACTACGACGCCAGGCCCGGCAGCGCGCAAGCGTGCCGGGCCTTTGCTTTATCTGTTGCGGTAACAGCTATGCCTCTAAAATACGGCAAATCAGAATCCACCAAGGCATACTGACCCATCGCATTTTAGCCGTCCTGACCACCTGCAACAGAAGCCAAACACTTGAATTAAATAGTTAATTAGATTACTCTAATGTACAATTTTACGGAGATGTGCCCGTGCTGAATATTGCCCGACTGTTCGCCTGCATGATGCTGGCCGTCCCAACCGCATGGGCCGCACTGCCATTTGCCGTTGAGACAGTGAAATATCAGGTTTCCGATAACGCTTACTCCACCGAAGCCTCCGTTGAGGCCGTCAAGCAGTCAACGGTCTCTGCCCAGGTGTCGGGACGCATCTCGGCGGTCAACTTTGACGCCGGCGATTACGTCAAGGCGGGCACAGTCATTGTCCGGCTCTCCGCACAGGAGCTTTCGTCCGCCGTTGCCGGCAGCCAGGCACAGGTGGCGCAAGCCGCCGCAACACTCGCCAATGCCCGCGCCAACTACGAACGCCAGCAACAGCTGTTCCAGCAAAAATTCATCAGCCAGGCCGCGCTCGACCGCGCCACCGCTGAATTTCGCGCTGCCGAAGCCGGTGCGCGCGCCGCCCGCGCCGGTGCCGGGCAATCGTCCGCGATCAGCAGCTATACCGTCATTACCGCGCCGTTTTCCGGCATCGTCTCTGCACGCCACGTCGAAATGGGGGAATCCGTCTCGCCCGGCAAACCGCTGATGACAGGATTTGATCCCAGGGACATGCGCGTCATCGCCAATGTTCCGCAGTACAAACTGGCCGAGGTGAAGGCTTCCCCGCGCGTCGCGGTCGAAATTCCAGCGCTGAACAAGTGGATCGACGCCACAGGCATCACCGTCCTGCCTTCTGCCGATACCGCCACCCATTCGGTCAAGGTGCGCATCGATCTGCCCGCCAATCTGGAAGGCGTGATCCCCGGCATGTTCGCCCGCGCACACTTTTCTGTAGGCAGCGCGCGCAAGCTCACCATTCCCGCCAGCGCCGTGGTGCGCCGCTCCGAAGTCACCGCAGTCTATGTGGTGTATCCAAACAGGGTGAGCCTGCGGCAGATCCGCCTCGGTGTCGCCAATGCGCGTGAACAGGTCGAAGTGCTGGCCGGGCTCAACGCTGGTGACATCATCGCGCTCGAACCCGTCAAGGCGGGGATATACGCCAAAAGCGCCGCCAATCAGTCTGCCAAGTAAGCGGAGAACCACATGGGACTCTCCGGCCGCATTGCCCGCTTCTTTCTCACCTCCCAGCTCACCCCCCTGATCGCCTTGATCGCGGCCTTGATGGGCCTGTTTGCCATCCTCGTCACACCGCGCGAGGAAGAACCGCAGATCAACGTGACCATGGCCAACGTGTTCATCCCCTTTTCCGGCGCATCGGCGAAGGATGTGGAAGCGCTGGTCGCCACGCCGGCCGAGCAGGTGCTGTCGCAGATTGCCGGCATCGAGCATATTTACTCGGTGTCCAAACCCGGCATGGCGGTACTGACCGTGCAATATCGGGTCGGCGAAGATCGCACCCAGGCGCTGGTGCGGCTGTACGACACGATCCAGGCCAACCGCGACTGGGTCTCGCCCGAACTCGGCGTCGGCGAACCGATCATCAAGCCGCTCGGCATCGACGATGTGCCCATAGTCAGCGTCACGCTGTGGACGCGCGATGCGACGCGCGGCGCGCATGAACTGGAACAGGCGGCACACGCGGCGGAAATCGAACTGAAGCGTATCCCCGGCACCCGCGAAGTGACCACCGTGGGCGGCCCCGGCAGTGCCGTTCGGGTGATGCTGGATCCGGACCGGATGGCAGCCTTCGACGTCTCGGCCAAGGACATCCGCGACGCACTGCAACTGTCCAACGCCGCCCTGCCGTCCGGCACCCTGGTGTCGAACAACCAGGAAATCCTGGTGCAGACCGGCACTTACCTGACCGGAGCCGAAGATGTCAGGAAGCTGGTTGTCGGGGTCACGCAGGGACGTCCGGTTTACATGAACGATGTCGCCAGCGTGGTTTCCGGGCCGGAACAGCCTGCACGCTACGTCTGGCACGGACCCGGCGCGGGCGGTGCGCAGGCGGCAGACAGCGGCCAGACCTTCCCGGCGGTCACGCTCGCCATCTCCAAAAAGCCCGGCGAGAACGCGGTTGAAGTGGCGGAAAAAGTCATTGCGCGCGTCAATGCGCTGCACAACAGCGTGCTGCCCGAGGGGATCGAAGCTAGCGTCACCCGCAACTATGGCGCCACGGCCGACGACAAGGCCAAAAAACTGATTCAAAAACTGATTTTCGCCACCGCCTCGGTGGTGTTGCTGGTTTTGTTTGCGATTGGAAAACGTGAGGCGCTGATCGTCGGCGCGGCAGTGCTGCTGACGCTGGCAGCCACGCTGTTTGCCTCCTGGGCGTGGGGCTTCACACTCAACCGGGTGTCGCTGTTTGCGCTGATTTTCTCGATCGGCATCCTGGTCGATGACGCCATCGTGGTGGTCGAAAACATCCATCGCCGGATGGGACTGGACCACGACGGACTCGAAGCAATCATTCCGCGCGCGGTCGACGAGGTCGGCGGCCCCACCATCCTCGCCACCCTGACCGTGATTGCCGCATTGCTGCCGATGGCCTTTGTTTCCGGCCTGATGGGGCCCTACATGAGCCCGATTCCGATCAATGCCTCTATCGGCATGGTGATCTCACTGGCGATTGCGTTCGTCGTCACGCCCTGGATGGCCCTGAAGTTAATCAAGCAGACGGCGCACGAATCGAATACGGGCGACAGCCGACTGACCAAGCTGTTCCGCACCCGTCTCACGCCTTTCCTGCGCGGCAATGACGGCAAGGGCGCACGTCGCATGCTCTGGCTCGGCATTGTCGCAGCCATCCTGATTTCGGTCGCGTTGCCGGCCGTCAAGCTTGTCATCCTGAAAATGCTGCCGTTCGACAACAAGTCGGAATTCCAGATCATCGTCGACATGCCGGTCGGCACCCCGCTGGAGAAAACCGCGCAGGTGTTGAGCGAAATGGGCACGGTCGTTGCCAGGGTGCCTGAAGTCACCGACTACCAGGCCTACACCGGCACCGCGGCGCCGATTAATTTCAACGGTCTGGTGCGGCAGTATTACCTGCGCGCCGGACCCGAAATCGGCGACCTGCAGGTCAACCTGGTCGACAAGCACGACCGCGACCGCAAGAGTCACGAAATCGCCCAGGCGATCCGTCCGGCGATTGAAGCCATCGCCAAAAAACATGGCGCCGATGTCAAGGTAGTCGAAGTGCCGCCTGGGCCGCCGGTGATGTCGCCCATCGTCGCTGAAATCTACGGCCCCGATTACGACGCGCAAATCCAGGTCGCCAAGCAGGTGCGCCAGGTTTTCGAAAAAACTGAAGGCATCGTCGCCATCGACGACACCGTGGAAGACGACGCCCAGCGCTTTGTGCTGCGCGTGCTACAAAACAAGGCAGCCGTTGCGGGCGTGGCGCAAAAAGACATTGTCGCAACGATGAAAATGGGCTTGTCCGGCGAAAACGTCACGCCCATCCACGGCAGTGGCGCCAAGTACGAAATCCCGGTTCGCATCACCCTGCCGCCGGAACGGCAGTCCGCCATTGGCGAACTGCTCAAGCTCACCGTGCGCGGCAATAACGGCAATCTGGTGCCGCTGTCCGAACTGGTCGAAGTGATGCCCGGCACCCGCGAAAAAACCATTTACCACAAGGATCTGCTGCCCGTGGTGTTTGTGGTCGGCGACACCGGCGGCAAGCTGGATTCGCCCTTGTATGGGCTATTCGAAATGCGCGGCGAACTGAAGGACAAACCGCTGGCGCAGGGCGGCACTCTGTCGGAATATTTCATCAATCAGCCAGGCGATCCCTACACCGGGTTCAGCCTGAAGTGGGATGGCGAATGGCAAGTAACCTATGAAACCTTCCGCGACATGGGCCTGGCCTATGCGTTCGGGCTGCTGCTGATTTATGTCCTGGTGGTGGCGCAGTTCAAGAGTTATGTCACGCCGCTCATCATCATGGCGCCGATCCCGCTGACCATTATTGGGGTGATGCCGGGTCATGCGCTGCTCGGCGCGCAGTTCTCCGCCACCTCGATGATCGGCATGATCGCGCTGGCCGGCATCATCGTGCGTAATTCCATCCTGCTGGTCGACTTCATCAATATGCAAGTGCGGGAAGGCATGGATTTCCAGGAAGCGGTGATCCAGGCTGGCGCCACCCGCGCCAAACCGATCGTACTGACCGGCGCTGCCGCGATGATGGGCGCCTTCTTCATCCTCGACGACCCGATCTTCTCGGGCTTGGCCGTGTCCCTGATTTTCGGTATTTTCGTCTCCACCTTGCTGACACTGGTTGTCATCCCGGTGCTGTATTACGCTGCCAATCACCGTAAACTTTCTTCACAACAATCTGGAGTCTCATCATGACCGTAGAACGTATTGTCCGCATCATTGCTGGATTTTTCATCATGCTGTCGCTCACGCTGGCGCACTTTTCCGGCAGTGTCGACATGACCCAGTTGTCATGGATGTGGTTCACCGCCTTTGTCGGCTTCAACCTGTTCCAGTCCGGACTCACGCGCTTCTGTCCGATGGATATCATGCTGAAAAAAGCCGGGGTCAAATCGGGCTGCGGCCTGTGAGGAGAAAGCCACATGGATACACAATTTCTGCAGGACAACTGGATGCTGGTGTCACTGGCTGTCGTTTCTGGCGGCATGCTGGCCTGGTCGTTTCTCGGCAGCAGGCTGTCAGGCATTGAGCAGGCCGACACCCTGAAAGCCACGCGCCTGTTTAACGACGACGCGCTGATTCTCGACGTGCGCGAAGACAAGGAGTTTGCCGCCGGACACATCCCCAAGGCCAAGCACATCCCCCTCGGCAAGCTCAGCAGCCGCATCCAGGAACTCAACAAGCACAAGAACAAACCCATCCTGGTGACCTGTCGTAGCGGCCAACGCTCTGCGCGCGCCTGTGGCATGCTGAAAAAAGCCGGTTTCGAAACCGTGTTCAACCAGGCGGGCGGCATCATCGCGTGGGAACGCGCCAACCTGCCCGTCGCCAAGTAATCAACACAAGGAATCCCCCATGGCCAAAGTCGTAATGTATTGCACCGCAGTCTGCCCTTATTGCACCGCTGCCGAGCGTTTGCTCAAAAGCCGCGGCGTCACCGAAATCGAAAAAATCCGCATCGATCTCGACCCGGCCAAACAGGCTGAAATGATCGCACGCTCGGGCGGTGCCCGTTCCGTGCCGCAAGTGTTTATCAACGATACGCATATCGGGGGCTTCGATGACACCTCGGCGCTCGACGCCGCTGGCAAGCTGGTGCCGATGCTGGCTGCCTGATTGATTCAACACGAGCCAGCCGTCTAATATTGGCGCGCTTGATTTTTCGGCGCGCCGCCCCCACTTGAGGTAGCAACCCCGCTTCAAGGATACCCGATGGAACTCGCCTGCCCTCAATGCCTCGCCATCAACCGCGTACCGGATGATCGCCTTGAAAACACCCCAAAATGCGGCAAATGCAGCGCGCCGCTGCTGCCCGGAAAACCGATAGACCTGACCGCCGACAACTTCGACCGCTTTATCGCGCGTGCCGGACTGCCGGTACTGGTTGATTTCTGGGCGGAGTGGTGCGGGCCCTGCAAAATGATGGGGCCGATATTCCAGCAGGTAGCCGCCGAAATGAACACACGGGTGCGGTTTGCCAAGGTTGATACTGAAGCGCATCCTCAGGTGTCGATGCGTCACCACATCAAGGGCATCCCCAGTTTGATTTTGTTCAGAAATGGCACTGAAGTGGCGCGCACATCGGGCGCAATGGAAGCCCATGCGCTGAAACGCTGGCTAGCAGACCATTGAAGCCCTATTCGGGGCCGCGACGCGGCTTTCCGGGATGGGATGCGCGAAGCGCCGGGCGACGAAGGGTCATTTCCTTCGCAAGCGGCGCGACAAAGCAGACCGCCCGGAAAGCCACGTCCCGAAGGGTTTGTACGAGAAAGGCCCGTCTGCGGCGTTGCGCTCCTCGGCATCGTGGAATAACCACGACCTTCGTCGCGCGCCTTGCATCCAGGCCTTTCTCGTACAAACGCGACTCCCGAATAGGCTTCAATGGTCTGCCACGTCACAAGGGATTCAATAAGCGCGTGTAAAATGCCCACCATTCCCGGAGCGCAGGCTCCGGTTTTCTTGTTCAGGGAGACATCATGGCTGAAGAACAGCAACCCGTATTTACGATCGAAAAACTCTACGTCAAGGACCTGTCGGTCGAAGTACCCAACGCACCCGCGATTTATCTGGAACGCGAAGCGCCGCAGATGGATGTGAACATGTCGAGCGAGAGCCACGCGCTCAACGAAGACCTGTACCACTGCAGCATCACGGTCACGGTGACGGCCAAAGTAGCCGACAAGGTCATGTTCCTGGTCGAGTGTACCCAGGGTGGCATTTTCCAGATCCAGAACGTGCCGCAGGATCAATTGCCGATGGTGCTGGGCATAGGCTGCCCCAACATCGTGTTCCCGTATCTGCGTGAAACCGTGTCTGACGTGATCACGCGTGCCGGCTTCGCGCCGCTGATCCTGAACCCGGTCAATTTCGAAGCGTTGTTCCTGCAGCACCAGGCCCAGCAGCAAGCAGCCGCGCCCGAACAAACGCATTGAAGCCGGTTCTTTGACCCTACCGTTGACATTACGCTTACTCCTCGCCGGCTTGTCGCTCGCGCTTGCCCTCCCGGCCAGCGCACTCGAATACCGCACCACCAGCCGTGCGGTTCTGCTCTACGATGCGCCTTCGACTGCAGCGGGCAAGGTTGCCATTGCGGGCAGCGGCCTGCCGCTCGAAGTGGTGGTCGACACCCAGGCCTGGGTCAAGGTGCGGGACCACAGCGGACGTCTGGCGTGGGTCGAGAATGCAGCACTGGGCGGACCCCGAAGCGTCATGGTCAAAACCGAGTCCAGCGCCATCCGGCAACAGCCGCGCCCCGACGCCGACATCGCGTTTCGCGCTGGTCGCGGCGTGCTGCTCGAAGTCACCGGTGACGCCAATGCCTTCGGCTGGCTGCCGGTCAAGCATGCCGATGGCCTCACCGGCTGGCTGCCCGCACACGAGGCCTGGGGTAAATGAACCTGAAAAACACAGTTGAACCACAGAGACACAGAGGCACAGAGAAAGGCAAGAGATCAATAACTTGTCGGTTGACTGGCTATCACCCACCGGGTGACCCAGTTTGGCATTGCAACGCTTTGTTTTTCCTCTGTGATCTCTGTGTCTCTGTGGTGAGGAAATTAAGATGAATGCAGCGCCGATGAAGCTTGCGGTGCTGGGGGCAGGCGCCTGGGGCACCGCCCTGGCCGCCAGCTGGGCACCGCATCATGACGTCACCCTGTGGGGGCGCAACGCAGCCGACCTCGACGCCATGCGCGAGAACCGCATCAACACCCCATACCTGCCCACCTGCACGCTGCCCGACACGCTGCGCTTCAATGCCGATTTCGACAGCGCTGTAGCAGATGCCGAGCTGCTGGTGATCGCCGTCCCCACCGGCGGCCTGCGCGCCACCCTGGCAGCACTGGCCACCCACCCGACCCTGCCGCCCCTGATCTGGGTGTGCAAAGGCTTCGAGCCCGGCAACCGCAAACTGCCGCATCAACTGGTTGCCGAACTGTTGCCTGCGCACTTGGCAGTGGGGGTGCTATCCGGCCCCAGTTTTGCGCAGGAAGTCGCACAGGGCTACCCCACCGCACTCACGCTGGCCTCGCACGACAGTGCGCTTGCACAACGTCTGGCTGGGGCGCTGTCAGGCCAGCGACTGCGCATCTATGCGCACGACGACGTCGTCGGGGTTGAGGTAGGCGGCGCGCTTAAAAACGTCATCGCCATTGCCGCCGGCATTTGCGACGGTCTGCAGCTCGGCCACAATGCCCGCGCCGCGCTCATCACAAGAGGGCTGGCCGAAATGACCCGCCTCGGTGTCCAGCTCGGCGGCCGCTTTGAAACCTTCATGGGCTTGTCCGGCCTCGGCGATCTCATCCTCACCACCACCGGCGATCTCTCACGCAATCGCCAGGTCGGCCTGCGTATCGCGCGCGGCCAGCCGCTCGACACCATCCTGGCTGAACTCGGCCATGTTGCCGAGGGGGTCACCACCGCGCCTGAAGTGGCCGCGCTCGCCAACGAATTGGGCGTCGACCTGCCGATTACCCGTGCAGTTTGCCAAACCCTGTTTGAAGGCCTGCCGCCCGCCCAGGCGGTCGATGCCCTGCTGAACCGGGAAATCAAGGCGGAGTTCTGAGGGAAGGCCGTATGGCCAATGGGGGCTTGCCCCAATCCGAATGCCACGCCCCGGCGCAAACTCAAGCGGCCTGCGAACCATTACATAGCGCAGCTTCGGTTGCGAACGGCCGGTAAGCGACAGGGCTGCACAGCCCGACCCTGAATGTGGAATAACTTCAATCTGTACGCATAAATCTTTACACTTCTACCCCTCATGAAACGGGTGAAACAGCCGTTTCTCAGAAAGCACGCAATACATCCACATGCTCAACCAATCGACCCCTCCCCTTCCTGACCTTGCCGAAACACGGCGTTTCACACCACGCCTCATGCGCTGGGGGTTTGGCGCGATCATGGCCGTGATCGTGCTGATCACGGCGCTGAGCTTTTGGCGGGTCGAAATGGGTAACCGGGTAATCGATAAAATCATTTCCAACGAACAGGTGGCGGTGGAGTTGCTCCACCAGATGCAGCTTGCCTCACGCGACCGGATGTTCGCGCTGGTCGCGGCGGCACATACGGATGATCCATTCGTACAGGATAGCGAGATCCAGCGTTTTTACACGCTGGCAGCGGCTTTCAGCGTAGCGCGCGCGAAGCTGGAACCACTCACGCTCACCCAGAATGAACGTACTCTGCTGGCGCAACAGCGCGCGCAAATTGCAGTGGTCCTGCCGCTGCAGGAACGCGTCATCGAACTTCTGAAAACAGGGCAACGCGCCGATGCCGAGCAGCTGATGATTGACCATGTCATTCCGGCGCAAAATCAGGTGATGCATACGCTGACCGCGTTGCTTGACGATGCGATTGCCAGCACGCGCGAACACGCCACGGCCGGACATAACGCCCAGAATCGTGCCACCGTGCTGTTTATGATTGGCGGGCTGGCCGGCGTGCTGCTGACATGGGGCATTTTTGTTTG
This sequence comes from Thiobacillus sp., assembly GCA_031426835.1. Lineage (GTDB taxonomy): Bacteria > Pseudomonadota > Gammaproteobacteria > Burkholderiales > Thiobacillaceae > Thiobacillus. The sequence continues at coordinate 23,417 of JASJPF010000034.1, forward strand.
GGTAACCCGCAAAATGAGCAGCCTGGTCGCTCGTCTGGCTGACACCAACGTACAGCTGCACGAATCGAACCAGGATCTTGCATTCCAAAAGCTGGCCCTGGATGAACACAACATCCTAAGCATCGCCGATGCGCACGGAAACATCACCGCGGTGAACGACAAGTTTTGCGAAGTGAGCCAGTATTCGCGCGCGGAGTTGCTGGGCCAGAACCATCGCCTGCTCAAATCCGGTCAGCATCCAGATGCTTTATACGACGATCTCTGGGCCACGATCAGCAGCGGAAAAGTCTGGCACGGCGAAATATGCAATCGACGCAAGGATGGCTCGTTCTATAAGGTGGCATCGACGATACTCCCCTTTGTGGGCGAGGATGGCTTGCCCAGCCGGTATGTATCGGTGCGTACCGATATCACCGCTATCAAACAAGCCCAACTCGTGCTCGAACGCAGCCGCGACGAACTGGCGCAGTTGGTCCAGACACGAACCCGTGAATTGGCCGAACGCGAAGAGGTGCTGCGCAGCATTACCCACGCAGCGCAGGATGCGGTCATCCTGATCGATGCTGCCGGCCTGGTGACGTACTGGAACCCGGCAGCAGAACAGATATTTGGCTACACCGAGGCCGAAGCCGTCGGAATGAACTTGCATGACCTGATCGTTCCTGAGCGCGATCTTGAACGGGCCCATGCAGGATTCTCGCGTTTCGTCACATCAGGGCAAGGGCCGGCGATCGGCAAGACGACAACACTGCAGGCAAAACACCGTAATGGCGATGAATTTCCGGTGGACATTTCGCTTTCATCCTTCAAGTTGCGGGATCAATGGAACGCAGTGGGCATCGTGCGCGATGCGACCGAGCGCGTAAAAACCGAGGAGCGGCTCAAGCAACTTGCTACCACCGACACCCTGACCGGAATTTGCAACCGGCGGCATTTCGATGAAGCGCTTGAACACGAGATCAATCGCGCGGCGCGGCACTCCAGCCCCCTCTCGCTCATCTTGTTTGACATCGATCACTTCAAGCGCGTCAACGACACCTTCGGCCACCAGACAGGCGATCAGGTGCTGGCCCAGTTGGCCGGAGCTGTGGGCGGCTCGATCCGAACAACTGACCTGTTCGCACGCTGGGGTGGAGAGGAGTTCATTGTTCTGATGCCGGGCAGCGACCTCAACGCCGCCCACCTACTCGCCGAAAAGTTGCGCATGACGCTGGAAAATCAGCCGTTTCCCGATGTTGGACAAGTCACCTGCAGCTTCGGCGTGGCGGAATATAAGCCAGGGGACAACGCTGATGGCCTGATGAAAAATCTTGATCTATGTCTTTATCTGGCGAAGGCATCCGGCCGCAACCGTGTGGAAGTCTGCGCGCCAACGCCAACGCCCGCGCTTAAGCAAAACTGACCACAACCAAACCAAAAAATCCGGACAACCCATCCACGCGGGGCCAGTCAAAACCAAACATCGGTGCCGGTTAGCACCGATTTCCTGCGGCTGTTCGGAGGCGTCAATCCCGGCGCACTCCGGATTCCGGCTGACGCCCAAGAATCGCACCTCCCCCAATATTGCCGGTTGCGAAAACCGCTCTGGCAACCCCTGGTCATTTTCACGGGCCCATGATCCCCCGGCTGATGCGGCCAACCCGCTCCGGGAAAAGCCTCTTGGACAAACACGGACCCAAACCCACGCCAGGTCCCGGCACCGAATAAAAAAATAAATGTAAAGTTCTCCACGCCTTCTCGACTAAGCCGCAGACCCAACGCAAGTGCTGCTGGCAGCTTCCAGTGCGCGGCGCGGTCTCATCCCGCCAGAACGGAGATGCTCCGTCCTGCATTCAATCCGAAGAGAAGGAGATTTTATGAATCGCACCACGCTTATCAGCAGACTGGTCGTTGGCTTGCTGGCTGCTGCCCCCGTGTTTTCCGCAGTTGCGGACGATGACACGCGTACTTACGCCGTCAGCATCACCAACCTGACGCGCGGAATCCTCTTTACGCCCATCATGGTCGCGACCCATCAGCCAGGCCATCGCATTTACAACCTGGGGCAACCCGCCAGCGCAGCCCTCTCAACCATGGCCGAGGGCGGCGATACGGGACCTTTGGCCACCATGATCAATGCAACCCCTAAGGCAAGCACTGCATCCAGTCCCGGGGCACTTGCGGCAGGGCAGACGGTCACGATCCAGGTTGCTTCGCTGGGGAGTTCAAATCACTTGAGCCTCGCCGCCATGATGCTCCCCACTAACGACGGTTTCATTGGCATAACCGACGTCCCCCTGCCCAGGAACAAACAGGTGTTGACCTACCTGTCCAATGGTCATGACGCGGGCAGCGAGCCCAACGATGAGCTGTGCGACAACATCCCGGGGCCGCATTGTGGAGGCCAGGGTGTTTCGCCTGACGCAGGCGGCGAAGGCTTCGTGCATATCCACGCCGGCATACACGGTATCGGTAGCCTGGAACCTTCCGAATATGACTGGCGCAATCCGGTGGCACGCATCACTGTTCGCCAGATCGAGAAATGACTACTGGAGGGCTGGCTTGATGCCAGCTCCGCATGATCTCGAAGTGCTTCATCGGGGACTATCGTGAGCGAGGTCTCCCCTCAAGCTGCGCGCTCTGTCTCGGCATCTTCCGAGACAGAGCGCGCAGTCACGATCGATCCCGATTGATCACAACAACTCCAATCAAACTTTTGATTTACGCACCGCCCGAAAATCCAATTTGTCGCCAGGCTTCAAACACAACCACGCTGACAGCATTGGACAGATTCATGCTGCGTGAACCCGGCAACATCGGCAATCGCAGGCGGTGCCCCGAGTCGAATTGCACCAGAATGTCGGGCGGCAAACCGCGCGACTCGGGCCCAAACAGCAACACGTCACCCGCCTGGAATTCGATATCGGCATAGCGTGTGCTGCCCTTGGTGGTCAGCGCAAACCAGCGCCGATCTGGCAAAGCCCGCCTCGCTGCATCCCAGTCTGCATGCACTTGCACCGATGCCATGTCGTGATAATCCAGCCCAGCCCGGGCGACCTGTTTGTCACTGAGATCAAAACCCATCGGCTCAATCAAATGCAGGCGGCAGCCGGTATTGGCCGCCAGTCGGATGAGGTTGCCGGTGTTGGGCGGTATTTCGGGTTGAAACAAAACGATGTCAAACATCTGGCTTGGCCTAAAATGAGAAAACTCTTGGAAGCCCGCTATTCTATGGTCCCTTACCTCACTACTGCACTCACCGGCCCGTTACTGGCCCTGGAAAAACGCCTGCTCGACTCGCAGCCGACCATCGAGCACTGGTTCCGCCAGCAATGGAAAGAACAAGCCGCGCCGTTTTACACCTCGGTTGATATCCGCAATGCGGGCTTCAAGCTGGCACCCGTCGACACCAATCTGTTCCCGGGCGGTTTCAACAACCTCAACCCCTCGTTCATGTCGCTGTCGATTCACGCAGCGATGGGCGCAGTGGAAAAAATCTGCCCCGATGCGAAGCGATTGCTGCTGATCCCCGAGAATCACACGCGCAACACCTTCTATCTGCAGAACGTCGCTGTGCTCGCCCACATCCTGCGGCAGACCGGGCTGGTCGTTCGTATCGGAACGCTGATACCTGAAATTACCGAACCCACCACGCTGGAACTTCCAGCTGGCGGCCGGCTGACGCTCGAACCCCTGGTGCGCAAAGGCGATCGCATCGGGCTTGAAGGGTTCGATCCCTGCGCAGTGCTGCTCAACAATGATCTATCAGCTGGCGTGCCGGAAATTTTGCAAGGTATCGAGCAAAACATCATGCCGCCGCTGCACGCGGGCTGGGCGACACGCCGAAAGTCACGCCATTTTGCCGCCTATCAACATATCGCCAGTGAATTTGCACGACTGGTGGACATTGACCCCTGGCTGATCGACCCCTACTTCAATCAGTGCGGCAAGATCGATTTTCAGGCGCGGCAAGGTGAAGACTGCCTGGCCGAAAAGGTCGGCGACATGCTGGACAAAATCCGCATCAAATACGATGAATACGGCATCGACCAACCGCCCTTCGTTATCGTCAAGGCCGACGCCGGCACTTACGGCATGGGCATCATGACGGTGAAATCGCCGGATGACGTGCGCGAGCTTAACCGCAAGCAGCGCAACAAGATGGCGGTTGGCAAGGAAGGCCTTGCGTTCAGCGAGGTGCTGATCCAGGAAGGCGTTTACACGTTTGAAAGCATCAACGGCGCCGTCGCCGAGCCGGTGGTCTACATGCTCGACAACTTTGTCGTCGGCGGGTTTTACCGCGTGCACACCGGGCGCGGTGCGGACGAAAATCTCAACAGTCCCGGCATGCATTTCGTGCCGCTGGCATTTGACGACACCTGCGTGATGCCTGACCGCAGCGCCAACCCTGATGCCAGCCCCAACCGCTTTTACGCCTATGGCGTGATCGCCCGACTGGCGATGCTGGCAGCCAGCATCGAACTTGACGACGCCTTGAACGAAACCGCATGAAACTGCTCTTCGTCATCGACCCCCTCTCTGGTCTCAAAGCCTACAAGGACAGCTCGGTCGCGATGATGCGTGCAGCGGCGGCACGGGGTCATACCGTCTGCACCACCGAAGCACGCCAGCTGTTTATTCAGGATGGGTACGCACGCACTGCCTGTGCCACGCTTGAAGTACGCAACGACGACGACTGGTATTCCATACTCCACACTGACACCTTCACGTTGAAAGATTTCAACGCCGTGGTGATGCGTACCGACCCGCCGGTAGATACCGACTATCTGCTCGCCACGCACCTGTTGAGCGTCGCCGAGGCCAACGGCGCACGTGTGCTGAATCGTCCATCGTGTTTACGCGACTTCAATGAAAAACTGGCGATTCTCAACTTCCCACGCTTCATCACGCCAACCCTGGCGAGTGCTGACGCGGCGCTCATCAACACATTTCTTGATGAGCACCTCGACATCATCGTCAAGCCGCTGACCGAAATGGGCGGCAGCGGCATTTTCCGCCTGACCTTGGCCGACCCCAACCGCAATGCGATTCTGGAAACCCTCACCCAGCACGGGTGCCGCGCCATCATGGCCCAGCGCTATTTGCCCGCCATCAGTGAGGGCGACAAGCGCATCCTGCTGATCAACGGCGAAGTGGTACCGTGGGCGCTGGCGCGCATACCCAAAGCCGGTGAAACCCGCGGCAATCTCGCTGCAGGTGGCACCGCACGCGCACAACCCTTGTCCGCACGTGACCTGATCATCGCCGAGACCATCGCCCCCTGGGCCCGCGACCAGGGCATTTTCCTCGCCGGGCTCGATGTCATCGGCAACCATCTCACCGAGATCAATGTCACCAGTCCAACCGGCTTTCAGGAAATCGCCGCGCAAAGCGGCCACGATGTGGCGGCGCAATTCATCGCGGCCATCGAGCGCAATTGTTCAAACAGCATACACATTTGAAGCTGAGTGCACTGATCAGGTCAGCGCAGTACGGCCTCGGCCTGATGCTGCTTTGGGGACTGGCTGCGTGCAGCCCTCCTCCGCTGGTGCAGCAGCAAGCCTATGTGTTTGGCACCCTGGTGGAAGTCAGTGTCTACGGCGCGCCCGAGGCGCAGGCCCAACGCGCGCTGACCGCGGTGCTGGCACGCTTCGATACGCTGCACCGCAGCCTGCACGCGTGGCAACCCAGTGAGCTGTCACGCCTCAACACGGCCCTGGCCCAGGGTCAACGTGCCCCTGTTTCACCCGAACTGGCTGCGATGCTGCACGATGCGCAAGCGCTGTCCACCCAATCCGGCGATTTGTTCAATCCGGCCATAGGCGGCCTGATCGCGCTGTGGGGGTTTCATTCCGATGCGCCGCAGCCACGCGTGCCGGATGCTGCCGCCATTGCACGCCGGGTGAAAGATGCGCCGCGCATGCGTGATCTGCATATCGAACAAAACGCCGTCTGGAGCGACAACCCGACGGTGCAACTGGACCTCGGCGGCTACGCCAAGGGCGTCGCCCTCGATGAAGCGGTGCGCATACTCAAAGCGCAGGGCATTCATAACGCACTGGTCAACATTGGTGGCAATGTGATCGCGCTGGGCACGCACGGCAAGCGTCCCTGGCGGGTGGGTATCCAGCATCCGCGCCAAGCGGGCACGCTGGCCACACTGGATTTGCGCGACGGCGAGGCGATCGGCACATCGGGCGATTACCAGCGCTATTTTGAAGTGTCCGGGCAGCGCTACAGCCATTTGATCGACCCGCGCACCGGCAGGCCTGCAACAGGCATGCAATCGGTCACGGTTCTGGTGGCGGGAAAACGCGCCGGCACCCGCTCGGATGCGCTATCAAAACCCCTGTTCATCGACGGCGCCGAACATCTGGCGCAACATGCCGTCCGCATGGACATCGCCACCTACCTCGCAGTGGACGCCAGCGGTCAAATTCATGCCTCGCCTGCGATGACGGCCCGTCTTCGCTAGAATGCTGCTTTTAGCCTGACCTTTATCCAATGATAGGCATCCTCATCGTCGCTCACGGTTCGCTCGCCGACAGTCTGGTCGACTGCGCTGCGCACGTGCTGGGCCAGCGTCCAGAAAAACTCGCCACCCTGGATTTCATCGGCCATGCCGATCCGGACGAGCGCCAGAAGGCCTTGCAATCGCGCCTGGCCGAACTGGACGAAGGCGACGGCATCCTGGTGTTGACCGATGTGTACGGCGCCACCCCCAGCAACACCTTGTGCCGGCTGCTAGAACCCGCCCACATCGAAGGCATATCCGGTGTCAATCTGCCGATGCTGATCAAGGCGCTGAACTATCGCGATTCCCTGCCGCTGCCCCAGCTTATCGAAAAAATTGTCGAAGGCGGGCGCAACAGCATTAACCATATTTCCGAGACCATGTGCCATGCAGCAACGGGACGTTGAAATCACCAACAAACTGGGGTTGCATGCGCGCCCCTCGGCAAAATTGACCCAATTGGCCTCCAGCTTTAAGAGCGATGTGTTCATGGCGCGCAATGGCCGTCGCATCAATGCCAAAAGCATCATGGGCGTGATGATGCTGGCTGCCGCCAAAGGCAGCACGGTCACGCTGGAAACCAACGGCGAAGACGAGCAGGAAGCGATTGACGCATTGGCCGGTTTGATTACCAGCGGATTCGGGGAGGAACTGTGAGCTTTTCCCTGCATGGAATCGGCGTCTCCGGCGGCATCGCCATCGGCTATGCCCATCTTGCGTCCAGCGCGCGCGTTGAAGTGCCGCAGTACATGCTCGAGAAAAAGTACATCAAAGACGAGCTCGCGCGTTTTGAAGACGCAATCCACACCACGCGTGCCGAACTCGAGATCTTGCGCAGCCATATTCCGCCCAATGCTCCGGCAGAGCTTTCGGTGTTTCTGGATATGCACCTGATGTTCCTTGGCGATTCGATGATCGCCGAAGAGCCCAAGCGCCTGATCCGCGAAACACAATGCAACGCCGAGTGGGCGCTGGCGCAGCAGATGGACGCACTGGTGGCGCGCTTCGAGGAAATCGACGACGCCTATCTGCGCAGCCGCCAGGAAGACGTCGTGCAAGTGGTGCAGCGGGTGTTGAAAGTGCTGACCGGCCACCCCAGCCACGTGCCGCTGGATATCGACTTCGATGTCGAGCGCATCCTGGTCGCGCACGAACTGTCGCCGGCCGACATGGTGTTGTTCAAGAACGTGCACTTCGCTGCCTTCATCACCGACCTGGGGGGCTCCACCTCCCACACGGCAATTCTGGCGCGCGGCATGGCGATGCCGTCAGTCATGGCCTTGCACAATGCGCGGGGGTTGATCCGCGATCACGACCTGTTGATTGTCGATGGCCGCGATGGCGTCGTGATCGTCAATCCGGACGAGTCGGTTCTGACCGAATACCGGTTGCGGCAAAACCAGTGGCGCATCGATACCGACAAGCTGAAGCGGCTGAAAACCAGCAAATCCGCCACGCTCGATGGCACCCCGATCGAACTGATGGCGAACATTGAATTGCTGCAGGACGTGGATGCGGTGAAAACAGCCGGGGCACACGGCGTGGGTTTGTTCCGCAGCGAGTTCCTGTTCCTGAATCGCGACGATTTACCCAGCGAAGACGAACAATACGAGTCCTACAAAGCGGTGGCCGAAGCCCTGGATGGCAAGCCGGTCACCATCCGGACCCTGGATCTGGGAGCCGACAAACAGGCACCCTGGGGTCACACCGTAGCAGACAATCCAGCACTGGGCCTGCGCGCAATCCGCTTGTGCCTGGCCGAACCCGGGCTGTTTCACACCCAGCTACGCGCGATTTTGCGGGCATCGCAACATGGTCAGATCCGTATGCTGATCCCCATGCTGGTCAGTTTTAACGAGCTTCGACAAACCCTGCTGCGCATCGAAGAAGCGCGCACTTCATTGCGGAAAGACGGACTGAAATTTGACGAGAACCTCCCTGTCGGCGGCATGATTGAAGTACCGGCAGCCGCACTCTCGGCAGGGTTTTTTGCCGAACAGCTGGATTTTCTATCGATCGGCACCAATGACCTGATCCAGTACACGCTTGCGATCGACCGTGCGGATGACAGCGTCGCGCACTTGTACGATCCGCTGCATCCAGCGGTGCTCCACCTGATTCAGCACACCATACGTGCCGGTGCAAAACTCGGCAAGCCGGTGTCTGTTTGCGGCGAGATGGCAGGCGACCCATCGCTGACGCGACTCTTGCTGGCACTGGGTTTAAGGTCGTTTTCAATGCAGCCCGCCAGCCTGCTGCAGGTCAAGCAGCAGATTCTGAAATCGCATCTGGAAGAGTTGTCGCCAACCATCCAGCGCCTGCTGAAAAATACCGATCCGGATAAAACAGCGGGGTTGTTGAATCGTCTCAACACCTGACCCGTAAGCGCGTCAGGTCACAGGACCCGCGTCAGGCGGAGAATTGCGCGACGATGCGTGTCAATTCGGCTTTTTCGTTGCGTAATGCACCGATTTCATCCTTGACCCGCGCCATGCGGTTTTTCAGCGTACCCATGTTTTCCAGTATCCGCTTCAGGTTGTCCAGACGGGTATCGAGATACTGTTTATGTTCGCGTATACGGGTCATGACGGGATCAAGCGCGATCCGCAACCAGCGTTCGGCTTCGAGCCGTGCCAGATTGAATGCCTTGCGCGCCTCGACGGCCAGGCCCGCATAAAAGCGCCGGATCATGAAACGCTTTTCCAGCATCAGATTGGCAGGATCTTTACAAAAAGCCTCGGTTTCACGCATCAAGCCCTGTAGCCGATTGCGATAAGCGCCTAAATCCAGCCTGGGAACCTGCATCCTGGGAAGATTATGCTTGGTGTGGAAGCGCGAATAAGCCTGGTCCAACGCATCCAGCATGTTGTCCGCCTGAAGGGTTGCCTGTTGCAGGCGCCCACTCATCTGTTCACTCAATTGGCGGATACCCCCGGTCAGGCCGCGGGTGGTCAGACTGGCTTCCATGGCCGCACGGCCCGACTTGCAAATGACGCCCAACGTATCGTCCGAGAGATGCATCAACAGATGCTCGCCCTGCGCCTTCAGCATTTTTCGGGTGGCGCGAAACTGGCTGGCGGTGGCGTCGTAGCTGTCTTTTTCGAGCTGCAATGTGGCCCGAGCCTGCTCGACCAGCTCACGGTTTTTTCCGGAAAGCTGGGTCAGCTGAATCAAATCGTCGCTGCTGCGCTTGATGCGGGCAACCATGTCCGCACGGCTCCCTTCGAGCAGGACGTTCACCTCGTGATTCACCGCGTGATACAACATGTCTCGCCGTGCCGGGATCACCTGGTGTGCCAGCAGATACTCCAGCGATTCAATCCCTGAACGCACCCGCAACTCGGCATCGCCGCGCACTTTTGCTACCAGTGCTTTTTGCGCAGACACGGCGAACACGCGGCTGCGTGGCAGTTTCAGCACACGGGCTGTTTCTTCCATCTGCCGCTCGATGGTGGCTTGCACCTCGGAATCACTCTTCAATTCATCCCACAGCATGTCGACCTTGTTCAGTACGGCCACGTGGTAATTGGCGTGGCGATGAACGTGCTTTTGCCAGATTTCCAGATCCGAACGCGTCACCCCGGTATCCATCGCCAGCAGATACATCACCGCATGCGCATTGGGAATAACGGATAACGTGAGCTCCGGCTCTGCACCCAGGGCATTGAGCCCGGGCGTATCCAGAATGGACAGCCCCGCCTGCAACAAGGGGTGGGGGTAGTTGACGGTGGCGTAGCGCCAGGCCGGCACATCCACCGTGCCGTCAGCGCGCAACTGGTGACGCTCACTCGGGTCGTCACCATTCCACAGGCCCATTTCAATGGCGTCAACCGCTGCCATCGGTTTGGTTTCGGTCAATTTTTTCAGGCTTTCCTGCAGCTGACGCGGATCTTCCGGGTCCAGGCTCACTCGACACCACTCGATCGGCATGCGCTTGAGGTGTGCCAACGATTCACTGCGGCGGCGTGTCTCGATCGGCAGCAGGCTCAGGCAGGGCGACTCGTCCTTATTTGAAAACAGTTCGGTCGGGCACATGGTGGTGCGCCCTGCATCGGAGGGGAGCAGACGCTGCCCATGGTCAGCAAAAAACAGGGCGTTAATCAGTTCGGTCTTGCCGCGCGAAAACTCGGCAACAAAGGCGACCACCAACTTGTCTTGCCGCAGGGTTGATGCCGTATCGGCCAGCCGCAGGGTGCGTTCGGCATCAATGCCATGCTGGCGATCCAGCCAGTCGGCATAGTCCGTGATCGCTGTCGCCAGCTTCATGCGCCGCTCGCTGTAGTCGGCAACTTCCTGTTCCAGATGGATACTCATGTTTTATTGATTTTTGCGATAGCCATTAAACAAGCACCCGCCAAGGTTTGTCGACACTGCACACCGCCACGGTTTTCTGTCTGGACAGTCTCTCCTCTAACCAGACGCACCACTGACCTGGGCACTTCCCATTGCGCAGCCAACCAGGCCAACAGATGCGCATTCGCTTTGTTATCGACAGCGGGTGCGGCAATCTTTAGTTTCAGCCGCCCGCCGTGTTCACCAACCGCAGCGGTCAGCCTGGCCGCCGGCTGCACATGCAGGTCCAGCCGCCACTCCCCGCCGTGGCGTTGCGCCCAAAGCGGCGCTTCAGAGTGCGGCAAGCAGCGCCCGCTCCATTGCCAGAATCGGCACCATCAGAACCAGCTGACACAGGATAAACAACACCAGCGGCGTCAGGTCCACGTTTGAAATCATCGGGATAAAGCGTCGCAACGGCCGCAGAAACGGCTCCGACAAGGCATACACCACGGGCACCAGCGGTGTATTGGCGTTCACCCAGGACAATACCGCCCGGACCAGAGTGAGGCCGATAATCAGATACACCGTGAGGCTCAACAACCGCACCCCCCCCAAACCGAGCATAACCGACCACACAGCGCTCCCTGCCAACGCGAAGGGGTAGCCATTGAGCCAGTAGATGGCGATCACCACCGCCACCTCGACCAGCAGTGCAAGCAGCACACAGGCCCAATCCAGGCCAAACAGGCCCGGCACCAAACGGCGCAGCGGCTTCACCGCGAAGTCGGTGATGGCCACGATGAATTCGGCAAAGGGATTGCGGAACGGCACCCGGAACAGTTGCATCATGAAACGCAACAGCACGGCAATCACAAACAGATTGCCCACTGTTTGCAGCAGGAAGGCCAGCGCACCTGAAATCATGCAAGTCGCCCCAGTTCGTCACCCAACTCAGCGCTCCGACGGCTCGCGGCTTCCACCGCCTGGCCTATGGCGAGATTGACCGCTGCCGACTCCAGCGCTTCAACGCCGCGTTCGGTGGTGCCGCCTTTGGAGGTTACGCGTGCGCGCAGCACGCCCGGTTCCTCACCCGACTCCAATGCCAGTTTGGCCGCACCAAAAAATGTGCGCAGTGCCAGTTGACGCGCCGTGGCCGGGGGCAGGCCTTGTGCGACCGCAGCGGCTTCCAGCGCTTCGATGCAATAAAAAACATACGCCGGACCGCTACCGGAAACCGCCGTCACCGCATCCAGTTGCGGCTCTTCCTCTACCCACACCACGCCCCCCACGGCACGCAACACCGCTTCGGCTTGTGATCGTGCATCAAGGCTGACCGCTGCAGGTGCAAACAAGCCCGTCATCCCGGCCTGCACCAGCGCGGGGGTATTGGGCATGGCGCGGACGATGCGTTCGTGCCCCCCCAACCAGCGAGAAAGGTCCGCGACCCGAACCCCGGCTGCGATTGAGACCACCAATTGTCCGGCCAACTTGGATGACATCATGGCTGCCACCTGAGGCAGGATTTGTGGTTTCACTGCCAGCACGATCAGGGCATGTAACCGCGCCTGCGACACATCCGAATGCGTGACCACGCCGAAGCGCGCAGCCAGTTGGGCCCGCGCATCGGCATTGATTTCCACCACTTCGATGTCTGTGGGCTGGATGCCGCTGGCAACCAGGCCGCCAATGATGGCTGCAGCCATGTTGCCGCCGCCGATAAAACTGATTTTATGCATGCTGCTTGATCCTCTCGCCAAATAATGCTGTTCCGATGCGCACAATCGTCGCCCCCTCCAGTATGGCTGCTTCCAGGTCAGCTGACATCCCCATAGACAAGGTGTCGAGGGTGTGTCCACGTGAATTCAGGGCATCGAAAGCCAAGCGAACTTGCCGAAACTCGGTGCGCTGCGCATCCCTGTCCACCACCGGAGCAGGAATCGCCATCAAGCCACGCAGCTGTAATCGCGGCAGCGCAGCCACCGCATCGACCAGTTCGGGCAACGCTGAAACCGGAACCCCCCCCTTACTGGCTTCGCCACTGACATTGACCTCGATACAGACCTGCAGAGGCGGCAAATCGGGCGACCGCTGGGCGGATAACCGCTCAGCGATTTTCAGCCGATCAATGCCATGCACCCAGCTGAAATTTTCGGCAATTGCCCGCGTCTTGTTACTTTGAATCGGGCCAATAAAATGCCATACCAACGGCAAATCAACCAATTGCGCCTGTTTGCCCAACGCTTCCTGCACATAATTTTCACCAAATTCCCGCTGGCCGCAAGCAGCCAGGTCGCGCACCGCTGCCGCATCGACGGTTTTACTGACAGCCAGCAAGCTGACCGCAGCACCCTCACGTCCAGCCTCCTTGATTGCGCATGCGATCCGCATCTGCACAGCATGCAATCGGCTTTCCGGGGTCAAATATGGAAGTGTCATTATAAGGCTCAAGTTTGCACGTTTACGGGCCGTTATCTATTGCGATATTTACCTGTTAAAACCCCATCCAATACTGAGCGAGGCATGCGTGGATATTTCTGAATTGCTGGCTTTTGCAGTCAAGAACAAAGCTTCTGACTTACACCTTTCGGCCAGTCTGCCGCCCATGATCCGGGTCAACGGCGATATCCGCCGCATCAATCTGCCACCGATGGAACACAAGGATGTCCATCGCATGGTGTATGACATCATGAACGACAGCCAGCGCAAAGTGTACGAAGAAACGCTGGAACTCGACTTCTCGTTTGAAATCCCGTCGTTGGCACGTTTCCGCGTCAACGCGTTCAACCAGCAGAATGGCGCAGGGGCGGTGTTCCGTACGATTCCGTCGAAAGTACTCACGCTGGAAGAGCTGAACTGCCCCCCCATTTTCAAGGAAATCGCCAATCAGCCCCGCGGTATTGTGCTCGTCACCGGGCCAACCGGCTCAGGCAAGTCGACCACCTTGGCAGCGATGATGGACTTCGTCAACGAGAATGAATACGCCCACATTCTCACCGTCGAAGATCCGATTGAATTCGTGCACCAGAGCAAAAAATGCCTGATCAACCAGCGTGAAGTCGGTCCGCATACCCTGTCATTCAATAACGCCCTGCGTTCGGCGCTACGGGAAGACCCGGACGTCATCCTGGTCGGCGAATTGCGCGACCTGGAAACCATCCGCCTCGCCCTGACTGCGGCTGAAACCGGCCACCTGGTATTCGGCACCCTGCACACCTCGTCTGCAGCAAAAACCATCGACCGTATCGTCGACGTGTTTCCGGCGGCGGAAAAGGAAATGGTGCGCTCGATGCTGTCCGAATCTTTGCGCGCAGTGATCTCGCAAACCCTGCTCAAAACCAAGGACGGCAACGGCCGCGTCGCCGCACACGAAATCATGATTGGCACGCCGGCGATCCGCAACCTGATCCGTGAAGGCAAGGTCGCACAGATGTATTCGTCGATCCAGACCGGCGGCAATATCGGGATGCAAACCCTCGACCAGTGTCTGCAGGATCTGGTGAAGCGCAACATCATTGCTTCCGGTGTTGCCCGCAACGCCGCACAAAACAAAGATTCATTCCTGGGTTGAGGACTAGACCATGAATACTGAAAAAACCGTCCACGACCTGCTGCGCCTGATGCTGGCAAAGAATGCCTCCGACCTTTTTCTCACCGCCGGCTTCCCGCCCGCCATCAAGGTCGACGGCAAGATCACGCCCGTGTCGAACCAGACACTGACCCCGGCGCACACCAGCGAACTGGCGCGTTCAATCATGAACGACCGGCAGTGGAAGGATTTTGAAGCCACCAACGAATCCAACTTCGCGATCAGCCCGCCTGAAATAGGGCGTTTCCGGGTCAACGTCTTCGTGCAGCAGGGGCGCATCGGCATCGTGATGCGGACGATCAACACGGTCATTCCCAAGATGGAAGACCTGAACCTGCCACCGGTCCTGAAAGACGTGGCCATGATCAAGCGCGGCCTGGTGATCTTCGTCGGCGGGACCGGCACCGGCAAATCGACCTCGCTGGCGGCGATGGTAGGTTACCGTAACCAGAATGCATGCGATCACATCATCACGGTGGAAGACCCGATCGAATATGTGCACGAGCACCGCAAATCGATCATCACCCAGCGTGAGGTCGGCATCGACACCGACAACTGGTTCTCTGCGCTCAAAAACACACTGCGACAGGCACCCGACGTCATTCTGATCGGCGAAATCCGCGACCGCGAGACCATGGAATACGCCATCGCCTTTGCCGAAACCGGTCACCTGTGCCTGTCGACCCTGCACGCCAACAGCGCCAATCAGGCGCTCGACCGCATCATCAACTTCTTCCCCGACGAAAAGCGCGCCCAGCTGCTGATGGACTTGTCGTTGAACCTCAAATCCTTCATCTCGCAGCGCCTGCTGCCGCGCAAGGGAACAACCGGCCGCGTTGCCGCAATCGAAATCCTGCTGAACTCACCGCTGATTTCGGATTTGATTTTCAAGGGCAACGTCCACGAGATCAAGGAAATCATGTCGAAGTCGCGCGAACTCGGGATGCAGACCTTTGACCAGGCGCTGTTCGATCTGTACGAAGCGGGGATGGTGACTTACGAAGATGCGCTCAGGAACGCCGACAGCCTCAATGACCTGCGCCTGCAGATCAAACTGCACGGCAACGAGGCCAAGGGCCGCGACATGATGGCCGGGCTGGATCACCTCGATATCGTTTAAAGTGTCCCGCCTTACTCCGGGTTGATAACGACCCTGACTTCCAGACCCTGATTCCCCGGCAAAGCCTTTATGGCTTCAGCCGCGGCCTTCAGGGCCATTTCCTCGCCCCCGTATTTCACGGCCATATGATCATCGTCCGGCATCGGCGCGCCCAGTGACAAAGGAACAATCGATGAAATACCGCTGCCGTGCGAGCCAAAATCTGCCGCCAGAAAGTAGCTGCGATAAACCTCGGCGCCGTCATTGAGCGTGCCTGTCAGACGTAGGGATGCGGTCAGCATGAGTGCGCTCAGGACGGCGCGGCAGCCGGCTTGTCCCGCATCGAACCCGCGACAATCTTGTATTGCAGGAAGCGGGTTTCGATCGGGCCGTTGAACAGAGGGATACGCCGACTGGCCTTGAGACCGAACAACTTGGGCAGCAGGGGATCACCCGAAATGATCCATGCCTCCCAACCGCTGAAATTCTTCTTCAGCCAATCGCCCAGCTGCGGATACCACGCGGCCAGTTCCTCGGCCTCGCCAATCCGCTCGCCATAGGGTGGGTTGGTGACGATGGTGCCAGTCGGCGCCGGCGCTTTCAGTTCAAGCGCATCAGACACCTCCAGATCAATCGCCTCGGCATAGCCCGCCGCGTCAAGATTGTTGCGCGCCTTGTCGAGCACCCAGCGATCCTGGTCGGCGCCAAAAATAGGCAACTTCGCCAGCGGTTTCTCCTGCGCCTGCGCTTCGGCCTTGATGCGTTTCCACAACTTGGCATCGAAATCACGGTAATGCTCGAACGCGAAATGCCGACCCCGGCCGGGTGCGCGATTCAGCGCCATGTCAGCGGCTTCGAGCAGGATGGTGCCGGCGCCGCACATCGGGTCGAACAGTGGTGTGCCGGGGTTCCAGCCCGACAGCATCAACAGCCCGGCGGCCAGGTTTTCCTTGATTGATGCCGCGCTTGCCTCGCGCTTGAAGCCCCGCTTGAACAGCGGCTCTCCACTGGTATCCAGATAAAAAGTTGCCGCGTCAGCCGTGAAGAAAACATAGATCGGCACATTCGGTGTGTCGGTATCCACACTCGGGCGCTCACGCGTTTCTTCGCGAAATCGGTCGCAGATCGCGTCCTTGATCTTGAGCGTGATGAAATTGAGGCTTTTCAGCGGCGCATTCTGCGCACCCACCTTCACCGCAATCGTTTTCTTCACGTCGAACCACTCGGGCCACGGCAGCTCAAGGGCGGCGCGATAGATATGTTCTTCCTTGCGGTAACGGGTGAAGCCGACCTTGCGCAAAATGCGGGTGGCAATGCGCGAAGTGAGGTTGACGCGCATCTCGGCGGCAGCGTCGGCCATGAACAGCACGCCGGCGGGTACCTGGCGCACTACCTGCCCGCCGGCTGCGGTAAGCTCGGCTTCGAGCAAGGCCTCCAGCCCGCGCGGGCAGGTGGCGAAATGGCTGGCTGGCGGCAGCGCCTCGCGTTCGGGGCGAACGGGATGCAACGTTTTGGTGGGGCGTGGCCGAGATTTGGGGGACTGGGGGTTCAAACGGGGCTTTCTAAAACTTAAAAGGGTTTCAATACAACGAGCAATACAATGACCAGCAACAGAACAACCGGGATTTCATTGAACCAGCGGAACCAAACATGCGATTGGGTGTTCTGTCTGGCTTCGAACCCACGCAGCAAACGCTTGCAAACGTGATGATAACCAACCAGCCCGATCACCAGAACCAATTTCAGCCACATCCAGTTCATGCTGAGCGGAAAATACGCCAGCCATAGCCAGATGCCGGTCATCAGCGTCAGCCACATGATGGGCGAGACGAAGCGATACAATTTGTTCGCCATCAACAGCAGGCGGTTGTAGGCTGCCTCATTCTCTTCCATCGCCAGATTGACGAACAGACGCGGCAGATAGAACAGGCCTGCGAACCAGCTCACCACCATCACGATATGAAACGATTTCAGCCACAGCATGGATAAAAAAGCCTTTGTTAAGAAGTGGACACCGAGTCCGCTGACCCTGATTTTACTGGGTTTGGTCGCCTGGCTGTGGTTTCGCCCGCCGGCCGACGTCAGCGAGGAAAACCAGGCGACTTCGCCCTGGCACGTCACCTTGCCCAACAACCAGGTGCTCAGCAGCGAATCCCTGAAGGGAAAAGTCGTGCTGGTCAACTTCTGGGCGACCTGGTGCCCGTATTGCCGCAAGGAAAAACCGGTGATCGACAGCTTCTGGCAGGACTATCGCGACAAGGGCTTTGAAGTCATCTCGATCAGCGTCGACGATACGCCGGAACAGATTGCCGAATGGATGAAAGACAAGGATTACACCTTTATGGCCAGCCCAACCAATGCATCGGTTCTGGCTGCGTTCGGCAACGTCAAAAGCGTGCCCACTTCATTCATCCTCGATACCGAGGGCCATATTCGCCACAAGATTGCCGGACAGGTGCATTATCCCCGGCTGGAGAAACTGGTGACGCCGCTGCTAAGCCCGTCAGCACAATAATGACCACTGACACCCTCATCGACAGCCGCCTCAACGAACTCGAAGCCAAGCTCGCCTTTGCCGAAGACCTGATCGAAACGCTCAATCAAACCGTGATCCGCCAGCAAGGGCAACTGGACTCACTGCAGCAGCAGATGCGGCTGCTGCACCAGCAATTCAAGGACGCACAACCGGACGAAACGCATACGCTGCGCGACGAACTGCCGCCGCATTACTGAGCAGCATCAATCCGGCTGCACGGCGATTTTCACCACCACTTTACGGATCAAGGCATCACTCACCAAGGGCGCGTGCGCGTCATCCGGATAAAACAGGCAAAACGACCCGGGTGGCGTGGCAATCCAGCTTCTGGGTTCGTCTTTAAAAAACCGGATGTCGCGCGCGGCATCATATTCCGTCGCCGGCTCGACGCACTCGGCCAGCGGCTTCCAGCCCATTTCGTCGACGCCTTCGAGCACCAGCTGGATATCGATATAACGACGATGGCATTCCAGTTTCGCGTCGATCCGCGTGCGCCCGGTGCATGCCTCGACGATGGCGAAGATCTGCTCGCCTTGTACCGCATGCACGCCGGGTTCGAGCGCCAGCAAATCCGTGTCGCGCAAAAATGCAAAGGCCCGCGCAAACAACGGGTGCAAGCCGTGGTAACGGTCAGACTCACTCAATCTAGCCAGAATCATTGCGCGCTTACCGACTGATGGGTTTGTAACGAATACGCTTCGGCTTGGCGCCTTCTTCACCCAGACGCTTCTTCTTGTCGGCCTCGTATTCCTGGTAGTTTCCGGCGAAGAACGATACCTGCGAGTCACCCTCGAACGCGAGAATATGCGTGGCGATACGGTCGAGGAACCAGCGGTCGTGCGAGATCACCATCACGCACCCGGCAAATTCCAGCAATGCGTCTTCCAGCGCACGCAGAGTTTCCACGTCGAGGTCGTTGGACGGTTCGTCGAGCAGCAGCACGTTGCCGCCTGAAATCAGGGTCTTGGCCATGTGCAGCCGGCCGCGCTCGCCGCCCGACAGGCTGCCGACGCGCTTTTGCTGGTCGCCGCCCTTGAAGTTGAAGCGGCCGAGATAGGCGCGCGACGGAATTTCATAGCGGCCGACGGTGAGGATGTCGCGGCCTTCGGCCACTTCGTCGAACACGGTCTTGTCGGCCACCAGCGCATCGCGGCTCTGGTCGACGTAGGCGAGCCTGACGGTCTGGCCAATCTCGACTTCGCCGGAGTCCGGCTTTTCCAGACCCGTGATCATCTTGAACAAGGTTGATTTGCCGGCGCCGTTGGGGCCGATGATGCCCACAATCGCACCCGGCGGCACGCTGAACGACAGGTTGTCGATCAGCAGGCGGTCGCCGAAAGATTTCGTCACGTTGTGGAAATCGATCACCTTGTCACCGAGACGCTCGCCCACCGGGATGAAGATTTCCTGGGTTTCGTTGCGCTTCTGGTACTCGACCGAATTCAGTTCCTCGAAGCGCGCCAGACGCGCCTTCGACTTGGCCTGGCGCGCCTTGGGATTCTGCCGCACCCACTCCAGCTCCTGCTTCATGGTCTTGATGCGGCCAACTTCCTGCTTGCCCTCGGTTTCCAGCCGCGCTTCCTTCTGTTCCAGCCAGCTGGTGTAGTTGCCCTTCCACGGAATGCCGTGGCCACGGTCGAGTTCGAGAATCCATTCGGCCGCGTTGTCGAGGAAATAGCGATCGTGCGTGACCGCCACCACGGTGCCGGGGTAGCGCACCAGATATTGCTCCAGCCAGTCGACCGACTCGGCGTCGAGGTGGTTGGTCGGCTCGTCGAGCAGCAGCATGTCGGGGTTGGACAGCAGCAACTGGCACAACGCCACGCGGCGTTTTTCACCGCCCGACAGGTTGCCGATTACCGCGTCCCACGGTGCCAGACGCAGGGCATCGGCAGCAATTTCCATTTGGGTGTCGAGGTCGGCCCCTGATGTGGCAATGATCGCTTCGCAGCGCGCCTGCTCTTCGGCCAGCTTGTCGAAATCGGCATCAGGCTCAGCGTAGGCCGCATAGACCTCTTCAAGCCGCTTTTTCGCTTCAACGATCTCGCCCAACCCAGCTTCCACCGCCTGGCGCACGGTGTGTGTCGGATCGAGCTGCGGCTCCTGCGGCAGGTAGCCGATGCGGATGCCCGGCATCGGGATCGCTTCGCCTTCGATGTCGGTGTCCACGCCGGCCATGATGCGGATCAGCGAGGACTTGCCGGAACCGTTCAGACCGAGCAGGCCGATTTTTGCGCCGGGAAAAAAGCTGAGGGAAATATCTTTCAGAATATGCCGCTTGGGCGGAACAATCTTGCCTACACGGTTGAGGGAATAAACGTATTGCGCCATGAATCAAAAATCCAGAAAAGTTAGGGTTGGGTTTCGCCCGGGCAACGCGCAAACGCGCAGCCCTTGTTGGGGTTGCGGCTGACGTAACTGCCGTCGAGGCAGGCTTTGACGTCAGCCGGACACAGGATGGAATCCTCGGCCACCAAAGGCGGTGGCGGCGCTGGCGGCAAGGCCACTTTGCCGGCAGATGAACGGACTGGCTTCGGCGTATCCGGTGCGCTGCACGCAGCCAGCGTGATTGCCAGAGCCGCTGCAGCCAGAACCTTGATCAAGACAGCTCCTTGTCCAGCATGGCTTTCAGTTTGACGAAGTCAAAATCGCCCAGCTTGTGCTCGAGGATGCTGCCGTCCTTGCCGATGACAAAGGTAGTGGGCGTAACCTGCACATTGCCGAACGCACGCGCGTGTTCGCCATTGACGTCGAGCGCCACCGGAAACGGCAGTTGGCGGGTCTCCACAAAGCTGGCCACGTAATTGGGCGGATCGTAGCTCATCGCGACGGCGATGACTTCAAAGCCGCGGCCCTTGTACTGGTTATAGGTCTCGATCATGTCGGGCATTTTCTTGATGCAGCCGGGGCAAGACGTTGCCCAGAAATTGACCAGCACGATCTGGCCGCGCAATTCCTGGAGCGTAATCTGTTTGCCTTCCAGCGTGGTGAAGGTGGAAGCCGGCGCGCTGGGTTTCTCCATCAATGCATAAAACAATGCGCCCGCCACAACGAGCACGGCGGCAGCAATAAGAAGCGGTTTGGCAAATTTCATTCGATGTCCATGGGGTTAAACGTTTTGATACGACCGCGCGAGTTGCACATAGTGCCGCGCGGAATAATTGAAATAGGCCATTTCGTCTGCAGTCAACTCACGCACCTGCCTGGCCGGGCGCCCCAGGTACAGATAGCCGGATTCAAGCACACGGCCTTCCGGCACCAGCGAGCCCGCGCCCAGCAGCACGTGTTTCCGGATCACTGCACGATCGAGGATGATACTGCCCATCCCGATCAAACATTCGTCCTCGATGGTGCAAGCGTGCAGTATGACGGTGTGGCCCACCGTGACGCGCGCGCCCACGACCAGCGGCCCGCCCGCCGGGTTGTCCGGCGTTTTGTGCGACACGTGAAGCACGCTGCCGTCCTGAATATTGCTGGCCTCACCGATGGCGATGCTGTTGACGTCGCCACGTATCACCGCACCGGGCCATACCGAGGCGTCGGCCCCCAGACTGACCTCGCCGATCACCGTGGCGCGCGGATGCACCCAGGCGCCCGCTGCCAGCATGGGGGTGACATCGTGATGCGGCGCGATAAATTGAGCGTTAACCTTGTCTGTCATGGGGTTGAAATTTCAGCTTCCGGCCCGAAAGTATAGTTCCCCTCTCCGCTCAACCCGTCATCCCGCCATGAACCCTTTGCTCGATTTTTCCGGTTTGCCCCGTTTTTCCGAGTTCAAGCCCGAATTCGTCACCCCCGCAATCGACCAGTTACTGGCCGATTGCCGCGCCGCGGTCAGGCAGGCCGAGTCTGCCGACACCCCCGCCGAATGGGACGCCTTTGTGGCGCCGCTGGATGACGCGAACGAGAAACTGGGCCGTGCCTGGGGCCAGGTCTCGCACCTGCATTCGGTGATGGATTCGCCCGAACTGCGCGAGGTCTACAACGCCTGCCTGCCCAAGATCACCATTTTTTATGCAGAAATGGGGCAAAACGAAGCCTTGTTCGACAAGTTCAAAGCGCTGAAAGCCCGCCCCGATTACGCGGCATTGTCTGACCCGCGCAAAAAAATCGTCGACAACGAACTGCGCGATTTCCGCCTCGGTGGCGCTGAACTCCCAACCGACAAAAAGGCTCGTTTCATGCAGGTGCAGGAAGAACTGGCGCAACTGTCGGCCAAGTTTGAGGAAAACCTGCTTGATGCGACCAACGACTTTGCGCTGTTCATCGACGAGGCCATCCAACTGGCGGGCATACCGGCCGACGCACTGGAAGCCATGAAGGCGGCGGCCGAAGCCGATGGCAAGCCCGGCTGGAAGATCACCCTGCACATGCCGTCCTATCTGCCAGTGATGCAATACGCTGAAAACCGCGAGTTGCGCGAGCAACTGTATCGCGCCTATGTCACCCGCGCCTCCGAACTCGGCAAGCCCGAGCACCCGCAAGGGGTAGGCCACGGTTGTAAAGACGCTGAAGCCCTAAAGGACTCCGATCCACTATGGGCTAAAGCCCATGTGGAATCGTATGCGTCAACAACCGTGCTCTTCGACAACACCGCGCTGATTTCCGGCATTCTCAAGCTGCGACGCGAAGCAGCCGTGCTGCTGGGATTCAACAGCTACGCCGAAGTCTCGCTGGCTGCCAAAATGGCCGACACGCCGGCCGAGGTACTGAAGTTTCTCGACGAGCTCGGCGTGCGCGCCCGCCCCTATGCCGAAAAGGACTTCCTTGAATTGCAGGCCTTCGCCCGCGACCTCGGCATTGATGACCTGCAATCCTGGGACACCACCTATGCGTCTGAAAAGCTGCGCGTGGCACGCTACAGCTTCTCGGATCAGGAAGTGAAGGCCTACTTCCCCGAGCCGCGCGTGCTGACCGGGCTGTTCAAATTGGTTGAAACGCTCTACGGCCTGCACATCCGCGAGGACAAGGCGCCGGTGTGGCACCCGGACGTCAAGTTCTACACGCTCACCGACCACGCCGGCCAGCGCGTCGGACAGTTCTACCTCGACCTCTACGCACGCGCCTCCAAGCGTGGCGGCGCCTGGATGGACGACGTCATCACCCGCCGCAAAACGGCGGACGGCATCCAGACCCCGGTGGCTTATCTCAACTGCAATTTCTCCGGCCCGGTGGGCGGCAAACCGGCGCTGTTCACCCACGATGAAGTCATCACCCTGTTCCACGAAACCGGCCACGGCCTGCACCACCTGCTGACGCAAATCGAGGAGCTGGGCGTCTCCGGCATCAACGGCGTCGAATGGGACGCCGTCGAGCTGCCAAGCCAGTTCATGGAAAACTTCTGCTGGGAATGGGACGTGCTGAAGCACATGACGGCCCACATCGACACTGGCGAGCCACTGCCGCGCGCGCTGTTCGACAAGATGCTTGCCGCCAAGAACTTCCAGTCCGGCCTGCAAACGCTGCGCCAGATCGAGTTCGCCAGCTTCGACATGCACCTGCACGACGATTTCGACCCCAGCGGCGACCGCACCGCGCTCGACCTGATCAACGACATCCGCCAGCAGGTCGCGGTGCTGATTCCGCCCGCCTACAACCGCTTCCCCAACAACTTCTCGCACATTTTCGCCGGCGGCTACGCGGCCGGCTATTACAGCTACAAGTGGGCGGAAGTGCTGTCGGCCGACGCCTACGCGCTGTTCGAGGACGAAGCCGAAGGCTACGGCGGCGTGCTCAACCCCGAAGTCGGCCACCGCTTCTGGAGTGAAATCCTCGCCCAGGGCGGCGCCCGCCCGGCGCTCGAATCGTTCAAGGCCTTCCGCGGCCGCGAACCGACCATCGACGCGTTGCTGCGACATAACGGCATGGCATAAGCTTCAGCGGCTTTAGTACGTGATTGTTGCCAACTTGCTGGCTTTAGTGCGTGAATGTTGCTGCTTCAGCGGCTTACAGTCACGGCCTCCCCTTTACGGGGACAAGCACGGCCTGCCCTTTATGCTATTTGCGGGTAAAGCTTCGCCCTGATCTGGCCGTTATGGCTGATGAATATGTCTATCGGGAGTGTGGGATGAAAGCAGGCTTCATCATGGCAGCGGCATGGCTGGCAGTGGCTAGCGCGCCGCTATCCGCTGCCCAGCTGTATCAATGGAAGGATGCGCAGGGTCGCACGGTTTACAGCGATCAGGCGCCGCCGCCCAGCGTCAGGAACGCCCAGCAAAAAGTGTTCAAGGGCAGCGTCATCGAAGGCGGCGAATCCTATACCAGCAAAACCGCGCGTGAAAAACACCCGGTCACCCTGTACGCCAGTGCGTGCGGCGCCCCCTGTGACCAGGCGCGGAAGCTGCTCTCCGAACGTGGCGTCCCTTTCAGCAACAAAGACCCGCAAGCCAGCCCCGAAGCCCAGGCCGAACTGCAAAAACTCACCGGTCAATTGCGGGTGCCTGTCCTCATCGTCGGCAGCGACAAGATCGACGGTTTCGAATCAGGTCAGTGGCACGCTGCGCTTGACCGTGCCGGCTATCCTAAATCCGCTTTGCCCGTTGGCAAGCCCGCGCCAGAAGCCACACCGGCTCCGGCTTCCCCAGCGGCGCAACCCCCCGCCCCGGCAAGCACCCGATAACCTGCCGCCCTCAGGGGCGGAGGCCATTGGGGCCGCCTCCCGCACTGCGGGAGGGCGTCGTATGACCGTCACGGCTGCCCTAAAGGATTCTTTTCAATACCTCCTTGAGGGGTACTCCGATCCACTATGGGCTGAAGCCCATGTGGAGTCGTATGCCCTAAAGGACTC
>JASJPF010000035.1:0-19667 GCA_031426835.1 Thiobacillus sp.
GGCCGGTTTCAAACAGCATCGACAGCATCTTGCGCCACATCTGGTTGGCGGGAATGCGCTTGAATACCTTGATCTCGCCGCGATCCGCGCGGCGCTCGTATTCGCAATACGCCTCGGCGAAGGCGCGGCCGTAGAGGTCGTGCAGATCGGGCACGTCGTTGGGCGAAAACAGGGTCCAGTCGCCGCCTTCCATCACGCGCTGCATGAACAGATCCGGAATCCAGTTGGCGGTGTTCATGTCGTGGGTGCGGCGACGATCATCACCGGTGTTCTTGCGCAGCTCGAGGAATTCTTCCATGTCGAGGTGCCAGGTTTCCAGGTAGGCGCACACCGCGCCCTTGCGCTTGCCGCCCTGGTTGACCGCGACGGCGGTGTCGTTGACCACTTTGAGGAACGGCACCACGCCCTGCGACTTGCCGTTGGTGCCCTTGATGCGGGCGCCCATGGCGCGCACCGGGGTCCAGTCGTTGCCGAGACCGCCGGCGTACTTTTGCAGCATGGCGTTTTCCTTGATCGCCTGATAGATGCCGTCGAGGTCGTCGGTGACGGTGGTCAGGTAACAGGAAGACAGCTGGCTGTGGCGGGTGCCGGCGTTGAACAGGGTCGGCGTCGAGCTCATGAAGTCGAACGAGGACAGCACCTGATAGAACTCGATGGCGCGCGCTTCGCGGTCGACTTCGTTGATCGAGAGGCCCATCGCCACCCGCATGAAGAACGCCTGCGGCAGTTCGATGCGCTCTTCTTCGATGTGCAGGAAATACCGGTCGTACAGGGTTTGCAGACCGAGGTAGCCAAACTGGTAGTCGCGATCGGCGTCGAGCACGGCAGCCAGACGGGCGATGTCGAACTGGCCGAGCTTTTCGTCGAGCAGTTCGGCGGCAATGCCTTTCTTGATGTAGGCGGCGAAATAATCGGCGTAACGCGCGGCCATTTCGGTTTGCAGCACGGCTTCGCCCAGCACTTCGTGGCGGATCGAGTTCAGCAGCAGACGCGCGGTGACATACGAATACGCCGGGTCCTGCTCGATCAGCGAGCGCGCAGCCAGCACCAGCGCCTTTTCGACTTCGGCCATCGGCACGCCGTCGTAAAGGTCGCGCAGCACGGTGTGCATGATCGGTGCGGCGCTGACGCCGTCGCCCAGACCGGCGCAGGCATCGCCCAGCAGGATGTTCAGGCGTTCGATGTCGAGCGGCTTCTTGACGCCGTCTTCGATCACGTGCAGCTGGATGTCGGCAACGCCGGCGGCTTTTTGCGCGGCGCGTTCCTGGGTGCGCTTTTCGCGGTACAGCACATACGAGCGCGCCACTTCGTGCTCGCCCGAACGCATCAGCGCCAGTTCGACCTGGTCCTGGATGTCTTCGATGTGGAAGGTGCCACCGTTGGGGGTGCGACGCAGCAATGCAGCCGTCACCTGGCTGGTGATCGATTCGACCAGCTCGCGGATGCGTGCCGAAGCGGCTGCCTGCCCGCCCTGCACCGCGATAAACGCCTTGGTCACGGCAATGGCGATCTTGTTCGGCGCAAAGCCGACCACGGCGCCATTACGGCGAATGATCTTGTAATCGGCATAACGCGCATCGATCACCGCCGGTTCGGCTTTTTCGCGGGGCGGGATGGGGGCAGATGCAACGGATTCAGTGGCGATGTTCAACATCGATGGCTCTCCTCTGTGTGTGGTATGGCGTAAAAAACGGGCAGTGGTGCATTTTATACACAGCTTATGCACAGCTTGCCCAGTCCCCATGCACACGTTTATTCACAACATGTTGTGGTGCAGGTGGGGAACAGGTACAAATTCTAGTTTTCTGGCGCGGCATGTCAACCAACAATCAGCAAGTTTTCCTGTCTTTTGTAGCGGCCGAAAAAAACTCACGTTAAATCAAAGTTTTTATCGAACTCGACGCCCAAAAAATAAACAGGGCCATGGCTGGATGCGGGCTGGCGCCGCATATCGTCCGACGCGGCCAGTCAATACGTTGAACTTAAGCTTATTAGCAAGCTCGGATATGCCCTGCAGCGCGCAAAAGCTGCTGAATTCTGAAGCACCCCCACCCGGAAACGGCGAGCAGACAAATTCAGAATGGCTGAACCGGGATGCAGGACTGATCCCTTTGAGTGAGCCCCAAATTTGCTCCCGATCCAATTGGTCATCGCGCAATACACCCGGATTTTTGAGCGATTGAACGCAGGGACACAACGCCCGGTTGCCCCGCCAACGGCATGTCTACTGCAATTGTGGTTAAGATAGCGGAAACACATCACTCCCGGATCGCCGGGCGTTGCCATGCGCCACACTGCTGTTCTGCTGATTTCCTGCCCTGACCAAAAGGGTCAGGTCGCGGCCATTGCCAATTTCCTGCTATTGCATAACGCCAACATCCTGCACGCCGACCAGCATCAGGACGCCGAGCTGAAGCTGTTCCTGATGCGGGTGGAATGGGACCTGGAAGGCTTCAATCTCGATCTCGCCGACTTTCCCGCTGCATTCGAGTCGATAGCCAGTCGCTTCGGCATGACCTGGCGGGTGGCGGAATCCAGCCGCAAACCGCGTATGGCCATACTGGTCTCGAAGTTCGATCATTGCCTGGCCGACCTGCTCTATCGCTACCAAAGCGGCGAACTGCACTGCGAGCTGCCCATCATTCTCAGCAATCATGAAGATACGC
Organism: Thiobacillus sp.; assembly: GCA_031426835.1. GTDB lineage: Bacteria > Pseudomonadota > Gammaproteobacteria > Burkholderiales > Thiobacillaceae > Thiobacillus. The sequence goes on from JASJPF010000035.1 coordinate 2,667, forward strand.
GCTGGCTGGCCGATGCGTATCGCATTCCTTTTCAGCACCTTGCGGTGCATAAAGATGCCAAGGCCGAATCCGAGAAAACCCAGCTGGCGATCCTGCGCGACCTGAAAATCGATTTCATCGTGCTGGCGCGCTACATGCAGGTGTTGTCGGGGGACTTCATCCGCAAATTTCCCAATCACATCATCAATATCCACCATTCGTTTCTGCCGGCATTTCATGGTGCCAAGCCCTATCACCGGGCGTTTGAACGGGGCGTGAAACTGATCGGCGCGACCGCGCATTACGTCACCGAAACCCTGGACGACGGCCCCATTATCGAGCAGGACGTAGCGCGGATTTCCCATCGCGACAACCTCAATGACCTGATCAACAAGGGCGCGGACCTTGAAAAAGTGGTGTTGTCGCGTGCGGTAAAATGGCACCTGGACAACCGCGTACTGGTGTACGCAAACAAGACCGTCGTATTCGACTGAATCCATGCTCACACTCAGCGTCCCTGCAGTCGATGATTCGGTACCACCACGCAAGGTGGAAACCCGACCCAAGGCGACGATGGAGTGGCTGTCGCGCCTGCCTTTCGCCAGCCCCATCGACACCGCGCAGCAGTTGGTGACGGCGCTCTACACGCTGAACCGGATGCCGCTGGACGGGGATGAACGCGGCGCCCTGCTGGCGCTGTATCGACCGGCGATTGCGCGCGCGTCTTGCAGTCTCGAAGTGCTGTTATCCGACTCGGGCATTCCACCCCACCCACAACATCGTCAGGCCGGCTCCCTGCTGGGTGAGTTGCACGCCGAGCACAGCATCGGCTACAAGCATTTGCTGCGATCGCTCTCGACCCGCCGCTTTGGCCGCAGCCAGATCAGGCATATCGCCGAAATCACCGCCCACTCGCTTGCAGCGCTGCGCGATGTCCAGCTTGCCTGCTACCTGACCTATAGCCCGGTGCCAGCCGGGTTGTGGCGTGAGATGCATGATCTGTATCGGCTGACGAAATCCAACGGGATGGCCGGCAAAGGAGTGAATGATGCGCTGCCCGCCGACCAGGTTTACTGTCAGGCGCTGTTGCTGGCACTGGCCGATCCGCCGCACATGAGCCGCGCCGAGCTCACCCATATTCAGCTGTATCTGCATGTATTTGGAAAACTGGCCGTGCTGGCCGAAACCCCGCCAAGCATCAATTTGCATGGGTTCCTGATCGAAACCGACAGCGACCGTGGGGCCGGGCCCCAGCCGACTGGCGCGGATGGCGTCAGCCTGTGGCTGGATACCGAAGCGCTCTGCCGGCATTTACACGAGACCGCGGTGCGGCTGCGCACCGGCGATACCCCGCGCCGCATTGGCCTGCCGACCGGGATGGACAGCGAAACCAGCCTGTCGCTCGCCAAACGATTGCTCAAGCTGTGGCGCCCCGGTGCGCATCGCGCCTTCAAGCGCTACCCGGCGCCGGGCAACGCGATTCAGGTCGTCGCAGGCGTGAGTGCGATTCACCGCCTGCTGGAACTGGTGCCACAAGCGGCCGAGCTCTCGACCACGTCCACCGATACGCTCGCCGGACCGGACGGGAGCGCCAGTTTCGCTGCCCCTGCCGCGGTCAATGCCAGCCACTGGACAGTTAGCAACGATAGTGCCGCTGGGTTGGCGCTGCACGGCACGCCCGACACGCCCTTGAACCTGAAGATCGGCGACGCGCTGGCCTTGCGCGCTGAAGACTCGGTCGTGTGGTCGCTGGCCGTCATCCGCTGGGTCAAGATGCTGGATGCGCGACAGGTCGAACTCGGCATCGAACGCTTGTCGCCCCGGATTCAACCGGTGTGGGTGCGGCCGCTGCGAAGTCACCGCAAGGCCAGCCCGGAACCCGGCTTGTTTGTTCCCGGCGTATCGGCCCTGAAACAGCCCGACCGCTTGCTGTTGCCCAGCCATATTTATCAAACCGGAATGGATGCGGAAATCTGGCATACGCCGCAGCAATACACCGTCAAGTTTGACCGGCGCACCGAATTCACCCCCAGTTTCGATCTGATCAATTTCACCGTTTTGAGCAAAGAACCCGCGCAATGACCGAGATTCTTGTTTTGTATTACAGCGCGCACGGCAGCGTGCGCAACATGGCGCAACTGGTAGCCCGTGGCGTCAATCAGGTGACGGGCGCCTCGGCCCGGTTGCGCACCGTGCCCCCGGTGGCACCGCGTACCCAGGTGGCCGAACCGCCGGTACCCGACGAGGGCGCGCCCTATGTCGAACTGGCCGATCTGGAACAATGCGCCGGCCTGGTGCTCGGTTCACCCACCCGCTTCGGCAACATGGCCGCACCGCTGAAGTATTTTCTCGACACTACCGGCGCGCTGTGGGCCAAAGGCGCATTAGCCAACAAACCCGCCGCCGTATTCACCTCCACCGCCAGCCTGCACGGCGGCCAGGAAACCACGCTCACCAGCATGATGCTGCCGCTGCTGCACCACGGCATGCTGATAGTCGGCCTGCCCTACACGCTGCCCGAAGTCACCCACACCACAAGCGGGGGCTCACCCTATGGCGCCACCCACTGGGCCGGTGCCAACGACGATAAACCGCTAACCGATGAAGAGCGCACGCTGTGCATTGCGCTCGGCAAACGCCTGGCCGAAACCGCACGCAAGCTCGCCGCATGAAAACATTGCAAATGGTCTCCAGTGTCTGCCTGATTGCGCTGATTTTTCTCTGCGTGGCGTGGGAATTGTGGCTCGCGCCGATCCGGCCGGGTGGCTCCTGGCTGGTGTTGAAAGTGCTGCCGCTGTTGCTGCCGTTGATGGGGATACTCAATGGCCGCCGCTACACCTATCAGTGGGCGTCGATGCTGATACTGGCCTACTTCACCGAAGGCGTGGCGCGCGCGTGGTCGGACCAGGGATTGTCGGCGTGGCTGGCCGGCGGCGAAGTGGTGCTGTCGGTGGTGTTTTTCTTCAGCGTCATTTTTTACGCCAAACTCAGCGCACCGTCACGGCTCGCGCAATAGCGCCGTAAAGCGTCAATCGTTACTTGCACTGCTGACCATGGCGTGAATTTCCCGGTTCAACGCGGCTTCATCCCCGAGGTTCAGTTCAACCAGACGCCGCAGCCTGGTCATGCTCTCCAGGTCGATTTCCGTGCAGCGCATCCCAAGCCGCCTGCCCTCCACGTGCGCGACTTCACCTTTCATGTGGATGGCTGTTCCATCCTCTGCAAGTTCAATGGATACGCTGCATGGGGCACCCATGCCTGCACTCCAGTCTAACGCTTGCTCAACCAGCGCACCCTTCAACGAGATGTCCAGCAGACTGCAGGCGTACTTGTCCGGAAGAAAATCGAGTTCGACATTTGCCGCAAAAGGGATACGTGTAAACACACGCCTTTGCGGGGAGGAATCATCCATTGAGCTCATTTTTTCGCACCCTCATCGACGTTGCAGTGTATCGATCTTGAAAGAATAAACGCGCGGTTGCAAGCGCATCCTGAAAGCCGGTCTTTTCAGAGAACAAACAGGTTCGATCAGCTTCCGCCAAAAAAACGCCCCGATGGGGCGTTTTTTCATTTGCATTTACACCTGCGGGTGCGCCCGTTCATTTTTGTTGTGCAATTTGTTCAATGCGTGCAAGTAAGCCTTGGCCGAAGCCACCACGATATCGGTGTCGGCGCCTTGCCCGTTAACGATGCGTCCTTCATGCGACAGCCGCACCGTCACTTCACCCTGCGCATCGGTTCCGCTGGTGATGTTGTTGACCGAATACAACAACAACTCCGACCCACTATTGACCACCGATTCCAGTGCCTTGAACGCCGCATCAACCGGACCCGAGCCTTGACCGCTGGCCTGTTTCTCAACGCCTTCATCGCTGAACACCAACTGCGCCTGTGGGACAACGCCCGTTTCAGAACACACTTTTAACGTCACCAATTTGAAACGCTCATGTTCGGCAGCGTAACCCTCACCCGAGACCAAGGCCTGCAAGTCTTCGTCAAAGATTTCACGCTTTTTGTCAGCCAGTTCCTTGAAGCTGGCAAATGCAGAGTTGAAGGCATCGTCACTTTCCAGCACGATGCCCAGTTCGGCCAACTTGGTCTTGAACGCATTGCGTCCCGACAATTTGCCCAATGTGAGCCGGTTGGCATGCCAGCCAACGTCTTCGGCGCGCATGATTTCGTAGGTCTCGCGATGCTTCAGCACGCCGTCCTGATGAATGCCCGATTCGTGGGCAAACGCGTTGGCGCCGACGATGGCCTTGTTCGGCTGCACCGGATAACCGGTGATGGTGGACACCAACTTGGACGCCGGCACAATCTGCGTTGCGTCGATACGGGTATCACAAGTAAATATGTCCTTGCGAGTGCGCACCGCCATCACGATTTCTTCCAGCGAAGCATTGCCCGCGCGTTCGCCCAGGCCGTTGATGGTGCACTCGACCTGTCGCGCACCATTCATCACGGCGGCGAGCGAGTTGGCGACAGCCATGCCGAGATCGTTGTGGCAATGCGTCGACCAGATCACCTTGTCTGAATTGGGCACCTGCTCGATCAGTTGCTTCATCCGCTCGCCCCACAAAACCGGAATGCTGTAGCCGACGGTGTCGGGCACGTTGAGGGTTTTGGCACCGGCCTTGATCACTTCATCGAAGATGCGAACCAGGAAATCCATTTCCGAGCGCACGGCATCCTCGGCCGAAAATTCAACATCGTCGGTATATTCCAGTGCGAGCTTGACGGCTTTGACCGCGGCTTCGACCACCTGGTCCGGCTGCATCCGCAGCTTTTTTTCCATGTGGATCGGGCTGGTCGCAATGAAGGTGTGGATACGCCCCCCCACGCCATTCCCGCGAGCGGCCGGCGTGATTGCGCCGCCTGCAGCGTGAATGTCCCGCTCATTGGCGCGCGCCAATGAGCAAATGGTCGATCCCTGGATGGTCTCGGCTATGGCCTTGATTGCATCCGCGTCACCGGGACTGGCTGCGGCAAAACCGGCTTCGATCACATCGACGCCGAGCTTTTCAAGCTGGCGGGCGATGCGTAATTTCTCGTCTTTGCTCATCGACGCGCCGGGGCTTTGCTCGCCGTCGCGCAAGGTCGTATCAAATATAAACAAACGGTCGTTCATGGCTGACTCCATGGAAGGTCAAGGCCGATTTCGATATCGTCTCGGGCCGACGCATTATAAAGGCGTTACCGCGTGAAACTGGCGGCGCAGGGTACTACAGGGAGGGGGTTTAATGTGTGTGCGCAGAGCGCAGCAGCAGGCCGTCGAACAGGACATTCGACAGGCAGAGGAGAAGCAAGGAGGGGTGGGACTGATCAAACATGATTCAAATTCTATCTATTTTTCGTCGCTCTGCAAGGGGGCAGCCGTTTTTTCATTTTTGTTGCGATGCGTAAATCGCCACAACGCATCGGCATATCCCGACAGGCCATAGAGCACAAATGCGCCAAACAGCACTTCGGGCGGGCTGGTCGATACCAGCACAAAAGCCAGCACGATCAACAGAATCGCAAAAAAAGGCACGCTCTTGCGCAGATTGATTTCCTTGCCGCTGTAATAGCGGAAGTTGCTGACCATGGTCAGTCCGCCCAGCAAGGCGATCGCCGCTGCCAGCCAACGTACATCCTGGCCTTCAACGCCATATTCGACCATCACCCAGACAAAGCCAGCGATCAATGCTGCAGCTGCCGGACTGGGCAAGCCCTGAAAATAGCGTTTGTCCGTTACGGTTTCGTGCTGGGTATTGAAGCGCGCCAGACGCAAAGCCGCACCGGAACAGTAGACAAAAGCAGCGATCCAGCCGAGTTTCCCCATGCCCTGCAAGGCGAATTCGTAAATCACCAGCGCCGGCGCCACGCCAAACGACACCATGTCGGACAGGCTGTCGTACTCGGCACCGAAAGCACTTTGTGTATGCGTCATGCGCGCAACGCGGCCATCGAGACCATCGAGCACCATGGCAATGAAGATGGCCACTGCGGCGTGTTCGAAGCGGCCATTCATGGCCTGCACCACAGCATAAAAACCGGCAAACAACGCACCCGTGGTGAGCAGGTTGGGCAGCAGATAAATGCCGCGATCCCGCATCCGTGGGCGCTTGGTTTCTTTTTTGCTGTGGTTGAATTCGAGCATGGTGTATTTGGGTTACCAACGAGCCAGTATGGTACGCCCACCGGTGACTTTTTGCCCGATCGAGACTTCGGCGCGTGCTGTCGTTGGCAGGTAAACGTCCACCCGCGAACCAAACCGGATGAAGCCATAGCGCTGACCCCGCACCAGTTTGTCACCGGTGCGCACGTAACACAGGATGCGCCGCGCAATCAGCCCGGCAATTTGCACCGAGGTGATGTCGCCGCGCGGGGTCTGGATCCACAAGGCATTGCGTTCGTTTTCAGTAGACGCCTTGTCGAGGTCGGCATTCACAAAGCTGCCGGCGGTATACCAGCAACCTTTGATCTCGCCGTCGACCGGACTCTTGTTGGAATGAACATTGAACACGTTCATGAACACGCTGATTTTCAATGCCTCGCGTTCGAGGTAGGGATCGTTGACTTTCTCAACCGCAACGATGCGTCCGTCGGCTGGCGAAATCACCGCGTCGACATCGGTGGGCGGAACGCGCGCGGGATCACGGAAAAACTGCAGCGCGAAAACCGCCCAGATCCAGAACGGAATCGACCAATAGCCGAACAGCCAGGTCGCGACCAATGCGGCAGCAAACGCAGCCAGCAAAACCAGCCAGCCTTCGCGGGCGATGAGGGGATGTGTCATATAGTTTAAGTGGGGTGAGAAAAAAGGGGTGAGGCGTGGCAGGTTACCCCTGCACGCCTCACCCCTCATCCATTAGAACATCAGTTCTTGGATTGATCGACCAGCTTGTTCTTGCTGATCCAGGGCATCATCGCGCGCAATTTGGCACCGACGATTTCGATTGGATGTTCGGCATTCAGACGACGACGGGCGGTCATCTCGGGGTAGTTGGTGCGGCCCTCGAGGATGAACTGCTTGGCGTAGTTGCCGTTCTGGATGTTGTCCAGGCACTCTTTCATCGCAGCCTTAGATTGCGCGTTGATGATTTTGGGGCCGGTCACATACTCGCCGTATTCCGCGTTGTTGGAGATCGAGTAGTTCATGTTGGCAATGCCGCCTTCATACATCAGGTCGACGATCAGCTTGAGTTCGTGCAGACACTCGAAGTAAGCCATTTCCGGTGCGTAGCCTGCTTCGGTCAAGGTTTCGAATCCGGCTTTCACCAGGTCGACACAACCGCCGCACAACACGGCCTGCTCGCCGAACAGGTCGGTTTCGGTTTCTTCGCGGAACGAAGTTTCGATCACGCCACCCTTGGTGCCGCCGTTGGCGCAAGAGTAGGACAGTGCGAGATCACGTGCCTTGCCGGACTTGTCCTGATACACAGCGATCAGCGACGGTACGCCGCCACCCTGGGTGTAAGTGGAGCGCACCAGATGGCCGGGGCCTTTGGGGGCGATCATCACGACGTCGAGGTCGGCACGCGGGGTGATCTGGTTGTAGTGAACGTTGAAACCGTGCGCGAAGGCCAGCGTTGCGCCCTTTTTCAGATTGGGCTCGATCTCTTCGTGGTAAACGGCGGCCATCAGCTCGTCGGGCACCAGTATCATCACGAAGTCGGCGCCTTTCACAGCTTCGCCAATTTCCTTGACGTCCAGCTTGGCCTTTTTGGCCTTGTCCCATGACGCACCGCCTTTGCGCAGGCCGACGACAACCTTGACGCCGGATTCTTTCAGGTTGTTAGCGTGAGCATGGCCCTGTGAACCGTAGCCGATGATGGCGACCTTGCGCTTCTTGATCAGAGAAAGGTCGGCGTCCTTGTCGTAATAAACTTTCATGGTGAATTCCCAAACAAATAAAAAAAGTGGCTAAAAAAATCAGATTTTGAGACTGCGGTCGCCGCGTCCGATGCCAGACGCGCCGGTGCGCACAGTTTCGATAATGGAGGCAGCATCGATCGCCTGCAGAAATGCGTCAAGCTTGGAACCGGCGCCGGTCAACTCGATAGTGTAGGTCGAGTCGGTGACGTCGATGATGCGGCCACGGAAAATATCGGCCGTGCGCTTCATTTCGTCGCGCCCGGCACCCACTGCCTTGACCTTGACCAGCATCAATTCACGCTCGATGTGGCTGCCTTCGGTCAGGTCCATCACCTTGATCACGTCTATCAGTTTATTCAACTGCTTGGTGATCTGCTCGATGATTTCTTCCGAGCCGATGGTCACGATGGTCATCCGTGACAACGTGGCATCTTCGGTCGGCGCAACGGTGAGCGACTCGATGTTATAGGCCCGTGCGGAGAACAGTCCCGCAACGCGTGACAGCGCACCCGCTTCGTTTTCCATCAACAATGAAATGATATGGCGCATCTTAAAGCTCCTCCGCCAGAATCATTTCGGACAAGCCTTTGCCACCTTCCACCATGGGGAACACGTTTTCGGTCTGGTCGGTCTGGAAATCCATGAACACCAGGCGATCTTTCAATGCCGGCGAGAACGCTTCCTTCAATGCACCTTCAACGTCTTCAGGCTTGTCGATACGCATGCCGACATGGCCATAAGCCTCGGCCAGCTTCACGAAGTCAGGCAGGGACTCCATATACGATTCGGAGTAGCGGCTGCCGTAGAAGAACTGCTGCCACTGACGCACCATGCCCATGTAACGGTTGTTGAGGGTGACCACCTTGATCGGAATCCGGTATTGCTTGCAGGTGGAGAGCTCCTGGATACACATCTGGATGCTCGACTCGCCGGTGATACAGGCGACCTGCGCGTCGGGATGCGCCAGTTGCACCCCCATGGCGTACGGCAAGCCGACGCCCATGGTGCCGAGACCGCCGGAGTTGATCCAGCGCCGCGGCTTGTCGAATTTGTAATACTGCGCGGCCCACATCTGGTGCTGGCCCACGTCGGAGGTCACGAAGGCATCGCCCTTGGTCACTTCCCACAGTTTTTCAACGACGTATTGCGGCTTGATGATGCTGCCCTGCTGGTTGTATTTGAGGCAATTTTTTGAACGCCACAACTCGATCTGCGTCCACCACGAATTCAACGCTGCTGCCTCGGGTTTTTCCTTGGCCAGCTTCAACAGCGCCAGCATGTCGGTCAGCACACTCTTCACATCGCCAACGATGGGCACATCGACCCGAACCCGCTTGGAAATTGAAGAAGGGTCAACATCGATATGAATAATGTTGCGCTGCTCACGTGCAAAGTGCTCGGGATTTCCAATCACGCGGTCATCAAAACGCGCCCCTACGGCCAGCAGTACATCGCAATGCTGCATCGCCATATTGGCTTCATAGGTGCCGTGCATCCCCAGCATGCCAAGGTTCTGCTTGTCGGTAGCCGGGTGCCCGCCCAGGCCCATAAGGGTGTTGGTGATGGGAAACCCCAGCAAACGTGTCAGTTCAATCAGCTGTTCCGACGCATTGCCCAGCACCACGCCGCCGCCGGCGTAAATCATGGGGCGCTTGGCTTCGAGCAACATTTGTACAGCGCGTTTCATCTGCCCGCTATGGCCTTTGACCACGGGGTTGTAGGAGCGCATTTCTATGGTGGCGGGATACGCGAAGTCGGTGGTCTGGAACGTAATGTCCTTGGGCACGTCGACCACGACCGGGCCGGGGCGCCCGGTCGACGCAATGATGAACGCTTTTTTCATCGTCGCCGCCAGGTCTTTCACGTCCTTGACCAGGAAGTTATGTTTCACGCAGGGACGCGTGATCCCGACGGTATCGACTTCCTGGAACGCATCCAGTCCTATTGCCGGGGTGGGGACCTGCCCTGTGACGACAACGATCGGAACAGAGTCCATATAAGCCGTGGCAATCCCGGTCACGGCGTTGGTCACGCCAGGCCCCGAGGTCACCAGCGCCACGCCGACACGACCGGTGGAACGCGCGTAGGCATCCGCAGCGTGTACCGCAGCCTGCTCGTGGCGCACCAGCACATGCTTGAATTTATCCTGCTTGAAGATTTCGTCGTAGATCGTGAGCACGGCTCCGCCGGGATAGCCGAAAACAAACTCGACCCCCTCTTCGGCTAAACAACGTACAACAATCTCGGCGCCCGTGGCTTCCATAAACTGGTAATAAATCAATTCGTTGGTGAACCTGCGAGGGTAATCGGTTTGCCCTGTTTCGGTCAAGAAAACCTATTGAAATGGCCCACTTGGCCATTTTGGCCTGTTTGAACAAACAAAAAACCCTTCCGCGTGCGGAAGGGTTTTCGGTAAGCAAGGTCATTTCCCAGGGGAAACACTGCGTGCCCCGGTGCGTTATAGCCGCTTGCCGGCAGAATCCTGGCTTTTTTTCAATCCGGCCGAAACCTATTCGTGAGCGGCTTCGCCCAGCGCCTTCATCAGCGCATTCAGCGATCCCTGCGCGTTTTCAACCAGACAAACCATATTGCCCACGCTGCATACCATGGTGGCTTCGCCCTGCACGATCCACCCCTGTGACGGCGACCAGCCGCGCATCTGCGAAAACAATGACAAGAGGTCAGTATTGCTCGATACCATGCGGCGATACCACTGGGCAAACTTCGCCAGACGTTCCATGTGTTCCTGGGGCAATATGCCCTCGGACTCCATGACCACGCCGTCATCACGAAACCGGCACACCGCTGTTACGCCATCGAGCACAAGTATTTTTTTCAATGACATACGCGCTCCTCAACCTGCCTGCACGGCTTTGAACGACGCTTCATAGTCAATATCGCGATTGCGAACGACAACGCCGCAATTGCCATTGACGACCACCGACCACTCCAGGCCCACCACTGAAAACCCCTTGAGCGGCTGAAATCCGGTCTGGCCCGTCACCGCCTCCCAACCGCGGGCTTCCATGCTGGCTATAGCCAGATTGGCGACGCACGAGCGGGCCAACAAGTCGAGCACCTGAGGGGTCAATTCGGTTCCCTCGCGCAGCACGTGCGACTGCAACTCGCCCTTGTCGGAATAGGTGAATGCAGCCAACGCACCCGGCAAATCCATCATCTTGTCCAAATTCATGCTCTCTCCCCTTCTTGATTATTCAGTTTCAGTACAAGGCTTCTTTGGTATCGCCGCCCAGTTTGGCGTACAGGTTAACCAGCAGATCATCCTGCACATCACCCACCTTGGCCCGCATGATGGTCATGACATCGTTCAGCAGTTCGTCACGATTTTCGATAAAGGAAAAATAATTGCCGACTGCGCACACCGTGACCTGATCGCCCCGTACGATCCAGCCCTGCACCGGGCGGCAGCCGCAGTTCTCGGCGAAGGAGTCGAAAATCTCGGATTGCATGTTGACCGACAGCGTATTGCCGCGGCACAAAATGGACGCCATGCGCGCAAATTCGTCGGTCAGCGCGCCCTCATACGAAAAACGGTCACCGCGATACGCATATTCGCCGGCGGCAATGACGCCGGGAATAGACATGAGTTGCTTTACGATATGCATCGAGCCCCCTCCCTGATTTTGATTATGTCGGCGCGTGCTGTGGCATATTGCCGCGCCAAGCTGCAATATAGAGCCACCATGCAAGACAATGCAATAGCCCTTACTCCTGCCCCCCTCCTGTCACGCTTCGCGGCGATGGTCTACGAATCGCTTTTGGTGACCGCCGTGGTGTTCGTCGCGTCCTTCGCCATCATGCCCATCATTGGGGACATGCACGCCCCGTGGCAGCGGCATCTTTTTCAGGCATACCTGCTAGGGGTGCTGTTCGCCTACTTCAGCGCATTCTGGCTGCGTAGCGGGCAAACCCTGGCAATGAAAACCTGGCGCATTCGCCTGCTTCAACAAAATGGCGACACCCTGGTTTTCAAGCAGGCCGTGCTGCGTTTTGTATTCGCTTCACTGGGGTTGATGCTGGCCGGAATCGGCTTCTGGTGGGCATTTTTCGACCGTGACAAACAATTTCTCCATGACCGGCTTGCGGGCACCCGCCTGATACGTGTGCCGCGCAAGCATGAAAAATGAGCTGGCTCGATTACGTACAAAACCGTTTGCTGGAAATGCAGCCCGCCAGCGTCCATGCGCTTGAATCAAGCGCTTTCCTGCTGCTTACCCGAACCCTGCCCAAAACACCGGTCTGTACAGCGGGTGAGGCGTCAAACACGCCCTGCACAGTTGCGGTAGGCGTTCATGCACTGAAGGGGCTGAGCGCCAATCAGGCTCGGCAATTGATCAGCCAAACGCGGCTCTATGTTGCCCCGCGACTGCTGCTGGTGGAAGGCCCGGGCTGCGCGCTCGACGCGGCAGCGTTTCGTGCGCTCGGTTTTTCACTCTGCTTTAACGATGACGCCGAAAACCTGAACATCTATGACTATGATCTCGCCACCTACAAACCGGTGCCGGACTGGCTGAACGCCCGATATTGGGCACATCCTGAACGCTGGAAGCCCTAGGAAACATTCCCTCAACACACGAAGGAAAGTGCAAAATACTTGCGCGTATTCAAGCTTGCGTAACGCCATCCTGAATGCGCGCATAAGTCTGCCGCAATGCAGAATAGGCTGACAATAAATGGGCGTATTCGATCACACAAGGCAAGGCCGCCACATACCCGTGTTCCTTGATGATGTAATCCACTGCGCCCAGGCTCATGGCTTTTGCGGCCGCGGCTTCATCACCCCGTCCGGTGATAAGAATGCAGGGGAATTTGTACAGGGTTTTCAGATTTTCCAGCAACTCAAGGCCCGTCATGCCGGGCAGACGCAAATCCAGAAGCGCAACATCCGCGTGGTGGCCCGGCTGTGCCAGCCAGGCCAAAGCAGCTGCGCCATCCGGCTGCACTTCCAAACGAATATGGGGGGCACGGCGATCAAAATGACGCTGGGTCAGCTCCACGTCATCCGGGCTTGATTCCACGAACAGAACCGTCAGCACCGAATTCGGACGGATGTTATCGCGCAACCGTTCCTGCGCCCGCGTCAGATGACCACCCAACTGCTCAAGATACATGCCGCGCTTGGGAACGTAATCCTGCGCGCCGGCTTTCAGGTATTGGATCACGCTGCCCTCGTCACCCGACCCGGCTACGATGACCACGGCCAGTTCCAGATTGTGTCGCCGCACATGCAGCAAGACATCCATGCCACAGCCATCCTGCAACCACATGTCGAGCAGGACGACATCGTATTTCTGGCTATCCAGCTTCACGACTGCGTCACTCACCCCGACCGCGGCATCCCATTCCAGACGGGGAATTTGTTTCAACAGCGCCCGCCGCGTGAGGTCGCGATCGAATGGGTTGTCTTCGACATAAAGCAGCTTCATGCGTGCGTCCCGCCATCCAGTTCAAAGAAAAAGGTGGCGCCTTGGCCCGGTGTACTCTCGGCCCACACCCGCCCGCCCATACGCTCAGCCGAACGCGCCGCCAGCGCAAGTCCGATCCCGGTTCCGTCCTGATCCACTGGACTCGCCAGGCGATGAAATATTTCAAAAATCCGATCGTGATAACGCATATCGAATCCCATCCCATTATCGTTGACAGAAATACGATAGCCCTTCGCTTCTACACGACCTTCGACCCGGATGCGCGGCGGTGTACTTTCACAAGAATACTTCAGGGCATTGGCCAGAAAATTACGCAGAATCTGCATCATCCCTTCGCGGTCACATTCCAACACTGCTGGCTCAATCTGCAGCGTCAGAACAACGCCATCCCTGAATTGTTGATCAAACTCACTGACGACCTGTTGAATCAGCTGATCGACGTCGGTACGCAACACTTCCAGCTGCCGGATCTGCGCACGAGAATACGCCAGAATATCCTCGATCATCCGGTCCATCCTCCGACTGGAAGCCCCAATCAAATCGATGAACTCGCGCGCCTCTTCCGGAAGGTTGTCCCGATATTCACTTGCCAGCAGCCGACTGTAGCCTTCGATGCCACGCAATGGCGCTTTGAGATCGTGTGACACCGAATAGGCAAACGACTCAAGATTGCGATTGGCAAACTCCAGCTCCTGTGTGCGTATGCGGACGCGTGCTTCGAGTTCATTGTTAAGCGCTTCGATTTCGCGCTGAACCGCTTTTTGGGCCGTCAGATCCCGCAAGGTTACCGAAAAATATTCCAGCTGCCCCACCATATCGTGATGGGCCAGCGCTACCACCGACACCGGCAATGCCTGGGGCGAGTCTTCTCGCAACAAGGCCTCCCCAGTCCAGCGTCCGCTTCGATGCAAGGCAGGCAATATCTCCGTTTCAAGCAGATAGGTCGTGTGCTCACCCAAAAAATCGCGGCTACGAAAACGCGTCACATCCGCCTGCGCAGACAAGCCCAGCAGCTGTCTACCCGCCGGATTCATCTGGATCAAATAACCATTGATCGCCATGATTGCAACCACATCGGGCGTGGCTTCGATGATGCGAGTGAGCCGCTCCCGCGCCGACTCCACTTGCTGATACCGGTTCTGCGATAGCGCCATGGCAGCGAAATCACTCATCGAACCTGCAAAAGCGATATCTTCATCACGCCAGACGCGCGGGGTACCCGAATGTTCATGGCACACGACACCCACCAGTTCGCCGTCGAGCCAGATCGGCGCATCCAGCAAAGATGCAATTTTGAGTGGGTTGATATATCCATCAATGAGCTCGGCTGTCATGGGGTCATTCACTGCATGAGCCACCGCCATCACACGATTTTGGGTGAGCCCGGCAAAATAGGCGGGATATTGATTTCCGCTGAGCGATTTCACAGGCCGGGTCACCCCAAAACGGCTGTCGAATTGGCACACACAATCCAGCCTGTTCTGCCCTTGCTGCATACGCCAGATGCCCACCCGGCCCACACCCATATAACGCGCCGCCACCTGGACCACCCGCTCCAACTGGCGTGCCAATTTTCCGGACTGCCAGTCTGCACTGGTCGCGATATCGCGAATCGCCCGGTTGTAATCGTGAAGCCCGGCATAACCCGTGCTGCGTCCCATGGTGTCGCCACTTCCATTATTTACAGTTGACAAACATTCTAACCCTGCCAGGTCTTGCATCATGCTGTCGCACTACAAACAGGTCGCCTGCCCATGCTGCACACGCCATCGGTTACACTGGGCGATACCTTGCAAGGGCTCAAAACCATGAATTTCATCCCCCATAACGCGCTTGAAGAACAACTCGCTGCTGTCCACGCCGGCTCACTTGAAGCTGAAACTTTTGTGCTTCGCCTGCTCGACCAGCAACTCTTCATGCCGGTGCGTGACGAAAAAAACCCGATCCAGGGATTCCAGCGTTCAACCCAGGCAGAACCGTTAATCATAGATGACGAGGATGGCGAGCGAATTCTGGTACTTTTCACCAGTCCCGAGCGGGCCAAACCCTTTGTCGAGCATTACCCTGAATTTGCGGGCGGCATTTTGACCGAATTGTCCTGGATCTTGCGTCGCATCGGCGGTGGCGTGCCGATTGCGCTCAATCCCGGCTGGGATATCGGCATGGATTTCGACGCCGACATGACCGCACAACTGCTCGCTCAACTTCCTCCCGAATTACCGGCCTGACTCCAGATCGCCTCTTTAAAATGCTGCCCGAACCTGCGCTCTCCGCTTTCCGTTCTGCTCTGGGAACTGATCGTGTTTTTACCGATGCGGCCACCTGCACGCTGTATGCCCATGATGAAACGCCGCGTCACGTCGAGCCCGATGCCGTGCTGTTCCCGTCTTCGCACGATGACGTGGCAGCCCTGGCACGTATCGCTTTCGAACATCGCATTGCGCTCACGCCGCGCGGTGCCGGCTCCGGCAACGTTGGGGGTGCGCTGCCGGCACCTGGCAGTGTCGTCGTGAGTTTTGAATGCATGAAACGCGTGCTCGAATTCGATCCCGACAACCGGCTTATCGTGGTCGAATCCGGCGTGGTCACCGAAGAAATCGACCGTATCGCGCGCAGCGCCGGCCTGTTTTATCCCCCCGACCCCGGCAGCAGTGCCTATTGCCGCATTGGCGGCAACCTGGCCATGAATGCCGCCGGGCCGCGCGCCGTCAAGTACGGCGTTACCCGCGATTTTGTGCTGGGCCTGCGCGCCGTCACCGGCAGCGGGCAGGAAATCCGCACCGGCTGCCGCACCACCAAAGGGGTCACCGGCTACGACCTCAGCCGCCTGCTGGTCGGTTCAGAAGGCACGCTTGCGCTCATCACCGAAGCCACCCTGAAGCTGCTTCCTGCACCGGAAACGGTTGCGACCCTGCGCGTGTGCTTTGCCAGCAACCGCAACGCGCTCGATGCCGTCAGCCGCATCATGCGACAGTCCGTCATGCCCTGCGCACTCGAATTCATGGACCATCGCGCCATCGACGCTATTCGTCCAACCGGCGCCGCAGACGACCTGCCATCCGGCACGCGAGCGCTGCTCATGGTTGAAGCAGACGGCGCCAGGGAAGAGGTTCCGCGTCAGATTGCCATTCTGGAAAAAGTGCTTGCAGGCCAAGGCCTGCTCGAAATTAAAAGCGGCTTCAACCACGATGACATCAAGCTGCTTTGGACTGCGCGAAAATCGCTTTCGCAAGCGGTTAAACGCATCGCGCCACTCAAGCTCAACGAAGACGTCGTGGTGCCGATCTCGCAGCTCGCTGATTTCGTCGATTTCATCGACGAAATAGCGCACGAACATCAACTCGCCGTGGTGTCATTCGGTCACGCCGGAAACGGAAATTTGCACGTCAACCTGATGGTGCATCCCGACGACCGCGACGAAATGGCACGTGCTCATGCTGCGCTCGATGCGATCATGCAGAGAGTGCTCGAACTGGGCGGAACCCTCTCGGGCGAACACGGTATCGGCACCGAAAAACGCCGATTTGTCGCACTTGAAATCGATTCCGCTACAATGGCCGTCATGCGGAGCATCAAACAGCAGTTCGATCCGCATCAGTTACTGAACCCAGGCAAGCTGTTTCCTGATTGAAATGCACGTGAAGGCTTTACAAGAATCCAAGGCATGTATAGAATGCGCGGCTTCGTTGGGGGTATAGCTCAGCTGGGAGAGCGCTTG
>JASJPF010000036.1:0-52935 GCA_031426835.1 Thiobacillus sp.
AATGACTTACATAGAGCTTCCCAGCCAATTTCGGCTTAAGTAAGTGCCATTCGGGACAGACCACGATTTATTCCCCCTGACCTGCTCATACATCCATCCCGGGTCCATATCCGCCCCATTGGGCCAGATCACAACGCCCAAATCGAGGCGCGCCTGATCGAAACACGCTTTGTCCTTGAGTGCTTCAAAGATTCCGCATTCCGTGGCAGTCAAAACGGCTGAAAAATCCACGATGCCGTTGGTGCCGTCCATAAACGTGACCGCCAAACGGTAATCCGGCAGCACGGACAGGGCTTTGACCCGCCAAGGTGCGGCGGGGATTACTCCAGCGGTTTGATCCGCTTCGGGTGTTGTTTGGATTGACATAGATTCCAGTCCTCCATCAGTTCTTCACGATGCTCGATCGCCTATTCTATCGTCAGATTGAGCGCACGCCGAGGCAGGCTGCCGCCGATTACCTTAAGGGTTCGGATATCAATCAAGGCTTCGTGTTCCGCATACATCGCATGAAAATGCGGAGGTGCGTGTTCGCGCCAGAACATTTGAATCACGATGCCGAAGAACTGACTGATTGTAGGCATGGTTTACCTCGGCATCACATGACTTTGCCGGACGTATAGCCCCGATACCACTCCACCCACTTCCCGATTCCATACTCCAGTGTCGTCGCCGGCTTGAAGCCGGTATCGCGCACCAGTTCCTCGATATCCGCGTAGGTCGCCTGCACGTCGCCGTCCTGCATCGGCAGGAAGTTCTTTTTCGCGGTCTGGCCGAGGGCGGCTTCGATGGTGCCGATGAAATCCATCAGCTGCACCGGGGTGTGGTTGCCGATGTTGTAGACGCGGTAGGGCGCGTGGCTCGATGCCGGGTCGGGGTTTTTGTGGTCGAAGTCGGGGTTGCCCTGCGGGATGCGGTCGAGCACTTTGACGGTGCCATCGGCGATGTCATCGATGTAGGTGAAGTCGCGCGACATGTCGCCGTTGTTGAAAACGTCGATGGTGCGGTTTTCCAGGATGGCGCTGGTGAACAGCCACGGCGACATGTCGGGGCGGCCCCAGGGGCCGTAGACGGTGAAGTAGCGCAGACCGGTGGTAGGCAGGCCATACAGGTGCGAGTAGGTGTGCGCCATCAGCTCGTTGGCTTTTTTGCTGGCAGCGTAGAGGCTCACCGGGTGGTTGACCGGGTCGTGGGTGGAAAACGGAATCTTGGTGTTGGCGCCATAGACGCTGGACGAACTGGCGTAGACGAAGTGCTTGACGCCGTGGTGGCGGCAGCCTTCGAGCAGGTTGGCAAAGCCGACGATATTGGACTGCACGTAGGCGTGCGGATTTTTCAGCGAGTAGCGCACGCCGGCCTGCGCGGCGAGGTTGATGACGGCGTCGAAGTGACCTTTTTCGAACAGGTCTTCGGTCATCATGCGGTCGGAGATGTCTTCCTTGACGAAGCGGAAGTTGGGATAGGGCTTCAGCTGTTCCAGCCGCGCCAGCTTGAGCGCAGGGTCGTAGTAGTCGTTGAGGTTGTCGATGCCGACGACTTCATCGCCGCGCTTGAGCAGGATTTGCGCGACGTGCATGCCGATAAATCCGGCAGCGCCTGTGACCAGCACTTTCATGTGTCTTCTCCCAGAATTTGGCCAGAGTTTAGCAGCCATGCCCCGGCATCCCATAAAATCACGCCATGGCTTTATTCCTGCAACGCACACTCTATCAATTGCTGCTCTGGCTGATGCTGCCGTTGATTCCGCTGCGGCTGCTGCTGCGCGGCTTCAGGGAGCGCGGCTACTGGCAGCATATTCCCGAGCGCTTCGGCTTCATGGCCACGCAGCCCGGGCAGCCCGTCTGGCTGCATGCGGTGTCGGTAGGCGAGGCGCGCGCCGCTGCACCGCTGGTGGAAAAGTTTCTCGCGCAAACCCCTGCGCCGCTGGTGTTGATGACCTGCATGACCCCGGCGGGGCGGGCAACACTTGAACAACTGTTTGGCGATCGGGTCACCGTGCGTTATCTGCCGTATGACCTCAACTGGGCGATGCGCCGCTTTCTGCGGCAAGCGCAGCCCCGCCTCGGCGTCGTCATGGAAACCGAGTTGTGGCCGAACCTGGTGCGCGAGTCGCAGCGCGCAGGCATCAGACTGTTTCTGGTGAATGCGCGCTTGTCGGCGCGCTCTGCGCACGGCTATCGCAAACTGGCGGCACTGGCACACGAAACGCTGGCGGGGTTCGCGGCCATCGCCGCGCAAACAGCGGCCGATGCCGGCCGCCTGCGTGAACTGGGCGCGTGCAATGTCAGCGTCGCCGGCAATCTAAAATTCGATATCGATCCGCCAGCGGCCCAGCAGGAATTGGGGCGGGTGTTCCGCGAGCGTATCGGCAAGCGTCCGGTGTGGCTGGTGGCCAGCACGCGCGAGGGCGAAGAGCGGCTGGTGCTGGAGACGTTTTCGAATACCATACCCCCAGACGTGTTACTGGTCATCGTGCCGCGCCATCCGCAGCGTTTTGACAATGTGGCGGCGCTGGCCAGAAGCTGCGGCCTCAGCGTGCAACGACGCAGCGCGAATGAAACGGTGTTGCCGACCACCCGTGTCTGGCTGGGCGACAGCCTCGGCGAAATGTTTGCCTACTATCACGCGGCAGATAGCGCACTGATAGGCGGCAGCCTGTTGCCCTATGGCGGGCAGAACCTGATCGAGGCCTGCGCGGTGGGTTGCCCGGTGATCCTCGGTCCGCATACCGAGAATTTCAAGCAGGCAGCTGAAGACGCGATCGCGCAGGGCGCAGCGGTGCGGGTGCATGACGCGGGGGCGTGGGTGCGCGAGGCCGCGCGATTGATGCAGGATGGCGCGGCGCGGCAGCAGATGGGCGCGGCGGGGAAAGCGTTCACCGCCGCGCACAAAGGCGCGACCCGGCGGGTGTGGGGCTTGCTGAGCGGATACGTGGCGCGCTGACGCCGCTCATGGCTTGCGAGGCGCGTCCCTCGAGGGGATGCGCCCGATCCAGATGCCAAGCAGCACGCCGCCTGCGCCCATCGCTAGTTTCGCCGGCCATGTGGGTATAAAAAATGCAATGGAAACCCCAAAACTCAGCGCAATCAGCAACAGGGCGGTGCGCTTGGCGCGATAGGGCATGCTTCGATGCGTGTGCCATTCGTCGACGACGGGGCCGAAGTAAGGGTGGCTCAGCAACCAGCGATGAATGCGGTGCGATGAACGGGCAAAGCAGGCGGCCGCCAGCAATAGAAACGGCGTCGTGGGCAGCACGGGCAGAAAAATGCCGAGTACGCCGAGCGCCACGAACAGCACGCCCAGCCCGGCAAAGACCAGGCGGACCGGGACAGGGTGGCGGTGATGCGGGTCTTTACGCGCCGGCTGGCGTTCAGCGGGAAGCAGTCTTGCGGGTCTCGCCAAGTGTCAGCGCGGTTCTTTTCAAGATCAGCGCCGCAGGGACTGCTGCCGACTTGGCTGCGGGTGCGGTCAGTAGCCTGTCGATCGGCTGCAGGTCCTCGGCCGAGAGCACGCCGGCCGCAGCCTTGAGCGACAGGCCGGACAGCAGATAAGCGTAGCGCGCACCCGCCAGATCGCGTCGGGCGGACAACACCTGCTGCTCGGCATTCAGCACGTCGAGGTTGGTGCGTACGCCGACCTGCAAGCCCAGCTTGGTGGAGTCCAACTGGGCCTGGGTGGAAGCGAGCGCCTGCTCCAGTGCGCGCACACGGGCCGCACCGCTGTTTACATTGAGCCAGGCCTGCCGCGCCTGCAGGCTGGCTTCGCGGGTAGCGACCTCCAGGTCCTGGCGCGCTTTTTCCTGATTGGCGACGGCTTCACGCACCCGTGAACTGACCAGCCCGCCCTGATAAATCGGCAGGTTGAGTTCGACACCGATGGTGGCGGTGCGCGTGTCCACCTGTGTCGAGCCAAAATTCTGGCCGTTGTTGATGTTGTAGCCGGCAACGGCATCGACCGTGGGGTAGTGGCCGGCACGGTTGCGTTCAATTTCCTGATCGGCAATGGTTTTGGCCAGTCGCTGGATTTCACCTTGAAGATTGCCATCGGCTGCGCGCGCGGCCCACTCGTCCATGCTGCCGGATTCGGCGTTCAATTGTTTCAACTCAACCAGCGTATCGAGCGATCCGGCTGGCTTGCCGATGAATTTTTCCAGTGCGCGCTGGCGAATGCTGAGTGTGTTTTGCTCGGCAATTTCCTGCGCAACCGCGAGATCGAAGCGCGCTTGTGCTTCATGGGTGTCGGTGACAGTAGCGGTGCCGACTTCGAAGTTGCGTTTGGCAGAAGCCAGCTGTTCGGTGATGGCGGATTTTTGCGAGTTGATGAAGGCGATGTTGTCCTGCGCCTGCAATACATCGAAATAGGCTTGCGCGATGCGCAGGATCAGATCCTGTTCGGCCACCTTGAGCTGCACTGCGGCAATTTTTACCTGGTTTTTGGACTGCTCGAACTGCACCTGATTCTGTCTGCGAAACAGCGGTTGCGCTGCGTTGATAGAAAGGCCGTTGGAGTCGTAATTGGCATCGCCGCCGGGCAGGGTGGAGTTGACGCTGTTGTAGCGAATGTTGCCGCCCAGGTTGACGTTGGGCAACAAACCGGCACGGCCCTGCACCGACTTTTCCTGTCCGGCCTGCCAGGCTGCACGAGCAGAAGCATATTGCGCGTCGTAGGCCTGCGCATCGCGGAATAGGTCGGACAAATTGGCGGCCTGTGCAGCGGGTGCCAGGGCCCAGGTCAGAGCGAGGAATAACGGCTTTAATTGCATGGTCAGTCCAGTTTCAGATTAATTGGGTTAGTAGCGCGGCATGGCTGGGTCGACTTCGTCCGCCCAGGCGGCCACCCCGCCCGAGAGGTTGATGACGTCATCAAACCCTGCCGTTTCGAGGTAGCGGGCAGCATGGTAACTGCGTACCCCATGATGGCAGATGACCACCGTTTCGGCTGCTTTGTTCAATTCTTCAACCCGCGAAGGCAATTCGTGCATCGGGATCAGCACTGCACCGGGCAGGCGGCACAGGTTCCATTCCCACGGCTCGCGCACGTCGAGTAACACCGGGGTGTGTCCGGTTTGAATATAGTCGGCAAGTTCAATGGGGCGAAACTGGCGCATTAGAGCCTGCTCTTAGAACACGAACGCAGCAGGTTGCGGTGCGTTCTGCAGCGGTGCCACACAGGTTTCAAACAGCACCACGCTGCGGCTGGCGCCCGGCGCGGTGCAGGTGATGAGTTGTGCCTGCATCACCGGGGCTTCACCGACGATGGCAAACATCCGGCCGCCCACTTTCAGGCGACGACGAAACGCGTCTGACAACAGTGGGGTCGAGCCGGTCAACACGATCACATCGAAACCGGCTTCGTCGGGCCAGTCGCGGGCGGCGTCGCCGGTGTGCAGCGTCACGTTGTGGATGCCGTGCGCACGCAAGGTTTGCGTGGCGGAAGCGGTGAATTCGGGCACGATGTCGATGGACACCACTTCGGCCGCATCGGCTGCCAGCAGCGCGGTGAGATAGCCGCTACCGGTTCCAATTTCCAGCACGCGGTCAGTCGGGCGAATGACCAGCTCCTGGAGGACACGTGCTTCGAGCTTGGGCGTCCACATCGCTTGTCCATGTCCAAGCGGGATTTCCATGTCGACAAAGGCCATGGCGCGGCGCTGTTCGGGTACGAAGTCTTCACGGTGGAGTCTGAACAGGAGATCGAGCACTTCCTGATTCAATACATCCCAGGTGCGGATCTGTTGTTCCACCATGTTGTAGCGCGCTTGCTCGATATTCATGCGGTGCCCTTGGCCTGTAGGAAATTGAAGTGCAGTGAAAAATTAAGTTATGACTCAATAAGTTAGACGCTGCCGTGCCTTGCAATTATTTCACATTTCGGCTAACTTTGGCCGCTTGCCAGGGGTCTCCAGCCGGATGGTTTGCGGATGGAGTGAGACATACCCTTTGAACCTGATGCGGTTGAAACCGCCGTAGGGAGGCCGTCCCCGGCCTCCGTTTATATCCAGCGAGGCTGAAATTTGGCCTCCCTTGTTAATTGAGCGAGGCCGACCCCGGCCTCCGTTTTATTCCCAGTGAGGCGCGTTCTACGCCTCCTGTTTTCTGGAGCGCCACCATGAACGCCGCCATTCCTGCCAAAGCCGCCAAATTTCTTGCTGTTGATGCGCATGTCGATGCCCTGGCTGTAAAGCCCTTGCCCAACTCGCGCAAGATTTATGTGCAGGGCAGCCAGCCTGACATCCAGGTGCCGATGCGTGAGATTTCCCAGGACGACACGCCGACCAGCATGGGCGGCGAGAAAAACCCGCCGATTTTTGTTTACGATTGCTCGGGCCCGTATTCCGATCCGACCGCAACCATCGACATTCGCAAGGGTTTGCCCGCGCTGCGTACCGGCTGGATCGATGCGCGTAGTGATACCGAAATCCTGACCGACCTGAGCTCGGAATATGGCCGCCAGCAGGCAGCCAACCCCGAGCTGGCGGCGATGCGTTTTCCCGACCTGCACCGCACCCCGCGTCGCGCCAAAGCCGGTGCCAATGTCACGCAAATGCATTACGCGCGCAAAGGCATCATCACGCCGGAGATGGAGTTCATTGCCATCCGCGAGAACAACAACCGCGCGGCCTATCTGGAAAGCCTGCACCAGACCGGCCCGATGGGCGCCAAGCTCGCCGCGCTGATGAACCGCCAGCATCCGGGCCATAACTATGGCGCGAACATGCAGACCGAAATCACGCCCGAGTTTGTGCGTGATGAAATCGCCCGCGGCCGCGCCATCATCCCCAACAACATCAACCACCCGGAATCCGAGCCGATGATCATCGGCCGCAATTTCCTGGTCAAGATCAACGCCAACATCGGTAACTCGGCGCTGGGTTCCAGCATCCAGGAAGAAGTCGAGAAAATGACCTGGGCGATCCGCTGGGGCGGCGACACCGTGATGGATTTGTCCACCGGCAAGAACATCCACGAAACGCGCGAATGGATCATCCGCAACTCGCCGGTACCGATTGGCACGGTGCCGATTTATCAGGCGCTGGAAAAAGTCGACGGCAAGGCCGAAGAGCTGACCTGGGAAATGTTCCGCGACACGCTGATCGAACAGGCCGAGCAGGGCGTCGATTACTTCACCATCCACGCCGGCGTGTTGCTGCGCTATGTGCCGATGACCGCCAACCGCATGACCGGGATTGTGTCCCGTGGCGGTTCGATCATGGCCAAGTGGTGTCTGGCGCACCACAAGGAAAGCTTCCTTTACACCCACTTCGAAGACATCTGCGAAATCATGAAGGCCTACGACGTCGCCTTCTCGCTGGGCGACGGCCTGCGCCCCGGCTCGATCTACGATGCCAACGACGAGGCGCAGCTCGGCGAGCTGAAGACGCTCGGAGAGTTGACCCAGGTGGCGTGGAAACACGACGTGCAGGTGATGATCGAAGGCCCCGGACACGTGCCGATGCACATGATCAAGGAGAACATGGACCTGCAGCTGGAGCAGTGCCACGAAGCCCCGTTCTACACGCTCGGACCGCTGACCACCGATATTGCCCCGGGCTACGACCACATCACCTCCGGCATCGGCGCTGCGATGATTGGCTGGTACGGCACCGCCATGCTTTGCTACGTCACGCCGAAAGAGCACCTCGGCCTGCCGAACAAGGACGACGTCAAGGAAGGCATCATCACCTACAAGCTCGCCGCGCATGCCGCGGACCTCGCCAAGGGCCATCCGGGTGTACAGATTCGCGACAACGCATTGAGCAAGGCGCGCTTCGAATTCCGCTGGGACGACCAGTTCAACCTCGGTCTCGACCCCGACAAGGCGAAGTCCTTCCACGACGAAACCTTGCCCAAGGAATCGGCCAAGGTGGCCCACTTCTGCTCGATGTGCGGCCCGCATTTCTGCTCGATGAAAATCACCCAGGACGTGCGCGAGTACGCGGCGAAGGAAGGTCTCAGCGAAGCCGCCGCGCTGGCGAAGGGCATGGAAGTGAAAGCGGTGGAATTCGTGAAGCAGGGCGCCGAGGTTTATCGTAAGGTCTGAAAAGCTGATGGAAGATTTCGATATTGACGATGCCGGCAGCGCGGCAGACGAACTCGGTTTTCTGTTTGATAGCGCCGCGCGGCGTATTCTGCGCGACGAGAACCCGGCGGACTTCATGGCATGGTTTCAGCTTGCCGCCCCGCTGTTTGCACCGCAGTTCATGAGCCAGTTGCCGGATGATGCGGTCTTCCGGCGCGCATTTCTCACGCAGTTTTCCCGGCTGATCTGGAACAAGACGCCGTTGCCCGGCAACCGCTATCAGCCGCACCCCATCCCCAAACCCGAGCGCAACCAGCCCTGCCTGTGCGGTTCCGGCAAGAAATACAAGCAGTGCTGTCACGCGGCTGAAGGTCTGGAACGGGACATGCCCGAATTCAGCATGCTGCTGCATGTGCTGGAGACCGTGCCCGCCAAACAGTTTGCGGATTTACCCTTCTCGCACATGAATCTGGACGAGCTGGCCTATGTGGCGAATACCTGGATGAGCAATGGCAGTGCCAAGGAAGCCGCCAAACTGCTGGAAGGCCTGTTTGCCGATTGGGCGAAACTCGACGAACGCGCCGAGCCAGCGCTCTATTGCCTGCTGGACTGTTACGACCGTCTGAACAACCCGCTCAAGAAGAAACGCCTGCTGGAACGCGCCATGGCCGCGCCCGACAAAGCGCTGCGCGCCGCCTCCATGCAGCGGCAATGCACCATTTATGCCGACCGTGGTGAATACAGTCTGGCTTGGACCTTGTTTCAGCAGGCGCAGCGCCTTGCTCCCGACGACCCCGGCCTGTCGCATCTCGAAATCCTGATACTCAAAAGTCAGGGCGAACATGCACGTGCCAAGGAGCGAGCCGCGTTCTGGATTGCCCGCCTGTCCAAAGACAAGACGGGGCAATACGCGGACCTGATCGCGTTCCTGCGTCAGGCCACCGACGATCTGGGTGGCTCCCTGCTGAACGTCCTGCAGGAAAACCATCCTGCCTTGCAGGAGTATGTCGAGTTGATGACGCGACTGCCTGCTCCGGCCTGTCATTACACGCTCAACCCGACCGAAAACAGCACCGGTCCGCTTGACCCGGACGCAGCATTACAACAACTATTTCCACAGTGGGAGCCGTATTCGCATGCCTTGCTGGAATCCAGCCCCGCTATCAACTGGCAGGATCGCTTGCCCTGGCTGACCTGGCTGGAGAAAAATCCGCTTGCCTGGCAAAGCTTCGAGATCCTGCTGGATATTGTTCAGGCGCTAAACGACACCGAGCCACGCATCAACGGGATGGAACATGACATGGTGCTGCCGCTGCTCCTGCGCGCCGAAGCCTTGCTGCGGCTCATCATCGGACAGCATCGCGCCGAAGGCCCGGTGCTCGAGTGGGGCTGGCGCGAAAACCGGCCGGCGCTCAGTCTGCTCGCCAGCCTGGCCTTTTACCATGCCGAACATGACGACCCGGAGCGCGCTGCCAGTTTGCTGGAGTGGTGCGTGCTCACACTCAACCCCAACGACAATCAGGGCTTGCGTGACCCGCTGATCCATCATTACCTGCGCGTCAATCGCATCGACGATGCCCTCCGTCTGGCCGCACGTTACCCCGACGATCTGCCCGCCATGCAGTACGGCGGCATACTGGCCTTGTACATGGCCGACAAAATCGAAGAGGCTGCGCGGCAACTCAAACAGACCGCTCGTGACTACCCCGCAATTGCCAGCATGCTGCTCAGCGCCAACCCGCGCCGCCCCGCGCTGAATGCCGGCTTCAGCACGCTCGGCGGCAAGGACGAAGCCTGGTATTACCGCGAAGACAACCTCGATGCGTGGCAGCAGAGCGGCGGGCTGGCGTGGTTGCGTCAGGCCTTGCCAAAACAGCCGGGCAGGAACAGAAAATAGCTGCAAGGAATGGCTCATCGCGTTAAACGCGATCATGTTGCCCTGCGGGTAAAAACCATATTGCCGGGACGAAGGCATCGGCTATCAGGCGCGCGAGGTGATTCTGGCGTTTGTGAAGGCGGATGCGGCGGAGTGAAGTGATTCGGCACCAACGGCTGTCTACTGTCGTCTGGGGATTATCTGGAAATTAGCGCTTGATTAATCGTGTTGTGTGTAGCATTATTAAAAGCGTTATTAATAGTATTTTTGGGTGCGCGCCATGTCACATCTCACTGCCAACGACCTTAAAACCAAAGGGATCGCCGCGATTGAGTCTGTCCTTGCCGAGCATTCCGAAGCGATTGTTTCGGTGCGCGGCAAGGAGCGCTTCGTGGTGATGGATATTGCGCAGTATCACTATTTGCGCGAGTGCGAGTTGGAGGCTGCGTTGGCCGAGACGCGTGCCGATCTGGCGGCGGGACGCTTTACTGAGGCTACACCGGAAGAACATCTGGCGCGGGTGAAGTCATCAGCATGAGTTATCGGCTGATTTTTACCGATCAGTACACCAAACGTGCGGCACGTTTTCTCAAGCGGCATCCCGATCTGGAAAAGCAGTATCTCAAAACCCTGCAACTGCTTGAGCTGAACCCGCATCACCCGTCGCTGCGCCTGCATTCCCTGAGCGGGAAGCTGCACACCTTGTATTCGGTTTCGATCAATCTGTCTTACCGGATTACCCTGGAAATCCTGATTCAGGACGAGCAGATTATCCCGGTGAATGTGGGCGACCACGACGCAGTGTATTGACGGAGATTTGCGGTGCATGAGGCGGGTTAACCGGGCTTGCACGCGCCGCCCCTATAATCACAAGCGCGCCGATGTGGTGCGCTTTTTTGTATCCCGCGATGACCGACCCTACTCTCTTGCTGTATGCCCTCATTCTCGGCCTTGTAGAAGGCGTCACCGAATTTCTTCCAATCTCCAGTACCGGCCACCTGATTCTGGCGGGGCAGTTGCTGGGATTCACCGGTGAAAAAGCCAAAGTGTTCATGATCGCCATTCAGCTGGCGGCAATTTTTGCGGTGGTGTGGGAATACCGGGCACGGCTCGGCCATGTGGCGGTGACGCTGAAAACCGAACCCGCATCGCAGCGGCTGGCGATCAATTTGATGGCGGGTTTTTTGCCGGCGGCAGTGTTGGGCTTTCTGTTTTACAAGCAGATCAAGGCTTATCTGTTCAATCCCATTGTTGTGGCTTCAGCGCTGATAATCGGTGGCTTGCTGATTTTGTGGGCAGAGCGTCGCAAACATGTGGTTAGCACCGAGACGGTGGACGATCTGACCTGGCGTCGCGCGCTGGCGGTGGGTTTTGCGCAGGCACTGGCGATGATCCCCGGCACCTCGCGCTCGGGTGCGACCATCATTGGTGGCTTGTTCCTCGGCATGTCGCGCAAGGCGGCGGCGGAATTTTCCTTCTTGCTGGCCATCCCCACCATGTTTGCCGCCACGGCGTATGACTTTTACAAGAACTGGCGGCTGTTTGACGTCAGCGACGTCCCCTTGTTTGTGGTGGGTGGCGTGGCCGCATTCATAAGCGCATTGATTGCCGTACGCACGCTGATTAAATTTGTCAGCCGTCACGACTACACGGTGTTTGCCTGGTACCGCATTATCTTTGGCGGGGTGGTGCTGGCAACCGCTTATTTCGGGTTGGTGGATTGGGGTTTGGCGCACTGAGAAGCGTAATTTCCGGGCGTGCCGGGCACGATGGTTGAGGCCGGATTGATTCAGTGAGGAACGATAAAAAACCGGCCGCAATTGCGACCGGAAGGGTGGGTGATACAGCGTTAAGCGGGATAACCCGCGTCGGCGCAATCCAGTCGGCTTATTTCAGGTTCATGCAGTTGGCATAGTAGGTCACCGTGGCAGGCCAGTCGCTGAAGATGCCGAGAATGCCGACCTCCTTCGCCAGCACGTCGAGCACGGCCATCATGTCGCCTTCGCGCTGGATTGCCGCGTCGATGGTCTGGTAGTAGTAGCCATTGTTGCCGTCGGCCAGGATGCCCGAGCGTTCCAGTGTCCAGGTGATGATGTCGAGCCCGGCGGCGCGGGCGCTGTTCGCATAGGCCGAGGGCACAATCTTGCCGCTGCCATCGACATCAAGCAGCGCGTACATCGGCGGCGCGACGATATTGATGCCTTCAGCCTTGTAGCTGTCCAGCTCGGCAGCGCCCGGCAACTCGGCGGGGGTGTTGGCGTCGTCCAGATACACCGCCTGCTTGCCGAAGGCGGGTTCCTTTGCCACCCAGTAGCGCACGTCGCGGATGTCGAAGGACTGCGGCCATACCTTGCGTGGCTGCACGCCCATGGCCTTGTACTCGTCGATCATCTGTTGCGCGTACGCTTCCTGCGTGTAGTCGCCGATGCCGTCCCCGTTGCTGTCATACGGCATGACCACGCTGGCGGATTTCAGCTCGGGCGTCATTTTCACGTCCAGTTTCTTGAACAGCGCAATGCTTTCCTTGTGGGTCATCAGCGTTCCGCTGGTGGGGCCGGCGTACAAGTCGGTGCGCCAGTTGGCGGTGCCGCCGAGATATTCGGCGACGGTGCGCGCACGCGGGTTCGACGCATCCATCTTGCCGCGCAGTGTCTTGAATTCGGCCAGGGTGATGTCGCTGGTGCGGCACTCGGCCGCGGCAGGTGTCACGAGGCTGCCGTCTGTGTTGAAAACGGCCGGCGTGAACGGCTGCGTGCACTTGGCGGCGAGCGGTGTGGCGAGAATATTGGTGGTGGTGTGCAGGTCGTTCTGCGCGTGGCGGCACACCAGTTCCTTGTCCTTGGTAAAGGTGACGTCGCACTCGACGATGCCGGCGCCCATGCGTGCGGCGGCTTCATATGATTCCTGCGTGTGTTCGGGGAACTGCATCGCCGCGCCGCGGTGGCCGATCGAGAAATCACTTTTGCGGAACGGACCGTTGGCGCATTGTTGCAGCGTGCGCTTGAGCGTGCCGTCCTGCATGTCCTCGACGAGGAAGAACGGGCGCGGGCCGAGCTGGACGCTTTGTACGGCGCGGATGGATCCGCGCTGGTCGTCGCGCTCATGCCGGTCGTCGGCCCAGGCCGGTGCAGCGGCGACGATCAGCAATGCGGCAGAGGCGGCGGCTTGCCGGGAAGCAATAATGGGGAACATACAGACTCCTGTGAGAATGGGCGGGAAGAGTCGGCAAGGCCGACGGTGCCACCGTATGCCCGGAATCTGACAACAGTATGACGCACCGCGTGAGCGGGGTTTCTCAGCCCGTTCTGGGCGGATTTTTTTCGAGTTTGCGCTGCAGGGTGCGGCGATGCATTTTCAAGGCGCGCGCGGTGGCCGAGATGTTGCCGTCGTGCGCGTTCAGCACCTTTTGAATGTGTTCCCATTCCAGTCGCGCAACGGTCAGGGGTTCGGGGCTGACGTCGAGCGCCGCATCCGGCTGGTCGCGCAATAACGCGGCGAGGATTTCGTCGGCGTCGGCCGGTTTTGCCAGATAGTGCCGCGCGCCCAGCCGCACCGCCTCGACCGCGGTGGCAATGCTGGCGTAACCGGTGAGCACGATGGTGGCGGGCGCGGGCGTGCGGGCGGCCAGCATGGCCACCACTTTCAATCCCGATTCGCCCGGCAGTTTCAGATCGACCACGGCATGGCTGGGAGCGAATGTGTCCGACACGGCCTGAGCTTCAATTGCGTTGTGTGCCACCGCCACCTCGAAGCCGCGTTTGCCCATGGCGCGCGACAAGGCCATCGCAAAATCGGCGTCGTCCTCGACGATCAACAATTTCATGTTCATGCAGTCTGATTCCAGGGCAGGGCGATGCGTACGCAGGTTCCGCCACCGTCGCGTTCGGTCAGCGTGAGGCTGCCGCCAACCCGCTCCAGCGTGGCGTGGGTGAGTGCCAGACCCATGCCCCAGCCTTGCCCCGGTTTGCTGCTGAACACCACGCGCCCGGCCTGCGCTTTTTGCTCGGGCGAGAAACCCGGTCCGCGGTCTCTGATGTCAATTTGCAGAGTGCCGCTGTGGGCGGTGGCGCTGAATTCGACGGCATCGGGCGATACGTCGGCTGCATTGTTCAGCACATTCAGGATGGCCTGCTCCAGTCCATCGGGCGGGATGAAATCACGGTGGTCGGTTGGCAGATTGGAGGTGAGCGTCGCGTCAGGGCGTAACACCTGCCAGCGCTCGAGCATTGAGTGCAACCAGGTGTCGAGCGGCTGCGCTGTGACCGAGCTGTCCAGTGCACGCTCGGCCAATTGGGTGAGGATGCGCTTGCACGCCCGGGCCTGTTTTTCGAGCAGTTGGCAGTCGGCGCCGATGTCGGGGTCGTTGGCAAATTCACGGGCGAGTTCGTGGGCGGTGGTCTGAATGGTGGCGAGCGGCGTGGCGAGTTCGTGGGCAGCCAGCGCGGCCTGGGTGCCGAGCGCGACGATGCGTTCGTCACGCAGCTGCTTCTCGCGCAGGCCGGACAGTTCCTGATCGCGTGTACGCAGCGCAGCGTGCATACGGGTCACGAAGAATGCGATCAAGCCGGCGCTGATGAGGAAATTGAACCACATGCCGCCGAGATGCATGCCGTAGGCCGCCACCGGGTCGGCCACCGCCAGCGGCTGAAAGTAGAACAGCAGCAAGGCATAGAGGCCGCCCGCCACCGCCGCCAGCAGCCACACCCAGCGCGGACGCAGGCTGATCGCAGCGATGACGACCGGCACCAACATCAGCGATGCGAAGGGGTTGGTGACGCCGCCGCTGAAGAACACCAGCACCGCAAACGCGGTGAGATCGGCCAGCAGATGCGCCAGAAACTCCATTTGCGTGGCGGGCACATCCAGTCGCAGCCGCCATGCAGTCGAGAGAGAAAACAGCGTCATCAACGCCAGCACCGCGCCCATTGGCAGCAGCGGCATCGGAATGTGGATTCCCCAGTGCAGCCAGGCGATGCCCGCCGCCCAACCGACGATCATTGATGTGCGTACGGCCAGCAAACGCCCCAGCAAAGCACGGGCGGGCAAGGTGGAGAGCAGCGTGGAAGCGGTTGCGGACGACATGGCGGCATTGTAATCCGCGTGTCGAGATATGGCTGGGCTGCGGCGATATGTCACATTCCGGGACGGCCGCATAAAAACGACAATTGAGTCTCTTTTTAAGCTCGACTCGTGCCATGAAAAAGCCTGCTTTCGTTCCACGTCGGTTGTCCCTGCTGATTGCCGTCAGCCTGTTTCCGGCGGCGGTCAGCGCAAACGAGCCGACGACGCTGACGACCGTCGTGGTGGAAGGTGCCCCGGAGGTCGCCACGCCGATCGGTATCGACGTGGCAAACTTGCCGTCCTTGCGCTCGGCCACCAGCGATACGGCCAGCCTGCTTCGGGATGTCCCCGGCATCAGCCTGTATGGCGCCGGCGGGATTTCCAGCCTGCCGACAATCCATGGCCTGGGGGACGACCGCTTGCGTATAAAGGTCGATGGCATGGACCTGATTTCCGCGTGCGGCAACCACATGAATCCGCCGCTTTCCTATATTGATCCGTCTAACGTGGCCAGCATCCAGGTGTTTTCCGGCATCGTGCCGGTGAGTGTGAGTGGTGACAGCATCGGCGGCGCCATCCTGGTGAAGTCTGCGGAGCCGTCGTTTGCGGCTGCCGGGCAGGGCACCTTGCGCAAAGGCGAGGCGGGCGCGTTCTATCGCAGCAACGGCGATGCGTATGGCGGCAACTTTTCGGCTACGGTCGCAAGCGAAACGCTGAACGTGACCTATAACGGCTCGACCGCCCAATCCGGCAATTACCGTTCCGCCAAAAGTTTCAAGGCTGCCGGGCCGGCCGCGACGGACAAGCCGGCACACTGGCTGGATGGCGACGAAGTCGGGTCGAGCCAGTACAAGTCCATTAACCATCAGCTCGGTTTCGCGCTCAAGCACGACAACCATCGGGTCGATTTGAAACTGGGCTTGCAGGATATTCCCTACCAGGGCTTCCCCAACCAGCGCATGGACATGACCGGAAACGACAGCACCCAGATCAATCTTCGCTACAAGGGGCAATATGAGTGGGGCGTTCTGGAAGCCCGCGCCTATGAAGAAAAGACGCGGCACAAGATGCAGTTCGGCGACGACAAACAGTTCTGGTACGGCACCGCACCCGGCATGCCGATGGACACCGAAGGCAGGAATTCCGGCGTATCCGTCAAGGGAGACATCCTGCTTTCGGCGCGCGATCTTCTGCGGGTAGGCGGCGAAATCCAGCAGTACCGCCTGAATGACTGGTGGCCGCCATCCGGCAGCGGCGGCATGTCGCCGAATACGTTCTGGAATATCCGTGACGGTGAACGCGACCGTCTGGCCCTCTTCGCCGAATGGGACGCGCAGTGGAATCCGGCGTGGCTCACGCAATTCGGCGTGCGTCATGAAACAGTGGATATGAATACGGGAACCGTGCAGGGCTACAATACGACAGGCGCCCAATATGCGGCGGAGTCGGCAGCCTTCAATGCGAGCGACCGCAAGAAGACCGACCACAATCTGGACCTGACCGTACTGGCCCGCTACACGCCGGATGCCATGCGTACCTTCGAGTTTGGCTATGCGCAAAAAGCCCGCTCGCCCAACCTCTACGAACGTTACGCCTGGTCGACCGGCGGGATGGCGATGCGCATGGTCAACATGGCAGGCGATGGCAACGGCTATGTCGGCAACCTCGGTCTGAAACCGGAAGTCGCCCACACGCTCAGCGCGACCTTCGACTGGCACGACGCGGAGCAGGAAAAATGGGGGCTGAAAATTACGCCCTATTACACGCATGTCGACGACTATATCGATGTCAGGCGCTGCAGCTCTGCCAATTCGAACTGCGGCGCAGCCAATCAGACCGCCACGGCAGGCTTTGTTTATCTCCAGTTTGTGAACCAGTCGGCACGCCTCTATGGCCTGGATATCGCCGGTTATTTGCCACTGGCAAAAACCGGCGATTACGGCAGCTTCACGGCTACCGGTTTGTTGAGCTATATCAACGGCGAGAATCGGACCACCGGCGACAATCTCTACAACATCATGCCGCTGAACGCGAAACTGGCGCTGGTGCAGCGCGTGAATAACTGGACCCATACCGCTGAAGTCCAGTTGGTGGATGCCAAGGAAAACGTGTCGCAAGTGCGCAATGAAGTTAGAACTGCTGGCTACGGTTTGCTGAATCTGCGTAGCAGCTATGCGTGGAAACAGGCCCGGATTGATATTGGCATCGATAATGTGTTGAACCGGTTCTACAATCTTCCGCTGGGCGGCGCATACGTCGGACAGGGGCAGACCATGTCGGGTACCTCGGTGCCCTGGGGCGTTGCCGTTCCCGGCATGGGGCGGTCGATCTACACGGGCCTGACGGTCAAGTTCTAACTTTTATTCTGGAGAGAAAATGATGAAAACCACATTTGCTGCCGTATTGCTGATGAGCGCGGCAAGCCTGCCCGCCTGGGCCGCCAATATTAGCGTCACCGACGCCTGGGCGCGGGCCACCATGCCGGGACAACAGGTCAGCGGCGCCTACATGCAGATTCAGAGCGATGCCGATGCGCGTCTGCTCAGCGTATCCAGCCCGGTCGTGCCGCGGGTGGAAGTGCATGAAATGAAAATGGATGGCGACGTGATGCGGATGCGTGAGCTGAAAGCCATCGACTTGCCAAAAGGGAAAACCGTTTCGCTCGAACCCGGCGGCTATCACCTCATGCTGATGAACTTGAAAAAGCCGATTGCTGCCGGCGAGTTGATTCCGCTCACGCTGGTGGTGGAATCAGGCGGCAAAAAGCAGACAGTCGAAGTGAAGGCCGAAGCCCGCGCCATGGGTGGTGGCATGCAGCACCACCATCATTAAATTCGGCAGGTTCCCAGGATGGCGCCGCGCGTGCGCAGGTCTTCCAATAGTTCTGCACCCGCTTGCAGGATCAAGGCGGGGTCTGGATGGCGGCTTTCTGCGGCAACCTGTTCCAGCGCTGCGCGCCCACCCAGGGTTTCAGATTCGAGCAGGGACAGCAGGCGCGCCGTGAACGCATTGATTTCAATGAACGCCACTCGGTCGTCGGTATCGCGAAATACCAGCAGCCAGATTTCGGCGGGTTGTACATTACGTCGCGGCGCGATCCGATGCACCGGCCAGTCGTAGCGTAGATTGGCCAGCACCGGATTCAGCACGGGCACACCATTCATCAGGTCGCCTTCCGCATCAACCGGGCAATCCGCGCTGCGGTTTGACACCGACAACACCAACTCGATCCATTCGTAATGCGCCAGCGCCAATAGATACGGCGGGTAGCCTTCGGGGGGCGTCCATTCGTTTTGCAGGAACTGCACAAACTCGTCGGGGATCTGGCGGAAGTAGGGGGTGTGGCTGCGGTGCATGCTGAAGAATGCGCGCACCAGCTTGGCCCATTTGCGCGCGCCCAGCACTTTTCGCAGCACCGGAAAACACGCAAGTAAAAAGCTTTCGACGTTGTTGTAGAGCAGCTCGTTGTAGATTTTCATGCGCCGCGCTTCCACGCCGGCCGGGCGCGGGTGCACCTTGGGGTCGCGGATGTGCGCGGTGAAATCGAGCTGGTAACGCTGAAACTCAGGAAGTCCGGACGACTTGTTCATGGTGCTGATGCGCTGCCTGGCTGGGTTGACCTTGAATCTGTGCGATGTGCTCGACTTCGCGCACCAGTTCGGACAGCGGGGGAATATTGAAATCGCGTTCCAATAGCGTGGGCGCCACGCCGTGGATGCGGTAGGTCTCGCCAAGCAGTGCCCACACCGGGTCGATCACGTCGGCGCCGTGGGTGTCGATGAGCAAATCATCCGCCTCGTTGTAGTGGCCGGCCATGTGCATGTACACAATGCGCTCGGTTGGCATGGCACGGATAAATTCAAGCGGGTCGTAGCGGTGGTTTACGCTGTTGACGTAGACGTTGTTGATGTCGAGGTGCAGATCGCAATCTGCTTCCTGCAGTACAGCACGAATGAATTTCGCTTCATCCATTTCGGCAATCGGTGAAGCGGTATAGAACGACGCGTTCTCGATTGCGATGCGACGCTCCAGAATATCCTGGGTGCGGCGTATGCGCGCCGCGACGTATTTCACCGCCTCTTCCGTAAAGGGGATCGGCAGCAGATCGTACAGATGCCCGTCATCGGAGCAGTACGACAGGTGTTCGGTGAACAGTGCGATGCCGTGCGCGTCCATCAACTGCCGCGTTTTGTGCAGCAGCACTTCGTCGAGCGGAGTCGGGCCGCCAAGCGACAGTGAGAGCCCGTGGCAGACGAAAGGAAAACGTTCGGTAAAACGACGCAGATCGCGGCCGAAAGCGCCGCCCATGTCGATCCAGTTTTCCGGGGCGATCTCAAAAAAATCGATGGCGTCGGGGACATGGGTTTTCAGCTCGGGCAGCAGCTCGCGCCGAAAACCCAGCCCCGCGCCGGTGGGGCGCAGGGTTTTCATGCTGGCTGATTTACTTCATGCCGCCGCATTTTCCTTCACCCATCTTGCCCGACATCATCTTGCTCATCTCGGCCTGGTCGAGGAAGCCATCCTTGTTGGCGTCCATCATGGCGAACATGGCTTCGTGTCCCTTGATGAACTCTTCCTTGCTGATCTTGCCATCCTTGTTGGTATCCATCATGGCGGGTCCGGGCTTGCTTTCGCCTGCGCCGGCTTTCATTGCCCCACACTTTCCCTGGCCGCATTTGCCTTCCATGGGCTTGGCGCTGTGGTTGTCCGCCACCTGGTAACCGCTCGACAGGCCGGACAAGGCAAAGGGATTTTCTGCTGCCGACACGATGGGTGCGGCGACCATGCTGGCAACAAAAGCGGAGCCAACAGCAGTGGCGATCAGGGTTTTTTTGGACATGGTTTGCTTTTTCCTAACGAGTTAATCAATGGTTTAAAACACTGCCGGACGATGCCGGCGCCTTGCAAAAAGCTCACGAGCCGAGCTTTTTCTGTAATTCGTTTGCGATGCGCTGTCTGGCTTCATGGGCAAGCCCGGGCGTGTCATCCCTGTCTGAGGTTTCGATCCGGAACTGGCGCCGCATTTCCTGTAACTGTTGCGCGAAACGTGCGCAGTTATTGCACACGGCCAGATGGAGCCGCATCGCCAGCCGATCCGAAAGCGGCAGTTGTTCGTCCATCGCGCGCGAGGCGAGTTCCGTCGTTTCCTTGCATGTGGTCATCCATTTCATGCCGCGCCCACCTTCGAAAAACCGTTTAACTCCAGACAGTGCCGCATGAACAGCCGCGCACGATGCAGCAATACCCAGCAATTGGTCGGGGTGATGCCAAGTTCCTTACAAATCTCCGCGGTTTCCATCCCTGCCACTTCGCGCAGACTGAACACCTGCGCCATGGTGGGCTTGAGCCGGTCGGCGCACTCGTCCAGCGCGCGCCGCAGCTGACTCAGCTCCGCCTCGGTGTCGGGGTTACCCCAGGGACGTAGTGGTTCCGCCCAGTGCCCGTCCTGCTTGAACAGACTGTCCACGGCCTCCTCGCCATCGGCATCGCGCGGGATCTCGACCTCACGCACCTGCCGGCGGATCAGGTCGATGATTTTATGCTTGAGAATGCCGGTCAACCAGGTGCGCGGGGTCGCATCGCCAGCGTAGCGAACTTGCGCGGCGAGGGCCGCCAGCAGGGTTTCCTGCACCGCATCTTCGGCGAGCTCGTCCGAGTGCAATTGCCGTCGCGCCATCCGGAACAAATAATCGCCGTGCTCGGTGAGCCATGTGTTGGCATCAAGCATCTCCATCCAGAGTCCTTAACTGTATTTCGCAGTGAAGAGGCACTTTAGAGGCAGATGCATAAAGCGACAACTCCGATATTTGATCGGCTCCATCAGCAAGGTTTGGGGATGCGGCTTCACGCTGCCTTTTTTATTGGCGTAAAATTCGCACAGATTCAATCCGGAGACACCATGTCCGTACCCCATACCGCCGCCGACAAAGCCAACATCCTGTGCGAAGCGCTGCCTTATATCCAGCGTTTTTACGATAAGACCATCGTGATCAAGTATGGCGGCAACGCCATGACCGAGCGGCATTTGATGGAAGCGTTTGCCAAGGACGTGGTGCTGCTGAAACTGGTCGGCATGAACCCTGTGGTGGTGCATGGCGGGGGCCCGCAGATAGCCGGGTTGCTGGAACGCATCGGCAAGCAGAGCGAGTTCATCCAGGGCATGCGGGTGACCGATGAGGAAACGCTCGACGTGGTGGAAATGGTGCTGGGCGGCCTGATTAATCAGGACATCGTCACCCTGATCAACAAGCATGGCGGTAAAGCGGTGGGGCTGACCGGAAAGGATGGCAATTTTATCCATGCCAAGAAAATGCTGGTGGCAAGCAAGGACCGCGCCGACGAAATGCTCGACATCGGCCAGGTGGGCGAGATCACCCGCATCGACCCGGAAGTCATCCGTGTGCTCGACGCGCACGACTTTATTCCGGTGGTGGCCCCGCTCGGGGCAGACTCCGAAGGCAATGCCTACAATATCAACGCCGATGTCGTGGCCGGCAAGATCGCCGGCGTACTGCAGGCGGAAAAAATCATTTTCATGACCAACACGCCGGGCGTACTCGACAAGCAGATGCAGTTGATGACCGGACTTTCTCCGCGTCAGGTCGATGAATTGATCGCAGATGGCACGATAACCGGCGGCATGATTCCCAAGGTCGGTTACGCGGTCGATGCGGTGAACAGCGGCGTCAAGACCGCACACATTATCGACGGCCGCGTTGAACACGCCCTGCTGCTGGAGGTGCTGACCCCGGAGGGGGTGGGCACCCTGATCAAGCGAGGTTAAGCGTGCGTTACTGGGTGATGAAATCCGAGCCGAGCGACGTCAGCATTGATGACCTCGCCGAGATGCCAAACCAAAGCGTTGCCTGGTATGGCATTCGAAATTATCAGGCGCGTAACTTCATGCGTGATCAGATGCAGGTGGGAGACAAGGTGCTGTTTTACCATTCGTCATGCGCCGAACCGGGTGTCGCCGGACTGGCCGAAGTCAGCGTGCTGGCGTATCCGGACGCCACGCAGTTTGATCCGAAGAACAAGTACTTCGATCCCAAGGCCACGCCCGAAACGCCGCGCTGGATGAACGTGGATGTGAAATTGGTGAAGAAGACGCGCTTGATGCCCTTGTCCGAAATCCGCTCGTACCCCGAGCTCGCCAACATGCGCATCCTGCAAAAAGGCAATCGTCTGTCGATCACACCAGTCGATCCCGCCGAATACAAGTTCATTCTCAAGCACTTGTAATGATTGATCCGGCATGGCTTGCCGCCTACGGCGGGCTGGGCTTGGCGGCTGGCTTTGTCGCGGGTCTGTTCGGCGTTGGCGGAGGGTTGATCATCGTGCCGGTGCTGATCATGATATTGCACGCACAGGGGCTGGCTGCGGGGATGGAACCGCAGCTGGCGCTCGGCACTTCTCTCGCCTCCATCCTGTTTACTTCACTTTCCAGCGTACGTGCGCACCATCAGCATGGCGCAGTCGAATGGCCACTGGTGCGGCGTATTGCCCCTGGCATCGTGTTGGGCACCCTGATCGGGGCCATGCTGGCCGCGCAGATGTCGGCGTGGGTGTTGAAAGTGTTTTTTGTTGCTTTTCTGTTTTATGCGGCGATCCAGATGTGGCTGGATTTCAAGCCGGCACCGCATCGCAGCCTGCCGGGTCGGTCCGGCACGACTCTGGCGGGCGGGGTCATTGGTGCGGTGTCGAGCTGGGTGGGGATAGGCGGCGGCACCTTGTCGGTTCCGTTCATGCTGTGGCACAACGTGAGTTTGCATCGGGCGATTGCCACTTCTTCGGCGATCGGTTTTCCGATCGCCATAGCCGGCGCACTGGGCTATGTGCTGGGGGGCTGGGGGGTGAGTGATCGCCCGGCTGGAAGCCTGGGTTTTGTCTACTTGCCGGCACTTGCCGGCATCGCGCTGGGCAGCGTGCTGACTGCACCGTTCGGCGCGCGCACCGCACATCGAACGCCGGTACGCCCCCTCAAACAGATATTTGCAATTTTATTGCTGGTGCTGGCGCTACGAATGGTATCGGATTTGTAAATTGCACAGCATGAACACTTTATTTGGTGTTAATGGGTGCTTTATTTCGCTAGATGTTGTGAATCGCCGTGGGTAACAATTTCCTGCTTGAGTGGACAACCCCCCCCGCGTTAGTCTGATTCGACATGCTGAAAATCGTCGCATGGCCAATCAACAAAACTCGTGGAGATTCTCAATGGCACATTTGCAAGCTGTCCGCACTTCGCTGCAACCCCAGCAGAACACATATTCGCAACTCACCACGTATTTTGA
Source organism: Thiobacillus sp. (assembly GCA_031426835.1). Lineage (GTDB taxonomy): Bacteria > Pseudomonadota > Gammaproteobacteria > Burkholderiales > Thiobacillaceae > Thiobacillus. The sequence goes on from JASJPF010000036.1 coordinate 23,248, forward strand.
TCCACATAATCAGATCGCCTGGGGGTATATGCACGCCGCGCCGCGCCCGTGCTACACGCCCACGCTGTTACGTGAGCTGTTGGCGTGGGGGAATGGCATGGTCAGCACGATTGATGATCCTGCCGAGACGGACGTGAAATATTTTGTTCTGGCATCGAGTGTGCCCGACACCTTCAGCCTGGGGGGGGATTTGAGCCTCTTTATGCAGCACATTGCAGCACGCGATCATAGTGGGCTCTTGCAATATGCTCTCTCGTGCATCGACTGCTCGTATGCCGTACACAGCCACTTGAACCGGCCAAATGTGACGAGTATCGCCCTGGTCCAGGGACAGGCATTGGGGGGCGGATTTGAAAGCGCGCTGGCAGCCAATGTGCTGATCGCCGAGCGAGGCGCCAAAATGGGGCTGCCGGAAATCCTGTTCAACCTGTTTCCGGGCATGGGGGCGATGACCTTTCTGGGACGCCGCGTCGGGCATCACCAGGCCGAGAAAATCATCCTTAGCGGAAAACTCTATCTGGCTGAAGAACTCTTCGAAATGGGTGTGGTGGATGTGCTGGCCGAGCCGGGCGAGGGTGAAAAAGCAGTGTACGACCATATACGGCGCGAGGAAAAATCCCGCAACGGGGTACTAGCCTTGCGTGGCGCACGTGAAATCAGTCAGCCCGTCTCATATGATGAGTTGACGCGCATTACCGAAATCTGGGTGGATGCGGCCTTGAGATTGGCGCCCAAGGACTTGCGGATGATGGAGCGACTGGTGAGTCGGCAAACCAGCAAAGCGGAAGCGGCAGTTGAGGGTGGGTCATTAAATGCTCTCGGCGCGTAGCTTGCGATCCAGGTAAATTACCAGCGCGGCTTGGGCATCGATTAGCGCAAGCCGTATTCCGTCAAGTTTTTCACGTGCGCCCGTACTACCCATCTCGTAGGGTTTGATGCGTTCGGCTTCTGCGCATAACTGCGCCAACCACGTGGCGCCTACATCGCTGGCGCCGCCTTTGAGCATGTGTAACTGGTCGTGCCAGCGGCCGTAGTCCTGATCCGCCTGGGCGTGCTCTATATCGCGCAGCGCTCGCGCGCTGTCTTCCTCAAAACTGGCCAGCAGATCCTGCACAAAGGCGGCCCCGCCTATCTGTGCCAGATTGTCCAGCACCGATTCATCCAGCTCGTCCAGGTGCTGCGTTTGGGGGAGCGGCTGGGAAACAGCGGGACTCGCTGGTTGATTGGCCAGCCGGGCAATGATATTGATCAGCTCACGACTGTTGACCGGTTTGGTGAGAAAAGTGTCGGCGCCCGCTTCTTCGCATGCTGCTTGCGCCTCGGCGCGTGCATCGGCGGTCAGCATGATGACGGGCAGGTGCCCCTTCTCCATGAAACGCCAGCGCTGCACCACCTCGGGCCCGGATAGAAGCGGCATGTGCATGTCGATGATGGCCAGGTTGTAAGCCTGTTCGTCGGATTCCAGCATGGCCAGCGCTTCTTCGCCGTCATGCGCCAGAACAACCTGGTGCCCGGCGTGCTCCAGCAGGCCGCAGATCACCCGTTGGTTCACCGGATTGTCTTCCGCCACCAGGATGCGCAGGCGGGATGCGTGCCCGGTTTGAGACTGGTAGTGGCTGGCCAGCGACACCACGTTGTGTGGCATGTCATGGCTGAGCACGGCATGAATGGCATTGAACAATAGCGTGGTGTTGACGGGCGTTCGCAGCACCGAAGCAAAGCCGTCGCGTACCCATTGGGCGTCATGCGCGGCGTTCATGCTGGCATCCGATTCGATCAGGATAATGGGCAGCGTGGCCAGATTGGGATCGTCGCGCAGCAGGCCCAGGAAAGTGGCCGGGTCGCCCGGCAATGCACAGCGTTCCACGACTACCGCAGCGAGAGGGGGTCCACCTGACGAAAAAGCGAATAGTTCGGCGGCCAGGCGGGTGGTGTTGTCGACCGTAACGGCCTCCCCCCCCCAGTTGCGAATCATGGCCTGAATGCGGGATGTCAGCTCGCTGCTGGTCAGAACAGCCACCCGCATCGGCGTGTCGAATTGCTGATCGGTCGGGGCAGCCTGCGCGGCTTGCAGGATAAACGGCAGCTCGAACCACAGGGTGGTGCCTTCGCCTTCGCGGCTGTGCAGGCCAATTCTCCCGTCCAGCGCTTCCACCAGTTGCTTGGCAATGGTGGTGCCCAAGCCGCTGCCACCAAAGCGGCGGGTCACGGTTGGGTCAGCCTGGGTGAAACTGTCAAAAATGCGTGGCTGCACGTTCTCTGCAATGCCGATTCCGGTGTCGACGATTTCGAAGCGCAGGCGGGGTGGATGCGCCTGCCCGACAGGCCGGATATACACATCGACCCGGCCATGCTCGGTAAATTTGATGGCATTGCCAATCAGGTTGATCAGAATCTGGCGCAGGTGACGCGCGTCGCCATGCAGATTAAAAGGCGTTTGCGGCGCAATGTGGGCGGCCAGCACCAGGCCCTTGCTTCTGGCCTGCGACTCCATCATTGCGACCGTGCCATTGACCAGCCGGTGCAGGTCAAAATCTTCCGGCGTGGAGTTGATCCGGCCGGCTTCGATGCGCGAGATATCGAGTACGTTGTCGATCAGTTCAAGCAGCGTGTGGGCCGATGCGTGAATGATCTGGGCAAACTCTTTTTGCTCCTTGTCGAGTTTCGTTTCAGCCAGCAGGTCGGCGACACCGATCACGCCGTTGAGTGGTGTGCGAAGCTCGTGGCTCATGTTGGCCAGGAAGCTGGATTTGGCCAGACTGGCTTCCTTTTCCCGCTTGACGGCGCCATGCAGTTGCTTGAGTAGACTGGATGCGTAGAGAGGAACCACGATGAGTGTCAGCCATATTCCCCACCAAAGCGGAGTATGTGATTGCCAGAACGGGTTGAGCTGATAGACGATGGCGAACCCAATCGCAGAAGCGATCGTTGAACCATACAGGTACGGTAATCCATAGCGGAAACCATTTCCCAGCGTGACCCACAGGTAAATGGCCACAACGGGCGCACCCGTCTCGTTCGAAATTGCCAACATGTAGGTGGCGACAGCGAAATCATGCAGCATGCCGATGCCGCGGCGGCTTGCAGACACGTCAGGGTCAACAAGTGAGCCGAACAGCAGAGAAAGGGAGACAAGCGTCAGACCAATTCCGAGGTAATGAAGCTGCGCTGCGATGGCGGGGCTGTGTCCTAGCCCGCCAAGTGAGAAATACAGATAGAAACCGACGACGATGGTCAGGCGTAGCAACGCCTGCTGAAACTCGGTGTCCGGCCGTTTTTTTATCCGCGCCTTTAGACGCTTGACTAGATTGGTATGTGGCAGCTGGATCAACATGGCGCCAGCTCAGTCCGGCGTGTCGCCCAGCTCGCGCATGATGACCGCAACGGCATCGATGCGCAGTTCGAATGCCCGCACGCAGGCCGGATCAAAATGTTTGCCGCTTTCAGACTGGATGAAGTTCAACGCCTCCTGAAACGTCCAGGCTTTCTTGTAAGGACGTTTGGAGGTGAGCGCGTCGAACACATCGGCAACCGCCGCAATGCGTGCCGGCAGGGGGATGGCTTCGCCTGCCAGTCCTTGCGGATAGCCGCTGCCGTCATATTTCTCATGGTGTCCGAGCGCGATGACCGCACCCATCTGCAGGAAACGCGACGGGCTGTCGGCGAGGATGCCATGGCCGATCAGCGGATGGCGGCGCATGATTTCCGTTTCGTCCGGTGTATGGCGGCCCGGCTTAAGCAGAATCTGGTCGGGGATGCCGATCTTGCCGATGTCGTGCATCGGCGAGGCCGCTTCTATTTCGTCGCATTCCATCGCGGTGAGCTTGAGCTCTTCGGCGATCAGGCGCGCGTATTTTGACATCCGGATGATGTGGTTGCCGGTGTCCTCGTCGCGATATTCACCGGCCTTGGCCAGTTTCATCAGGGTTTCGCGTTCGCGCGTGCGCACTTCTCTGGTCGCCAGTTGTACCTGGTCTTCCAGCCATTGCGCACGGTCGGAAAGCGCTTTCTGGCTGCGCCGCAGGGCCAGCAGATTCAGGCAGCGGGCGCGGCATTCCTGGGGGTCGATCGGTCGGGTGAGAAAGTCGGTGGCGCCGTTTTCCAGTGCCTGGTAACGAATCTGGCGGTCTTCCACCACGGTGACGATGATGACCGGCACGTCGGCCAGGAGACGTTCGGCGCGGATACGGCGGGTAAACTCGATGCCGTCCATCCCGGGCATGCGGTAGTCGCTGATGATGAGGTCCGGCGCGGCAAGCTGCATTTGCGCCAGCGCCTCGAATGGGTCAGCATAACTTTCAACCGAAATCCCCGGCTCCAGCGTGCGTGCCAGGCCTTCGAGCAGGCTGCGGGCCGTGCTGCGGTCGTCGACGATGACCACGCGCGCGCGGCCACGCGGCCGCACATCCCGCGGCGGGGCGGCATGCGGAGAGGATGATACGATGCGTAATGGCCGAGTGGTCACAGTTTTTTATCCTGAGTCGCTATTTATAACAACAGTTTAGTTAACGTATCGGAATGGCTAGGGTTTACTTTAACGCTAACGCTAACGCGAAGGAGAAGTGAAATGAAGAAAAATGGGCTGTTGAGCTTGGCAGCGGGATTGGCTGTTATTTTCACCCTGAATGCTTTTGCTTCAGCCGGGGCACCCGATTACACCCGTGAACAGAAATGGGCCAACGAAGTGGTGCCCGGCCTGGTGGTGGGAGACCCGGTTTACCTGCAAACGCCGCGTGGCCACCACAAGTTTTTGACCCTGTTTACCCCAGCGAAAGATCCCAACAAGGCCGCCATTGTGGTCCATGGTATGGGGATACACCCAGACTGGGGCATGGTCGGCACCTTGCGCACCGAGCTGGCCGACCGCGGGATTACCACCTTGTCGATCCAGATGCCGATCATGGCGGCGGATGCCAAAAGCGACGCCTATCCGCCGACCTTTCCCGAAGCCGCCGAGCGTATCGCCGAGGCAGTCGGGTTTCTCAAAGCCCGTGGCTACACGCAGCTGGCGATTGTTTCCCACAGCATGGGGTCGCGCATGAGTGGCGTATACATGGTCGGCAAGCCTGATTCCAGCATCAGGTCATGGGCAAGCCTGGGATTATCGTATGGCGATTACGCAAATTTGAAGCTGCCGGTTCTGGATTTGTATGGCGAAAACGACCTGCCTCTGGTGCTGAAAAATGCAGCGCAACGCAAAAAGAGTCTGGCGGCCAAGCAATCTGCGCAGAAAGTGATTGCCCGGACTGACCATTTCTTTACCGGGCATGAGCCCGCCATGGTCGATGCCGTTGCCGCGTTTCTGGGCGCAACCCTGAAGTAAGCGCTAACCCAGCAATCGCGTCATCGCCTCGTGGTATTTGGCGGTGGTTTTTGCCACGATTTCGTCCGGCAGCGCCGGCCCCGGTGCCTGCTTGTTCCAGCCGCTGGACTCCAGCCAGTCACGCACGAACTGCTTGTCGAAGCTGGGCGGGTTGCTGCCCGACTGATACTGGTCGGCCGGCCAGAAGCGAGAGGAATCCGGGGTCAGCGCCTCGTCGATCCACACCAGCTTGCCGGCTTCGTCGACGCCGAATTCGAACTTGGTGTCGGCAATGATGATGCCGCGTGTGAGTGCATACTCTGCTGCTGTGTTGTACAGGGCAAGGCTGACGTCGCGTACCTGCTGCGCCAGGTCCGCCCCGATCAGTTCGGCCATGGCGTCGAACGCAATGTTCTCGTCATGCGCCCCGACCGCGGCCTTGGTCGATGGGGTGAACATCGGCTCGGGCAGGCGGTCGGCCTGTTTCAGCCCGGCGGGCAGCTTGATGCCGCACACCGACTGGCTGGCCTGATATTCCTTCCAGCCCGATCCCACCAGATAACCGCGCACGATGGCTTCGACCGGCAGTGCCTTGAGTTTCCTGACCACAATGGCACGACCAGCCACCTGATCACGCTCGTCGTCCGCCACCACCGACTCGGGCGCGATATCGAGCGCCTGGCTCGGCACGATGGCTTTGAGCTTGTCGAACCAGAACGCCGACACCCGGGTCAGCACTTCGCCCTTGCCGGCAATGGGCGTTGGCATGACCACGTCAAACGCCGAGAGCCGGTCGGTGGTGACGATCAGCAGTTTGTCGTCGCCGACAGCATAAATGTCGCGCACCTTGCCCTTGTGGACCAGCGGCAGGGACGTGATGTGCGATTCGAGTAGAGGTTGGCCGAGAAGCGGAGCGGACATGGCAGAAAGCGCAGGGTCAAAAGAGCCGGCATTATAGCCTCCGCGAAAAAAGGCGCTGGCCTCGTAGACGCCGCGCAATTCGCGCAGCGCGACCAGCAACACCGCTGCCAGCGGTACCGCCAGCAGCACGCCGACAAAACCGAACAGCTGGCCGAACGCGGCCAGCGCGAAGATCACCGCCACCGGGTGCAATCCGACCCGCTCGCCGACCAGGCGCGGGGTGATGACATAGCTTTCCAGTATCTGCCCGGCGAGGTAGATGCCTGCCACCCAAGCCACGCCGGTCCAGTCGGCAAACTGCAGCAGCGCCACCAGCAGCGCCAGGATCATGCCGAGACCAAAGCCGAGGAAAGGCACGAACGACAGCACCCCGGTGAGTATGCCGATCGGCAGCGCGTAATCCAGCCCCACCGCCCACAGTGCCAATGCGTAATAGGCTGACAAGGTCGCCATCACCGCCATCTGCCCGCGCAGGAACTCGCCGACCACCGCGTCCATCGCGCGCGCGATGCGGGTGGCAGCGCCCATCCAGGGGCGCGGTGTGAGCGCTGCGACGCGTGCGATCATCACGTCCCAGTCCTTCAACAGGTAAAACATCACCACCGGGATCAGTAGCAGGTTGACCAGCACACCGACAATGGCGAGCGCACCGGTTTGCAAAGTGGGCAGCCAGTCGGCACTGTTCTGTGCGGCCTTTTCAGTGAGCCAGGTCTTAAGGCTGCTCATGTCGGTGCTGATCGTGATGCCAAAGCTCTGCTGCAGCCAGGGAAGAAAACGGGTTTGCAGCAGATCGAGCGCGGCGGGCACGCGCTGCGAGAGTTCGGCAAACTGCCCCTGAAACAGCGGCAGCGCAATCAACAGCAGGGTGAACAGCGCCAGTCCGGCAAGCATGATGACCAGGACGGTGCCGGTTCCGCGCGACAGTCCGCGCGCTTCCAGCCGGTCGACCAGCGGGTCGAAGATGTACGCCAGCAGGGCGCCAGCTAGAAAAGGCGTGAGAATCGGGCCGAGTACGTAGACCAGGCCGCCCATGACCAGCAGGGCGATGAATACAAGCCAGGGCATGTTGCCTGGAAGGGCGGGGCGGCGGATAGGGTCCATAGGCGGTAAAATACCGTATTTTTGATTCTGGAGTCGGGCGTGTCTTCCATTTCCTATAAAGATGCCGGTGTCGATATCGACGCTGGCGATGCGCTGGTCGAGCGCATCAAGCCATTGGCGAAGCGCACCATGCGCCCCGAAGTGCTGGCGGGTATTGGCGGTTTTGGCGCGCTGATCGAAGTGTCCAAAAAATTCAAGGAGCCGGTGCTGGTCGCCGGCACCGACGGCGTCGGCACCAAGCTGAAGCTGGCGTTCGAACTCAACCGCCACGACACCGTCGGCATCGATCTGGTGGGCATGAGCGTCAACGACATTCTGGTGCAGGGCGCCGAGCCGCTGTTCTTTCTGGATTATTTCGCTACCGGCAAGTTGAGTCTCGACACCGCCGAAGCGGTGATCGCCGGCATTGCCAGCGGCTGCGAACAGGCCGGCTGCGCGCTGATCGGCGGCGAAACCGCAGAGATGCCCGGCATGTATCCGGAAGGCGAATACGATCTGGCCGGCTTTGCCGTGGGCGTGGTAGAAAAATCCAAAGTCATCGGCGGACAAACCATTGCACCGGGCGACGTGGTGCTGGGGCTGGCTTCCAGCGGCGCGCATTCGAACGGCTATTCGCTGATTCGCAAGCTGATCGACATCAGCCACATCGGGCTGAAATCCGATTTTCACGGCCGCCCGTTTGCCGATGCGGTGATGGAGCCGACGCGGATTTACGTCAAGCCGGTGCTGGCTTTGATTGAAAAACTGGACGTCAAGGGCATGGCGCACATCACCGGCGGCGGCATCACCGGCAACCTGCCGCGCTGCCTGCCGGAAAACGTCGCCGCGCGCGTCGACCAGGCTGCGTGGACGCGTCCGCCGCTGTTCGACTGGCTGCAACAGGCCGGCAATGTCACGCCGGACGAAATGCTGCGCACCTTCAATTGCGGCATTGGTCTGTGCATCGTGGTGGCCGCAGCCGACGCCGACGCGGCGATGGCGCATCTGCAGGCCAGCGGCGAAACGGTGTGGCAGATTGGTGAAATCGTCGCGCGTGCGGACGGTGCGGACGGTGCGGAGCAGGTGATTTATTCGTGAATGAGGGCGGGCTAACCCCAATTTCACGCCTGCGTTGCCTCGTGAAAGCGGTGGATGCAAGGCGTGGCGCGCGGGCAAGGGCCATTCCCTTGCCAAGCGTCACAACGCCGCAGACGCGCTTTCCCGTGGCAACCCGGAGGGACGGAGCCGCTTTGGGCGCATCCCTTTGTCGCGAACCGCTTGCAGTGCGCGCACTGCGGCGCGTCTCGCTTCGCGGGCTGCATCCCAAATCGGCTTCGTCGCAGGTGCGAAATTGGGGTTAGCACGCCCTACCCGCGTCGTCGTGCTGCTGTCCGGTCGCGGCAGCAATTTCCAGGCGATCGTTGAAGCAAAGCTGCCGATTGAAATCGTGGCGGTCATCAGCAACCGACCACAGGCGGCAGGGCTGGTCTTTGCACGTGAACAGGGCCTCAAGGCGGTTGCGCTCGACCATACCCTGCATGCCGAGCGCGAAGCCTTTGATGCGAAATTGGCCGACGAAATCGAGCGTCATCAACCCGATCTGGTGGTGCTGGCGGGCTACATGCGCATCCTCAGCCCGGCCTTCATCGCCCGCTTCGAAGGCCGTCTGCTGAACATTCATCCTTCGTTGCTGCCCATGTTCCCCGGACTGAAAACCCACGAACGCGCGCTGGCCGAAGGGGTGAAGATTCATGGCTGCACGGTCCATTTTGTGACTGCGCAACTCGATCACGGTCCCATCGTCATTCAGGCGGCGGTGCCGGTGCGGGCAGACGACACGGCAACCACCCTTGCCGCGCGCGTGCTGGCGCAGGAACATCAGATTTATCCGCAAGCAATCCGCTGGTTTGCCGAAGGGCGGCTGGTCAATAACGACGGCTGCGTAAACTTGAAGGACGATTTGACGTCACAGTCTGTGTTATCCACCGGAGCGTGACCATGATCAAAGCCCTTTTACTGGCAGCCAGCCTGTTCGCCACCCCGGCCCAGGCCGCGGGACCGTCGCAAATGAGCCTGGTCTATGACCTCTACCGCAACGGCCAAAAACTGGGTCAGGTGACCGATACCTTCACCCGCAACGGCACGCGTTATACGCTGGTCAGCGAAACGCGCGCGACCGGCCCGCTCAAAATGCTGTGGCCGGGCAACATCCGGCTCGAAAGCGCGGGCACGGTGACATCGCAAGGCCTGCGGCCCGCTCAATTCCAGCACGCTCGCAGCGACGCACCGAACAAGCTGGCAACCGCACGGCTCGACTGGAAGAAACGCAGCATCGCTTACCAATACAAAGGCGAATCGCGCCAGGTCAATGGGTTGCAGAATGGGGCACAGGATCAGCTTTCCCAACTCTATCAATTCATGTTCTTGCCCAAGCAGCCGGCCGATTTCGGCCTGCAGGTGGTGAGCGGCCGTGACTTGAATGACTATCGGTATGCCCGGAGTGATGGCGGTTCCATTCAAACGCCTCAGGGTGCATTCAACACCCAACAGTATCAGCGGATTACCGATAAGCCGGACGAAAAATCCGTCACCGTATGGGTTGCGCCAGCACGCAATCATCTGCCTGTGCAGGTTCGCGTGAGCGAAGACGGCGTCACCCTCGAACAGCGCCTGGTGCGCGCCAGCGTGAAGGACTGAAACATGGCGCGGAGCCTTCGCCCGTGGTGGCTGGCTCTCGCTGTATCGCTGCTACTGCATGGCGTTTTGATCGGTGGTGTGAGGTGGACACTGCCGCTGGAGACTCCCCTCCCCGAACCGATCTCATTCGAAGCGCGGCTGGTTTCCGCGGCGGTACCTGATGTGACGCCGCCGCCGGTCGCCCGGGCGCCAGCCCCCAAACCAGCCGTCCATCCTCCCCCGGCCTCGATGGCGCATTCGCCGGCGCCGCCAATACCGCCCGCCGCCGTACCGTCGGAGCCCCTGGTCGAGACTGCGTTGATCGAGCCTGCTGCAATCGTTGAAGCGGTGCCGGTTGCGCAGCATGAGCCGATGCCGGTTGAGCTTGCTGTGCCGACGCCCATCACCCCTGCGCCCCCGCCACTGAATCCGCTGCCGCCCCGTATCGATTTGCGCTTCGAGGTAAGTTACGGGATGGCCTCGGGCAAGCAGACCATGGTATGGGTCAACGAAGGCAGACAACGTTACACCTTGATCAGCGTGGCCGAAGCCACAGGGCTGGCGGGCATCTTCTACCATGGCAAGTTTGTGCAGACCAGCCGCGGCCGCATCACCTCGCGTGGTTTGCAGCCGGAAGAATTCTGGGATCAGCGCGGCGACAAGCGCAGCACTGCGCAATTCGATGCATCTCAAGGCCACCTCACGCTGAACCCGGCCAAAGGCGCGCCGCGACATTTTGAATATCAGGGCGATGTGCAGGATGTGCTCAGCCTGTTTTTTCAGCTGGCGCTCACCGCGCCCCCTCCAGCGGGCACGCTGACTTACAGCGTGTTCAACGGCAAGAAACTGCGCGATTACAGCTACGCGGTGCAGGGGGAAGTGCTACTGGAAACCGCTGTGGGTCCGCAGCGTACGCTGCATCTGGCGCGGGTGGCGGATAGCGATGGCCGCTTCGAGGTCTGGCTGGCCATCGATCGCCATTACCTGCCGGTGCGGGTGCTGCGCAGCGACGACAAAGGCAACGAAGTGGAGATGCGGGTTCAATCCATCGCGCCTTGAGTCGGGCGCGGCTTATTGCGGCAGGCCGTCCACCCGGGCGCCGGGCTTGATGCCGCGTTGCTGGAATCCGCCCTGGGATACTTCCAGTGCGTAGCGTATTGCCGACGTGGGGCAATGCAGGGTGTCGGTGTGCGGGTGCATGTCGGCCAGGTCGGCGATACGGCCGGCGTCGTCGATGAATGCAATCGACAGCGGCAGCGGCGTGTTGCGCATCCAGAAACAATGCCGCCCCGTGGTGTCGAAAACAAACAGCATGCCGCCATTTTCGGGGAGGCGGGTGCGGCCCATCAGGCCGCGTTGCCGCTGCTGCGAGGTGGCCGCGATTTCGACCTGGAAAGCATGCGGGCCGATGCGTATGGCTTGCTGTTCATCGCTTTCTGCTGCGCAGGCGCTCGATAGAACAACGGTCAGCGCGAGCGCACTGATGCGGCTGATGTTGATGAATACGCTACAGCGCATTGCGCATCTGTTCGGCCAGCCGCAGTGCCGCGTCCAGATTGGCGTCCAGCACATTGCAATGCCCCATCTTGCGCCCCGGCCGGGCAGTCTGCTTGCCGTACAGATGCAGCTTGATGTTGGGCTGCGCCAGCAGCGCGTCCCAGTGAGGTCCGCCATTTCCCCAGCGGTCGCCGAGGATGTTGAGCATGACCACCGGCGACAGCAGGCGCGTGTCTCCCAGTGGCAGGCCACACAGCACGCGTACCTGTTGCTCGAACTGGTCGGTAACGCAGGCATCCAGCGTGTAGTGGCCGGAGTTGTGCGGGCGCGGCGCGACTTCGTTGATCAGCAAGCGACCGTCGGCAACAAAAAACTCCACCGCCATGACGCCGATATAGTCCAGCTTGTGGGCAACCGCACAGGCCATGTCGCGCGCCTGTTGCGTGAGGCTCTCGGGTACGCGGGCCGGGACGATGGAAACATCGAGGATGCCATTTTCGTGGCGGTTTTCGGCGACGGGGAACAGCTCACACTGACCGGCATCGTTGCGCGCCAGTACCACCGATACTTCACATTCCAGCTTGACGAAGCCTTCCAGCACGCAGGGCAGGCCGCCGAACGCACGGAAGGCTGTGTGTGCTTCTTCGAGTGAGCCGATGCGGGCCTGGCCTTTGCCGTCGTAGCCGAAGCGCGACACTTTCAGGAGCGCCGGTGTGCCGGTCTTGGTCAGCGCTGCATCGAGGTCGGCTGCACTATTGATCAATGCAAACGGCGCGGTGGCAAAGCCATTGTCGGCCAGCCAGGTTTTTTCATGGCTGCGGTCCTGCGTAATTGCGACGGCCTCGGCGCTGGGCGCTACCCGGCAATGGCGTGCAAGTTCGATCAGACTGGCTGCCGGGACGTTCTCGAATTCGGTGGTAATGGCCGCGCAGCGTTCGCCCATTTTTCTCAGCGCGTCGATATCCGTGTAATCCGCCTGCACGTGCACATCAGCCATTTGCCCCGCCGGGCTGGCGCCATCGGGGTCGAGCACCATGACCTGGTAGCCCATGGTGCGTGCGGCGAGGGTGAACATGCGACCGAGCTGGCCCCCTCCGAGTATGCCCAAGGTGGCGCCGGGGAGAATAGGCCGCTTTGTATTGGACACAGCCTTATTCGACATCCGGCAATTCCATCCCCATCACTGAATCCGATTGGCTGCAGCGGAAGTCGTTGAGCCGTGTTGCCAGTTCATTGTCGTAACGTGCAATCAGTGCCGCTGCAAACAGCGCCGCGTTGGCCGCCCCCGCCTCGCCAATGGCAAAGGTGGCAACCGGAATGCCCTTCGGCATCTGCACGATCGACAGCAATGAATCCATGCCCTTCAGATACTTCGATGGCACCGGCACACCCAGCACCGGCACGATGGTTTTGGCAGCGAGCATGCCGGGCAGATGCGCCGCACCGCCGGCGCCCGCGATGATGGCCTTGAGTCCGCGCGCTTCGGCGCTGGCCGCATATTCGTAGAGCAGATCCGGCGTGCGGTGTGCAGAGACCACCCGGGTTTCAAAGTGAATGCCCAGCTGCTTGAGCAGTATCGCCGCGTGTTTCATCACCTCCCAATCGCTGGAAGACCCCATCACCACTCCCACTTGAGGTGCGCTCATTGTGTTGATCCCAGGCGTGTGAAAGGCGGCATTTTAACGCGGAGACGCGCGACATAAACAAAAAGCCCCGCACAAGCGGGGCTTTTTGTGATGCTGAGACGGTCTTTTACCCGCAATGGGCAGGCCGTGGTTGTAAGAAGCTAAAGAGCGTCAACAACCGCGCTCTATACGCAACCGGTCGGCTTCGGCGTTCCCGCGTAACGGCCGGCTTGTTTGGCCGGTCCAAACGGGAACAGCTCGAACAGGAATTTCTTGTCGCCCCACTCGGCGCCAAATTCTTCCTTCAGGCCTTTTTGCAGGAAGCGCAGGTTGGGGGCAGTACCGTTCTGGGAAAACTGCTCGCGCATGTGGTTGATGACTTTCCAGTGGTTTTCACCGAGTTCCAGATTGTCTTCCTTGGCCAGTTCGACGGCCAGTTCTTCCGACCAGTCTTCCAGATTGACCAGATAGCCTTCGGGATCGGTTTCGACCATTTTGCCGTTGATTTCGCGTTCCATGTTTCGTCCTTGCTAATGAAGATGTTCAACGCCACACGATAGAATAACCAAGTAAATTAGTCAACTACCCAAAAGGCGTGGCGGATCAGGTGTGTGGGGTCCAGACCCTGCTCAACGTTGGGGATGTCGTAGGGGATCGCGCCGGATGCTTCGGCGTCCTTGTCGATGAAGCGCGCGACCAGCCAGGGACAGGCAATGCGGTCGATTTTCGGCCGCTCACGGGTGACTCATTTCATTTCTCGGCTTTCATTTGGCCATGAGCTTGCCGCCGGCAGCTTTATACGCTTCGATGCCGCCTTCGATGAAACGGGCCTTCACACCCTCGGCCTGCAGGCGATCCACCACGCTGTTCGACACGCCGCCGCCGCGAACGCAGTAGACCACCACGTCAAGCGTGCGCGGCAGGGCATTGACCCAGATATCAATCTTGTCCGGATTTTTCCACATCGCGCCGGGGATGCTTTCGTCAGATGCGGCGTAGTCAGCCTCGCGTCGTACGTCAAACACCAGCACGGTGTCCGGATTGAACGCATCTGCCTTGAGGGTGCGCGGTGCATCCGGGCATTTCTCGGTTGGCGTGGCGCATCCGCAGCGCTTCAGGGGATGCGACTCCACTCGTACTTCGGTACGCAGTGAACCGGAGTCCTTTGGGGGTTGGGTTTTGGTTTCCATCTTGTCCTTACATTGCAAACGAATAAGCCAGACCAAGCAAAGCGCACACGCCGATCACTTTCATGATATCGGCTTTGTATTTCCATAGCGCGACAAACGAGGCGATGGCGACGATCACCGGAAACCAGTCAAAGACCCCGGCGAACGGTTCTGCTGCGCTGGCTTGAGGCCAGAAGGTGTGCCAGGCAAAAAACACCGCCAGATTCAGAATCACACCGACGACCGCAGCGGTAATGCCGGTTAACGGCGCGGTGAATTTGAGTTCGCCGCGGGTGGCTTCCACCAGCGGGCCGCCGACGAGGATGAACAGGAAAGACGGCAGGAAGGTGAAGAAGGTGGCAACGGCGGCGCCAGCCAGGCCGGCGGCGACGGGGTTGTCGAACACACCCTTGGCGACGCCACCCAGATAGCCGACCCAGGTGACAATCATGATCAACGGCCCCGGCGTGGCTTCACCCAGCGCCAGGCCGTCCATCATCTGCGGGCCGGTCAGCCAGCCGTATTGCTCGACGCCACCCTGGTAGACATAAGGGAGCACCGCGTAGGCACCGCCGATGGTGAGGAAAGCGGCCTTGGTGAAGAAGCTGCCCATCTCGGTGAGCGCATGCTCGCCACGCAGGGCGAGCATGGCGACCAGCCAGATGGCCACGATCGCGACCACTGTTATCGTCAGTTTGGTCCAGGAGAATTTGGCGTGAGCAGGCGTGGGCGTGTCGTCGTCGATGATCGCCGGGCCGTATTCCTTGCTGGAGGCACCATGGCCGCCGCCGCTCTTGAACTTGGCCGGCATCAGCTTGCCGCCAATGGCGCCGAGTATGGCCGCGGCCAGCACGATCCACGGGAAGCCGATGTCAAATACGAAAATGCCGATGAAGGCCAGCGCTGCCATCCCCCACAGCACTTCATTTTTCAGCGCGCGCGAGCCGATGCGCCAGGCGGCAAACAGCACGATGGCCACCACCGCCGGTTTGATGCCGTAGAAAACCCCCTGTACCAGCGGCAGGTTGCCGTAAGCGAGATACAGGCCGGCCAGCGCCGACAGCAGCAGAAAAGACGGCAGGAAAAACAGCACGCCTGCGATCACCCCGCCTTTTACGCCGTGCATCAGCCAGCTGATGTAGATCGCCAGCTGGGTCGCCTCCGGCCCCGGTAACAGCATGCAGTAGTTGAGCGCGTGCAGGTAGCGGTGTTCGGAAATCCAGCGGCGTTTTTCCACCAGTTCCTGATGCATCATCGCGATTTGGCCGGCGGGGCCGCCAAAGCTGATGAAGCCGAGTTTGAGCCAGTATTTGAAGGCTTCGCCCAGGGTAACGGGCGAAGGGGCAGATGAAGCCGGCGCGGATGACGGTGCGGTGTCCAAGTGTCTCACTCCATGTTGGTTGGATTAACCAGGCTTGGACGGGACACCGTCTTGCGGGCTGACAGCCCATACGCCGGGGGACTGGTGCCCCGACCGGCGGATGCTACGTCAGCGGTTCAACTCATGTCCAGCGAAATGGCTGGGGCATGGCCGATGTCCCACCTCCCAAGGCGCTTGTCTATTTTTATTGCGCGCCTGCGAGCATATAGCAATATGGGCTCAGAGCTGTATCTGAACCTTTGGGACGCGACTCATGATTTCGATCGATTCATCGAAGCGGATCTGGTCCGGGTTGTCGACCGGCATGCTGGCCAGCGTTTCAAGCAACTCATCCTGCTCGAGTATCTGGCGGGTGCCGTCAGCGAGGTGGAGGTAGGCGGCCCACGGTATAAACTGGGTCAGCGGGAAGTGACTCTGGTCGGTCGGCGACAGGTCGATGTTGATGCCGGAAATGAACAGCATGTTCTTGTCAATCATGGCGGGATTGTGGGCCAGGCTGCGGTAGGTGCGGTCGAACTCGGCCTGGGTGTTGACGCAGGCGGCAGTCAGTAAAGGATGCTTCGCGCTGACGATCCAGGGCATGGGCGCGAGCATGTTGCGTTCGAGCTGATCCTGAAAGGGATCATGGTTGGCGAAAATGCGTTTGAAGAAGAAATCTTCGGGCGCGAGCCGGCCGCCTATTTCGACACTGCCGTGTTCACGCCATGACGTTTCGCCCAGGCGCTCAATCAGCTCATCGGCCGCCGGCAGCGCGTAGGCGGTGCTGAGTGTGTTGAGGGTATAAAACTTGCCGGCGGCATCGTGTTGCACCAGCCGTTCGAGATTGAGAAACAGCCCCTGCTTGCGTTCGGTGTTCAGCAGCAGATTGTCGACCAGTACCACGGGCTGCCCATCGAAACGGGTCAGGCGGACGTTCTCACGTGCATAGCGATATTCGGTTTGATACCACTCGAGAATGTTGCCGATCTTGCCGCAACTGCAACTGCTATGGCCGTTCTCGGTGTGGAGTCGGCGATACACCCCAAATTCGCCGGTGTCCGGGTCATGCCCGACATGGCTGGACTGCAGCAGCATCAGGTCCTTGCCGTGGTCGGCGTGCGGACCGTGGCGATCGACCGATACGATGCCGCCGACGCGACCATGGTTGAACGGGAATACGCCAAAATGCTTGGCCAGCAGGATGATGGGAACACCCTGGCTTTCGTCTGAGCAAAAGGCGCGCGAGGGCATGATGCTGTCGCGAGTGAAGCCCAGTTTGAGACACCAGTTATAGAGTTTAGGCACGAACGTGCTGTAGCACAGCGCCTGGTTCTCAATACGGAAAGATTGCAGGGCGCGCGTGATGCCGGAGGGGTTGGAGAACATGCCTTGGGGTCGGATAAGGTGATTAGGGTTTGCTGATATAATAGCAAGTTATCCAACTAACCCGTTCCGCGTTGTCAGCGCGGGATTTGATCGACTTGCCGCCATGCAATCTCTGCTGAACCGATTTTCCCGTTTTCTTCCTTTTTTAAGCTGGTTTCCGTTGAAATCGGATGCGGTCAAGATCAATTTCCTGGCAGGTTTGACCGTTGCGCTGGTCTTGATTCCGCAATCGATGGCGTATGCGCAACTGGCCGGCTTGCCTGCGTATTACGGCCTGTACGCAGCGTTCCTGCCGGTGGCGATCGGGGCCATGTTTGGTTCGTCCAATCAGCTGGCCACCGGGCCGGTGGCCGTGGTGTCCCTGCTGACGGCATCGGCGCTGGCCACGCTGGCACCTCCTGGCAGCGAAGACTTCATCGCGCTGGCGATCATGCTGACCTTGTTGGTGGGGTTGATTCAGCTGGCGCTGGGTACGTTCAAGCTGGGCGTCATCGTTAACTTCCTGTCGCATCCGGTCATTGTCGGTTTCACCAACGCGGCAGCGATCATCATTGCCTTGTCGCAGTTGTCCAAAATTCTGGGCGTGCCGATGGCGCGCAGTGAATCTTTCATCAACGACATCATCGGTGTGTTCAAGCAGGTGGGCGACGCGCACTGGCCGACGCTGGTCATGGGCGTGGGCGCGATGGCGCTGATGTGGGGCTTGAAGAAATACGCCCCCAAGGTGCCGGGTGTGTTGCTTGCGGTGGTGTTGTCGACAGTGATTTCGTGGGCGGTCGGCTTTGAGCAAAACTCGAAGGGTGTGGCCGCGCATGTGGCTGACGCCGAATTGCGCGCGCAGGTCGACAAAGTGGTGGTGGCTGTCACCGAAGTGGATCGGCTGAACAGCGAAATCGCTACTAAAAATGAAGCACTCAATGCCGCTGTCAAGGCAACCGGGCATGACAGCATTGATGCCGTCAAACTCGATGCGGAAGTCGCTTTGGCTAACCTTGCGCTCAATGCAGCGACAAAGACATCCAGCGAGGTGAGCAAGACCATGGGTCGGATACTGGTGGTGCGGCAGGTCGATGGGGATGACAAGACGATTGCGATTTACCCGGTTGGCAAGGTGCCTGAAGGTATCAATCTGGATTCGACCCCATACCGGATTCGCAAGGTCACCAAGGATGGCGAATTCAAGCTGATCGGCGGCGGTGAAGTGGTTGGAACCGTGCCGGAAGGCTTGCCGCCGATCTCTGCACCTACGTTTGATATGGATAAACTGGGCGCGTTGCTGTCAGCCGCATTGGTGATTTCACTGGTAGGCTTCATGGAAGCGATTTCGATTGCCAAGGCCGTGGCCTCCAAGACCAAGCAACGCCTGGATCCGAATCAGGAACTCATCGGTCAGGGCTTGGCCAATATCGTGGGCAGCTTCTCTCAGGCATATCCGTCTTCGGGTTCGTTCTCGCGAACGGCGGTGAATGCCAACATGGGGGCAACCTCGGGCCTGTCGTCGGTGTTCACTTCGGTGATTGTGCTGATCACCTTGTTGTTCCTGACCCCCATGCTGTATCACCTGCCGCAGGCGGTGCTGGCGGCCATTATCATCATGGCGGTGGGCGGACTGGTTAATATCGAAGGCGTCAAGCACGCCTGGCATACCCACAAACACGATGGCGCCGCAGCCATCGTGACGTTCCTTGCCACACTGCTGTTTGCGCCGCATCTGGATAACGGCATTCTGATTGGCGCGGGGCTGGCCATCGTGCTGTTCCTGCTGCGCACCATGAAGCCGCGCGTGGCGCTGCTGGGTCGTTACACCGACGGTACGCTGCGTGACATCAAGGTCAATCCGGACATGCCGACCAGTGAGCACATCATGGCCTTGCGTTATGACGGCTCACTCTATTTCGCCAATGTGTCCTACTTTGAAGATGCGGTGCTGGAAGGTCTGGCAGATCGCCCCAATGCCAAATACGTGCTGATCGTGGGCGACGCCATCAACCAGCTGGACGCGTCCGGCGAGGAAGTGGTACATCACCTGATCGACCGATTGAAATCGGCAGGCATTACGCTGGTGTTTTCGGGCTTGAAAAAACAGGTGCTGGATGTGATGCGTAATACCGGTTTGTTTGAGTTGGTGGGCCAGGACAACATTTTCCCCACCGAAGACCAGGCCATCACCGCCATTTACGAACGCCTGGGCGATGAAGCCAAGGCTGACCTGTTCTGCCCGGTGAAACCGGCAGTGACCTGATCGGAGCTCCCTTTGGAAATCAACTCCATCACCAAGAAGCTGCTGTTCAACACCATTCGGGTCGATACGGTGCTGGAAGACGGTAGCGAGGGCTCTGGCACCGCCTTCGTGTTTAGCCACACGACGGGCAGCGGCGTGCATACCTTTGTGGTCACCAACCGGCATCTGGTTGAGGACGTGCGCAGTGGCGGCCTGGTGTTTACGCAGAAACAGCATGGCCAGCCAGCCTTGGGTGAACGCTTCCAGATCAACATCAATGATTTTTCGCATGCCTGGTTTCTGCACCCGGACCCGGACGTAGATCTCGCCATCATTCCGTTGCGCCCGCTGGAGCAGGCGGCGCGCGATCTGGGCGCGGAGTTGTATTACCACGCGATTGACAGCCATCTGGTGCCTGATGCGGCAGCCTTGCGCGCACTCGATGCGATGGAAGAGGTGATCTTTATCGGTTACCCCAGCGGGGTGTGGGATCAAGTCAACCTGATGCCGATCATGCGGCGCGGTACCACCGCTACCCCGATGGAGCTGAATTTCGAAGGCCGTCCGGAGTTTCTGATCGATGCGGCGGTTTATCCCGGCTCCAGTGGCAGCCCGGTTTTTGTTTATCAGCCTGATTCCTTGCGTCCGGCGCAATCGGGTAGCGGCAAAAAATTCCTGTTCGCCGGCGTGGTCGCGGCGGTGTTCTTTCGCGAAGAGGCCAATCGGCTGGTATCGCTTCCAGTGCCGCCAAATAACCAGCAGCCCATGGTGATGGGGTCAGAAATGATCGATCTGGGCCTGGTGATCAAATCCGAAGCGGTCTTGACGGCCATCAAGGCCTATCTGCGCGAAACTGCCTGACCCGGTCAACATCCAATCCATAATCCATTATTATGGATTTGATCAAAAACATTAACTATTCATGATGCTTCAATTTGCATAAGGTGTCAGCGACGACCTGCCCGCACGGCAGAAGTAGGTTGATCTCTTGTACATGGCGCGCACCTGCCGTTGGCCAGCGCGCGAAGGAGCTTCGATGGATGTAAGCAATTTGCTGATACCGGCGGTTTTATTCTTTGCGCTGGGGTTCCTGGCGCAGGGCGTCAAATCCGATCTCAGGATTCCACCTGAACTGGCCAAGGCGCTGTCGATCTACCTGCTTCTGGGTATCGGCCTCAAAGGCGGCATCGAGTTATCGCATGCGCATTTCGGCGAAGCCATTGAGGCCGTGGGGGCCGCGCTGGTGCTGGGTTTTGCGTTGCCCATCCTGGCGTACGCCATTTTGCTGGCCGGCCGGCTGGACAAGCTCAATGCGTCAGCCATCGCGGCGCACTATGGTTCAGTCAGCGCAGGCACGTTTCTGACCGCGATCGCGTATCTCAATGCGCAGCAGATTACGTATGAGACCTACCCCGTCATCATGCTGGCCATCATGGAGTCGCCGGCCATCATTGTAGGCCTCCTGCTCGCCCGGTTTTCGCGGGGCAACAAACCCAGCAGTGATGAAGACGCGCGTGAAAACCATATGGGCGAATTGCTGAAAGATGCATTTACCAATGGCAGCGTGATTCTGTTGTTTGGTGGCATGTTGATAGGTTTTATTGTCAAGCCGGACTCGCTGGCTACCATTACGCCATTCTTCAGTACGCTGTTCATGGGTGCGCTGTCGCTGTTCCTGCTTGAAATGGGCATGGAAGCGGGCAAACGTATCGGCGAATTCAGGCGGGTGGGCTGGTTTCTGGTGGCGTTTGGTGTGTTGATGCCGCTGATTGGCGGCGGCGTCGGCCTGCTGGTCGGCCACTACTGGCTGGGTTTCGGCATGGGCGGCACCATGCTGGTGGCCGTGCTGGGCGCTTCGGCATCCTACATCGCCGTACCGCCTGCCATGCGTTTGGCTATCCCTGAAGCCAATCCATCCTATTATTTAACCCTCTCGCTTGGGGTGACGTTTCCGTTCAATGTGATCGTCGGCATCCCGATTTACCATTTTTTCGCCGCCCGCCTGACGGGTGTGTGAGTCAGGATCAGCCATGCCTCAACTTCATCCGATGAAGCTCATCAACATTGTCGCCAACATGACGCTGGAAGAGCGTCTGGTGGATATAGCCGAAGCGCATGCCACCTCGGGTTATACCATCCTGGAAGCACGCGGTGCGGGCAGCGCCGGTCTGCAGACCGGCGCACTGGAAGGCGGAAGCAATATTCTCTTCATGCTGGTAGTCACCGAATCCAAGCTGAAAGAAGTGATGGTGGACATTGAGAAGTTGATGAAGCGGGGCCATCATCTTGCGTGTTTTGTGACCGATACGCAGGTGCTGCGCCGCGAGAAATTTGCGGACCAGGAAATTCAGGGGCGGGGTTGAGCCAGCAAACTGCCAGCTTCGTTCATGACAAAATCAAGGAATGCCTGCGCCACCGCAGAAAAACGTTTGGCCGGGCGGTGCACCGCATACCAATGACGCATGATCGGAAATCCTTGTACGTCGAGTATCGCCAGTCGGTCCAATGCGCGTTCCATTTCCAGGGTGTGAATCGAGACCACCCCCAGGCCCAGGCCCGCTTGCACGGCCTGCTTGATGGCCTCGTTACTGCTCATTTCCATGGCAGTGGTGAGGCGGATACCCGTCGCGTCAAAGAAGCGTTCGGCGGCCATGCGCGTACCCGAACCCGGCTCGCGGCTGATGAAGCTCTCGTCAGCCAGGCGCGAAGGCAGAATGGCGCGTGCATTTGCCAGCGGATGGCTCGGCGCAGCAATCACCACCAGGGGGTTTTCCATGAAAGGGTGCGCCACCAGATTGGACTCTTCGGGAGGTTGACCCATGATCGCGAGATCTTTGTCAGAATCGCCCAATTGCGTGAGAATATGCTCCCGATTACTGACATCCAGGCTGACCTTCACCCCGGGATAGCGCTGGCAAAATGTGGCGAGGAGGCGGGGCGCAAAATAATTTGCGGTACTGGCAACGGTAATATTTAATTGACCACGGCGAACGCCGCGCATTTCTTCGAGTTCAAGCTGGGCTTCCTGGACCTGAGCCAGAATTCCCTGAGCGTGTCGGTAAAAAGTGCGTCCCGCATCGGTCAGACGAATTTTTTTGCCGATCTGCTCGAATAATGGCATGCCGGCCTGTTCTTCCAGTTGCCGGATTTGCATGGATACAGCGGGCTGGGATAGGTGCAGCTCCTCGGAAGCCCGGGTAAAACCGGTGAGCCGGGCCGCCGCTTCGAACACCTGAATTTGGCGCAGAGTGATATGCATGGAACAATGATAAGGGTTAATTATGCTTTGCATTATGAATATCGATTGTTAATTATGCAATCGAGCGGATAAGGTAACGGTCCCGCTATGGCCTTTATGGCTATGGTTCGGTATTAAAGGAAGCTTTGAACAAGTCCTCTAGCTTGGTAGCAGGGGGTTTTGTTCAGGGTTTCCTGAGGGCTTGGTTTTGCGCAACAAGGCAACCAGGAATTAAGGATTTGGAATTTTTTGTCTGAATCAGCATGCTTAAGGAGCGAACATAATGGCAGTGAAGAGCTATCAGGCCGGGGTAAAAGAATACCGGCAGACATATTGGATGCCGGAATACACCCCGCTGGATACCGACATTCTGGCGTGTTTCAAAATCACCCCGCAGCCGGGTGTGGACCGTGAAGAAGTGGCTGCTGCTGTGGCTGCTGAATCCTCAACGGGTACCTGGACTACGGTCTGGACCGATCTGCTGACGGACATGGATTATTACAAGGGCCGTGCCTATCGCATCGAAGATGTGCCGGGTGACGATACCTGTTTCTACGCTTTTGTTGCTTATCCGATTGACCTGTTCGAAGAAGGTTCGGTAGTCAACGTGTTCACCTCGCTGGTGGGCAACGTGTTCGGCTTTAAAGCGCTGCGCGCACTGCGTCTGGAAGACATCCGCTTCCCGATCGCCTACATCAAGACCTGCGGCGGCCCACCCATGGGCGTGCAGGTCGAGCGCGACATCATGAACAAGTACGGCCGTCCGATGCTGGGCTGTACCATCAAGCCGAAGCTGGGTCTGTCTGCCAAGAACTACGGTCGTGCCGTGTACGAATGTCTGCGCGGTGGTCTGGATTTCACCAAGGACGACGAGAACATTAACAGCCAGCCGTTCATGCGTTGGCGTCAGCGTTTCGACTTCGTGCAGGAAGCCACCCTGAAAGCGGAAGCCGAAACCGGCGAGCGCAAGGGCCACTACCTGAACGTGACCGCTTCGACCCCCGAAGAGATGTACAAGCGTGCTGAGTATGCAAAGGAAATCGGCGCGCCGATCATCATGCATGACTACATTACCGGCGGCTTCTGTGCCAACACGGGCTTGGCCAACTGGTGTCGTGACAACGGCATGCTGTTGCACCTCCACCGCGCCATGCACGCCGTGGTCGACCGTAACCCGCACCACGGTATTCACTTCCGCGTGCTGACCAAGATTGCCCGTCTGTCCGGTGGTGACCACCTGCACACCGGTACCGTTGTCGGCAAGCTGGAAGGCGACCGTAACTCGACGCTGGGCTGGATCGATCTGTTGCGCGAATCCTTCATTCCGGAAGACCGCAGCCGCGGCATCTTCTTCGATCAGGACTGGGGCTCCATGCCCGGCACGTTCGCGGTTGCGTCCGGTGGTATTCACGTATGGCACATGCCCGCACTGGTCAACATCTTCGGTGATGACTCCGTGCTGCAGTTCGGTGGCGGCACGCTGGGTCACCCCTGGGGTAATGCGGCGGGTGCATGCGCCAACCGCGTTGCACTGGAAGCTTGTGTGCAGGCACGTAACGAAGGTCGTGAGATTGAGAAGGAAGGTAAGGAAATTCTTATCGCCGCTGCAGCCAGCAGCCCCGAACTCAAGATCGCCATGGAGACATGGAAAGAGATCAAGTTCGAGTTTGACACCGTCGACAAGCTGGACATCGCGAACAAGTAAGGAGCGGCGAGCTGGAGGCGTGGGCGGGGGTTTCTCCTGCCATCACTTCCGGGTCGGTTCCTAATTTATTGAAAGGAAATAAACATGGCTGTTCAAGTTTACAAAGGCGGGACCAAGTACGAGACGTTTTCTTATTTGCCCGTGATGACGGCAGATCAGGTGCGTCGCCAGATCGCTTATTGCATTAGCCAGGGTTGGAACCCGTCGGTTGAGCACACTGAAAAAGGCACTGCTGCCACCAGTAACTACTGGTACATGTGGAAGCTGCCCTTCTTCGGTGAGCAGTCGGTTGATACCGTGCTGGCCGAGTTGGATGCGTGTCACCGTGAATTCCCCGGTCAGCTGGTGCGTTTTGTCGCTTATGACAACTACGCACAGAGCCAGGGCATGAACTTCGTGGTGTATCGCTAAAAAGCAAGTCGGCGCCGATGCGTGAGTATCGGCGCCAGGCAGGATGGTTGTATTCCAAGTTCTGTTTGCTGAGGTCGCGGTTGCGACATGATCTTCGCGGAATCGCGACCTCAACAAACCCGTTAGATTCGAGGTAAGTGATGACACTAACCACCGACAGCACCGCCACCGCGACCCTTTCCGGGCGTGAGTTGGCATTGAATCGCCGCAAGGCCATGGCATTGCATGGCAAGGCCGGCGTGACGAAAACTGCGTCTGTCATGTCGGCCCGGCCCGCGGCTTCGCGCGTCGAACCCGCTTCGGCCCGTGTGGCTGAATCAGGCATGAGCAAGGCGCCTGCTGTGTCGGCTTCCGATGCGGCCATCATGGCGCAAGCCCGGGCAGCCGTTGCCGCCAATGGCCGCAGCGCCAGCCGTGCTCGTCGCGAAGCGATGAGCACGGCTGGCAAGGCTGCGCTGCAACCCGCCGCAGCACGACCCAGCGGTCGCGTTCGTCCGAAGCCGCAGAATGACGCGATGGCCTCGGCGGCTGTCGCTGACGCACCTGCTAAGGGCTGCGGTTGTGGTTGCAATGGCGCCAAGGGCGGGTGCGGTGATACCCCGTCTTCGGCCGGCTTGATGTCTGCTGCTGCCGTGTCGCCGGCCTCGGATATTCCGCGGAAAGCAATCGAGCCGACGGGCCGTGCGTTGGCTCGTGCACGTCGATCGGCATTGTCGCAAGATGGCAAGGCTGGCCTCAAGCGTGTGGCGCAAGCAACCAAGATTGCTTCGTCCATGCCGGGCCAGGACTGGCAGACAGCTATTGCCAAGGGCGCAACCGGACATCAGCTGTCAAGGCAGCACCGGATCGTGCAATCGCTAGTCGGTCGTACTGACGCAGATAAATCTGCGCATCCCTCGGGTCGCATGCGCCCCCGGGTAGCCATGCCCGCGCCGGCCAAGGTTGAAGAAGGTCATACCCTGTCGGGTCATGGCGTTACAGGCACCATGGTCGAGCGCAGCAAAAAAGTCACTGGCAATGAGCCTGGTTCTTGCCGCGCCGTGACGGGCACTGAATATATCGGGATCGAGCAGTACGACACGATGTGTAGTGCACGCCCTGCTGCAGCGCCAACCAAGGTTGGGGTGAGCCACACGATTGGTGAACGCAAGGTAACGGGTACCGAAGTGGGTCGCGCAAGCAATGTTACCGGTGACGAGCCGGGCAACTGCCGCGGCATTACCGGTACCGAATATCTGGCCGCCGAGCGTTACGACGAAATGTGTTCCAGCCGTCCGGCAGCGTCGCCCGCAAAGGTGGGTGCAACCGATACCTCCAAGGGCAAGGTCGTCACCGGCACGTCGGTGAATCGCTCGGAAAAAGTGACGGGCAATGAGCCTGGATCGGGCCGCTTCCTGACCGGAACCGACTACCTGGCGCCGGCTGGTGGCGTAATGGCACCCGAAAAGGTGGCAATGAGCCATACCAGCCACGGCAAGGCCGTGACCGGTACAGCTGTGGGCCACACATCCAAGCTGACGGGTGATGAAAACGGCAGCTGCCGCGGTATCACCGGCACCGAGTATCTGGCTCAAGAGCAATTCACCTCTGTGTGCAGCACGTCGGCACCCAAGTCGCCCCGCAAGGTTGGCGTGATGTCTTCGCGCGGCAATCAGCCTGTTTCAGGTACGGAAGTCGGTCGTTCCAGCCATGTCACGGGCGATGAGCCAGGCTCGTGTCTGAGCATTACGGGTTCGCAGTACTACACCTCAGGCAGCTTCGGCGCGCTGTGTGATGCGGCATCGCCGAAAAAAGTTTCTGTGATGCAAACCTTGTCGGGTCGTAGCTTGACCGGCACGGAGGTAGGCCGCAGCCCAAAGGTGTCCGGTGACGAGATGGGTGGGTGCAAATCCGTCACCGGTACTGAATATATCGGCGCAGACCAGCAGCGTGCTGTCTGTGCCGTAAGCACCCCCGTGGCGCCGGTTGCCAAAGTTGCAGTTGATCAAACCTGGCGCGGTCAAGCCGTGACAGGCACTTACGTTGGCCGTTCGGCTAGCGTGACCGGAGATGAGTCAGGCGGTTGTTCGCCCATCAGTGGCACGCCTTATATCGGACGAGGCCAGTACAACGGTTTTTGCGAAGCGCCTGCAATGCAGGCTCAAGAGGCGGTTATCCGGAGCAGCGCGGTGATTCCTGCTGCAGCCGTAACCGGAGATCGCCCCGGTGCAGGTGGTTCGGTGATGACGGGTGACGAACGCGGTGCGTGTGAATTGGTGAGTGGCACGCCTTATGTGGGCGTTGACAACTCCACATCGCAATGCGGTACCAGTGGACGGTTTGTCGCGCGTGGCAACACGCAAATTGAAATGACGCGTCAGCCGGCGCCAGTGGATTTCAGCATCAACACGCCTGCGCGCACGGCACAGCAGAAGCAATTCAATGACGTAACGGGCTCCGCTTACAACAGTGAGCGGATCACCGGGCCGGTCAATAAGGCTGGTGGCCTGATCACGGGCACCCCGGAGTTCCGTCATCGTGATGCTACGGCCACGCAAACTGCGCAGGCAGAAGCCATCACAGCAGCGCGTCGCTTGACTGGAGAAGGTAGCCAGGCTGGCCGCTCGGTAACCGGCGATGCGTGGGACGCGATGAGCAAAGTGACCGGAACAGAAGGTCCGTCGAGCATGTCGCGCAATCCGTCGGCACGCGGTACGCCGCGTGGTGTGGGCATGAACGCGCAATTGTTCCGCGATGTGGTTGAGCGTCCTGTTGTTGTGGAGGACAGTCGCATTACGGGCTCGGCGGGTAACACCGGCAAAGGCTCGCTGGTCACCCTGTCGGGCGGCGCACGCGGCTGAGGTGTGATGAGTGAACACGCGTAAACGACTTGCTGCGATGCGTACTGCCGGAGCACTCTGCCAGCCAGAGTCGCTCGATAACCCGGCGTGCGTCATCGGGTCGAGTCAGCGCTGTGAGCACGCGCTGGTTGACCAGGAGTTGAATCGTCGTCTGTATGCCTACGAGAATCAGGTGCGCGGACGCTTTTCACCCATAGTCGACACGTTGAAAGCGTTGTCTGCATTTCAACACGAGCTGGATTTTGTTGCACGCGCGCAGCGTGTGGCGCAGGACAAGCTGGGTTACAGCTTGCCCTTGGAGTTGCTGGAAAACGCCTGGTCTGCCGGGCTGGATTTGCGCGCTTTGCATTCCTACTGCGTGTTCCGCAGTTTCAAGGAATGCATTGAGCAGGCCGCAGTAGACCAGTTGCCCTGGCACGACCGGATGTTGATTGATGCCGGCTTTATTCAGTCGTGTGGCTACCACACACTGGATATCAGCCCCTGCGCGGATGGTCGGCTGCAAGGGTTGTTGCCATACGTATTTCGCATGGCCTCGAACGATGCGGTGTATGTGAAGGCTTACGCCGGTGCATTGTTTGACGTCGAAGGAGATGTGGCCGACTGGACCCAGCGCGAGCTGATGCGTTTGGCAGGCGGGATTCCGGGTGGCGAAAGCGGTAACTATTTAAAGATCGCGGTGTATCACTACAGCACCTCGAATCCGTGCCAACAGGGCTGTGCAGCGCATGGCAGCAATGACGGCTTGGCCAAACAGGCTGCTACCGACCGTTTGGCCGAGTTGCGCGGTGCGATTGAAAATACGTATGGCCGGGGTGCTGCCCCCGACACCCTGATGATCGGGATGGATACCGACACCGACGCGATCCGGGTGCACCTGCCCGACAGCGAAAGCGCGAATTGCCCGATGCGGTTTGTCGAGAGCGCAGGTCTGTTCCACGAGACGCTGGGCATGAGTGCGACAGATGCACAGCTAGCGGTAGAGCAGGCGATCGTCACCGCCGAGAAAAGCTGTGGAATGCAGCCGGGCATGCGCAAATTGATTACCCGCTTGCTGGAAGCGAATTTGTCGCAGATCCAGTATGTGATTCAGCATCATGAAGGGCGTTATGCCGTGATCGGCCACAACGAGCGCTTCATCTGTGCGGGTGAGGCGATGAGCGAACTGCAACTGCGCAACAAGTTTTATTTTGCGCATCTGGATACGGTGGAAGAAGGTGCGCCGGACATGGATGTGGGCATCAAGATTTTCTCCGGGTTGAATATCAACCGGGGGCTGGCGGTGCCGGTGCTGGTGCACTTCCACTATTCGTCACGGGTGCCGGGTGCACGCGAGCGGGCAGTGGCACGGTGCAAGCGCGTTCAGGCCGCGATTTTCGATCGTTACTCGCAGCTGTACCAACAGGGCATGCTGCACTGCCAAATGGCAGTGAGCGATTCCGAAGGCAGCGAACGCTGCACCTTTATTGAAGATGTTGTCCAGCAAGCGGGACATTGAGCGGAATGAGTCGCTAAGGCAGCCTTATGAGAATCATGAAAGTCGAAAAAACGCTGGTATCGACGAACCGGATCAATGGATTCGGCCACCGTCCGCTGCTGGTGGTGCAGGATAAAGAAGGTGGAATTCGCAGCGTTGCGGTCGACGCGGTGGGGTGTATCCCCGGCGACTGGGTCATCTGCGTGGGATCGTCGGCAGCACGCGAGGCAGCGGGCAGCAAGGAGTTTCCTTCCGACCTGACCATTGTCGGCATTATCGACCACTGGACGGCTGATAAAGCCTGATGGGGTTGTTTTAATGGAAATTATGCGCGTCATGGATGAGTTGGTTTGTACCCAGCGCGTCCCGGGTCTGAAGTCGGCATCGCTGCGAGTGCTCGAAACCCAGACGGGTGGGTTGCTGGTGGCGTCTGACCCCGTCGGCGTACCGATTGGGAAATGGGTGTTTACCACGAGCGGCAGTGCAGCACGGTGGGCGATGCCGGATTCGAATATAACGACTGACTTGACGATTTGTGGAATTATCGACAATTGGAATAAATAAGTTTTAAGCGTAGGGGCAAGGGAAGGCGTGATTGGCGCGATTGCCCTTGGAATTTGCAGTAAGAATTTCATTATTAACTTTTTGATAGAAGGAGTAACAAAATGGCTGAACGTATGGGTGTTGCATTGGGCATGATTGAAACCCGTGGTCTGGTTCCCGCAATTGAAGCGGCTGATGCCATGACCAAGGCCGCAGAAGTGCGTCTGATCGGTCGTC
>JASJPF010000036.1:53035-105963 GCA_031426835.1 Thiobacillus sp.
ATGTGACCGTGCTGGTACGCGGCGAGACCGGTGCAGTCAACGCTGCCGTTCGCGCCGGTGCTGATGCATGCGAACGCGTGGGTGATGGCCTGGTTGCTGCTCACATCATCGCCCGCGTACACGGCGAAGTTGAAGGCATTCTGCCGACCGCACCAAGCGCCTGATTGCTTTAATAATCTGCGTTTTATTAGTTGTAGCAAGCATTGAATTTAGGAGAAAAGAATGGCTAGCGTGTCTGGAGTTGCCCTTGGCATGATTGAAACCCGTGGTCTGGTTCCCGCGATTGAAGCGGCTGATGCCATGACCAAGGCCGCAGAAGTGCGTCTGATCGGTCGTCAGTTTGTGGGTGGTGGTTATGTGACCGTGCTGGTACGCGGCGAGACCGGTGCAGTCAACGCTGCCGTTCGCGCGGGTGCTGATGCATGCGAACGCGTGGGTGACGGCCTGGTTGCTGCCCACATTATCGCTCGTGTACACGGCGAAGTGGAAGGCATTTTGCCGAAAGCTCCTAGCGCCTAAGCTTGTTAGCTTGGCTGCGCTTTTTAAGTCGTAACAAATGTAATGGAGAAAACTCATGGCTATCGTGAGCGGTGTTGCCCTTGGCATGATTGAAACCCGTGGTCTGGTTCCCGCGATTGAAGCGGCTGATGCCATGACCAAGGCCGCAGAAGTGCGTCTGATCGGTCGTCAGTTTGTGGGTGGTGGTTATGTGACCGTGCTGGTACGCGGCGAGACCGGTGCAGTCAACGCTGCCGTTCGCGCGGGTGCTGATGCATGTGAGCGCGTGGGTGACGGCCTGGTTGCTGCCCACATCATCGCTCGCGTACACGGTGAAGTGGAAAGCATGCTGCCGACTTCACCCGACGCAGACGGTGGTGGTCGCGACGCTGAAATCACTTCGACGCGCAGCTAAGCCGACGCCGGATGAGCGTTGATCCGCGTACCCTGGGCTGGCTTACACGTGCTTTAACGCACGAGATGAGCGCAGTCCAGCAATATCTGGCGCAAAGTGTGTTGGCGCGCCTGTGGGGCGATTACGCACTTTCAGCACAGCTTCGGCGTGAAGCGGTAGAAGAATTGCAGCACGCCGAGCGGTTGATGGAACGCCTGATTGTGTTGGGCGTGGCACCTTCTGCCGGCAATCTGCCGCCGGCCCGCTTGGGGCGGACGGTAGAAGACATGCTGGCAGCGGATCGGGTGTTGGAAGTGGATGCGGTTCGTCTGTATGACGAAGCCGTTGCCCATGCCAGACGCATGCGGGACGCTGACAGCGTGGCCTTGCTTGAAGGCATTTTGGCCGAAGAACTGGCACATGTTCGCGAGTTGGACGGCATGACTGCCGAGCGTACGCAGCATGGTTGACGTACCAGAAGGCTGGGAAGCACGGGGGAAACCGCCGACGCTGTTTCGTCGCTTCAGCTTCGAACGTTATGGCGAAACACGCGAATTTCTTGATGCGGTAGCGGCCCTGTCCGAAGAGGCCGGTCTGCATCCGCATAACATCAACTTCGCCAGCACTTACGTGAACATCACGTTGGAGTCGGGCGAAAGTGGTGAACTGGGTGAGGCTGAACTGGGTCTTGCTCAACGTATCAACTCGTTGTATCCAAGACCGGAAGGCTGAGCATGGCAACTCACATTATTGCCGTCATCAACCAAAAAGGCGGCGCGGGTAAAACGACAGTGGCCATGAATCTGGCTGCAGGTCTGGCCAGACGAGATGACACGCTGGTACTGGATCTCGATCCGCAGGCATCTTCACGGCAGTGGGCCAGTTTGGGCAGTGCGCCCTTTCCGGCCACGGTCAAGCAAATAAACGGCAAGTGGGACGCCAAGACCCTGCACCAGAACTACAAGGCGTATCGCCATCTGGTGCTGGATTGTCCGCCTTCACTTGAAAGCCATGCTTCGCTGCAAGCATTGCGTGCTTGCGATGTGGCATTGATTCCGGTGTTGCCTTCGCCGATTGATTTGTGGGCCAGTCTCAGACTGCCGGGCGAGATCGACGAGGCGAGAAAAACCAACAAACGTTTGCGGGCTTTTCTGGTGTTGAACCAGTTGGAACCCAAAAGCGCGCTGTCCGCGGCGATGCACGATGCCATCGCCGAATTTGGCATACCGGTGCTAGAAACAGGCATCCGGCGCCGCGCCATTTATCGCAGTGCTGCACTTGAAGGTGTTTCGGTGTATCAGATGGGAGGTCGGGGTGCCCTGGCCGCCGCTGAAATCGAAGCCATCATTAATGAGGTGATCGCATCATGACTAATTTAAAAGACAAACTTTCCGCCAGTGTCCGTCAGGCCAAGGCCGAACAGGAACAGCCTGCAGCCAAACCGGTGGCAACCAAGACTGCTGCCGCACCCGCTACGCCTAAAAAGGCTGCGCCGAAGAAAGCTGCGCCGAAAAAAGCCACACCAAAGAAAACAGTTGCCAAGACAGCGAAGCGCAAGCCAGCTGCCCCAAAAGCAGCCAAACCGACAGCACCATCCAAGCCCGCCGCTGCTAAAAAAACAGCGACCAAAACGCTTGCTTCGGGTGTCGCCGATAGCGGCAGCGCGTTGTTTCCGGACCGTGTCTGGCCCGACTGACTTCACCGGTGAGTTCACCGGACTGTATACAATCATTACAGGTAATCCGTCATGCGTAATGACCCATTTTTCCGCACCTATTCGCCGCGCCAGGAAGCCATGGCTCGCGTTGCACAGTCCCAACAGGACGCGCTGACGCGCCCTGCTTCAACGGCAAACGCAGCAACGGCAACCGCACCGGCATCTGATCTGCTCGCCCCCTATATGGTGCAGAGCGAGCCTTACTATCGTTCCGTTTCCGACGAAGTCGAAATGTACGAAGCGGCGTATTCGGTGCGGATGCCGATGATGCTGAAGGGTCCTACCGGCTGTGGCAAGACCCGTTTTGTAGAGTACATGGCGTGGAAGCTGCAAAAGCCGCTGATTACTGTCGCCTGTAACGAAGACATGACAGCGTCCGATCTGGTCGGACGCTTCCTGCTGGATGCCAATGGCACCCGCTGGCAGGATGGTCCACTGGCGCTGGCTGCTCGCCATGGTGCAATTTGTTACCTCGACGAAGTGGTCGAAGCGCGCCAGGACACGACCGTGGTGATCCACCCGTTGACCGATGCGCGGCGTGTGCTGCCGCTGGAGAAAAAGGGTGAACTCATCCATGCGCATCCGGATTTCCAGGTTGTCATTTCGTACAACCCGGGCTATCAGTCGTTGATGAAGGATTTGAAGCAGTCGACCAAACAGCGTTTTGGCGGCCTCGACTTCAATTATCCCGAGCATGAAGTCGAAGCTGAAATCGTTGCGCATGAATCCGGCGTCACGATCGACGTGGCGAAGAACCTGGTTCACATCGCCGAACGTGCGCGCAACCTCAAAGGTCATGGCCTTGACGAAGGGCTGTCAACGCGGATGCTGATTTATGCAGGGTCTTTGATCAACAAGGGAGTCGCCCCGTTGGCGGCGTGCCGTGTTGCTCTGGTGCGTCCGATTACGGACGATCCAGACATGCGCGACGCCCTCGATTCAGCCGTCACCACGTACTTCTAAGCGACGGCACGGCGCTGGCGTTGCCAGTGCCGTGCACCCAGACCGAACACCATGGCCATCCATCTCGAAGAATATCAAGAGGTTCTCGATGACCTGCCGCATGACGCGCAGGAGGTTCTGCGCGCCTCATGGAACGAGGCGGCGCGGATGTTTTCATCGCGCGGGCTGGACAACTACCTGAAAGGCGCGGTTGCGCTACACAATCTGGGACGTGGCGAAGAACTGGTCGTCACCTACATCCAGGAAATGCCGGAAGTCAGTCGCGCCATTGGTGAAGAAGTGTTGCCCGATGTCGTCAATTTCCTGATGACCATGGCGTCGAAAACATCGGGTCATATTTTGACGCTGATTGTAGCCACAGCCCCCCTCGCGGCGCAGCGTCTGGGCGATGAAAATCTGTTTCGTGCCTACCTCAATGTATTGGAGATTGTGCTTGCACAGGCACCGCGTGGCCTCCGGCCGATGCTGGAAAACCTGGAGCGCTTGCTCTCCCAGCTGACACTGGGGGGTTTGCGTCGTTGGGTGCAGTGGGGTGCGCATGCGTACAAAGCCGATTTTGAAGGGCAGGCCGCTTACTTTTCCCTGAGTACGCCCGACTCGATGGGCGTGCTACAGCAGCAGCGCAAGGGCACGCTGTTTGTGGATGTGCAGCGGCGGCTGAATATCTATTTGCGCGCCATGTGGGGCCGTGATTTCTTTCTGCGTCCCACATCAGGGGATTATGAAAGTCGTGAGGGCATGAAGCCTTATATCGAACGCTTCGTCATTTATATTGCCGATGCGTTCGACGACTACAAGCCGTTTGGCGACGATATTCATGCCCTTCAGGGTGCGCCTGACGCAGCCATCATCCCTGGACTTGAAATTTACCGTGCCGCGGCCAACCATTGCGCTGCGCATCTGGTTCACACGGGCGCGCCGCTGTCGATGCAAATGCTCAGTACCACGCAGATGGCGATCATCGAGACTATCGAAGATGCACGTGTGGAAGAACTGGCCTGTCGTGATTTCCCCGGCATGCGTTCATCATGGCTGGCATTGCATCCTTCGCTGGATACCAGTGAGCCGAATTGTGTAGGAGACCTGCTGAATCGGCTGGCGCGTGCGCTGCTTGACCTGGAGTCCGCCGACCCGCATCCGTGGGTTCAGGAAGGAGTGAATCTGTTCCAGGCTGAAGCCGATCTGACCAGCAACCAGATAAGCTGGAATATCGGGATTGCTTTGATGCATTCACTGGCACAGATCCCGTTGCCGGAATTCAACGTCCGCACCGACGTGTTGCGAGCCATTTACCGCGATGACAACCGCACGGTGTGGGAGTCGGAAGAATTCGACCTCGACAACGCGCTGGAAGCGACCTGGGGTGGCAAGCAAACGCGTAAAAAGGTCTCGTTGATGGAGATGGTGAACGAGACCAACAATGAATACGCAGGGGATGACGCGGAAGAAATCTGGGTGCTCGAAACTCCTTTTTACCTCGATCAGGAAGGCGTCTCCATCAACGAGCTGGAAGGCCGCCCGCCGATTTCAGACCCCTATCATTACCACGAGTGGGATTATCAGATTCAGCTTGAACGGCCGAGCTGGGCCACGGTGCTGGAACGCCGTCCGCCGCTTGGTGAGCTTGCAGTGATCGAAAAAATCGTCACCGACAACAAGCCGGTAATCTCTCGGCTTAAATACCTGATTGAATCCATGATTCCGCAGGCGATGCAACGCATTCGGCGGCAGGAAGACGGCGACGAGCTCGACATCAACGCAGCGATACGCGCCATGATCGATATTCGCATGGGGCTGCAACCCGATACCCGCATCATGATGCGCTACAAGCGCAACGTGCGAGATCTTGCGGTGATGGTATTGCTCGACATGTCGGAGTCATCCAACGACAAGGTGCGCGGCCATGACTACAGCATCATGGATCTGTCACGCGCTGCAACGGTGTTGCTGTCCGATGCGCTCGACCGGATTGGCGATCCCTTTGCGCTGCACGGCTTTTGCTCGGATGGTCGTCACGATGTGCATTACTATCGCTTCAAGGACTTTGATCAGCCGTACAACGACTTGGTCAAGGCGCGCCTGGCGGGCCTCAAGGGTTCGTATTCCACCCGCATGGGCGCCGCGCTGCGCCATGCAGGCGAGCAGCTCAAGCTGCAACCCAAGAACAAGAAAATCCTGTTCATCATCACCGATGGTGAACCTGCCGATAACGATGTACGCGATCCGCAGTACCTGCGTTTTGACACCAAACGTGCGGTCGAAGAGCTGGCGCGGGACGGCATCACCGTTTATGCGTTGAGTCTCGACCCGCACGCCGATCAATATGTGGCACGCATTTTCGGCGCCAAGAACTTTACCGTGCTGGACAAAGTTGAACGCCTGCCGGAAAAATTACCAATGCTGT
This sequence comes from Thiobacillus sp., assembly GCA_031426835.1. Classification (GTDB taxonomy): domain Bacteria; phylum Pseudomonadota; class Gammaproteobacteria; order Burkholderiales; family Thiobacillaceae; genus Thiobacillus. The sequence goes on from JASJPF010000036.1 coordinate 59,012, forward strand.
ACATGGGCCTGACCCGTTGAGCGACAGAACCATGCATATCAGCCTGCGCACTTTTGTTTTCATGGACGCGCTGCAACCGCAGCTCGCATCCTATCTCGCCACCTCTTCGCAGGGGTTTTTGCCGGTGCCCGGCGATGCCTGCCTGTGGGTCGAGGTTTCACCCGGCATGGCGGTGCATCGGCTGTCCGACATCGCGCTCAAGGAAACCAATGTTCACCTCGGTGAGCAGGTGGTGGAGCGTTCTTTCGGCTCGATGGAAATTCACTACCGCAACCAGAGCGAAGTCATGGAAGCCGGCAATACCATTTTGCGGCAGTTGAAAACGACCATGGACACGCGCATGGCGTGCAAAATCCACTGGAACGAAGTCATCTGCGGCATGACGCCGGATCACACCACGCTGATCAACCGCCAACTGCGCAAGGGTTCGATGATCCTGCCGGGCAAGTCGATGTTCATTCTCGAAGTCGAGCCCGCAGGCTATGCCGTCTATGCCGCCAACGAAGCGGAAAAAGCCGCAAACATTACCCTGGTCGATGTGAAACCCTTCGGTAACTTTGGTCGCCTGACCATGATGGGTTCCGAGGCCGAGGCCGCGGAAGCCCAGCGCGCCGCGGTTCAGGCCATCGAAAACCTCAACAAGCAAGCTCGCCGGATCACGGAGGGCTGACATGACCCAGCATGTCGGCGGCTCGACGCTTCGTCTGGCTGGCGACGAGCCTGCCGAGATCACGCGCGCGGCAGACATTTTGCGCGCGGGTGGGCTGGTCGCATTCCCCACCGAAACCGTTTATGGGTTAGGCGCGGATGCCGCCAACAATCAAGCCGTAGCGAAAATTTTCGTCGCCAAGGGCCGACCTGCCGACCATCCGCTGATTGTGCATATCGCTTCCGCAGATGAACTGCCGCAGTGGGCGCGCGACATACCCGAGACAGCATGGGTGTTAGCCGCGCAATTCTGGCCAGGCCCACTCACCTTGATACTGAAACGCGCACGCGGCGTGGCGGATGCCGCTAGCGGTGGGCTGGATACCATCGGCCTGCGGGTGCCGGGGCATCCCGTTGCGCAGGCACTGCTGCGCGCATTCGGTGGCGGTATCGCGGCCCCTTCGGCCAATCAATTTGGACGCATCAGCCCAACCTGCGCTGACCATGTGCGGGCTGAACTGGAGGGCCGTATCGAGGCCGTTGTTGATGGTGGCCCGTGCACGGTGGGGCTGGAGTCAACCATACTCGACCTGAGCAGTCCCCTTCCCCGGATTCTGAGACCGGGGGCCGTGACACTGCCCATGCTGGAGGCCATTTTGGGCAAGCTGGACGACGCCCCCGCAACCGGAGCGCCCAAGGTACCCGGTAGCCTTGAAGCGCACTATGCGCCCGCTACCCTGCTGCGCTTGGTGAAGCCGCAAGCGCTTGACGCAGAGGTCGCAAGGTTAGCGGCAGTGGGTACGGTCGTTGTGCTGGCGCGGCATGCGCCCCAATCGAATGTTAATTTTCGCTGGATACGACTGCCGGCCGAGGCAGCTGCGTATGGACATGAATTGTATGCGCGGCTACGCGAAGCCGACGCGCTGGGAAGCGCGTGTATCCTGATCGAAACCCCCCCGGATGGCGCGGAGTGGATGGCGGTGAATGATCGGTTGCAGCGTGCTGCCGTGGGCTCGGCTAGGGCCAAATCGGCCCGAGTAAGTAGAGGCCAAGCCGTAGCTGCCGTTACAATCGGGGTCACAACCCGCTGCCTATATCGATGGAAAATAAAACCGCACGACTGACAATTCTGATTGATCCCACCAAGAAAAAGGCCTTCGAGCGCCTGTGCGCAGAACAGGATCTGACGCCTTCACAGGTGATACGCCAGATGATCCGCGGGTATCTGGCGCAGCACGGCGTGCAGTATGGCGACTTGACCGGGCCTGCCGATCCCATAAGGAAATAACTTTCAGCCTCCGGTGTGGTTGCCGGATTGTCCAGGCTATCGGCTGATAGGGGGACGTTGCGCGGTGATCGCGCGCAAGCGGTTATGAAGAGCCGGGTTCTCGTACTCTCATGGCGTGGCACTGGCTGATCGCCTCGCCGCAGGTTTTAAAATAATGGGTCTGGCCGACCAGGTCGAGAATACCCGAACGGGAAAGCTTTTCTTGTACCCGGTCATTGGCACCGCATAACATCACTTCGACCCCGCGCCCATGAAAGCCGTGGATGGCATCTTCCAGTGCCTGCAGTCCGGTCGCGTCGATGAAAGGCATGCGGCGCAGGCGCAGTATGAGCAGGCGAGGATCGTTGTGGGTGCCGGCAAGCGCACGCTCGAAATTCTCGACTGCGCCGAAAAAAAACGGCCCATCGACAGCGTAGACCATGACATCGTGGGGCAAGCTATCAAAGCCGAGATGGGCATACTCCGTATACAAATCTTTTTCGGCTACCAGGCCGACTTCCACACTGGCGGCCATGCGCCGCAGGAAATGCAGCGTCGCCAGGATGACGCCTATGTTGACCGCCACAACCAGGTCAGCAAACACCGTGAGGGCAAAGGTCACCAGCAGGATCACCACATCGGCGCGCGGAGCGCGCCGGACCATGCGCACAAAATGGCCGGCCTCGCTCATGTTCCACGCCACCACAAACAGGATTGCAGCGAGCGTCGCGAGGGGTATGTGTGTCGCCACCGGAGCCAGCAGCAGCACGACCAGCACCAGCGTTGCTGCGTGGACGATGCCAGCCAGCGGGCTGGTACCACCGTTGCGGATGTTGGTGGCCGTGCGTGCAATGGCTCCGGTGGCCGCAAAGCCGCCAAACAGGGGGGCGACGATATTGGCGATGCCCTGGCCTATCAGTTCCTGGTTGGAGTTGTGACGTGTTCCTGTCATGCCGTCAGCCACCACGGCGGAGAGCAGGGACTCGATCGCCCCCAGCATGGCAATCGTGAACGCCGGACCTATCAACTGAATGACCTGATTGGCTGAGAATTCCGGGAACTGCAGGCTGGGAAGTCCGGCAGGAATGCTGCCGAATGCGCTGCCGATGGTGGCCACTCCGGGAAGATCGAGGCTGGCCTGGACAAGGGTGGCCACGATCAGGGCAGCCAAAGGACCCGGTACCCGTTTCAAACCGGGAATTTTCGTGGTGTACAGCACCAGCAGCAGCGATAACACAGCCACGGCGGTGGTCAAAAGGTGAAGCTGGGGCAGCGCGTTCAGCAGATACCAGACTTTTTCATGGAAATGCGTGCCTGTGCTTGCAGTCAGACCAAAAAAGTCTTTCCACTGGCTGATCCAGATAATCACTGCGATGCCGGCGGTGAAACCGACGATCACGGGATCGGGAATATATTTGATGATGCTGCCGAGGCGGGCCACGCCTAGCAGCAATAGCATCATGCCGGCCATCAGGGTGGCGATTTGCAGCCCTGCAATACCGTGTTCCGCCGTTACGCCCGCGAGGATGACAATGAATGCACCGGTTGGCCCCGCGACCTGGAGGCGGGTGCCACCCAGGATTGAGACCAGCAGCCCGGCTACGATGGCCGTATACAGCCCCTGTTCGGGTTTGGCCCCGCTGGCGATGGCAAAAGCCATCGCCAGCGGCAGGGCCACCACACCAACAATCGCTCCGGAGAGGATGTTCGGCAACCAGTGTTTGCGGCGTAACAAACCCGCGTGATGCGCCTCCAGCAGGGCAATCATGAACCGACCCGGCTATGTGAATAATAAACACATAATATTATAATAAAAGATGTTGGTATATTATTTTAGTGTGTGCAGAGATTACGCTCTTCTGGGTGCCGAGGTTCACATGAGGCAAACGCCCTTCAGCCGATACGCGCAGCTGTTCCGGCATGGCGAGCCTGACAACAGTGCATTCAGACAGGGCTTAAACGGCCGGCTTCACCTCGACAGAAGTAAAGCGCGCGTCAAGCGTCCGCAGCGCAATATCTTTGCTGGGGAAGAAATTCTCCGGACCGATCACTTTGTCCAGGCCGGCACGGTCGAGTGCTTCGCGAACGGGTTTTTTCAGGCCGGCGAGCATCAGCGTGACATCGGCCGCCTTCAGGTCGCGCGTCAGCGCACGCAGTTTTTCCTCACCGGTGGCGTCGATACGGTTGATGCTGTTGCCGAGCACGAGCAATGCTCGCGCTTGCGGGAACTGGCTCAGCGCCTTGAGCACGGCCTGTTCGAAGTAGGCCGCGTTGATGAATACCAGCGAGGCATCAAACCGCAATACCACATAGTTTTCACTGATCGGTGCCAAGTCGTGCGTGGCTGCGCCCGCGAGGATGCCGTCTGAGGTGCGGCCCATGACTTCACTGCGTGGACTCATGGTGCCGGCCAGGAACAGCAGAATGGTTAACGCAACGCCAACCAGCACGCCGTCCGCCAGTTGCGGCGCCATGGCCAGTGTGGTGAGGAAGGTGACGATGCCAACAATGCCATCGGCCTGCCGGACATTCCAGGCATGCAGCATCGATTTGAAATCAAGCAGGCTGAATACGGCGCTCATCACAATGGCCGCGAGGACCGGCTGCGGCAAGTGGTATAAATATTGGGTGAAAAACAGCATCACCAGCAACACACCCAGCGCACTGATGATCGCGTAAAAGCCGGAACGGGCGCCCACCCGTGCCGCAACTGCCGAGCGGGAAAACGAGCCGCTGACGACGTAGGACTGGAAGAAACTGCCGACAATGTTGGCCAGGCCCTGACCAATCAACTCCTGATTGGGGTCGAGTTTCTCACGCGTCTTGGCAGCGAGGGCGCGTGATATGGAGGTGGCTTCCATGAAGCCGATCATGGCCATGATGAAGGCGATGGAAAACAGGCCGGACATCACGCCCAGATCGAAAGTTGGCATGAGAAAACCAGGTACACCGCTTGGAATATTGCCCACGACTTTGCCGCCACCCGAGAGCTTGAACTTGCCATCGTCAAACCCGGACAGTCGCCAAACCGGCTCATACCAGGCGGTATTCATGCCAGTTTGATACAGAATTTGGCCATTGGCCTGTTTGACCGGCGTCAACGCAAACTGGAAGGCCGCCACGCGCTCACTGTAGAGGCTGTGCTTGAGGCTTTCTTCTTCGCCTTTCAGCCGCATGGATTCGGACTTGAGGGAATAATCCTGACGAGCGAGCTTGGATTGCGCCTTGAGTTTGTCGTTGAGCGCCTTCTGCGCATTCTTGACTTGCTTGAGTGAGGTTTCGTGGGCCAGCATGCGCTCGAATACGGTGCGGGCTTCAACGCTATCGATCTGCTCGGGTGCGACTACGGTGGTTTTTTCGAAGCCGGTGGCGGCACTGACCATGGTGCCCAGTAGCACCACGATCAATACGTTGGGCAGTTTCGGGAAATGCTTGCGTAGCCAGGACAGCGCCGCGAGCGTGGCGAGGCCATAAAGCAGTGTTTCCCAGTGCGCGACCGGTAGTTGCTGCACAACTTGAAACAGGTCGATGAGGAACGTGTCCGAACGCGGCATCGGTACGTTGATGAAAGTGTTCACCAGGGATGAACCGATGATCAGGGCTGCTGCGTTGGTGAATCCCAGTATCACCGGGTGGGATGCCAGGTTGATCAGGATCCCCATGCGGAACAAGCCCAAGGCGAGTCGCAACACGCCTACCATCAAGGCCAGCAGCAAGGACAACTGGATAAATTCCTCGCTGCCGCGGCTGGCCAGGGGTTCGATCGCTGCCGCCGACATCAATGAAAGCATTGCGACCGGCCCGGTGTGCAGGAAGCGTGAGGCGCCCCACATCGATGCCACGATCACCGGCAGGAAAGAAGCATAAAGGCCATACACGACCGGCAGGCCTGCCAAGGCTGCATAGGCCATGCTTTGCGGCACCAGGATCATGGCGACCGTGACGCCAGCGACCAGGTCGGCGCGCAGGGTGTCTTTTTGCAGGGGGAACCAGCGCAGGAAAGGGAACAGTCTTGTCAGCATGATGCAGGGTTTGAGCGTGTCTTGATTGAGAGCGGCAATGCGCAAGCGTGCAATTTTAAAGCATAGGCGCAAGAAAACAGCCGCGAGGCGGGTGGGGGATCATCTCACCTGACCTGACTCAGGCTTCAATTGGCTCACCCTACGGCACAAAGCCTCACCCGATTCATCGAGTGAGGCTTTGTGGTAAAGCAATGTGTGTATTGATTTTCAGGCAGCGCGGACGGCTTCGCTGGTTTGATGGGGTTGAGTCGAAGCACCGCCTTGAACACCTTCTTCATGGGTGGCGACCAGCACCACCGGAACCGGCAGCACGTCCTGGGGTTGCGTACCGTTCAGGAAGCTGCGACCGAGGTAACCGGTTTCTTTACAGGCAAGAAAGGCGACTTCGGGATGGCGACGAAGATAACGCGCCAGTCCGGAAACCGGATCGCCAGTCAGGAGCACGGTTTTCATGGAGATGCCGGTCGCCGCCAGTTCTTCCGTGTAGGGGCTAAGCAATGCACGCGCCACGCTGTCGGATTGAAACGTCAGCACGGTCAGGCCATTTTTGAGGCGGCCGCAGGTTTGAACAATGTAATGCATCATGTCGGCCGGCAACTCGCTACCCATGTAAAGCGCGACTTGCTGACGATCACTGGATGTTTGAACGGCTGCCGGGGTCATGGCTTCGATGGCATCTGCAGCGCCCGACTCCTTGTTCAGGTAATCCGACTTCTGACGCAGGCTGAGGAATTCACCTGCATGAGCAAATGCCAGCGCGTTCAGGATGCGTTTGATTTCTGCGGTCAGTTTGATCATGGTCGGGGTCCAATCGGTGAAGTAAGTATGATTGTTATAAGGCAACTCGCGTGCCAGCTTTTATATGCGCTATAAAACAATGACTTGGCTTGGTTTGTTGAATATGATGCGTTACGACGTGCAACACAATCCCCCGTTTCGTTGCGTTGCAGATGCAACGGTGTTGTAATGTGCAACACTTCTTGGTGGCCGTGCCTTAATACCATTCATGCCGAGTCTTCGCGGGAAAATTCTCACTACTTACGGCTTTTCCAAAGTCGTGCTGCTGGTGTTTGCCATGGTGGTGTTTGCCGACCTGTATTACCTGCAGACGCGCATCGTGGCCGGTGAGGCGGTAACCGCATTCCGCGAAGCCAGCCAGGAAATGCGACGGGAAGAGAAGAACCTGTTTCTGTATAACGACCCGACCAGCCTCGATCAATTGATCGTGCAATTGAAAGCGGCTGAAGTCGCGCTCAAAGAGGGTGAACAGGCTTTTGCCGAAATTGCTTCACCCGCAGAACTCGGCCAGGTGAGTGAACTGCTGCAGCAATATCGCGTGCAGTTAACGGCGTACCCTTCGCTGCCGGTTCGGCTGCGCGCGGACAAACAGAAAAAAATTCGCGCATCGGGCCACGAACTATCGGGTCTGGCTGAAAGTTTCAGCCGACGTGAACGTGCGGTGCTGGCACAGGCTGTGCACGTGGCGGGCCAAACCTTGCTGGCGGTATTCGTGACTGTATTGTTGTTGGGAATAGGCAGCGCATTTTTTCTGGTGCGGCAGGTGGTCCAGCCACTTCGGGAACTGGAGTCGCAACTGGATGAACTGGCCGATGGTCACGATCAGCAGTTGACGCTGCCGTCGAAGGATAAGGAAATCCAATCCTTTGTACATCACTTCAATACCATGCTGGATCGCTTGCGGGTTCAGCAGAATCAATTACGCCACCATGAAAAAGCCGCCGCACTGGGTGTGCTGGTTTCGGGCGTGGCACATGAACTGAATAATCCGCTTTCCAATATCTCGACATCGGTGCAACTGCTGATTGAGGATGGCGACTCGATTGCCCCGGAACTGCGTAACGAATGGATGGCGCAGATTGATGGGGAAGCCGAGCGTGCACGGCGTATCGTGCGTCGTTTGCTCGATAGCGTGCGCCAGCCCAAACTGAACTGGCAGGCGCATAGCGTTGCTGAGCTGATCCAGGCGTCGCTCGCGCTGGTCAACCGGCAGTTGCCCAGTGGGGTAGAGGTGTGCGTCGGGTATGCGCCCGAACGCGCATTATGGGCAGACCGTGACCGGATGCATCAGGTGTTCATCAATCTGCTCAAGAATGCCGCCGACGCGGGCGCGACCCACATCGTGGTCAGCGCGGTGGAATCCACCTGGAAGGATTCGAAGCCAAAGAACGCAGACCACCTGGTGGGGGAAGTGGAACCGGTGAGCAAGGCTGAAAATGTGCTTTACATCCAGCTTGATGACAACGGTCCGGGCATTGCGCCTGAAAACCTGTTGCAGATTTTCAATCCCTTTTTTACGACGCATTCGGCAGGGGATGGCACGGGCCTGGGCTTGTACCTGGTCGAGGAAATCATCAGCGAACATAACGGTTGCATCGCGGTGGAAAACCGCCCGCAAGGCGGCACGCGGTTTTCGATCTGGCTGCCGCTGACCGAAGCACGGGAGATAACATGAACACAGACACTGCGCCGCACATACTGCTGATCGACGATGAAGCCATCGCGCTGTCCAACCTGCGTCACGTATTCGAACGGGAAGGCTATACCGTCACCGCCTGCAAGAGCGGCGAGGCGGGGCTGGCTGCCATGCAAAACACCGCATTCGATCTGGTGTTGACCGACTTGCGCATGCCTGGCATCGACGGCATGGCCGTGCTGGCACACATTCGCGCCACCACGCCGGAGGTGCCGGTCATCATGATTACCGGCCATGCCACGCTTGACTCCGCCGTCGATGCGATGAAGGCGGGTGCGTATCACTACATTGCCAAACCGTTCAGATTGGCCGAAGCGCGCGAAGTGGTGCGCGGTGCGTTGGAGGTGCGCCGGATCCGGCGCGAAAACAGCGAACTCAAGCTGCGCGTCGAACAGTTGTCGAGCCAGACCACGATTATCACCCAGGATCTCGGCATGCAACGCTTGCTGGAAACGGCGCGACAGATTGCCGGCACCGATTGCAGTGTGGTGATACACGGGGAGTCGGGCACCGGCAAGGAATTGCTGGCGCGACTGGTTCATCAGAACAGCCAGCGTGCGCAGGGCCCGTTTGTGGCGTTCAACTGCGGCGCGCTGCACGAGGACCTGGCCGCAAACGAATTGTTCGGTCATGAGAAAGGCGCCTTTACCGGCGCGCTCGGATCCAAGATCGGCCTGTTCGAGGCCGCCGAGGGCGGCACGCTGTTCCTTGATGAAGTGGCCGAGTTGCCGCTTTCGATGCAGATCAAGCTGCTGCGGGTCTTGCAGGAGCGCGAGTTGCTGCGGGTCGGTTCGGTGAACCCGATCAAGGTGGATGTGCGCGTTGTGGCCGCCAGCAATCGCGACCTCAAGGCAGCCGTTGAAGCCGGGCAGATGCGTAACGATCTGTATTTCAGGTTGAACGTGGTGACCCTGACCCTGCCGCCGCTGCGCGAACGGCGCGATGACATTCCGTTGCTGGCCTATTACCTGTTGCGCAAATATGCCGCGATGATGGATCGTGATGTTCAGGAAATCACGCCCGAAGCGATGCAGCGCCTGGCTGACTACGATTACCCGGGTAACGTGCGCGAGTTATCCAATTTCATCGAGCGCGGGGTGGCGCTGGCACAAGGCGAAACCCTGGGCGTCGAGCACCTGCCGCAAAGTCTGGGTTCGCTCACGGTGCGGGTGTTCAAGCCGCAGATGGCGACCACCCCCGTCACGCTCGAATCGCAGGAAGCCGAGCATATCCAGCATGTCTTGAAACTGGCTGAAGGCAATCGAACCCAGGCCGCGAAATTGCTGGGCATCGACCGCGTATCCTTGTGGCGCAAGCTGAAAAAGCTGGGCATTGATTCGAAATAATTTCAGACCCTTAATTCCCCTCCCATCCACACAGCCATGACTGAATTACACGCAGCACACACACCCAAGCTGGTATTCGACACGCATCTTGAGCACTTTGATCGCGACGTGATTGAGGCCTCGCATCGCTTGCCCATCCTGGTGGACTTCTGGGCGGACTGGTGCCCACCGTGCCGTGCGTTGACCCCGGTGCTCGAGGGCGTCATCGCGCATCACGCCGGCAAGCTTCACATGGCCAAGGTCGAGGTCGACGAGGGTGCCAACATGAAACTTGCCGGACGCTATGGACTGCGTGGGTTTCCCACTGTGCTACTGTTTGTGAAAGGCGAAATCGTCGGGCGCTTTTCCAGCGCCAGGCCTGAGCACTGGGTCCGCGAATTCATCGCCGAGCATACCGATATTGAGTAAGCCTTTACTGGTGCTCGATACCAATGTGGTGCTCGATTTGCTGCTCTTTGAGGATGCGATTGCCCGCCCGAATCGGGCGGCGCTTCAAGATGGGCAGATTCGGTGTGTAGCGAACGAGGCAACCCTCGAAGAATTGCTGCGCGTGTTGGCCTACCCGGAATTCAAGCTGGAATCTGTAAGGCAGGCCACTTTGTTTACCCAATACCAACGCCTTGTGAGGGTGCTGGACACGCAGCCAGTGTCCGTTGAGTTACCGATATGCAGCGATCCAGATGATCAGAAGTTTCTTGAGCTGGCCGCTTCATCCCACGCTGACCTGCTGGTAAGCAAAGACCGCGCATTGCTGAAACTGCGGCGGCGCTGTGCGCCGCATTTCCAGATCATGACGCCGGCCGAAGCGGGGCGTTGGCTGGCGGACGTCAACTCGGGTTCTGCGGCTGAAACCTGAGCCGCGCCGCCTCGCTTACCGCCAGCACAGCCGGGTGGCTTAGCCGCCTTTCCACTGAAATCGCAAAAAACCGTTCGCGGATATCCTGCGTCTGCCCCACTTCAACCACGTCATATTGCTGCATCACTTGTTGTGACGTGGTGAGCGGCACCGGAAATACCCCCGCCCCCGCCTGGCCGAAGGCGCTCATCAGCGCGCTGTCGTCGAATTCGCCTACGATGGTGGGCTGGATGTCGCGCCGTTCGAGCCAGCGTAACAGCTGCACCCGCAACGCGCTGTCCTCACCCGGGATGAGCAAGGGGGCGGCCTGCAGATTGGCGGGGAAATTCTGCTCCAGTGTCTGAGCGACTGCACGCGCGGCCAGAAAGGCAATGCCGCATTCGCCCAACGGATGACTGTAGCCCCTGATATCCATCGTGGACGGCAGTGGCCGGTCGGCCAGCACCATGTCGAGGCGGTGGATGGCGAGTTCAGCGGCAAGCTGCTCCAGCCGGTCTTCCTTGCACACCAGCTTGACGGGCTCGGTCAGGGTGAGGGCAGGGGCCAGCAGTTGGTAGGCGATGGACTTGGGTACCACGTCGGCGATGCCGACCCGGAACGGATGCACGCGGGTTGCAAGACGGTTTTGCAGGGCTTCCTCAAGTTCGGCGCCGACATGGAAAATTTCGTCGGCGTAGGTCAGCGCGGTGCGTCCGGCGTCGGTCAACTCGAGCCGGCGACCGCTGCGGCGGAACAGCGTCACGCCCATGCGCGCCTCGAAGGTGCTGATCTGGCCGGACAGGGTCTGCGGCGCGAGGTGCAGCTTCTCGGCCGCCTTGTTGATGGCACCGGTCTTGGCGACGGTGCGGAAGTAGTGCAGATGCTTGTAGTTGAGCATGGCGCGGTTTCAGATCGGTAATATCGAACAATAGCAGTATAAAAATCGAATTTTATTGTTCTTGCGTAATCTATATTCTGATGGGTACTTGTGAGAGGGCTTCCCGCCCACATCATGAACCGGGTCAATATTGGAGAACGCCATGACACGAATTGCTTTGTTTCTCGCCACCAACGTGGCAATCCTGCTGGTGCTGTCGATCGCCATGCGGGTATTTGGTATTGAACCCTATCTCACCGCAAATGGCTTGAACCTGACCTCGCTGCTACTCATGGCAGCGGTGATGGGCTTTGGCGGTTCGTTTATTTCGCTGGCGATTTCGAAATGGATGGCCAAGAAATCGATGGGCGTGAGGGTGATCGAGTCGCCTTCGAGCTCAACCGAGGTGTGGCTGGTCGACACCATCAAAAAATATGCGGCGGATGCCGGAATCGGCATGCCAGAAGTCGGAATCTTCGACTCGCCACAGGTCAATGCCTTCGCCACCGGCATGACCAAGAACAGTTCGCTGGTCGCCGTGTCCTCCGGTTTGTTGCAGCAGATGACGCGCGAGGAAGCCGAAGCGGTGCTCGGGCACGAAATCGCCCACATCGCCAACGGCGACATGGTTACGCTGACCCTGATTCAGGGCGTGGTGAATACCTTTGTGATCTTCTTTTCGCGGATCATCGGCCACACCATCGACCGCGTCGTATTCAAGAACGAACGCGGCCAGGGCATGGCATTTTTCGTCACGACCATGATTGCGCAAATGGTGCTGGGCATCCTCGCATCTATCATCGTCATGTGGTTCTCGCGCAAGCGTGAGTTCCGTGCCGACCGCGGCGGCGCGAGCCTGGCCGGGCGGCAAAACATGATCGCGGCGCTGGAGCGCCTGAACAGCCTGCATCCGGCACCCCTGCCGGAGAAAATGGCGGCCTTCGGCATCGCCGGCGGCGGCGCATCTGGTTTCAAGCGCCTGTTCATGACGCACCCGCCGCTGGAAGAGCGGATCGCCGCGCTGCGCGCGGTGCAGTAAGCCTTCATCGGCACGGATTCCGCGGCACATTGCGGAATCCGTCCGACATGGCCACCGGGGATGAGGTCGCGCTGCACACGACCTCATCCCCTTCACGACTCAGGGATGGCAATGAAAAAGTACGAACAGTTTTTAGAGCGCTTCATATTCGCCAGTCGCTGGCTGTTGGCACCGTTCTATGTCGGGCTGGTGGGCGCCATCGCGCTGCTGCTGTTCAAGTTCGTCAAGGAATTCATCAACCTGCTTCCGGTGGTTTTTTCCGGCGAGGGAAGCCAGGTCATGGTGGGCGTGCTGACTCTGGTGGATGTAGCGCTGGTGGCGAACTTGCTGTTGATCATCATTTTTGCGGGTTACGAAAACTTTGTTTCCAAGATCGACACGGGCGGCCACGAAGACCGCCCGGACTGGATGGGGCACGTCAGTTTTTCCGACCTGAAGATCAAGGTCATCGGCTCCATCGTCGCGATTTCCGGTATTGAGCTGCTCAAGGCCTTTGTCGATGTCGATGCCTACACCACCGAGCAACTGGCGTGGAAAGTCGGCCTGCACATGACATTTGTGGTCTCGGGCGTGCTGTTTGCCGTGATGGATCGCCTGACCCGCTCGCACGACCATTGAATTTTTTGACCTCACCACTTGAATTGACATGACTACTCAAACTGCAGTTTCCATCGGTGAGCCCTGGATGTGGGCCGCCTTCATCGCCTTTGTGCTGGTCATGCTGGCGCTCGACCTGTTCGTGTTCGGCGGCAAGAAGGCGCACAAGGTCAGCGTCAAGGAAGCGGCCACCTGGTCGCTGGCTTGGTTTTCGCTGGCGATTGTGTTCAACGCCGGCCTGTGGTGGTATCTGAACGGCACGGTGGGCGCGGAGATCGCCGATCGCAAGGCGCTGGAATTCTTCACCGGCTATCTGATCGAGAAGTCGCTGTCGGTGGACAACGTGTTCGTTTTCCTGCTGATCTTCACCGCCTTCCACGTTGCCCCTGAATTCCAGCGCCGGATTCTGATCTACGGCGTGCTCGGTGCCATCGTCATGCGCGCGATCATGATCCTGGCCGGGGCCTGGGTGGTGCGCGAGTATTCCTGGGTGCTCTATCTCTTCGGTGCTTTCCTGGTCGTCACCGGCATACGCATGCTGGTGATGGCGGAGAAGGTGCCCGATCTGGAGAAGAACCCGGTGCTGAAATTCGCGCGTAAACATCTGCGCATCAGCGAAGGCCATCACGGCGAGAAATTCACCGTGATGAAGGACGGCGTGCGCTATTTCACCCCGCTGTTCCTGGTGCTGATTCTGATCGAGGTGACCGATCTGGTGTTCGCGGTGGACTCGATTCCGGCCATCTTCGCCATCACCACCGATCCCTTCATCGTCTTCACTTCCAACATCTTCGCCATCATGGGCCTGCGGGCGCTGTACTTCCTGCTGGCCGACGTGGCGGACCGTTTCCACCTGCTGAAATATGGCCTGGCCATGGTGCTCACCTTCATCGGCACCAAGATGCTCATCCTGCCGTGGTATCACGTGCCGGTGGGGGCTTCGCTGGCCATCGTCGCGGTGCTGATCGGGTCGAGCGTGGTTGCCAGCCTGATCGCCACCCGCAAGGGGACATCTTGATGCTGTCGCGTCTGCTCGGTGTCGTGCTGCTCGCGGTCGGACTCGGCGGCTGCGCCGAGCCGCCCTACACCCTCGTCGATAACGTTCAGTTGAAAACCTTGATGGCGCAAGGCGTGCCGCTCTACGACATCCGCCGCCCCGATGAATGGCGCGCGACCGGCGTGGTGGAGGGCAGTCACAAACTGACTTACGTGGACAAAAGCGGGCGCCTGAATCCGGCGTTCGTGCCGCGCTTTACCGCCGAGGTGGGCAAGAACGATCCGGTCGTGCTGATCTGCCGCACCGGTAATCGCACCGACAAGCTGGCGCGCGCACTGGCGGAGATGGGCTACACGCAGGTTTACAGCATGCGTAACGGCGTGCCCCGCTGGATCAGCGAGGGTAATCCCATCGTCAAGAACTGAATGCTGATTATCGCCATGACCGACATTTCTTATTCCATCGCGTTGCGCCCTCTCTCGCCGATTCTGGTCAGACCAGGTTCCAGGCCATGATGGAGCCTGCCCTGCACCTCGTCCATTCGAACGTGCGCGAACGCCTGCGAGGCTTCATCGAGCATCGCCACGTGCAGGGCGTCATCATCGCCCTGATCCTGATCAATGCGGTTCTGCTCGGCCTGGAGACCTGGCCCGCCGCGATGACAGTGGCGGGCGGACTGATCCTGGCCGTGGACCGGGCCATCCTGGTGGTGTTCGTGGTGGAGATCGTGCTGCGTCTTTACGTCCATCGACGGGCTTTCTGGCGCGACCCCTGGAGCGTGTTCGATTTCGTCGTCGTCGCCATCGCACTGTTGCCGGCCACCGGCCAGCTCGCCGTATTGCGGGCGCTGCGGGTGTTGCGCGTGCTGCGGCTGCTGACCATGGTGCCGTCGATGCGGCGGGTGGTCGGCGCGCTGCTGGGGGCGGTGCCCGGGTTGATCTCCATCGGCCTGGTGCTGCTGGTCATCTATTACGTGTTTGCGGTGATCGCCACCAATCTGTTCGCGGCTGATTACCCGGAATGGTTCGGCCACCTCGGCCGCTCGTTCTACACCCTGTTCCAGATCATGACCCTGGAAAGCTGGTCAATGGGCATCGCCCGCCCGGTGATGGAAAACTTCCCCTATGCCTGGGCCTTTTTCGTGCCCTTCATTCTGGTGGCGACCTTCACCATGCTCAACCTGTTCATCGCCATCATTGTCAACGCCATGCAGACCTTCACCGAGAAGGAGCAACAGGAGACGGTTGCGGCGGTCGAGCACGCCCGCGAGCACATCGAAGACGATCTGCATGCCGAAGTGCGGGCCTTGCGTGAAGATATCCGCGAACTGAAGTCGCTGCTGTCGCAACAGCCCGCCGCAAACGAAAAGTGATTCCTGCCATGACCGACACCGCCGCCTCTAAACCCGCCGCCAATCCGCTGATCGAACTGCTGATCACCCTGATCATCCCCTCGATCATCCTGATGAAGCTCAGCGGCCCGGAAGATCTGGGCGTCGTCAACGCGCTGCTGCTGGCACTGGCTTTTCCGCTGTTCTGGGGCGCGCGCGATTTGCTGATTCGGCGCAAGCTCAACCTGTTCGCTGCGCTGGGCCTGGTCAGCATCCTGCTCACCGGCGGCATTGGCCTGCTGCAACTGGATACGCAGTGGCTGGCGATCAAGGAAGCGGCGGTTCCCGGCCTGATCGGCCTGGCCGTGGTCGTTTCCGCCTATGTCGGCAAGCCGCTGGTGCGGGTGCTGCTGTTCAGCCCGGCGCTGATGAACGTCGAGCGGATCCAGCAGAGCCTGGCCCAGCGCGGCACCGGCGACGTCTTCGAGGCCCGCCTGAAAGCGGCCACCTGGATGCTGGGCGGCTCCTTTTTCTTTTCCGCGGTCATGAACTACATCCTCGCCACCCGGATCGTCGTCAGCCCGGCCGGCACGGCAGCGTTCAACGAGGAACTGGGGCGCCTGTCCCTGCTGAGTTATCCCATGATCGCGCTGCCGTCGATGCTGATCATGGCGGCGGTGCTGTACTACCTGACGCGCTCGATCCGCGAACTTGCCGGGCTGAAACTCGCCGAGGCGCTCAAGCACTGAGGCTGTTGAAGCCTTTGTGTTTACCTGTTTTAACTTGATGAAAGGGCCGCAAGCATGAACAACAAACCTGAACGCGACGTGGAAAAGACCTACCCCCTGCCGGACTTCATCGCGAAATTGCGGCGCCTGGCCGATGCGCTCGAACAGGGCGAACGCTTTGAAATCCAGATCGCGGGCGAAAGAATCTCGGTGCCGGTGCGGGCGATCTGCAATATCGAACACGAACGCGAAGGCGCGTCGGAAGAAATCGAATTCCAGATCAAATGGTCGAACCCGCAATGAACCCTGCACAGCAACAATCCATCCTCGCCATCGCCCTGTTTGCCGCCTTCGCCGATGGCGCCAAGCACGACCGCGAGCGCGAGGAAATCCGCCGCATCGCCGAGTCCCTGGGGGGTGATGGCGGCGCGCCCGATCTCGCCCGGCTCTATCAGGACGTGCTGCTCAAGCGGCTGAGCCTGGATTCTGCTGCCGAAGCGCTGACCGACCCCGGCAAGCGCCAGCTGGCGTATGAAATGGCGGTGTGCGTGTGCGACGCCGACGGCCGCCAGAGCGAGGCCGAGCAGCGTTTCCTGGACCAGCTGAAGGTTCTGCTGAAGCTCGATGCGGGACAGGCCGCCGCCTTCGAGCGCGAGGCCGACGTCATCGTCGAGCTCAGCGAGGCAGCGGCGCCCGCAGCAGTGGCAGGCGCCGCCGCTGTTGCAACCGGTGCGGTGGCGGCGCAGCCGAACGTGTCCGAGGTGGAACTGGACAAGTCCATCCTCAACTACGCCTTGATGAACGGCGCGCTGGAACTGCTGCCGCAATCGTGGGCGTCGTTGGCGATCATCCCGCTGCAGATCAAGATGGTCTATGGCATCGGCAAGTCCCACGGGGTTAGCCTCGACCAGGGCCACATCAAGGAATTCATCGCCGCCGCCGGCGTCGGTCTCACCTCGCAATATCTCGAACAATTCGGCCGCAAGCTCCTGGGCGGGCTGCTCGGCCGCGCCGCCGGCAAGACCTTCGGCAATATCGGCGGCGCGGCCACCGGCATGGCCTTCTCCTTCGCCACGACCTACGCGCTAGGCCAACTCGCCAAACGCTATTACGCCGGCGGCCGGGTGATGAATACGCAGGTGCTGCGCGACACTTTCCAGAACCTGCTCGGCCCCGCCAAACAGATGCAGACGCAATACGTGCCGCAGATCCAGCAGCAGGCGGGCACGCTCGATATGGGCCGGGTCATGGCCATGGTGCGCGGTACCTGATTTAACCTAAGCCGGACAAGCCGGAAAAGACTTCACCACCAAGACACCAAGAACAGCAAGGAAACCTGGGTGAAAAACGCCTTTGCCTTTCTTGGTGTCTTGCTGGTTAAAGATTCTGATTTTTTGCTCACGAAAGTAACAACTTGGGCAATAAGGGACTACACATCGCCATGAAGCTGTTTTCTTCCCTCTACGCCCGCGCCATGCAGTGGTCGCGCCACCGGCATGCGCCGTGGTATCTGGGCGGGCTCAGCTTCGCCGAGTCGTCCTTTTTCCCGATTCCGCCGGACGTGATGCTCGCGCCGATGAGCCTCGCCAATCCGTCTCGGGCCTGGCGCCTAGCCCTGATCACGACGCTGGCTTCGGTGGCCGGCGGTTTGTTCGGTTACCTGATTGGCTACTATGCCTTCGACATGATCGAGCCGTGGCTGCGCACCACGAAGTATTGGGCGAGCTATGCGGTCGCGGTGGACTGGTTCGGGCGCTGGGGCTTCTGGGCGGTGTTTATCGCCGGTTTTTCGCCGATCCCCTACAAAGTGTTTACCATCGCCGCCGGCGCCCTGTCGATGGCGCTGCTGCCGTTTACCCTGGCTTCGCTGATCGGCCGCGGCGCCCGTTTTTTTCTGGTTGCCGGGCTGATGGCCTGGGGCGGCGCGCGCATGGAAGCGGTGCTGCATCGCTATGTCGATCGACTGGGCTGGGCCACCGTTGCGCTGGTGGTGATCGGGGTTGCCGTCTACCAGTGGTTCGGAACGACTTGACCGGATCGGTCTACGCGGGTCAGCGCATCGCCCTGCTGACCCAGCATGGCAAGGAAGTGGTGATCGCACCGGTGCTCGATGGGGCGCTGGGATGCCGGGTCGAGCGGGTGGGCGGATTCGATACCGACACCCTCGGCACCTTCACCCGCGACATTCCCCGCGCCGGCAATCAACTCGAGGCCGCACGCCGCAAGGCGCGCATCGGCATGGAGCTGTCCGGCCTGTCGCTGGGACTGGCGAGCGAGGGGGCTTTTGGCCCTGACCCGATGGCCGGTTTGTTCCCCTGGAACGTCGAGCTGCTGCTGTTCATCGACGATGTGCGCGGCATCGAGGTGACGGGCATGGCGCAGCAGGCAACGCGCTTTGCCCATCTGCTGACGGATGATTGGGGCGCCGCTGCGCAATTTGCGCGCGAGGCCGGCTTTCCCGAACATCACCTGGTGGTGCGTTCGCAAGGCCAGGACGATCTCCGCGTCGAAAAAGATATCGCCACCTGGGCGGCGCTCGAAGCGGCCTTCCACCGGGCGCGCGGGCAGGCGGAAAACGGCCAGATGTTTCTGGAGCACGACCTCCACGCCCATGCTCATCCCACCCGCAGAGACGTCATCAGTCTGGCCGCCGAAGACCTCGCGGCCAAACTGAACTCGCTCTGCCCGGTGTGCGGTACACCAGGCTTCCGGATCGTGGAACGGTTGGCCGGCTTGCCTTGCGCCGATTGCGGCGCACCCACGCGGGAAGTACGCGCGACCATTCATGTCTGTCTCAAATGCGGCCATCGCGTAACGCGTGAACGAGTCGACGCGGAACATGCCGATCCGGGGCGCTGTGATTATTGCAATCCATGAAGCGACCGTGGACCGGAACGATGTTCGGCGTACGCAAGACGCCGGGCATCCCGAATCCGGTGCGCTTCCGGTAAGCTAGCCGCATGCCACTCAACATCGACTCCCCACTCACCCGCCGCGTTGCGGCATTCGCGTTTCTGATCCTTGTTTTCGGCCTCACCTTTTGGGTGCTGTCGCCTTTTTTTGCTTCACTGGCGTGGGCCGGAATTCTTGCGTATGTCGCCTGGCCGCTACATCAGCGCTTGCTCGACCGCCTGCCTGATCGCCAAAATCTCGTTGCATTACTGACGACGCTGGGGGTGGCGGCGACTTTGTTGCTGCCGCTGGTGTGGGTCATGTTTACCGTGGCGATGGATGTGGCCTCAGCCACCGCGACGTTTAAACAACTCATGGCCGAAGGCTTGCCACCGCTGCCGCCTGCCGTAAGTTCCTGGCCAGGCGGCGCCTGGATCGCCACGCAATACCAAGGCGTACAGGGCGATCCGGTATGGTTGCACGCGCAGATCGGCGTGCTGGGGCTCAACGATATCGCTTCGTTCAAAGCCTTGGCGGGCGGCGTCGGGCGCATTGCGGCGAAATTCGGTCTGGCGGTATTTGCGCTGTTCTTTCTGCTGCGTCACGGCGTCAGCGTGCTGGCGCAGTTTCGCGGAGTGGCCACGCGCTGGCTGGGCGATGCCGCCCGCGGCTACATCCAGGCCGTCGGCGTGACGGTGCGTGCCGTGGTGTTCGGGATAGTGCTGACCGCGCTGGCGCAGGGCGTGCTCGCCGGGCTGGGCTACTGGGTGGCAGGCATCCCGGCACCCGCGCTGTGGGGCGTGATCACCGCGCTGATTTCGCTGATTCCTTTTGTGGGCCCGGTGGTGTGGATCGGGCTGTCCTTAAGCCTGTTGGCCCACGGCGAAACCCAGGCCGCGCTGGGTTTGTTCCTGTGGGGCGCGCTGGTGGTGAGTTGGGTTGACAACCTGATTCGCCCGCTCGTCATTAGCGGACCGACGAAGATTCCGTTTTTGCTGGTTTTTCTGGGCGTGTTGGGCGGCATCAATGCATTTGGCCTGATCGGCCTGTTTCTCGGGCCGGTACTGCTCGCCGTGTCGGTCGCCATCTGGCGCGAGTGGCAGGTTCACGCGCGTTCAGTCTGAACGTGGCGCTCGCACTTCAAGGCACTTGAGGGGTGGGCTTGGTGGTATCCTTGCAACCTGCGCAAAGGCTTTTGCCGGCATGCGTGAATCCATCCCGCCGCTTATGCGACCCTTGTACGCTCCCCAACAACGCAACACTCAAACAGACAGCTATTGCAGCCATGACCAATCCAAAGATGACCTACGCCGGATTTCACCATGACAAACATGGGATCACCATGATGGGTCGCGTCGTGCTGGATGCCTGGGTGTTTGGGTTTTTGCCCGAAACTGAAGATTGTGCTGGCTGGGATATTGGCCGCATGCAAGGGCTGATGGACAAGAACGATGCCGAGTGGGACATATACATGAACTTGCCCAGCCGCCTGCCGCCTGAGCTGCGTGACCGACACACGGCCATCTATAAAATGGCAGTGGAAGAGGCGCGCAAAAAAGGCTGGGATCCCGAACTCGGCGAAAACGATTAAGCCATTATTTGATTGCCGTTATCAACTCGCCTGATTCGCCCCTATGGAACTGACCCCGCCGCTGCTGCAACTCGCCACCCAGGCACTTGACCTGGTGCTGGATTTCAAACGCCCGGCTGATGCCGAGCTGTCGGCATTTTTCCGCGACCACAAGAAGCTCGGGTCGCATGATCGCGCGTTTGTGGCCGAGGCTGTTTTCGGCGTGCTGCGCCGTTATCGCTATCTGTCGGTGGTGGTACCGGCTGCCAATCCGCGCACGCTGGTGATTGCCTGGTTGATCAAGGCGCGTGGCATGAGTGGTGCGGTGCTGGAACAATTCGCCAAGCCCGAACTGATCGATCATATCCGCAACGCCAAAACCGATGACTTGGTGCTGGGCATCGCAGCCGATTTGCCTGATTGGGTAATCGAAAAGCTGCAGCCCTCTATGGGGGATGCCGATATCCTTGCGCTGGGCCGCGCCTTGCAGTTGCAGGCACCGCTGGACGTGCGGGTCAATACGATCAAGGCAAACCGCGAGACCGTGCTGGCGCAGTTGCTCGCCGAAGGCATGGCCGTTGAGGCCACGTCGTATTCGCCGTGGGGTATCCGCTTCAAGGACCATCCGGCGATCAACCGTCATCCCCTGTTCGTCAATGGCAGTCTGGAAGTGCAGGACGAAGGCAGCCAGCTGCTGGCGCTGCTGGTGGGCGCACGGCGCGGTGAAATGGTGTGCGACTTCTGCGCCGGGGCGGGCGGTAAAACCCTCGCCATTGGCGCGATGATGGCCTCGAGTGGGCGCCTCTATGCATTCGATGTGGCCGAAAAGCGGCTGGTCAAGATGAAGCCGCGGCTGGCGCGCTCGGGTTTATCCAACGTGATGCCGCAGCTGCTCTCGTCCGAGAACGATACGCGCGTGAAGCGGCTGGCGGGCAAGCTCGACCGCGTGCTGGTCGATGCGCCGTGTTCGGGGCTGGGCACCATTCGCCGCAATCCCGACCTGAAGTTCCGGCAGTCGCCCGAGTCCGTGGCAGAACTGACGCAAAAGCAGACAGCCATTCTGCGTTCGGCAGCCAAGCTGTTGAAACCCGGCGGTCGGCTGGTGTATGCAACATGCAGCCTGTTGACGGAAGAAAATGAGGCCGTCGTTGAGACGTTGTTGGCTGAAGGTAAATTTACCCTGTTGCCGGTTAGCGAAGTATTGGCGCAGAGTAAGATCGACCTCGACACGGGCCCCATTCTCAAGATGTCCCCTTCAATTCATGGTACGGACGGCTTTTTTGCAGCGGTGCTCGTGAAGACAGCCGCTTGAATTGCTACAGGAATTGCAGTTTGAATGGGATGCTTCTTTCAGCCTGATAATCGAATATGACCGCTGTGACATTCGACCCTGATGGGCTCGGCAGCTTGTGCGGCTTGTTTCGCGCACGTGTCGCCGCATCGCCGGATCAGCTTGCCTATCGTCAGTTCGATGAGGCGAGTGACGCCTGGATCAGTTACACCTGGGAACAAGTGGCCGTTGAGGTGGCGCGCTGGCAGGCCGCGCTGATCAAGGAAGGCCTGATCCCCGGCGATCGCGTGGCGGTGATGCTGAAAAACAGCGTCGAATGGGTCATCTTCGATCAGGCTGCGTTATCGATGGGCCTGGTCACCGTTCCCTTATACCTCGACGACCGACCGGAAAGCGCGGCCTACATCCTCAATCATTCCGGCTCGAAATTACTGCTGGTCGAAGGCAAGTTTCAGCACAAGAAGCTGGCCGAGATAACGGGATCGACCACCACCTTGCAACATATTGTCAGTTTGGTGGCGCCCGACAGCGAGCTGGTGAGCTGGAGTACCCGTTTTGTGGTGGCTGCCGACTGGCTGGCTGCAGCAAACGATACGCCGATACCCGAACGTCACCTGAGTCCGGATATGCTGGCGAGCATTGTCTATACGTCAGGCACCACGGGTCGGCCAAAAGGCGTGATGTTGACGCACGACAACATATTGCGGAATGTCTTTGCCGCGTCTGAATTTGCGGATTTTGGCCCGCACCCGGTGTTCTTGTCCTTCCTGCCGTTGTCGCACATGTTTGAACGCACCGCCGGCTATTACCTGCCAATGATGTTGGGTGCCGAGGTGGCATATGCACGCTCGATCGCCCAACTGGCCAATGATCTACAGACCATTCGTCCCACCGTACTGATTTCGGTGCCGCGTATCTATGAGCGGGTGTATGGGCGGATTCAGGATGGGTTGGCCAAGAAAAGTCCGGTTGCGAGAATGTTGTTCAAGCTTGCCGTGCGGGTCGGCTGGCGGCGTTTTGAATATGCACAGGGGCGCGCAAAATGGCACCCTGAGATGTTGCAGTGGCCGCTCTTGAATAAACTGGTTGCGGGCAATGTCACAGCGAAACTGGGTGGGCGGCTGGAATTGGCGATTTCCGGCGGTGCGGCGCTGTCGCCCGATATCGCGCGCGTTTTCATTGGTCTGGGTGTCCCGATTTACCAGGGCTACGGACTCACCGAAACCAGCCCGGTGGTCTGTTGCAACCGGCCGGGCGACAACCTGCCCTCGAGTATCGGCAAGCCGCTGCCTGGAATCGAAGTGAAGATTAGCGACGAAGATGAGCTGCTCACTCGCAGCCGCTGCGTGATGCGCGGCTATTGGCAGAATGAAGAAGCCACGCGCGATTTGATCGATGCCGAGGGCTGGGTTCACACCGGCGACAAGGCGCGTGTCGATGCCCAAGGTTTTTACACCATTGTGGGGCGCATCAAGGACATCATTGTGTTGAACAACGGTGAGAAAGTCCCGCCCAGTGATATGGAGTCTGCGATTCTGCTTGACCCCTTGTTCGAGCAAGTGATGATTGTTGGCGAAGGCAAACCCTACCTGGCCGCGTTGACCGTTTTGAATGAAGCGCACTGGCAAGCCTTTGCCGCCAGCATTCACGTCGATTCAACACATCCTTCAAGCCTTCGCGACCCCAAGGTGATCAAGTTGATCACGAAACGCGTAGCGGCCCATCTCAAGCATTTTCCGGGCTATGCTCAAATCCGGCGCTTGCATCTGGACCTCACGCCCTGGACCGTGGATGACGGGCTGCTGACCCCGACCCTTAAGGTCAAGCGTAACCAGGTGCTCGAACGTTACCGCGTAGCGGTCGATGCCATGTATGTTGATTTCGCACGTTAAATTCTCAATAAAAAACTGGAGAGACACATGACCTCATATACGTTTAATCGTTTACCCCTTGGTCTGGCGCTGGCTGGAATGGCAAGCCTGACGCATGCCGCGGGTTTTGCCTTGATCGAGCAGAATGCCAGCGGCCTCGGCAATGCCTATGCCGGCCAGGCCGCGAGTGCGCAGGACGCCAGCACCATATTCTTCAACCCGGCCGGGATGACGCTGTTGCCGGACCGGCAGGTTGTGATGGCGGGGCATCTCATCAAGCCGCAGGCGGAATTCAGCGGCAGTTCCAACATTGGGGGTGGGGACGGCGGTGATGCCGGCGGCTTGGCTTTCGTGCCGAATGGTTATTTTGCATACCGCCTGACGCCTGACATTCATGTGGGTATCGGCATGAATGCACCGTTTGGCCTGAAAACAGAATACGACAGCGCATGGGCGGGCCGTACCCAAGGTGTCAAATCTGAAGTGAAAACCATCAACCTCAATCCATCCATAGCGTTGAAGGTCAGTCCGACTTTGTCGCTGGGGGCGGGCTTGAGTGTGCAATACGCAGAGGCCACCTTGACATCACGGACAGGACCGGCGCCGACGTCAGGGTTGCTGACGGTCAAGGGTGACGATTTTGGTTGGGGCTTCAATCTGGGCGCGTTGTGGCAGGTAAACCCAGCCACGCGCATCGGCTTGGCTTATCGCTCAGAAGTGGATCAAAAACTTGATGGAAACGTCGCTGGTGTATCACCTTCCCCAATTCCCGCCACGGCGAGCGTGACCTTGCCAGACAGTGCATCTCTGTCCGTTTTGTACAAGCTGAACAATAGACTGGAGTTGCTGGCGGATATTACCTGGACAGGCTGGAGTGATTTTGATGAACTTCGGGTATTGCGCAAATCAGATGGCTCAACGTTCGGAACTGCCACCGAAGAAAACTGGAGCGATAGCTATCGCTATTCAGTGGGTGCCAACTACCGCATGAACGACAAGCTGACCCTGCGCGGCGGTGTGGCGTATGACGAAACGCCTGTGTCCAACGATATTTACCGGACTGTGCGTATTCCGGATCAAAGCCGAACCTGGCTGGCTATCGGCGCGCAGTACCGCCTGTCTGACAAGAGTTCGCTCGACTTTGGCTACGCGCATCTGTTCGTCAAAGATGCACGAATTCCCAACCGGAATGAATCGGGGGTTGTCTTGAACGGAACGTATGAAGCCTCAGTCGACATCCTCTCCGCACAGCTGACCCACAACTTCTGACCTTGTCTCAAACCATCCCCTTCGACAACCTCCTGACGCGTCTGATTGACGAAAGTCAGGACGTTGTCCTGCTGTGGCAGTTGGGCGTGCTGGTGGCCTGCGCGCTGGTGGCCTGGGGCGCGATGCGTCTGGCCAAACCCTATCTCGATAATCCCGAATCGATTTGGTCGGCCGGGCGCGCGGGTGTTCGCCGGGTGGGTTTCCCGCTGTTCATGTTGCTGGCGTTATTGATTGGCCGTGATATTGCGGCGCTCTGGCTGAAAAGCGGGAATCTGTTGAATCTGGCGGTGCCGCTCTTGCTTTCGCTGGTAGGCGTGCGACTGGTCATATACGCGCTGCGCTATGTTTTCGAGCCGCGCGCATCACTCCGGTTGTGGGAACGCAGCTTTGCCTGGTTGATCTGGGGTGCGTTCGCGCTACATATCACGGGCCTGTTGCCGCGGATTCATGCGGCGATGGAAGCACTGGCCTTTCAATCGGGCACGCATCGGTTTTCACTGTTGACCCTGTTTCAGGCTGCCCTGGTCATCATGGTGGCAATCGTTGTAGCTCTGACGCTGGCGCGGCTGATCGAGAGCCGTTTGATGAGTATTACGCAGATGAATTTATCGCTGCGTATGGCCTTGTCTAAAGCTTCGCGCACGGTGTTCCTGATTCTGGGGGTGCTGGTGGCCTTGCCCGCGGTTGGGATCGACCTCACCGTGCTGTCGGTGTTCGGTGGTGCGCTGGGCGTGGGAATCGGCTTTGGACTGCAAAAGGTTGCAAGCAATTACATCTCCGGTTTCATTATCCTGCTGGACCGCTCGGTGCGGATTGGCGATCTGATCACGGTCGACAACCAATACGGCAAGGTCAGCCAGATCAATACACGCTATACGTTGCTGATTGCGCTCGACGGCACCGAAACCATCGTGCCGAATGAGTTATTGATCACGCACACGGTAGTTAATCATTCCTTGTCCAAGCCCAATGTCCGGGTGGCGTTGCCGATTCAGGTTTCATATGATTCCAACCTGAAACAGGTCGAAGCCCTGATGCTTGAAGCCGCCCATGAGCATGGCCGGGTCATTCTCGACGAACCCGACAGCCTGCCCAAGGTTTTGCTGCGTGAGTTTGCGGATAATGGCGTTTCGCTTGAGCTCGCTGTCTGGATACGCGATGCAGGTGAAGGCATGAACAATCTGCGCTCAGACCTCAATTGGGGGATCTGGCGACGTTTTAAGGAGGCTGGCATTGAAATCCCCTTCCCGCAACGGGTGGTGCATTGGGCCCCATCAGCAAATTTAACTTTGGATAACCCTTGATTTTTATGGGGTTTGTCCGTAAATTAGCTGATGACTATGTCCTGTTTTAGGAATCAAAAACCATGCAATTAGGCCTGTTCGATCTCCCTTGGTGGGGTTATGTGGTGGTGGCGCTCGCGCTGACCCACATTACCATCGCTGCCGTCACCATTTTTCTGCATCGCTCGCAGGCGCATCGCGCCGTTGACCTGCACCCCATCGTCAGTCACTTCTTCCGTTTCTGGCTGTGGCTCACTTCCGGCATGGTCACCAAGGAATGGGTCGCCATACACCGCAAACACCATGCCAAGTGCGAAACAGTCGACGACCCGCACAGCCCGCAGACGCGTGGCCTCAAGACTGTTTTCTGGCGGGGGTCCGAACTGTATCGCGCCGAGGCCAAAGTACCCGAGACACTGGAAAAATACGGCCACGGCACGCCCGACGACTGGATGGAGCGCAACGTCTATAGCCGCCATTCGGCTGCTGGCATCTGGTTGATGATGGCGATCAACCTGATTGCTTTCGGCCCCATCGGACTGACCATCTGGGCGGTTCAAATGGCCTGGATTCCGGTTACCGCAGCCGGCATCATCAACGGTATTGGACATTACTGGGGTTACCGCAACTTTGCCTGCGAAGATGCCAGCACCAACGTATTTCCGTGGGGCATTCTGATCGGTGGCGAAGAGCTGCATAACAATCACCACGCTTACGGCACCTCGGCGCGGTTATCCAACAAGTGGTATGAGTTCGACATTGGTTGGCTCTACATCAAGCTGATGACCTATGTCGGCCTGGCTACCGTCCGCAAGGTGGCGCCCACGGTGAAATGGCTACCGGCCAAACCGCTGTGTGACCTGGATTCCTTGCAGGCCATTATTACGCACCGTTATGACGTGATGACGCGCTTCGTGAAAAGTGTGCGCGCAGAGAGCGCGGCTGAGATCGCCAAGCTCAAGGCCAATGCAAGCCTGCCGCAAAACTGGAATCTCAACAGCTTCCGTCGTTGCTTGCACCAGGAGCCCGCCGAGTTGGCGGCGGCAGACAAGGCCGAGCTTGATACCCTGCTTGGCAAGAGTGAACGCCTGAATACCGTGTATCGGATGCGTCAGGAACTCGCGGCCATTTGGGGGCGTTCTACGGCAACGCGCGAGCAACTGCTGGAGCAACTGCAAGCCTGGTGCAAACGCGCTGAAAACAGTGGCATCCAGTCGCTGAAAGATTTCTCGGTACGCTTGCGCTGCTACGCTTGAGTTTTTGCGCGGCAACAACTTGAGTTATGAAACGAGCGGCCCGCGGGCCGCTCGTTTTTTGGGGCGGGCCATCGTCCCACTGGTGGATTCACTGGAACTACACCCAATAACACCCAATAAAAAAACCGCCAACTGGCGGGGCTGGATAAAACAAAACCCGCCAGTTGGCGGGTTTTGTTTTGGGTTGCCGGCTGAATTACTTCAGCTTGGTTTCCTTGTACATCACATGCTTGCGCGCCTTGGGATCGAATTTGCTGATCTCCATTTTCTCGGGCATGGTCTTCTTGTTCTTGGTCGTGGTGTAGAAGTGACCGGTGCCCGCAGTGGACTCCAGCTTGATCTTTTCGCGTCCGCCTTTAGCCATGATTCAACTCCTTAAACGGCCACGCCGCTGGCGCGGAGGTCGACAAGAATGGCATCGATGCCATTCTTGTCGATGGTGCGCAGGGCAGCAGTGGACAAACGCAGACGGATCCAGCGGTTTTCGCTTTCAACCCAGAACCGGCGGTATTGCAGGTTGGGAAGGAAACGACGCTTGGTTCTATTGTTGGCGTGGGAAACGTTGTTTCCGACCATGGGCTTCTTGCCCGTAACGACACATACGCGAGCCATGATACTGCTCCAAAGTTGATAGGTTATCCGGTCAGGGATGGCTAACGAGCCAACCCGAGAACCGCGATTTATACCACAGCCTTCAAGCCCGAGGCAAGTTTCGCGACGATCTACAGTTGGCCCGCTTCCATGAACGACAATGAAGACGCGCCTGCAACGATAAAATGGTCGAGCACGCGAACGTCCACCAGCGCCAGCGCATCCGCCAGTTTGCGGGTGAGGGTAAGGTCGGCCTGGCTGGGTTCGGCCACGCCACTGGGGTGGTTGTGCGCGAGTATCAGTGCGGCAGCGTTATGTGCCAGCGCGCGCTTGATGATCTCGCGTGGATACACGCTGGTTTGCGTCAACGTGCCGCGAAACAGCTCTTCCACTGCAATCACCCGGTTTTGGGCATCAAGATAGACACAGCAGAACACTTCATATTCCTTGCCGCGCAGAATCAGCCGCAGATAATCACGTACGGCTGCTGGGGAGGCCAGGGCATCGCCCGATTCCATATCTTCAGCCAAGGTGCGGCGCGCCATTTCCATGACCGCCTGGAGCAGGGCATATTTGGCCTCGCCGACGCCTGGCGCGGCGCAAGCCGATGCTTTGTCGGCCCGACACAAGCCGCCAAGACCACCAAAACGTTCGATCAGGTCGCGACCGAGGTCTACCGCGCTCTTGCCGACCACGCCGGTGCGCAGAAAAACGGCGACCAGTTCGGCGTCGGTCAGGGAAGCTGCGCCGCGTTTGAGTAATTTTTCGCGCGGACGCGTGTCTTCCGGCCAGTCGCGGATCGCCATGCCTATCCCTCTCCCGTAGAATGTTGCTCATTGTCATGGAAAGTCCTTCAGGAATCGAGACCGTGTCGCTGGAAAACAAAAAAATCATTCTGGGCGTAACAGGGGGGATAGCCGCTTATAAGGCGGCTGAACTGTGTCGTTTGCTGGTCAAGGCCGGTGCTGACGTGCAGGTAGTGATGACGATGGCCGCGCAGCAGTTCGTGACACCGCTCACATTTCAGGCCCTGTCCGGCAAGCCCGTGCTGACTACCTTGTGGAATGCCGCCAACGGCGATGGTATGGATCACATCCATTTGTCGCGCGATGCCGATCTGCTGCTGGTCGCGCCCGCATCTGCCGATTTTATGGCCAGATTGGCGCAGGGGCGGGCCGATGATTTGCTGACTACCTTGTGTTTGGCCCGTACCTGCAGACTCGCCGTTGCGCCGGCGATGAACCGGGAAATGTGGGCAGCTGCGGCAACC
This sequence comes from Thiobacillus sp., assembly GCA_031426835.1. Taxonomy (GTDB): domain Bacteria; phylum Pseudomonadota; class Gammaproteobacteria; order Burkholderiales; family Thiobacillaceae; genus Thiobacillus. The sequence goes on from JASJPF010000036.1 coordinate 88,485, forward strand.
CAGCGCAATCTGGCGCAGTTGCACGCGGACGGCTTGAGCGTACTGGGTCCGGCTGCGGGCGAACAGGCCTGCGGTGAAGTCGGCTTGGGGCGGATGCTGGAGCCAGCCGATATCCTGAATGCCCTGCCCGGGATGTTGGGCTTGGGTGCATTGGCGGGTAAGCGTGTGCTGATCACGGCAGGCTCGACCTTCGAAGCGATTGATCCGGTACGTGGACTGACCAACCTGAGCTCGGGCAAGATGGGCTACGCGGTGGCGCAGGCGGCGGCCGAGGCGGGTGCAGAAGTCTGTCTGATCTCTGGCCCGACCTGCTTGCCGACCCCTGCTGGGGTGCGTCGTATAAACGTCATGGGTGCGACAGAGATGCGCAATGCCGTGATGGCGGAACTGCCCGGTGACGTGTTTATTTCCGTCGCAGCCGTGGCCGATTACCGGGTGGACACCACCGCGACGCAAAAAATCAAAAAAAGCACAGACACCCTGACGCTGCAGCTCGTCGCCAACCCCGATATCCTGGCGGAAATCGCCGCTCTGCCGAGCCCGCCGTTTTGTGTCGGATTTGCCGCAGAGACCGAGCATCTGACGGAATATGCCGAAGCCAAGCGTATCCGTAAAAAATTGCCGCTATTGGCGGGCAATCTTGCACAAGACACGCTGGGTCAGGACGCGGCCGAATTGGTGCTGTTCGATGATCAGGGTCAACATCCTCTGCCACGTGCAGATAAACTCACCCAGGCGCGACACCTGATCCGCCACCTTGCAACCCTGTTGAGCTGACGAAATCCCGACGAATATGAAGATGGATGTGAAGATTCTCGACACCCGCCTGCGCGATCAGCTGCCGCATTACGCGACAACGGGTTCTGCGGGGCTCGATTTGCGCGCCTGTATTGATGCGCCCATTCTGCTGCAGCCCGGCGAAACCCAGTTGATTCCTGTCGGTTTGGCCATCCATTTGGCTGATCCTGGCTATGCGGCGCTGATTCTGCCACGTTCGGGTCTGGGGCATAAACATGGCATTGTGCTGGGCAATCTGGTGGGTCTGATCGATTCGGATTATCAAGGCCAGCTCATGGTTTCCGCCTGGAATCGTAGTCAACAGGCGTTTGAATTGACCCCGATGGAGCGTCTCGCGCAATTGGTCATCGTGCCGGTGGTGCAGGCCGAATTCAATGTGGTGGACGACTTTGAAACGAGTGAACGCGGCAGCGGGGGGTTCGGCAGCACTGGCCGGCAATAGTGTCGGAATTCTTTACACTCCGACACATAAACAAACTTGATGGGATGGCTGGGTGGGTATCCGCGTGTCAGGGCATGAATTTTGCTGTGTTGATTGGCAGGTAGGCTGAACCCCAGAGCGGAATCTGGATTCGGTCATTGCGGAGACAATAAACAAAAGAGGTGGAGCCTGCTGGCGCATAAACATGCCCCACACATCCATATTGCGGTTTGGACTGATTCTCGTCACAGCGCTGGTGCTGCTGGCGGGCGTGGTGACGTCCGTCCTTTTTCTGTCGCGTCCGCAGTCAGTCCCCGTCCCGGAAGAGTTCGACAAGCCGGTGATGGCTACCCAAATCGAGTTTATGGCTGACGCCATGCAACGCAGCGCCGCGCGCATTGCTGCCCATCCACAAACGCTGGCATGTTTCACCTCCGGGGCGCCAGAAGTTTGCCAGGCGCAGGCGGATAATTTGCATGCCTTGAATCAGGATGCGACGGTGCTGTTCGCCAGCGATGGCCAACGCCAGTTGCTGCCCGGATTTTTACCCGGCGACACCCGCAGGCTGCTGGCGAATGCCAGTCGCGACGGGATGGGGGCAACCGCTTCGGCCACCTTCAGTCTGTCGCTCTCGCATCCGGTTACCAATAGCGAAGGCCGTCGCCTGGGCTTTGTCATTGTCGAGCAGAGCGTGCCGCAGTTGCAGGCCTTGTTCGATACGCTGCCGCTGCCGGACTCCGCCGCTTACGCTGAGTTACAACAGATTCAGGCCGCCGGCGATACGTCCATGGTGCTGATGCGGCGCGGCAATCAGGCAGTCACGCGCCACGCGCATGCCAGCTTGATCGCGCTGGCGGGCACGCCCTGGCAGATCGCGGTGTGGCGGCCCATCGTGCCGGTGGTTGAAAGCATTGCCCCCTATGTGCTGGGCTGGCTGGTGGCCAGTCTGGTGATTGCGATTCTGGTGGTGGGGACCATTCTGGCGGTACGCAACCGGGTGAACGACAGCCTGCGCATGCTGGTGAAATTCATTAACGACCTGCGGCTACAGCGCCTGCGCGCAGATTACCCGGTTAGTCTTGCGGAGTTCAGGACCCCGCTGGCGACCATGCTGAAGCTGGGCAAGGTGATGTTGGGACAGCAGAAAGAGGTGAGCTCCCAGGCACGGGTGGACCATCTGTCGCAGGTTAATAACCGGCGCAGCTTTGACGAAAAACAGAAGGAGTTGTTCGCCAGCATGAAAGATGGCTGGTCGCATAGCCTGTTGATTCTGGATATCGATAATTTCAAGCAGGTGAACGATACCTTCGGCCACGAGGCAGGCGATCAGCTCATCATCAAATTCGGCGATGCGCTCAAATCCTGTTTGCGCAACAGCGACTTTATTGCCCGCCTGGGGGGGGACGAGTTTTGTGTCCTGTTCCCGTTCACCCCGCTGGATCGGGCGCAGGAACTGGCCGAGCGCCTGCGCGCCAAGATGCCCGAGAGCGTGGAACTGATACCCGGAGTGACGCAGAAACTGTCCTGGAGCGGCGGCTTGTCTGAATACAGCCGTGAAGACAAGCAGGAAAATGAGGCGCTGGCGCGTGCCGATACGGCCTTGCTTGAAGCCAAGCGCAGCGGTCGTAACATGACGCGAATCAGGGACGCCGCTTAAGCCCGATCAGTAGCAGCCCAATACCCAGCAAGGCCCACAGCACTATTACAGGCGCATTGCCCCAACGCACATAAGGCGTACTGCCGGCGTAGCCCTGAATGCTGCCGGTGAGACTGCCGGAGGTAAAAGGCGGCAGGCTGGCAAGTATCCGACCTTTCTCATCAATGATGGCGGTCAACCCGGTGTTGGTGGCACGCAGCATCATGCGCCCGGTTTCCAGTGCCCGCATCTGCGACATCTGTGCGTGTTGCCAGGGCGCAAGCGAATCGCCGAACCACGCCAGGTTGCTGACGTTGACCAGCACGCTCGCTGCCGGCAGCTGACGGATGATTTCCTCGCCAAAGACGTCTTCGTAACAGATATTGGCCGCCACGCGCTGGCCGCCGATAGCAAGCGGCGTTTGATTGCGATCGCCACGCGCAAAATCCGACAGCGGAATATGCAGCACCTGGATTATCCAGCCCCATACCGCTTTCAACGGGATGTATTCGCCGAAAGGCACCAGATGCACCTTGTGATAACGCTGGCTGGGCGCGCTGCCCAGGCTGATGACGCTGTTGTAGTAATCGCCGTTCACGGACCCGGTGGGTAATCCCGTCAGGATGTCGCCGCCATTTTTCTGGCCAAGCGCCACCAGCCCATCACGATAGAAATCGGGCAGGTCGGACTCAAACAGGGGCAGTGCCGTTTCCGGCAGCACGATGAGTTGCGCGGGTGAGGCGGCAGCCATGCGTGCATAGGTTTCAAGCGTGGTATGGGTTTTTTCGGGTTTCCATTTCATGTCCTGCGGGATATTGCCCTGCAGCAGCGCCACCGAAGTCGGTGCGCCGTCGGATGTCGTCCAGTTGACTCCACGCAAGGCCTGGCCGCCTATCCCTAGCGTAAGCACGGCCACACCGGCCCACACACGCTGTGCCAGCGGGCCGCGCAGGGTCATGCCCCACGCCAGCAGGGCAGCCGTCAGTGCCAGCAGAAACGACATCCCATACACTCCGACCAACGGCGCGTAACCGGCCAGCGGGCTGGCTGGCACTTGCGAATAAGCGATCGCCAGCCAGGGGAAGCCCGTGAACAGCCAGCCGCGTACCCATTCCGCCATGCCCCAGCCAAGCGGGATCAACACCAATAGTCGCAAGGTGGGTGAGACTCGCCAGCCCGCCTGCAATGCCCCCACCAGTGCGGGAAACAGCGCCAGCAGCCCGCAAAACAAAAAGGTCGCCAGCGCGGCCAACGCCATCGGCATGCCGCCGTATACCGACAGGCTGACGTAGACCCAACTCACGCCCGTGAGGAAAAATCCCAGCCCCCAGGCCAACCCGATGAGAAAGCCGGCACGCATGGAGTGTGTTCGCGCGAGCAGACCGAACAGCACGGCCAGACTCAATACGGGCAAAGGCCAGAGATAAAAGGGCGCGAAACCGGCGACAGCCAGCGCACCGGATAACAGACTGATCAGCAGCAAGAAAAAAGACACGCTACGCTTGGCAGCGCGTTCATCCACCGGGGAAAACCACGCGGCGCTCAATGCGCAAACTCAAAATCGATATGGCCGTCGATCAGGGTATAGCGGACTTGTCCCTGCATGGGGTGGTTGAGAAAGGGCGTGTTGTCGCCCTGGCTGGCGAGCGTCTTGGGGGTGGCGATCCACTCGGCCGCTTCATCAAAAATGCAGATGTCGGCACAGCTGCCAACCGATAGATTGCCGCCCGGTACGCCCAGTATTTGTGCCGGCTTCAACGAAATCAGGTCGATGGCCTTGATCAGGGGAACGCCCATTTCGCGCGCCCATTTCAGCGTCAGCGGCAGCAGCAGCTCAACGCCAGAGGCGCCGGGCGCCGATTCGCCAAACGGCACCTGCTTTACATCTTCGTCAACCGGAGTGTGGTCCGAACACAATGCGTCGATGGAACCGTCGCGCAGGGCTTCGCGGATGGCGTCGCGGTCACGCAGACCGCGCAGCGGCGGCACCAGATGCAGGTGCGAATCAAAACTGACGAGATCGTTTTCCGATAAATGCACGTGCGTGCTGGCGACATCGCAGGTGATGGAGAGTCCTTGTGCCTTGGCTGCGCGCACCATCGCGATGCCTTCACGCGTTGACAGCCGCGCAATGTGGATGCGGGCGCCAGTTTCGCGCGCCAGCAACAATATCGTAGCCAACGCCACGGTTTCGGCCAGCGCCGGAATGCCAGGCAGGCCGAGGCGCGAAGCCACCGCTCCATCGTGTGCAACGCCGTCACGCGCCAGCGACAGATCCTGTGGCCGTAACCACAGGCTGAAGCCAAACGTGGCGGCATATTGCATCGCGCGCAGCAACACTTGCGGGTCGGTGGGTTCCGCGTCGGCCTGGGTAAAGGCGCGGCAGCCCGCTTCGGTCAGCTCGGCCATTTCGGTCAGCAGCCTGCCTTCGAGTTTTTGGGTCAATGCGCCGATCGGGTAAACGCGCGGGCCCGGCAGGTTTTTCGCGCGGAACTTCAACATCTCGACCAGGCCCGGTTCGTCCAGCGGCGGGTCGGTATCGGGCGGGCAGGCGAGCGAGGTGATACCGCCAGCGGCAGCAGCGAGCATTTCCGATTCGAGGGTGGCGCGATACTCAAAACCGGGCTCGCGCAGCCGCACCGACAGGTCGACCAGGCCGGGGCACACCACCAGGCCGCTGGCATCAATGACGCGGTTGGCGTGAAAATCGGGGGGTGCTTCACCTACGGCGACAATTTTTCCGGCCACCACAAATACGTCAGCGACTTCATCGCGTGCGTTCATCGGATCGATCACGCGGCCATTCCGGATATGAATTTTCATGCTGTTGTCCCTCCCGCCAGAATCGCCATCACCGCCATCCGCACGGCAATGCCGTAAGTCACCTGCGGCAAAATGACCGACTGCGGGCCATCGGCCACTTCGGAGTCGATCTCCACGCCGCGGTTCATTGGTCCCGGGTGCATGACGATGGCGTCGGGTTTCGCCAGAGCGAGCTTTGCCGGCGTCAGGCCAAAGAACTTGAAGTATTCCTGTGCGCTTGGGAGCAGCGCGCCTTTCATGCGTTCGCTCTGCAGGCGCAGCGTGATGACCACATCGCACCCATGCAGACCGGCTTCCAGGTCGTGGTAGACCTTGACGCCCATTTGCTCAACGCCGGTGGGCAGCAGGGTTTTCGGCGCGATCACGCGAACTTCCGGCACCCCCAGCGTGGTGAGGGCGTGGATTTGCGAACGCGCCACGCGCGAATGCAGCACGTCGCCGACGATGGCTACGGTCAGGTTGTGGAACTCGCCCTTGAAGCGGCGAATGGTGAACATGTCGAGCAGGCCTTGCGTCGGATGCGAGTGGCGGCCGTCGCCGGCGTTGATGACAGAGATATGCGGCGCGACATTGCGTGCGATGAAATGGGCTGCGCCCGATTGAGCATGGCGCACGATAAACATGTCGGCGTGCATCGCTGCGAGATTGTCGACCGTGTCGAGAATCGCCTCACCCTTGGTTTGGCTGGAGGTGGCGATATTGAGGTTGACCACATCGGCGGAGAGGCGTTTGGCGGCGATCTCGAAAGTGGTGCGGGTGCGTGTGGACGGCTCGAAAAACAGGTTGAAGATCGATTTTCCACGTAACAGCGGGACTTTCTTCACCTCGCGTTCACCCACATCCATAAAGGACTCTGCGGTATCGAGAATGTGCGTCAGGATTGTTCGCGGCAGGCCGTCGAGCGTGAGCAGGTGGCGCAGGCTGCCGTCAGGGTTGAGTTGTGGATTCATCCTAGAAACCGTGGTTGGACGCGCCCGATGGTGCGTCTGGACGTGTGTCTGCCGCGAAGCGAGGAGGCGGCAGGCCGGGGCCTGCAACGACGAGCGACAAAGGCAGGCGCGCGTCCAGGCGGATCAGCGGGTGCGTAGCGATATCACCCATATGGTGAGAGTTATCGAAGGGAGTAAATCGAGTATCCATAAGGCACTCCATGAAGGTGTAAGCGGTCAACTGCGGTTTCCAGGATTACGCGAGGGTGAGGGTCAGGTGGCCATCGTCAAGGCGTGACAGGTTGATGTTTTGATTACTGGGGATGCTGAGCGCGTGGCCCGCAAAGTCTGGCCGGATCGGCAGCTCGTGGTCGCCGCGATCTACCAATACCGCCAGCCGGATCGAGGCGGGCCGGCCGTAATCGAACAACTCGTTCATTGCTGCACGTACGGTGCGGCCGGAGTGCAAGACATCATCAACCAGCAGAATGTCACGGCCTTCGAGGTCGACCGGCAGGTTGGAGGGCTTCACCTGCGGGTGCAGGCCGATACGGGAAAAGTCGTCGCGGTAAAACGAAATATCGAGCGTGCCGAGGGGTTGGGTGCACCGCAGCAAGGCATGCAGGCGCTCGGCCACCCATACGCCACCGGTATGAATGCCGACGATGAACGTGTTGGGGGTAAGCGTGGGTGCAATGGCGTCGGCGAGTCGCGTAATCAGGGTGTTGGCGTCAGGCAGTGAGGCGGGCATCGAAAAATCCTTGGAGTATGAGTTTCGCGGCAACGGCATCCGTCAGCGCCTTGTTCTTTTTGCCGTGTATCCCGCGCTCATGGAGTTCGGACTCGGCCGCCGTGCTGGTGTGGCGTTCGTCCACCAGAAACACCGGCAGATTGAAACGCGATTCTAATTTACGCGCGAAGTTTTTGGCCACCCGGGTCATTTCGTGTTCGCCGCCATCGGCATGGGTGGGAATGCCAAGCACCAGCAATACCGGTTGCCATTCGGTCATGAGTTTGGCGATAGCCGTGAGCCGTGCATCGGTGGAGTCGGCCTGGATGACCGTGAGTGGATGGGCAACGCCGATGGAGAGATCACCCGACGCGACGCCGGTGCGTTTCAGGCCGAGGTCGAAGGCCAGTACCGTGCCGTGGGTGGATTCAGGATTCAACCTGGAAACCGGAGTTGGACGTGCCCGATGGTGCGACTGGGCGCGGGGAGGCCGCGAAGAGAGGAGGCGGCAGGCCGGGGCCTGCAACGACGAGCGACAAAGGCATGCACGTGACCAGGCGTACCCTGAAGGGCATAAATGCCAGCGGGTGGGTAGCGGCCCCAACTCGATGGCAAACCCGATCCGAGGTAGAAGAACCGGTATTCATGCGGCATGCCATAAGCTCCTGAGCGGTCAGCTGCGGTTTCCAGGTTCATGCGTGTCCGGCTTCGTCTGACAAGTTGGCGAAATCGATGCCGAGCAGCTTCATCGCAGCGGGCAGGCGTTCTTCAGGCGTCAGGTCGAAGATAACCTGTGGGTCGGCGGCCACCGATAGCCAGGCATTTTGCTTGATCTCTTCTTCCAGCTGGCCGGCGGCCCAACCGGCGTAGCCCAATGAGACCATGAATTTTTCCGGCCCCGCATCCTGGCTGACCGCCTCCAGCACGTCTTTCGAGGTGGTGAGGCTGACGACATCCTTGACGGTGAGGGTGGAACTGAAGGTGTGGGGGGGCGTATGCAGCACAAAGCCGCGCTCGGTCTGTACCGGGCCGCCGAAATAGACGATTTTGTCGCGCAGGTGCTCGGGCAGGGTCAGCCCGATCTGATCGAACAGCGTCGACAGATCCAGATCGATCGGCCGGTTGACCACCACACCCAGCGCACCTTGTTCGCTGTGGTCGCAGATATAGGTCAGCGTACCATTGAAATTGGGGTCGACCATGCCCGGCATGGCGATCAGAAAATTGTGGGTGAGGTTAACGGTTTCCATCATGGCCCCTCCATTGTAATCTGCCTTAAATCCAGCCAACACCTCTTTTTACACGGACTCCTCACACTATAGCGACTCACATGCCCTATGCCTGAATACCCAATTGCACTGGTCTGGTTTCGGCGCGACCTGCGCGACTACGATCATGCAGCCCTTTACCACGCACTTAAACGTGCTCGGCAGGTGTTTTGCGTGTTTGTTTTCGACCGTGAAATACTGGACAGCTTGGCCGATCCGACCGACCGGCGGGTCGAATTCATCCACGCCAGCGTAACCGAGTTGCAACTTGCCTTGCAGGCCAAAGGCGGTGGCCTCATCGTCAAATACGGCATTGCCCGCAACGCGGTCGTCCAATTGGCGGTCGAGCTGCGGGCGGATGCCGTGTTCTACAACCATGACGATGACCCCGCTGCGCTGGCGCGCGATGCCGCGGTCGGGCACGCGCTGAATTCCCTCGATGTTGCCGTTCATCACAGCAAGGACGCCGTGATATTTGAACGTGAAGAAGTGCTCACCGGCGGCGGCACGCCCTACCGCGTTTTTACGCCCTATAAAATGGCCTGGCTGAAAACCTTGACGCCTTATGACCTGCAAGCCTATCCGGTTGATCGCCATGTTGATCGGCTGGTCGCACGTTCAACAGACATTCCCACGTTGCAGGCTATGGGATTTGTCCCGACCAATCTGGTCGAACTCAAGCTACCTACCGGCATGTCGGGGGCTGCGCAGCTGCTGGATGATTTCATGGATCGCATTGACCGCTATCAACAAACACGCGATTTCCCTGCGATTAAAGGGCCGTCGTATTTGTCGGTGCATCTGCGCTTTGGAACGGTTTCGATCCGCCAGCTTGCGGCCGCCGCCTGGCAACAGGGTGGGCGCGGCGCACAAACCTGGCTATCCGAACTGATCTGGCGCGATTTCTATCATCAGGTGCTGTGGCATCGTCCCGATGTGGCAGCAGGCCACACCTTCAAGCCGCAATATGACGACCTGCCGTGGCCCAATCCGCCGGGGCATTTCGAAGCGTGGTGCGAGGCGCGTACCGGCTATCCGCTGGTCGATGCTGCCATGCGTCAGCTCAATCAAACGGGCTACATGCACAACCGCCTGCGTATGGTGACAGCTTCGTTTCTGACCAAGGATTTATTGGTCGACTGGAGGCTGGGTGAGCGCTATTTTGCCGACAAACTGATTGATTTCGATTTGGCCGCCAACAATGGGGGCTGGCAGTGGGCGGCGTCCGTGGGATGCGATGCCCAGCCCTGGTTTCGCATCTTCAATCCGGTGACGCAATCCGAGCGATTCGATGCGAACGGCACGTTTATTCGTCGCTATGTGCCCGAGCTCGCCGGGGTGCCGGATAAGCACATTCACGCCCCGTGGAAGCTGTCGTCAGCGGCGCAGCAGCAAGCCCAATGCGTGATGGGGCGTGATTACCCCGCACCGATTGTCGATCACGCCATGCAGCGGGAGCAGGCGCTGGCCTTGTTCAAGTCGGCGCCATTAAAACCTGAGGCGCCGTAAAACAAGTCTGTGCCCAATTGTTTGGACGGGCTGATGGCGGAAGCCAAGTGGTTTGCGTGGCTTGGATATACGGTAAGCGGGCGTTGACTCAGCTCGCCCAGAGTTCGTCGAGATTCTTGATCCCCCAAGTGGCGGCATCTTCGCGACCGACGATCTTTTCCGACACGCTCGGGTGGGAAAGGTCGAGGACCTCCGGCACGATGTAAGCCTGCGACTTGGTTGAAAAGAACACCTTGATACGCGGTGCCAGCAGGGATTTTTCCGATTGTTCGAGCACGACCGCCAGACGACTGGAACCGAGTTTCACCAGTGATCCAACGGGGTAGATGCCGATGCTTTTGACGAAGGCCTGGAACACGTGTTCGTCGAAATGCCCCTTGCTCCACTGCGACATTTTCTGGATGGATTCGGCCGGGTCCCAGCCTTTTTTATAGGGGCGATTGGATGTAATGGCGTCGTAGACGTCACATACCGCGCCCATCTTGGCGTAAAGGCTGATCTGATCGCCGGCAAGCTTGTCGGGGTAGCCGCTGCCGTCGACTTTTTCGTGGTGGTGGAGGCAGACGTCGAGCACGATGTCGCTGACGCTTTGGCCTTCGACCAGCAGGCGATGCCCCTCGACCGGGTGACTCTTGATGACGCGGAACTCATCGTCGGTCAGTTTTCCCGGTTTGTTCAGCACGTCCATTGGCATCAGGGCCTTGCCCAGATCGTGCAGCAGACCTGCCATGCCCGCCTCGCGGGTGGCGTGCTCATCCAGCCGCAACTGCCGCGCCAGCGACACCATCAGTGCGCACACCGCGACGGAGTGCATGTAGGTGTAGTCGTCGGCGGTCTTGAGGCGGGCCAGGCTGATCAAGGCGCCGGGATTGCGCAATACTGACGAGGAAATCTCGTCGACCAGTTCGCCGGCCGCTTCGGCACTGATGGCCTTGCCCATGCGCACTTCCTGGAACATGGAAATGACCGCCTGCTTGGCTTTGACGCAGATCATGGCGGCCCGCGTCAGCTCGTCGCTCATCGACACCGGCTTGGGCGCCTTATTCGGCTGCGCGATCTCGGCCGCCATCAGTACGTCATCAACCGACTTTTCGGGGGCTTTCGGGGGCTCCGGCACGTCCAGACCCTTGGCGACATCAATCCAGACCTCGGTGATGCCGCTTTGGAGGATGCTGCGGATTTCTTCGGGTTGGGTCAGCGTGAACTTGCTGCGCCAGAATGGGTGGTCCATCCAGGAACCGCACAGTTCATGGAGATGCATGCCTACTTGCAGGTCTCTGGCATTGATTTTTTTGCGCATGGTCGAAGGTGAATCGGTAGGGTGCGCAGAGTCTGATGGCCGCTGGGCGTGAGAATGTAATACGGTTTGTCTGCGCCGATCTTGAGTGTCGCCCACAAAAAAGCCGGGCATGAAGCCCGGCTTGATGTGCGCGCGTGTTGCGCCGATTAATTGGCGCCCACGCTATTTACGCAGCTTTTTCGTGGTGGTAACCGGTCACGATATCCACTTCGGACTTGGAGCCCAGGATCACCGGGACGCGCTGGTGCAGGCCATCTGGGCTGAGTTCAAGGATGCGCTCGCGGCCGGTGGTGGCGGCGCCGCCGGCTTGCTCGACGATGAAGGCCATCGGATTGGCTTCATACAGCAGACGCAGTTTGCCGGCTTTGGCGGGGTCCTTGGTGTCCTTGGGGTACATGAAAATACCGCCACGGGTGAGGATGCGGTGGACTTCGGCAACCATCGAGGCAACCCAGCGCATGTTGAAATCGGTGCCGCGCGGGCCGGTCTTGCCAGCCAGGCACTCGTCGACGTAGCGCTGCACCGGCTTTTCCCAGAACCGCATGTTGGAGGCGTTGATCGCGAATTCGCGGGTTTCGGTCGGGATCTTCATGCTGGGGTGGGTCAGCACGAATTCGCCGACGTCGCGGTCCAGCGTGAAACCGTTGGTGCCGTGACCGAAGGTCAGCACCAGCATGGTCGACGAACCGTAAATTGCGTAGCCGGCGCACACTTGCTGGGTGCCGGTTTGCAGGAAGTCTTCGGTGGTGGCGGCGCGACCGGCGACCGGTGCTTTCAGGATCGAGAAGATGGTGCCGACGGAGATATTCACGTCAACGTTGGACGAGCCATCGAGCGGATCGAATACCAGCAGGTATTTGCCGAGCGGATACTGGTTGGGGATCGGGTAGCAATCGTCCATTTCTTCCGACGCCATGCCGGCCAGATGGCCCGCCCACTCGTTGGAGCGGATCATGATGTCGTTGGTGATGACGTCGAGCTTTTTCTGCGTTTCGCCCTGCACGTTTTCGGAGTCGAGCGAGCCCATCACGCCCAGCAGTGCGCCTTTGTTCACCACGTTGGATATCGCTTTGCACGCAATCACGACGTCATTCAATAGTGAGGTGAAATCGCCGGTGGCGCCGGCGGTGCGGCGCTGTTCTTCAATGATGAATTGGGTAAGCGTGGTGCCTGTATGCATGGGAAAACTCCGAAAAATCAGTAAATAAGCAAATCGGAATATTATACATGAGGGCCGCGCCAAGATTGCCTGGGCGGCTATGCGGAGGGTAGTCAAGCCAAAACGGAAAGCGTGTTACGCAACAACTGGTATTTGAGACGCCAGGCGGGTCCCAGCGTCTTGACATACGCATGTTGTGTTTTGCTGCGGACATAGCCAAGGGTTGCGTAAAAAAGGTGGAGACGCCTTGAGACGCCGCCCAATGTTCCGTGGCGGCCACGAGCGCACGCCCTACGCCTGCACGTTGTTGGGTGGCGTCGACAACCAGGCCGACAATGTCGACAATGTCACCCGACTCAAGGATAAGCCGCCGCTCTGCCACTATCCAGCCAAGCAGGGAGGATGGGTCTCCCGCTGCAACAGCAATGAAGTGGTTTGGTCGCAGCAGTAAAGCTTGCAGTCGCGATTCGATTTCGGGGACGGAGCTGGTGTAGCCGAGTTCGAGGGTGAGGCGCGCAAGCTCAGGCGCATCGGAGTGTTTGGCGGGGCGAACAAGACATGACAGCATCCACCTGTGCGCAGGGCAGGTTAAATCACTCCATCCCTACCAGCTGGTCGGAGCGGGTGAAAGTCCAGGTGCGGGTAATCGACAGGATATCGGCTTTTTTACGCATGTCGTCGGGGAATGCGGCATACGGGGCGGCCATTTCGACAATCTTGATTGCGGCGGCATCCAGTATTTTGGAGCCGGACGTTCGGTCCACTTCAACCGCTTCGATGCGGCCGTTGGCATAAATTGACACGGTGAGCTTGAGGCTGCCGTAAATGCCCTGACGCCGCGCCGCCTCCGGGTAGTTGACGTTGCCCACGCGCTCGACTTTGGTGATCCAGTCTTCGACGTAGCGTGCAAACGCATATTCCTTGACGTTGGCACCGACAAAAGCACGCTTGGGCCGCTTCTGGTAGTCGTCCCACTGCTGCGAGATACGCGCCTGCAGATTGGCCATTTCACGCGCTTGCTGGTTAATCTGGCTGGTGTCGAGGCTGGGTTGGGTTGGCGTCGGCGGAGCGGACAAGGGCGCGTTTTGTATCTGCCCGTTAGGCTGCAATTGGGTCAGCAGGGTTTTGGCTTGCTGCTCCAGATCCGCCAAACGTGCTTTCAATACGGCTTCTTCTGCACCCGTCTGCGTTTTGCTGCTGGCGGGCAGCGGACTCTTCAGCCGCCGGTCTTCGTCGGTGTTGCCGCCGCCCGCCAGATTCACCTGTGCCAGTGCGTCGGGGTTGAGTGGCGACTCTGCAGTTTTGGCGTTGACCAGCACCACTTCCATCGGCAGGTTCGGGTCTTCGAACAGGCGCGGGTTGATTTGCACAAACTGGGTCGACAGCACCATGCCGTGCACCGCGGCCGATGCCAGCATGGCCAGCGCCATGCGCGTGCCTTGCTTGGAGGGTTCGGCGAGATGTGGAGAGGGGGCGGTGACCATGAGGGTTAACTTTAAGGGCAAGTCTGATTCTACGGAACGACAGCGCTGCTGTCAGTCGGCGTTTCCAGCGTTTCCAATAATTCGGCATGAAAGCTGATATCGAGCAGGTCAATACTCGAAATTGCCAGCCGTACCTTGGACCCTGGCGTGACCCCGGCGACCGAGGGCGCACGCGTCACCAACGGCAGCGTATCGAAGCGCACCAGGTCGTCACGAATCACGCTGGCGGTGACTTCGGTGATGCTTTCCTGCACCAGCCAGCGCAACATCCAGTAGCGTTCCAACCGGCGTTGGAACTCATTGTAGGCATCATAGGCCAGCTCGAATTCGCGCACCACCGAGAACAGTTGTTCGCTACGGGGCGGATAGGCCGGGTCGGTTTGCTGCACCAGCGAAATCAGCTGGCGCTGGTTGACCAGGTCGACATAGCGGCGCAACGGCGACGACGACCATGCATACTGGTCAACGCCGAGACCGACGTGCGGGTCGGGCGATGTCGTCATGCGGGTTTTACCGCCCGATTGCGCACGATAGATTCCGGGAATCTTGTTTTCAGCCAGCCAGCCGCCCCAGTGGGCGTTGGCGAAAATCATGAATTCCGACACCACCTTGTCGATCGGACTGCCGCGTTTGCGCGGCACGATGCTGACGCGCTCGCCGTCGACCTTGAAGTTGTAGTCGACGCGATCGACGGTATCGGCCTTGCCGCGGCCGGCTTCGAGGACTGCGGCAAAGTCGTGCAGCCATTCAAGCTCGCGGCGGTAGGGATAGTCGGCGACGTCCGGGTTCTTCAGGGTGTCGGCATTGAATTCGACTTCCAGTAATTCATGGCGCAGGTTGTCGGCGATGTGCACCATTTCGAGCCTGGTTTCGGTGCCGAGCACGCGCAGGTCGGGCGCCACATCCAGGTACAGCGACAGTGCCGGGCAATCGTGGGTTTCGCCCAGCGTGTAATGGTGGATCAGCGCGTCCGGCAGCATGGTGATCTTGTTGCCGGGGAAATAGACCGTCGACAACCGTTCGCGTGCGACCTTGTCGAGTTCCGAGCCGGGCGCAATACCGAGTGCGGGGGCGGCGATGTGGATGCCGACCCGGATGTTGCCGTCGTCCAGCCATTGCACCGACAAGGCATCGTCGATTTCGGTGGTCGCCTCATCGTCCATCGAAAACGCGCGCACCGTGCTGCGCGGCAAGGCGGGAGGGTCGACCGGTTCGGTGACTTCGGCAAAGCCGGTGCCGCGCGGAAAGTGTTCCAGCTGGAAGCAGGCCTGATGAAACTCGAGGGTTGACGGAATTGCGCCGCAGCGCTCGATCAGCCGCAGCTGAGACAATCCGGTCGCCGCTGCTGCATCTTCCAGCGCCTTGTATTCCAGCGTGTTCTTGTCTGGCGCGATCAGGATGCGCGGTACCAGCGAGGCATATTCTTCGGGCAGCCGGAATGCGGTCAGTTCTGCAGCCAGGTTCGCTTGCCGCTCGGCAGCGAGCCGCTTTTTCTCCTGCCCGGCCTTGGCTGCTGCCAGCGTCTCGGTGGGCGCTGGACGGTAGCGGCCTTTGCCTTTTTTGTGGAAATAAATCGGCGAGCTGTGCAGCTTCAGCAACAACGCAACGGCTTCGGCCGGGCGTGGCGTGTGGCCGTAGTATTCCTGGGTCAGTTGCTCGAAACCGAATTCGTCGGTGCCGGCGGCTTCCCACAAAAAGTCGGCGTCGAGTTCGGCCGCAAGGGTTTCGGCCTCGGCCATCACTTCATTCGGTGCGGGCGCGACAAAGCGCAACAGCAGATTGGCCGCCTTGATTTTGCTGCGTTTACCCGATGCCGTTTCAACCTGCGCCGTGGCGTCGGTTTCGGACAGGATGGAACCGGCCTTGAAGTGGCCGTCTTCTTCAAAAATAACGTGCATGGAAAATCAGAAATCCAGAATGGTTTGAAAGTGACGCTCGAAATGGGTAAAGCCGTGGTCGCCGCCTTCTTCAATAAGCTGCGTGGCTCCTGCATAGTAGGTTACCGCATCGCGGTAATCGAGTATCTCGTCGGCCGTTTGCGTCAGCAACAGGTAGCGCTCGGGTTGGGTGATGTGCTCAATGTCCAGCGCGGCCATTTCGGCCAGATGTGCATCGGTCAAGACCCATTTCTCGCCGGTGTGCCAGTTGGTTTGGGTGCCGATGGCAGTTCGCATGAGTTTGTGGGCGTGTACCGCCGGGTTGACCAGGACCGCTTTCCAGCCGTTTTTTTCTGCCAGCCAGGTTGCGTAAAACCCGCCCAGCGAGCTGCCAACCAGTGTAACCGTAGCGGGTTGTGTCCTCGCCAGCGTCGACTCGATCTTGGCGATGGCTTCGCGCGGGCTGTTGGGCAGGGCGGGGCAATAGTAGTCAGCCAGCCGGCCGATACTGGACATGTGCTCGCCCAGTTGCTTGGCTTTGCTGGAAGCGGGGGAGGAATTGAAGCCGTGGAGATAAACAATCATCTCTGGGATTTTACCGGGGTGGGTGGGATTCCTGAAATTTGACGATAGCTTGTGCTGTGAAGGGCTTTTGACCGTTGGCCGGGGGTAGCCCGGCGGCTAGTTACTTTTCTTGTCTCGCCAAGAAAAGTAACCAAAAGAAGGCGACCCCGACAGCCCCGAATTCCCGAAGATCAAGCGCGTCGGATGGGCGGCAAAGAACTCGCCCCGCTTTTGCTGGGTTGATTAAATGTTGTGAGCGGGGCTCAAACACCTTTGCCGCTGATCCACCCGCCACACTTGATCTTCGGCGGGGCTGTAAGGGGAGGTAAGTCAAAACCAGGGTGGTGGTGACGGGTCGGTTTATGTGCTTGTGTGACGACGCCCATTCGATGCAATGCACTACGCTTATTGACGCCCTACCCTGTACGCCTTACGCGCGTTAAATGTACGAAACCTGACGTGGAGTTAACCCGCCTGCGCGGCTTTTTGCGCAGGTCGGGTTGAGCACAGGGTTAGGCGAACGTAGCTCCGAAAACAATGCACTTTTAACCAACCAGTTTGTGCTGGAAGGCGTAATGCTTTCCTTTGTCGGTCAAGTAAAGACTCTTAATTAAGTCTTGCCTAACCAGCCCAAGATCCACCGCTTCTTTGATAGTGAGATCAAGCAGAATTCTCGACACCTTCGAATTGCGAACGACTATATCGTAGGAGATGTAGTCCCTTGTGTGCGATTCAAAGTCTCGAATTATCAGCGTCATCAATTCGAAAACAGCGTCTGCGGATTTTTCGGCTGGTGTTTCTTGCGACGGCGTGAAAGGATTATTCCCAATTGGGGGCTTTTTGAAGAGCGGTGAGCCCACCAAAGTTCGAACTAGTTCATCGAATGAGAACTCTGCTTCATCATCTTTGGAAAAATCGATGAATAGCTTTGGCGGATTCAACCCTGAAGTGCAACGACGTTTTGATGTGATTGTAACTGCG
>JASJPF010000037.1:0-47597 GCA_031426835.1 Thiobacillus sp.
CCATCTGGGCAATAAGGCGCGCATTCTAGAGAGCAGAGAATAAATTGTCAACGAAGAAACCGCGCAGCCGCGCAAATACTCCCAAAATCCCAGCGATTCGACTTGCTGATCCATTCTATGATCGCGAGGTCGAGCGCTACGATGCGCCACTGCCCAGCCGCGAATACATCCTGCAATTGATCACCGAAGCGGGCTGTCCAGTCGACGCCGAAGCATTCGCCGAGCAGTTGTTGATCACCGAAGACGAGTTCGAGTTGTTTCAGCGTCGCCTCGGTGCGATGCATCGTGATGGCCAGTTGATGATGAACCGCAAGCGGCAGCTTTGCTTGCCGGACAAACTTGATTTGGTCAAAGGCCGGGTCGAAGGCCACCCGGATGGTTTCGGTTTCGTGGCTCCGGAAGAAGGCAGCGGCGATCTGTATCTGTCTCCCAAGGAAATGCACCGTGTATTGCATGGCGACAAGGTGCTGGTGCGGGTGGCGGGGCTCGACAAGCGCGGCCGACGCGAAGGCAAGATCGTCGAGGTGCTGGAGCACGTCAACAAATTCATTGTTGGCCGCTATTACGAAGAAGGGGGTATCGGTTTTCTGATAGCAGAAAATCGCCGCATCAACCAGGATATTCTGGTACCAGCCGGCAACGCCGGCGAAGCGAAGTCGGGCCAGGTGGTGACGGTGGAAATCGTCACCCAGCCTGGTGCGCACAATGAGGCAGTCGGGCGCGTCACCGAAATTCTGGGGAGCTATACCGGTCCCGGCATGGAGATTGAAATTGCGCTGCGCAAACACGATCTGCCGTATGTGTTTCCTGCCGATGTCGAAAAACAGGCAGAAAAGTTACCCAAAAAAGTTCAGAAGAAGGACCTGGCCGATCGCGAAGACATTCGCCATTTGCCGCTGGTCACCATCGACGGCGAAACCGCGCGCGACTTTGACGATGCCGTGTATTGCGAACCACTGGGCCGCAGCGGCTTCCGGTTGATCGTGGCGATTGCCGACGTTAGCCATTACGTGAAACCCGGCGATGCACTCGACACCGAGGGCTACAACCGCGGCAATTCGGTGTATTTCCCGCGCCGCGTCATCCCCATGTTGCCGGAGGCGTTGTCCAACGGGCTGTGTTCGCTGAATCCCGAGGTCGACCGCCTTTCAATGGTGTGCGACATGCGTATCACCGCAGCGGGGGCGATCAAGGAATACCGTTTCTATCCGGGCGTGATCTATTCGCACGCGCGGCTGACCTACAATCAGGTGTGGGACTGGCTTTCGGGTGAGGTCAAGCCGGATGCGAAACAGGCCGTATTGATGCCGCATCTGGAGGCGCTGGACAAGCTTTTCCGCGTGTTGCTGAAAGCCCGCGCCAAGCGTGGCGCGATTGATTTCGGCTCGACCGAAACGCAGATGCTGTTCGACGAGCAGGGCAAGATCGAGGCCATTGTGCCGGTGATTCGCAACGACGCCCATCGCATCATCGAGGAATGCATGCTGTCGGCCAACGTCTGTGCATCGGATTACCTGCTGGAGAACAAGCAGCCCGCGCTGTACCGTGTTCACGAAGGCCCTACGCCGGAGAAACTCGCCTTGCTGCGTGGCTTCATGGCTGAATTCGGGCTCGACCTGCCCGGTGGCGACAAACCGCACGCCAAGGATTTCGGTACGCTGCTGGAAAAAATCAAGCCGCGTCCCGATGCCGGCCTGCTGCAAACCGTGATGCTGCGTTCGCTCAAGCAGGCGGTCTACACGCCGGAAAACAAAGGCCACTTCGGTTTGGCGTATGAGGGCTACACCCACTTCACTTCGCCGATCCGACGCTATCCCGATCTGCTGGTGCACCGCGGCATCAAGGCGGTGTTGAAGGGTGAAAGAATATCCGCTACGGGATTGCCTGAAATCGGCGTCCATTGTTCGATGACCGAGCGCCGCGCCGACGACGCCACGCGGGATGTCGACGCCTGGCTGAAAACCTATTTCATGCGCGATCACATCGGCAACGAGTACAACGGCACCGTCAGCGCCGTGACCAGCTTCGGCATCTTTGTCTCCCTCGATGAAATCTTCACCGAAGGCCTGGTGCACGTCTCCGAACTGGGTCAGGATTACTTCCACTACGATCAGGGCAAACACTGGATGCTCGGCGAGCGCACCGGCAAGCGTTATCGTCTGGGCGACCGCGTGCGCATCAAGGTCATGCGCGCCGACATTGAAACCAGCAAGATCGATTTCAGCCTGGTTGAACAGGACAGCTCGGCCCAGGACATGCAGCGCGCGTTCGAGAAGAAGGCACCTGAGCAGAAGTCAGACAAACCTAAAACGTCGAAAGCCAAGCCCTCCAAGCCCCGGTCATCGAAACCCAAAACAGCGAAAGCCAAAACAGGTAGCAAGAAGCAATGAGCGAGAAGTCTGCCGATAAAAACGGCGCAGAAAAACACGCCGCGGAGAAACACGGCGCAGATAAACACGGCGCGGAAAAACACGGCGCGGAAAAACACGGCGCAGAAAAATTGATCTACGGCTTTCATGCGGTCCTGGCGCGGCTGCGCCAGGACCCGTCCGGCGTGTTGGAAATATATCTCGACCTTACCCGGCGCGACGCGCGGGCGCGCGATCTGGTCAAGCAGGCCAAAGACAACAAGGTCGGGCTCGCGCAGGTCGAAGCCGACCGCCTGAATCGCCTGGTTGGAAAATCGTCCAATCACCAGGGCGTCGTCGCCCGCGTCAAACCGGTGGCGCTGACGCACTCGCTGGACGAAGTGCTGGAAAATATCAAAGGTCCGCCGCTACTGCTTATCCTTGACGGCATCACCGACCCGCACAACCTCGGCGCCATCATGCGTTCGGCCGACGCCTTCGGCGTGCACGCCGTCATCGCGCCGAAAGACAACGCCGTCGGCATCAACGCTACGGTGGAAAAAGTCGCCTCCGGTGCCGCCGAAACCGTGCCCTACATCATGGTCACCAATCTTTCGCGCACCATTGAAGAACTCAAGGAACACAACATCTGGGTCATCGCCACCGACATGGACGGCGAGCTGCCCCTGTCCAAGATCGACCTCAAAACCGGCATCGCCTGGGTGCTGGGCGCAGAAGGCACGGGCATCCGCCGCCTGGTCAAGCAGAACTGCGATCAGGTCGCGCGCATTCCCATCGGCGGCACGGTTGAAAGTCTCAATGTCTCGGTGTCGGCGGCGCTGTGTTTGTATGAGACGGCGCGACAGCGCGGTGGGTAAATCACACTATTACCCAATAATATCAATTGCTTGATGCAATTGCGCGATCTTGAAATAGGGTGTCTGAACACACTGATTCAACTACTCAAACACAGAGAACAAAATGACAATATCTGACTGGTTAATGATAGTGGCAGTTTTTCTGGGACCGATAGTTGCGGTGCGCCTCACTCGCTATATCGATGACCAAAAGGAAATTCGAGGGCGTAAAGTTCAGGTGTTTAAGACACTTATGGCCACACGGGCATACACGGTTTCGTGGGCACACGTGGAGGCACTGAATCGAATTGATCTTGAGTTCGACAAGAGCCACGAAAAAGAAAAAGAAGTAATTGAGGCGTGGAAGGAATATCTTGATTTGCTTAATAACACCGCGATTTCAAAAGAACAGTGGGGAATAAAGCGAATTGATCTCTTGGTAGAACTTCTTCACAAAATGGCACGTGTGCTTGATTATGATTTTGACAAAACACACATAAAAAATTCATCTTATTCACCGAGAGTCCACGGCGACGTTGAAGACCAACAGGCAGCATTGAGAAAAGGATTGATCGAGGTTCTTGGTGGGGATCGCTCTATTCCTATGTCAATCACCAATTGGCCACAAGGTAAGAGTGGGGAAATTAGGGTCAGACACGATAATCATGAGTGAACTCGATATCCGCTGGCAACAACGTCTCGCCAATTACAGCAAGGCGTTGGAGCAACTCGGCAATGCGATTGCCACAAGCCAGCAACGCCCGCTTTCCGAGCTTGAAAAACAGGGACTGATTCAGGCGTTCGAGTTTACCCATGAGCTGGCCTGGAATGTGATGAAGGATTACTTTGCCTGGCAGGGAAATCCCGGCATCACCGGTTCGCGCGATGCGGCGCGCGAGGCGTTTCAGAAAGGCCTGGTCGAGGACGGCGAGGGCTGGATGGAAATGATCAAAAGCCGCAATCAAACTTCGCACACCTATCAGCAGAAAGTCGCGGACGAAATTGCCAGGAAAATTATCGAACGCTATTTCCCGCTTTTCCAAGGATTTTTGGCCACAATGAACACGTTCAATGCTTAGCCAAGCCATGCAAT
Organism: Thiobacillus sp.; assembly: GCA_031426835.1. Classification (GTDB taxonomy): domain Bacteria; phylum Pseudomonadota; class Gammaproteobacteria; order Burkholderiales; family Thiobacillaceae; genus Thiobacillus. The sequence goes on from JASJPF010000037.1 coordinate 4,299, forward strand.
TCGGCCTGAAGCCGGACACGATTTCTCGTATCAATGGTGTTCTGGCTGCCCATCCGAAAATCGAACAGGCTGTGCTCTATGGTTCGCGAGCCAAGGGAAACTATCGTACGGGTTCGGATATTGATTTGTGCTTGAAGGGAGAAGCGCTCACGCTGACGCAGCTGCTTGAAATCGAGAATGAACTCGACGACCTGTTGCTGCCCTACAAGATCGACCTGTCCTTGCACCATGCGCTGGATAACCCTGAACTTATCGATCATATTCGTCGGGTCGGGGTGGTATTTTATCCAAGTGCGTAGCGCAATATTGGGCATCACTCAGGAAGTTGAACCGGCCCGTCTAATCGTTATCCATCCTGTGAGTCCGTAATGAATACCTCGATGCTTCTGTGGAGTCTGCTGTTCAGTTCGGTCGGCATCGGCATCTTCATCTACGGCAAGAAGCAGAAGGCCGTCATTTCCCTGTTTAGTGGGCTGGGCCTGATGATCTACCCATCTTTCGTTTCCAACACGCCTCTGCTTGTTGCAATTTGGGTGGCACTCATGGTGCTGCGTTACTTCGTCAGAATTTAAGGTTGTATGGATACAGTAGCAGTCATCGACTTTGAAACAACCGGCCTGTCGCCCGCCATAGGAGATCGGGCGACCGAGGTGGCGGTCGTGATCGTGGATAACGGAATCATCGTCGATCGCTACCAAAGCCTGATGAATTCGGGCGCGTATATTCCCCCCTTTATTGAGAGCCTGACTGGCATTTCCAATGCCATGCTCAGCAAGGCCCCGCCGGCAGCGGAGGTGATGGCTGCGCTGGCGGAGTTTGTCGGTGATATTCCCCTGGTGGCGCACAACGCATCGTTTGACAGCAAGTTTCTCGATGCGGAGTGGTCGAGGATCAATCGGCGTCGGCGGCAGGCGTTTGCCTGTTCGATGCTGCTGGCCCGGCGTATCTATCCGACTGCTCTTGATCACAAGCTGGGAACGCTGGTCCGGCATCTGGGACTGCCCTCGGCGGCACGCGCTCACCGCGCGCTGGCCGATGCGGAAATGACCGCTCATCTCTGGGTGAAAATGGTGTCGGACATCAGGCTGCAATATTGTCTCGATGCTGTTCCGCACGAATTATTATGCGCAGTGCAGAAGACACCGAAGGCCCAGATCAAACATTGCATGGATCAAGTGAGACATAAGCTTGAATCTGGCATGTGATTGATGCCTTTACTTCGGATGCCTTAACCCCCATCCGCTTCATTTAGCACATCCTCACGCTCACGTATGAGCGCCTCTATTCTGCCCGACAAAAAGTGGGCTGGAATTTCGGTTATTGCTTACAGACTTCATCGCAAAGCCTTACATGGGTCTCAGTGCCGTCTGACAGCCGACCCATGTATTCCGGATTAAAGTCATTTCACTTAGGTCAAACTACAAGGCAAATTCACACGGAAGTGTGTACGTGTCTTGACCCGGATTGGCATGGCTTAAGCCTTCATTGTTATGCCTGAAACTGAGGCTGCAGCGTTTGACTTGTGAATGGCTGCCCTAGCCAGTGTTCATATGGCCTGAGTGGCAAGATCCAACTCCTGGAGACGAAACATGGCTAAATCGGATAAGAAAGCGAAGAAGGCAACACGCAAACCAAGCAAATCATCCAAAAACGAGATCCAGGTCGGGGTGGGCGGCGAACTCCATCCCGTGACCAAGAATCGTGAACAGTCGATGACGACCAATCAGGGGACGGTAATCTCGGATGACCAGAACTCGCTCAAGAGCGGCTCACGTGGCCCGACCTTGCTCGAAGATTTTGTCCTGCGTGAAAAAATAACCCATTTCGACCATGAGCGCATTCCCGAACGGATCGTGCACGCTCGGGGATCGGGTGCACACGGTTACTTCCAGGCTTATCCGAATAACTCGAGCCTGACGTGTGCCGGGTTTCTTCAGGACCCGTCGGTCAAGACGCCGGTGTTCACCCGCTTTTCAACGGTTGCAGGCGGTGCGGGGTCAGCAGATCTACCACGTGATGTTCGTGGATTTTCTGTCAAGTTTTATACCCAGGAAGGGAATTTCGACCTCGTTGGAAACAACATTCCGGTCTTCTTTATCCAGGATGCGATGAAGTTTCCCGATCTCATTCATGCGGTCAAAATGGAACCCGATCGCGGTTATCCCCAGGCAGCATCGGCGCACGATACCTTTTGGGATTTCGTTTCCTTGATGCCAGAAAGCATGCACATGATTCTGTGGGCGATGTCGGATCGTGCGATCCCGCGCTCATTGCGCATGATGGAAGGCTTTGGCGTCCACACGTTCAAGTTCATCAACCAGCGCGGCAGGATGAGTTTCGTAAAATTTCACTGGCGGCCGAAGCAAGGCACGGCTTCCGTGCTGTGGGATGAGGCGGTCAAGATCAACGGTGCCGATCCGGACTTCCATCGCCGCGACCTGCATGATGCAATCGAGCGAGGCGATTTCCCTGAATGGGAGCTATCGGTTCAGGTCTTCGACCAGAAAAAAGCCGACAGTTTTCCGTTCGATGTACTCGATCCTACCAAACTGATTCCCGAAGAAATGATTCCGTTGCAGCCAATCGGGAAAATGGTGCTGGATCGAAACCCGACCAATTTCTTTGCCGAAACTGAACAGGTTGCCTTTCATCCCGGGCATCTGGTTCCTGGCATCGACTTTAGCGACGATCCCTTGCTGCAGGGTCGGTTGTTTTCGTATTTGGATACTCAGCTTTCACGTCTGGGCGGGCCGAATTTCCATCAGATTCCGGTCAATGCGCCTCGCTGTCCGATGCGCAATCTCCAGCGCGATGCGCTAATGCAAATGACGGTGCCGAGCGGTCGCGTGAGTTACGAACCCAACAGTCTTGACCGCGATGCGCCGCGCGAAAACCCGACCGAAGGATTCGAGTCTGAACCCTCGACCCACAGCGGTGAAAAGGTCCGCGAGCGATCCAAAACCTTCATGGATCATTACAGTCAGGCACGCCTGTTTTATCGGTCAATGACCGCACCCGAGCAGGATCATATCGTCAAGGCGTTTGCATTTGAGCTGGGCATGGTCGAAACGCTGGCCATCCGACTGCGCATGCTGGGCCATATCAATATTGTCGACCCGGATCTCGGAAAACGGGTGGCGAAGGCACTCGGCCTGGAAGGCCAGGCCGAGAAGGTGACGCCAGCCATCGCACCAATCGATATGGCACAGTCTCCCGCACTCAGTATGTTGGCCAAAGCCAGACCGACGTTGAGGGGCAGAAAAATTGGTCTATTAATGAGTGATGGCGTACAGCAGGGTACGCTTGATCAACTTTGCCGTGCAGCTGAAAAAGAAGGTGCGGTGGTTGAGTTGATTGCGCCAAAAATAGGCGGCATCAAATCAGACAACGGCCAGATTATTTCGCCTAAACATGCCATCACGGCTGCGCCCTCAGTCTTTTATGACGCGGTCATTCTGGTGCTGTCTGAAGCTGGCGCCAAGGCGCTCCAAAGCGACCCGGCAGCGGTGGCCTTTGTCCGCGACGCCCATACCCACCTGAAAGTGATCGGCTTTGTGGCGGCGGCGCTGCCTCTACTCAAGTCAGCCGGAATTGAGGCGGGCGAAGGCGTGATCAATGTCGACAAGTCATCCGGCCTGTCCGCCTTTGTCAAACAGGCCAAAAAAGGCCGTGTGTGGGAACGTGCGTGAATTGAATGTGCATCGCACTTTTCCAGGTAGTGCACAGCAGTCCGTAAGTAACGGTTTTAAACAGCAACACATGGAGAATCATGATGAACGAAGCAGAAACCACGACGCATGACGGTGAAATTCAGATGTATGACGCAGTCAAGGATTTGATCAACGAAGAGCTGGAACAGACTGTCAGACGAAATGCGGAAGCAAACAATTTTCAGCTTAAAGACGAGCATATGAATGTGATCCATACGCTGGTCGAATATTACCGTAACGATTGCAAATCCCGCGATTGCCTTGCCGCCAGTGAACATATCCGATTCCTGGAAGACGCTTATGAATTCGAGGGTGGCAGCAAGTATCTGTACATGTTGTTTGATGCGATGCCCGACACACGTGGGGTGCTGGTGCCTATCCACGAACTCGCCGGACTGCCGTCGTTACGCCTCGAAACCGACAAGGGTTTTGGCACCTCTCTTTGAACCGGTTGAGCAGTTAAGGTCGGCGGCGTGCTTTGGATTCGTCAGCTCCGTAATGCTGAGCTGACGAATGGGTGAAGTGGGCGGAATGATTTATTCCAGTTCCTGCAGTCGTAATATCCGAGCAGCCTCTTCATCTCGCGCATCATCAATCTCACGCATTACCGCTTCCATATCAACCGGTGGCAAGGTGCATTCGAACAAGCCAGTGAGCTCGACATCAGGGCGCAGGTTGCCGTGCTCGTACAGCGCCCAGATTTCCTGGGCGTATTGCGTGGTCAACAATGACGGCGCGTATTGGCTGAAGTAGGTTCTGAGGTTGTTGACGTCACGCGTCAGCATGGCCTGGGCGTGATTGTTGCCGGCGGCGTCGACGGCTTGCGGCAGATCGATGATCACCGGGCCTTCTGCGTCGACGAGAATATTGAACTCGGACAAGTCCCCGTGGATGACGCCGGCACACAGCATGCGGACCACTTCCTGCATCAGGGTGTGGTGATGGGCGAGGGCTTCGTCTTCTGTGAAAGCGACATCGTTGAGGCGAGGCGCGGCGTTGCCTTCGGCATCGGCCACCAGTTCCATCAGTAATACACCTTCGTGGAAGTTGTACGGGGTGGGCACGCGCACACCCGCATGGGCCAAGCGATACAGTGCGTCGACTTCTGCGCTTTGCCAGGCGGCTTCCTGCATCTCGCGCCCGTATTTGCTGCCTTTGGCCATGGCTCGCGCCTGGCGGCTGTTCTTGGTCTTGCGGTTTTCGGTGTAATCGACGGCCTGGCGGAAGCTGCGTTTGTTGGCTTCCTTGTAGACCTTGGCGCAGCGGATGTCGTCGCCGCAGCGGACGACAAACACCATGGCTTCCTTTCCGCTCATGAGCTGGCGCACAACGCCGTCGATGAGGCCGTCTTCTAGCAGGGGTTCGAGTCGTTTGGGTATTTTCATAGTCGGAATCGCAGGGAGTTTAGCCGCGCACCTTGCGATAGGCCTCCAGCAAACGCTGGTGTATGGCACTGCCTTCGAAATCGCTACCGAGTTGGGTCAGCCCGAAGAATCGCTCTTCCTGGTTGAACAAGGCGAAGGCCTGCGTGAGCGTATCGCGGCCGTACATTAGTGCGAGCGAGGTCTCGAAGGGATTGGGTTCTTCGAGTTGTATAAGGTCGGCGATGCAACGATAGACCTTTAAACGCGCTTCGCTGCGCTGGCCGTATTGGGCAATCCAGGTGCAGCCCTCAAGTATAGCGTTGTCGTCGCCGATGGCCAGAGCGAGCAGCAGTTTGATTTCGCCGACGCGGATGTCGATCCAGGGTGAGCCGGCATCGGGTGCCAGGCCGATCAGCACAGTGACGAGGCGGTCGTCGGCCAGCTCCAGTTCGACCATCAAGTCAAACAGCTCGATGCATTCGTCCTCGGTCAATTCGGGCAGGCGGGCGAGTGCCGGTCGGATCAGGTTGCCGACGCTGTTGTTTTCGAATTCGAGTTCTTCGACCGGGTAAATCTCGGAGACGCCGGGCACCAGAATGCGGCAGGCATAGACGCCGAGGTGGGTGAAGTCGGCAATATAGAGGTCGTGCCCTTCATCGTGCAGCGTGTCGCACGACCACGTGTAGTCTTCTTCGGTTGTGGTGCCGAAGTTCCAGTCGACGAAGTCGAAGTCGGGTGTATCGCGCAGGAACTGCCAGCTGATGACGCCGCTGGAATCGACGAAGTGGATTTCGAGGTTCTGCGGGTCGGCGATTTCGGTTTCGTCAAAGCCGGGAGCGGGAAAGCCTGCGAGCGAATCGAGTGCGCGCCCTTGCAGCAGCTCGGTGAGAGCGCGTTCCAGCGCCACTTCAAATCGCGGATGTGCGCCAAAGCTGGCAAAGCAGCCCTGGTCGTCGGGGTGCAGCAGCGTCACGTTCATCACCGGATACTGGCCGCCGAGCGATGCATCTTTCACCAGTATGCCGAAGCCCGCTTCGCGCAGGCCGCGGATGCCGGCGGCGATGTGCGGAAACCGGTTGATCACGTCCTCGGGCACATCGGGCAGGCAGAGGCCTTCTTCGATGATGCGGAACTTGATGTGGCGCTCGAAAATCTCGGCCAGCGCCTGGGTGCGCGCTTCCTTCAGCGTGTTGCCGGCCGACATGCCGTTGCTGACGAACAGGTTGCCGATGAGGTTGACCGGGAAATAGGCCGTTGTGCCATCGCGCAGGCGCTGATAGGGAATCGCGCAAATGCCGCGTGCGGCGTTGCCGGAATTGAGATCGATCAACTGGTCGGCGCGCACGCTGCTGTCCGGGTTGTACAGGGCTTGCAATTCGGGCGTGAGCAAGTCATCCGGCCAGTCTTCGCCCTCGGGCGTTAACCAGCGCTCGTCGGGATGGTGGACGTAAGCCCGGTTGGCGAGGGTTTCGCCCAGATAAAAGTGGGTCCAGAAATAGTTGGTCGACAGGCGTTCGAAATACTCGCCCAGCGCGCTCGCCCGCGCCGCCAGTTCCGTGGCGCCCTTGCCGTTGGTGAACAGCAGCGGACAATCGCGGTCGCGAATGTGCACCGACCAGACGCCTTCCACCGGATTGAGCCAGGAGCGTTCTTCAATATGAAAATCCAGCGCTTCGAGCTTGGATTGCAGGGTGGCGATCGAGGCTTCTAGCGAAGCGTCCTTGCCGGGGATGAAGTGTTCGGTGGCGTGCATGGGGTGGCTCAATGGGGGTAATAACCCAACAGGATAAACGATGCGTCAAGTCGGGCGTAAAATGAATGTCATTGATTTTGTTACCCTTGTAGCTTAAAACCGCTTGATATCACCATGTTGATCCGACTTTCCGTACTTGTGTTGCTGACCTGCCTGGCGTGTTCCGGGCCGGCGGCGGCCGCCACCCAGACGTTTGGGCTAGGCGGTGGGCAGGCTGCGCTGGCGGCCCGGTCACAGGGCGAATGGGTGCGACAGGCGCAGACGCTGGAACGGCGCGGGGACTGGTCGGGGCTGTTGGCATGGGGGCAGGACTGGGCGCAGGTCGATGCGAAGAATCCGCTGGCCTGGTTTGTTCAGGGCAGCGCGTTAAGCGAATTAGGGCGGTTTGCCGAGGCGATCACGGCCTACCAGAAAAATGTGCGCATTGCGCCATACGACGTGTATGCCCGCAACAACCTGGGCAATGCCTTGCGCGACAGCGGGCGCCCGCGTGAGGCGATGCAGGTCTATCGCGCGGCAGTGGAGATCAACCCCGACTACGTTCAAGGCTGGCATAACCTGGGACTGACGTTTTATCTGACGCGCGGGCAGGCGGGGGTGGCGCAGGCACTGCAGAAACTGCAGACCACTGATCCGAAGCTGGCCGATGTCTGGCGCCGGCTGGCGATTGGTTATTCGATTACGCGCGATGAGCGGGTAGCGCGAGAAGCGGTGCAAGTGTTGCGGGGTTTGAGTAGCGCCGAACGGGCGCGTATGTTTGGTATCTTGTTTGCAGAAAGTTGAACGTCAGGCTGTGGTCAGTTCAAACTCCGCCACCACTTGTCGCAGCCGGCTGGCTTCCATCTCGGGCCGCATCAGGCCGCGCCGATTGCGGGCATGCCGGCTCAGGTTGGCATAAAAATCCAGGTCGTTTTCGGCCGCCCACAACAGCTTGGCCAGTTGATGTTCGTCGCCCACCGGGAAGTAGCCCGGGTAATCCTCGCCGAGCATGCCGATGTTGCCGGGGATGCCGGACGCCAGCACCGGCACATCCGCGGCCAGCGCCTCGCAAATCACATTGGCCCCGCCTTCCATCACCGAGCTGATCACCAGCAGCTGCGCTCGCGACAGGCGCTTCATCACGGATTTGTGCGTCACGTTGCCCGCCCAGATCCAGCGCGGCAATTTGTTTTGCGCCAGTTCGGCGGTTTCGGCCATTTCCTCGCTCAAGGCGCTGCCGAGATGCGTGATGTTGATGCGGGAATGAGCCGGCAAATACGCCGTGGCTAGTGCAGCACGGAACGGGTCTTTTTCCGCGCGCAGGTGACCAATGGACAACACTTCGAACGTGTTGGCAGGCGGCGGCAGACGCACGATATCCGGAGCCGATTGATAGATCACCCGGGTCTTGGGGACGAGATGCGCGGCCAGTTCGTCGGGGCCGCGTTCCTGCAGCACGATGATGCGGTGTGCCCATTCCAGAGACTGTTGTGCATCGGCGTCTTCGTGGATGTCGCGGTAGAGGTCGGTGCCGGTCAGGGTCAGCAGCAGCGGGCGGCTCGGAAATTGTTCGGCAAAGGCACGGATCGAGGCATGGCTGCGTCGCGCATGCAGCGCCAGCATCAGGTCGGCCGGGCGGCCATCCCATTCCACCTGCACCCGTACCGTGTGTCCGGCCTCGCGCAGAAAACGCGTCCAGCGTGCGGCCGTGTGCCAGTTGCCGTTGCGATGTTCGCGTCCGTAGGGCGTGATGAGGGCGATGCGCATAGTGTGAGTGTAGCTTGCCGGGGCGATTCAGGGATAATCGGCGGATGACCGAAACCTCCATCACCTCGCGTGACAACCCTGTTTTCAAGCGGCTGAAAAAGCTCGCCGAATCTGCCCGGATGCGACGCGAAGCGCAGATGACGCTGCTCGATGGCGAGCATCTGCTGAGCGCTTATCTCGATGCAGGCGGACAGCCGCATACCCTGGTGCGATCGGCATCGTTTGATGCAGGCCGGTTTGAACAATGGGCCGCGCGCTGCCCGGGTGCCAAGTCGATAGCGCTGCCGGACGCCTTGTTCGATGAAATCGCACCGGTTTCAACGCCCACCGGGCTGCTGAGTGAGGCGGCCTGGTTGTCGCCTGGTTCACGCGATGCCGCGCCGCTGGTCATCGTGCTGGAAGACATTCAGGACCCGGGCAATCTGGGTTCGATGTTGCGCACCGGTGCGGCGGCGGGCGCGACGCTGGCCGTGTTGTCCAAGGGTTGTCACGATCCGTGGTCGCCCAAGGCGTTGCGCGGTGGGCAGGGCGCGCAGTTTGTTTTACCGGTTGCGTGCGGGGTGGAGGTGGCGGCCTGGTGTGCCCAATTTACAGGGCAGAGTCTTGCCCTGGCGCTGGCTGAAGAGCGCAGTGTGTTTTCAAGCGAATTGACCGGCCCACTCGCCTTCATTGTGGGCAACGAAGGGGCCGGGCTGTCGGATGCCGTTCGCGCCGCGGCATCGACAACGGTACAAATCCCCATGCCGGGGAAAATGGAATCCCTGAATGCCTCGGCAGCCTTGGCGATTGCCCTGTTCGAGGCCGTGCGTCAGCGTTTGGCCTGAATTACAGGTTTCAGTAAGTGGGCATCAAACGGGTTGTTGTATGGCCCGCTCACCGGTACGCCGGTCCAGCCTGGTTTCCACCTGGTTGGCTTTGGCAAACTCCATGATGTGGTTATAGGTGGCGCGATCAGTGGTTTCCAGCCAGGTCGCCACCAGCAGGCACAATTCGCCATCGACCACATTGGGTTGTACGCCTTGCGAATAACGTAAACGCGGGTCAGCCAGAAAGCTTGCCAGGACTGCAGCCAGGCTCTCTATCCAGACCGTTGGCTGGAATTTTTCGTTTTCCTCCACCGTGACGGCAACTGCTTGAATTTCCTCGGACATGCGTCCTGCTCCTTTTTTGCGGAATGTACTTCTATAGTTTCGGCAAATTTTGCCAAGTCTGAAGCGCGGGTGGGTTGATGCGTGTTAGATGGCCGTATGTTTGGGATGAACGTGTGGTGCTGGGGTGAAAGCGGGTAGCCAGTCGTGGCCCAGCAAGGTGGTGAGTTGTTCCGCAGGAACCGGCCGGCTGATGAAATAGCCCTGCACGATCTGGCACCCCAGCTTGCGCAAACATTCGAGCTGTTCCTGGGTTTCGACCCCTTCGGCGACATTTTCGAGTTTCAGGTCATGACTGAGGGAGAGAATGGAGCGGATGAGTGCCACGTTGACCGGATCGTGCTGAACATCCTTGACGAAATAGCGATCAATCTTGAGCACATCGAGCGGGAAACGTTTCAGGTGCGCCAATGAAGAATAACCGGTGCCAAAATCGTCGACGGAAACGCTAATGCCCAGTGCCTTCAACTCATGGACGCGCTTGACTGCAGCGTCCATGTTTTCCATGAATATACCTTCAGTCAACTCGAGTTGGAGCGCGTGCGGGGGCAGCCCGGATTGTGCCAGCGCGAATTGCACGCCTGGAATCAGTCCTTCGTGCCAGAATTCCTTGCTGGATACGTTGACGGCAATTTCCAGATGAGTGTAGCCGGCGGCATGCCAACCCGCGGTCTGGTGACAGGCCGTCTCGAGCAGTTTGCGTCCCACACTGACGATTTGCCCGGTTTCTTCCAGCATGTCCAGGAAAACGGCTGGACTGAGCAGGCCTTTCTTCGGGTGGCTCCAGCGTACCAGCGCTTCGACTGCATGTAATCGGCCCGTGTTCAGGTTGACCTGGGGCTGGTAGTGGAGGATGAGCTCGTTTCGCTGCAGGGCGTAGTGGAGATCGGTCTCCAGCTGCAGCCTTTCTTCGGCCATGGCATTCATCGCTGGATCGTACAACTGGAAGCGATTTCGACCGCTGCTCTTGGCGTGATACATCGCGGTGTCCGCGTTCTTCAGCAAATCACCGGAATCGTCGCCATCATGGGGATAAATACTGATCCCGATGCTGCAACTGCTGAAAAGCTCGCGCTCGGCGATCTGGTAGGGTGCGGCCACGGCAGCCAGCATCTTTTCGACGACCTGCAGGATGTGTTTGATCTCGGCAATGTCGCCGGTTACCACTACAAACTCGTCGCCGCCGAGCCTGGCCACGATGTCTTCAGCGCGTATGGTTGCACGCAAGCGTTTGGCCACTTCGCAAATGAGTTGGTCGCCGCTGGCATGGCCGAGGGTGTCATTGACCCGCTTGAAGCGGTCGAGGTCGAGGAACATCACGCCTACCAGGGTTTGGTATCGCTCGGCACGTATCAGCGATTGCTTCAGGCGATCCATGAACAGCATGCGGTTGGGCAGGCCTGTCAGGGGGTCTTCGGTAGACAGGCGCTCACGCTCGCGATCAACGCGGCTGGCATAGAGAAAGACGAAAGCCGCGACGAAGAACCCGATCAGCAGGGCGGTCCCGGACAACAGAAACATCCACTGGCGCGCCATCGCATGGTCCTCACGCGCTTTGCTGCTGGCATCCAGTGCAACCTTCTGCGCTTCGGCGTCAAGTTGCGAGAGAACTGAAACAACCTGGTTCTGCATCGGAATGGCTTGCTTGAGAATCAAATTCTCTGCTGCTGCGGTGAAATCGGCATTGATCAGGTCGATGACTTGTAACTGGATCGGCTGGGCGATACCGGTCAGCTGGCCCTGCCGGGTTAACAGCTCTTGCTCCCTGGTGCTCAGGGGCAAGTTCAGAAGCGCGTGTCGTGCCATGCCAAATGCCGAGCCATTGACGCTGAACTGGTTCAATAAACTGTCACGCTCAACCGGGTCCGGAATTTTGGAGAGCATCAGGATGAAAATGATTCGCTCGCGTGCGTTGACCACCATGGTTGTGGTGAGCGTTTGCTTGCGCATGTGAACATCGACAACCTGGTTGAGTTTGTCCGTCGCAATTTCCAGTTGTCGCAAGCCGATGGCCGTGACAAATATCAGCAGCAATAATTGCGTGACAAAGCCCGCCAGCAGGGCGATCTTCCAGGCCGAAGGACGTACGATATGTCTCATGGCAGGGGGAATGTTGCCTGGGTCAGTATGCAGCATGAGATTTCAGGCCAATCTGTCGCCATGCTTCAGAAATGACGGCTGCTTGTTCATCAAGCGCGTCGGAGCAGGCAGGCTGTTAATGGAAGGCCGGGGCATTGATTTTGCCTGCGTATCATGTTTTTTATCCCTAACCTGTATATCGGCACTACACCCAAAAAGATTAAGCGTGAAAGTGTGCGTTCAGGGAGGTAAGAATTGACCAAACCCAATATTGTTTAGCCGGATGACGCCACAGGCCGCGCTGGCAGGGCGTTTGCGGCAGAAAATTGCTAAGCTAAACCCGCAGTCGTGCGGCGATTTCCTCCACCGACATGCGGGTGGTGTCGATGATGGGGAGATCATTGCGCTTGAATAGTCGCTCGGCGGCTGCGAGTTCGGTGCGGCATTGTTCCGGGCTGGCGTATTGGCTGTCGGGATAGCGAACCTGGCGGATGGCTGCCAGGCGCTCCGCTGAAATTGTCAGGGCACGCAAGCGGGGCAGGTTGGCCAGCAGAACCTCGGGCAGAGTGGGATGCGCCAGGTCTTCCGGGGTCAGCGGATAGTTGGCGGCACGCAGACCGTATTGCAGGGCGAGATAGAGCGCAGTGGGGGTTTTGCCGACACGCGAGACCCCCACCAGGATCAAGTCGGCCTGGTCGAGTCGCTGCGGCTGCAGGCCATCGTCCAGCGCCAGGCTGAAATTCACCGCGTCCATGCGCTTTTCGTAATCATGGGCCATGCTGTGGGTGTGGCCGCCATGGGGCGTGGCCGCTTGCCCAAGTGCCGATTCCACGGCCGGGATAACCAGTTCGAACAGGTCGAACAGGGCAGCCCCGCTTGCGCGCAGGATGGCGCGCAGTGCCGGGTCGGTCACCGAAGTGAATGCCAGCGCGTCAGGGGTGGCGGCGATTCGCGCGGCGGCAGCTTGCGCTTTCTCGGGGCTGTCAATGAATGGCAGCACAATCAGGCTAAACTCAAAGGCAGGAAACTGCGACAACACGCTCCTTGCCATAGCTTCGACGGTGACGCCGGTATGATCGGACAGACAGAATGCAGTGCGATTTTTCATGGAGAGAATTATGACGGCTTCGGTTGACTATATCGTTCCCCTGGAGGCCCTGTCGATGGCAGATGTGCCGCGCGTGGGCGGCAAGAATGCATCGCTGGGCGAAATGATAGGCAATCTGGCCGGCGTCGGGGTCAAGGTGCCGGGGGGATTCGCCACCACGGCGCAAGCCTTCTGGGAGTTTCTCGATCACAACGATTTGCGGACGCGCATCAATGCCCGGCTGGCGGCGCTGGATGTGGCGGATGTGACGGCACTGGCGCAGGCAGGCGCCGAAATCCGGGCTTGGGTCGAGGCGGCCGCCTTGCCCGATGCGCTGGAAGCTGGGCTGCGTGAGGCCTACCTCGCGCTGGGTGACCGGGTCTCGGTCGCAGTGCGCTCGTCGGCCACGGCGGAAGATTTGCCCGACGCTTCGTTTGCCGGGCAGCAGGAAACCTATCTGCATGTGCAGGGCGAGGATGCGCTGCTGAACTATGTGCGGAAGGTCTTTGCTTCGCTCTACAACGACCGCGCCATCGCCTATCGTGTTCACCACGGCTTTGCCCATGCCGATGTGGCCTTGTCGGCGGGCATCCAGCGCATGGTGCGCTCGGATATTGCGTGTGCCGGCGTGCTGTTCACGCTCGATACCGAATCGGGCTTTCGCGACGTGGTGTTTATCACGGCTGCCTACGGTCTGGGTGAAACCGTGGTGCAGGGCTCGGTGAATCCGGATGAGTTTTATGTACACAAGCCTACCTTGGCACAAGGCTTCCCTGCCGTGGTGCGGCGCGAACTGAACGAAAAGGCCATCCGCATGGTGTGGCGCGATGGCGAAACCATGATCGAAGATACACCGGTCGAACTGCGCCGTCGTTTTGCCCTGAACGACACCGAAGTGCTGGAGCTGGCGCGCCAGGCAGTGGCGATCGAAGCCCACTATGGCCGTCCGATGGATATCGAATGGGCGAAAGACGGTGAGACCAACGAACTGTTCATCGTGCAGGCGCGGCCGGAAACAGTGAAGGCGCGTGTCAGTGGCGCGGGCGAACGCTATGTGCTGGAAGCCACAGGCGAGGTACGCATTACCGGTCGCGCCATCGGCCAGAAAATTGGCGTAGGCGCGGTGCGGCTGATCGCCAGCCCGGCGGAAATGAACCGGGTGCAGCCGGGCGACATTCTGGTCACCGACATGACCGACCCCGATTGGGAGCCGGTGATGAAACGCGCGGCGGCCATCGTCACCAATCGCGGCGGGCGCACCTGCCACGCCGCGATTGTGGCGCGCGAACTGGGCATCCCGGCCGTGGTGGGCACGGGCGAGGGCACCACGGTGCTGAAGGACGGCGAAGTAGTGACGGTGTCGTGCGCCGAGGGCGACACTGGCATGGTGTATGCGGGCAAGCTGAAATTCTCGGTGGAGGCGCTGGAGAGTGAAACGCTGCCCGAACCGCCAGTCAAGTTGATGATGAACGTCGGCAACCCCGAGCGCGCGTTCGAGTTTGCGCAGATTCCGAATCACGGCGTCGGGCTGGCGCGATTGGAATTCATCATCGCGAGGATGATCGGCGTGCATCCGCTGGCCTTGCTGGACTATGCCGGCCAGCCAGCCGACGTGCGCGCCGAGATTGATAAGCGCAGCGCAGGCTATGCCGATCCGGTGTCGTTTTATGTCGACAAGCTGGCCGAGGGCATGGCCACACTGGCGGCGGCGTTCTGGCCGAAGCCGGTGATCGTGCGGCTGTCGGATTTCAAATCCAACGAATACGCCAATCTGGTCGGCGGCGACCGCTATGAGCCCAAAGAAGAAAACCCCATGCTCGGGTTGCGCGGCGTGGCACGTTACGTGTCCGAGCTGTTCGGTCCGGCGTTCGAACTGGAATGCCGCACGATGAAGAAGGTGCGCGAGACGATGGGTTTTATCAATGTCGAGGCGATGATCCCGTTCGTGCGTACCGTGGAAGAATGCGCAGCGGTGGTCGACTTGCTGGCGGCCCATGGCCTGCGTCGCGGCGACAACGGACTGCGGTTGATCATGATGTGCGAAATCCCCTCCAATGTGCTGCTGGCTGACGATTTTCTGCAGTACGTCGACGGATTTTCCATCGGCAGCAACGACCTGACCCAGCTCACGCTGGGGATCGACCGTGATTCCGGGTTGGTGGCCGGCGGCTTTGACGAGCGCAACCCGGCAGTCAAAAAGCTGCTGGCCGAAGCGATTGCCGCCTGCAAGCGACAGGGTAAATACATCGGCATCTGCGGCCAGGGCCCGAGCGATCACCCCGATCTGGCCGAATGGCTGGTAGAACAGGGAATCGGCTCGATTTCGTTGAATCCGGATACGGTGGTGGCGACCTGGCAACGCCTGGTGCGCCATTAAGCTGACCTTGCCTTTAGACGCGATGTCATTGAGACAGCTATTTCATTGAGACATCGATGGGGATAGAGTAAAATCCGCCATCACCCGCCCTCACTTATAAAATGACGAAGTATGTGTTTGTCACTGGTGGCGTGGTTTCTTCCCTCGGGAAAGGGATCGCTTCCGCCTCACTTGCTGCGCTGCTTGAATCGCGCGGTATCCGTGTCACCCTCTTAAAGCTCGATCCCTACATCAACGTTGATCCCGGCACCATGAGTCCGTTTCAACACGGTGAAGTGTTCGTGACCGACGATGGCGCGGAAACCGATCTCGATCTCGGCCATTACGAGCGCTTTTCCAGCGCCCGGATGGCCAAGCGCAACAACTTCACCACCGGCCAGATCTACAAGTCGGTGATCGACAAGGAGCGCCGCGGCGACTATCTTGGCGGCACCGTGCAGGTCATCCCGCACATCACCGACGAGATCAAGCGCTCGATCCGTGCCGGTGCCGAAGGCGCTGACGTGGCTTTGGTGGAAATTGGCGGCACCGTGGGCGACATCGAATCGCTGCCATTTCTGGAGGCCATCCGCCAGATGGGTTTCGAGGACGGCCCCGAAAATACCTGCTTCATCCACCTGACCCTGTTGCCGTATATCGCGACGGCTGGTGAACTGAAAACCAAGCCGACCCAGCACTCGGTCAAGGAACTGCGCGAAATCGGCATCCAGCCCGATATCCTGCTGTGCCGCGCCGACCGCGAAATTCCATTGGACGAGCGGCGCAAGATCGCGTTGTTCACCAATGTGCGTCCCGAAGCCGTGATCGAGATGCTGGATGCCACGTCGATCTACAAGATCCCGGCGATGCTGCACGAGCAGATGCTCGACGAGATCGTTTGCCACAAGCTGAAAATTCTGGCGCGCGCAGCCAATCTGACAGTTTGGAAAAATCTGGTGCATGCACTGGAAAACCCCAAGCACGAAGTCAACATCGCCTTTGTCGGCAAATATGTCGACCTGACCGAGTCCTACAAATCGCTGACCGAAGCGATGATTCATGCGGGCATGCATACCGAGAGCCGGGTGAAGGTCAATTACATCGACTCCGAGCAGATTGAAAAGTCCGGCCCCGATTGCCTGAAAAACATGGACGCGATTCTGGTGCCCGGCGGCTTTGGCAAGCGTGGGGTGGAAGGCAAGATTGCCGCCATTCGCTATGCGCGCGAAAACAAGGTGCCGTATCTGGGCATCTGCCTGGGGATGCAACTCGCGGTGGTCGAATATGCCCGTGACGTGGCCGGTATGGCGGACGCACATTCCACCGAGTTCGAGCCAGCCACGACGCACCCGGTCATTGGTCTGATTACCGAATGGCTGGATCGGGACGGCCAGATTGAAAAGCGCAGCCTGCTGTCAGACCTCGGTGGCACCATGCGCCTTGGCGGTCAGCCTTGCGAACTCAAGGAAGGCACGCTGGCGCGCGAGACCTATGGCGCGGCCAGTATTGTCGAACGTCACCGCCACCGTTATGAAGTCAACAACACGTTGCTGGCTGAGCTTGAAGCCCGTGGCCTGGTCGTGGCTGGTCGTGCACCGGGTACCGATCTGTGTGAAATGGTGGAGCTGCCGACTTCGGTGCATCCCTGGTTTATTGGCTGTCAGTTCCACCCCGAGTTCACCAGCAATCCGCGTAACGGTCATCCGCTTTTCATCTCTTTCGTGAAGGCTGCGCTGGCTCAGGCTGCACTCATCAAGCAAACGCAGGAGCACGCATGAAACTCTGTCATTTTGAAGCGGGACTCGACCACCCTTTGTTCCTGATTGCCGGACCTTGTGTGATCGAATCCGAACAGCTGGCGATGGATACTGCCGGTCAGTTGAAAGAACTGTGCTTGTCGCTGGATATTCCTTTCATCTACAAGTCCTCGTTCGACAAGGCCAACCGCTCGTCGACCCAATCCTTTCGCGGGCTGGGGCTTGAGGAAGGTTTGCGCAT
Organism: Thiobacillus sp.; assembly: GCA_031426835.1. Classification (GTDB taxonomy): domain Bacteria; phylum Pseudomonadota; class Gammaproteobacteria; order Burkholderiales; family Thiobacillaceae; genus Thiobacillus. The sequence continues at coordinate 21,540 of JASJPF010000037.1, forward strand.
TCTGTCGGAAGTGAAGGCGAAGATAGGCGTGCCGATATTGACCGATGTGCACGAAGATACGCCGCTGAACGAAGTGGCTGCGGTAGTCGATGTGCTGCAAACGCCGGCTTTCCTCTGTCGTCAGACCAACTTCATTCAAAATGTTGCGCGCACCGGCCGCCCGGTCAACATCAAGAAGGGCCAGTTTCTGGCGCCGTGGGACATGCAGAACGTGGTCGACAAGGCGCGCGCGGTGGGCAACGAACAGATCATGGTGTGCGAGCGCGGTGTCAGCTTTGGCTACAACACGCTGGTGTCTGACATGCGTGCGCTGGCCATCATGCGCGACACTGGTTGCCCTGTGGTATTCGATGCGACGCATTCGGTGCAGCAGCCGGGCGGGCAGGGCACCACCAGCGGTGGTCAGCGCGAATTTGTGCCGGTGCTGGCACGCGCGGCGGTAGCCTGCGGTGTTGCGGGCGTGTTTGCCGAGACGCATCCGAATCCGGCCGTCGCGCTGTCTGATGGCCCGAACGCATGGCCGCTCGACATGATGAAAGAATTGCTGGAAACGTTGAAGGAAATCGACACGCTGGTCAAACAGCGCGGCTTCATCGAAAACAAACTTGTTAAAAACTGAGTGCTGCGATTACAGCATTCGAACTGATCAGGAAGAATAAATTGAGCGCAATTATTGATGTCATCGCACGGGAAATTCTGGACTCCCGAGGCAATCCCACTGTTGAAGCCGATGTGCTGCTGGAGTCTGGCGTGTTGGGTCGCGCCGCCGTGCCGTCTGGCGCCTCCACCGGCAGCCGCGAAGCGATCGAGTTGCGCGATGGCGACAAGTCACGTTATCTCGGCAAGGGCGTGCTGAATGCCGTCGAACACGTCAATACCGAAATCTGTGAAGCGATTATCGGTCTGGATGTCGAAGACCAGGCCTTCATCGACAAGACCATGATCGAACTCGACGGCACCGAGAACAAATCACGCTTGGGCGCCAATGCGATGCTGGCCGTGTCGATGGCGTGCGCGCGTGCCGCTGCCGAACAGGCCGGGCTGCCTTTGTACCGTTACCTGGGTGGCGCAGCGCCGATGGCCTTGCCGGTGCCGATGATGAACATCATCAACGGCGGCGCACATGCCAACAACAACATCGACATGCAGGAATTCATGGTGATCCCGGTCGGCGCACCAAGCTTCCGTGAAGCGTTGCGTTACGGCGCCGAAGTATTCCACGCGTTGAAAAAACTGCTGGATGATGCCGGCATGGCGACGACCGTCGGCGACGAAGGCGGTTTTGCGCCCAACCTGGAGTCGCACGAAGCCGCACTGAAACTGATTGTTCAGGCGATTGAAGCTGCCGGCCTGCAGCCTGGCATTGACGTCGCGATTGGTGTGGACTGCGCGGCCTCCGAGTTCTACAAGGACGGCCGCTACAACCTCGATTCAGAAGGCCTGAAGCTGACCTCGGCTGAGCTGACCGATTATCTGGCGGCCTGGTGCGACAAATACCCCATCATCAGCATCGAAGACGGCATGGCCGAAGGCGACTGGGATGGCTGGAAGATCCTCACCGACAAGCTCGGCTCGCGCGTGCAACTGGTGGGCGACGATCTGTTTGTGACCAATTCGAAAATCCTCAAGGAAGGCATCGAGAAGGGCGTCGCCAACTCGATCCTGATCAAGGTCAACCAGATCGGCACCTTGTCGGAAACCTTTCTGGCCATCGAGATGGCCAAGCAGGCAGGCTACACGTCGGTGATTTCGCACCGTTCGGGCGAAACCGAGGACACCACCATCGCTGATCTGGCCGTGGCTACCAACGCCCGTCAGATCAAAACCGGCTCGTTGTCGCGTTCCGACCGTATGGCGAAATACAACCAGCTGCTGCGCATCGAAGAAGAACTCGGTGACACGGCGACCTACCCTGGACGCGATGCTTTCCGCCAGCGCGGCTGACTTCAATGCGGGCAAGCTTTTCGCCCGCATTCGCAGCCGGGGTTTGACCTGGGTGCTGGCCGTTGCGGTTGTGTTGTTGCAATATCCGTTGTGGCTGGGTGAGGGGGGCTGGTTGAAAGTGCGAGAGCGTGCGATGGGTATTGACACACAGCAATCGCTGAATAAACGCCTGCTGGCACGCAACACGGGCTTGTTGGCCGAAGTGGATGACCTCAAGCAGGGGCGCGACGCAATTGAAGAACGTGCGCGTAATGAGTTGGGGATGATCGCACCGGACGAATGGTTCGTTCGGGTGGTACCTACCCACTCCGTTCAGCAGGGAAAATGAATGAGTGATTTGCAAATCTGGTTATTGATCATTGGCGCGGCTGTCGTTGTCGCGGTATTGCTATTTAACTGGAGTCAGGAACGCCGTTTCCGCAAACAGACGGATGCGGCCTTTAAAACACCAATGGGGGATGCGCTGGTGCACCCCGACGCAGTGCCACGCGAGAGACTCAATCGAGTCGAGCCGGCGTTACGCGAACCCGCTTTTGATATAAGGACGGAAGCGGAAGTCAACGAACCTCATTTGCATATCGATGGGGATAACCCGCCAGCGCAATCGATGGACGACTTGGCGGTATCGGCACCAGCACCCATCCCCAAGCTTGAGCCCGCTTCGGTGCCATCTGCCCCACTACGTTCGACAACCCGGGAAAGTCCGCCTGTTGTCGCAAAACCCGCACCTTATGATGAACTGATGGAGTACCGCATTCGCATTGGCAGCGAGGGTGTGCTGGCCAATGTGTTTGCCGATGCGTTCAATCAGGCCCGTACGCTGGGCAAGACCGTTCGCTGGCTTGGGCTGCCGGTGGCCGCTGCCGATTGGGAAGACGTCCAGCCCTGGCGGGATGTGCACTATCAGCAAGTGGTGGTGACCCTGCAGTTGGCCGATCGCAATGGCGCTGCGCAGGAAGATCAATTGACGGCTTTGTGCGAATTGCTGCAAGCCACCGCACAGGCACACGGCTTGCGCATCGCTTGCGATGACACGGCCGATGCACTGGAACGTGCGCTGGCCATTGATCGTTTCTGCGTCGACGTCGACGTCCTGATTGGCTTGAATGTGGTGGCGCGCGGCGAAGGCGCTGTGAACCTGACGCGTATCGTGCGCGAAGCTGAAACCTGCAACATGGTGCTGGGCATTGATGGCGTATACCAATTGCTGGACAGTCGTGGCGAGCCGCTCTTTGCCCTGTGCAACCATGACGCCGAGCCGTTCAGCGCAACGGTGATCGAAGGACAAACATCCCAGGGTGTCACGCTGCAGTTCGATGTGCCGCGTGTTCCAGACGGCCTTAAAGTATTCGATGGCATGGTTGCGTTTGGGCGCAAGCTGGCCAATGAAGTGGGCGGGATACTGGTCGATGACAATCTGCGTCCGTTGACCGATACCGGCATCGAGAAGATTCGCACCCAACTTACCCAAATCTACGAGCGCATGGAAGCGCGCGGCGTGCCTTCTGGTTCAAGGCGGGCGCTGCGTCTGTTTTCCTGATGGCGTCACCCGAAGTCTTGGCACGCGTCATCCAGTTGCGCCAGGAAATCGAGCGCCACAACCACGCCTACTACGTTCTCGATCAGCCGACCATTCCCGATGCGGAATACGACCGGCTTTTTCGCGAGCTCCAGGCACTCGAAGCCGAATATCCCGAACTTGCTACGCCCGACTCACCCACCCAGCGCGTAGGGGGCAAGCCACTTGATGGCTTTGCACCAGTTCGGCATGCAGTGCCGATGCTGTCGATCCGCACCGAAACGGATACTGAGGCCAGCGGTGCGCAAGCCTTCGATGCGCGGGTGCGACGCGAGTTGGGGCTGGATGAACGCGATCCGGCGATCGAGTACGCAGCAGAACTGAAGTTCGATGGCCTGGCAATTAACCTGCGTTACGAACATGGCGTGCTGGTGCAAGCGGCTACGCGCGGTGATGGCGAAACCGGCGAGGACGTGACCCAGAACATCCGAACTGTGCATGTCATCCCGTTGCGCCTGAACACAACATCGCCGCCAGCCGTGCTGGAAGTGCGGGGCGAAGTGTTCATGCGGCGCGATGAGTTTGAGCGCTACAACACCCGCCAGCGCGAGGCTGGAAAACCGACGCTGGTCAATCCGCGTAACGGCGCGGCGGGCAGTATTCGTCAGCTGGATCCGGCGATGGCGGCACAACGCCCGCTGACTTTCTTTGCCTATGGTCTGGGCGAGGTTCAGGGATGGACGCAGCCCGTTTCGCATAGCGCGACGCTCGATGCCTTGTTGGAGCTGGGGGTGCCCGTGTGCGTCGAGCGCGTCACCGGGTTCGGCGCTGCGGCCTTGATTGCGTTCCACGACGACATCGCCGCGCGCCGCGATCAGTTGCCATTCGACATCGATGGCGTGGTGTACAAGGTCAATCGTTATGATCTGCAGCGCGAATTGGGCTTTCTCACGCGCGAGCCGCGCTGGGCGGTGGCGCACAAATACCCGGCGCAGGAACAACTGACCACGCTGCTTGGCATTGATATCCAGGTGGGACGCACCGGTGCGTTGACGCCGGTAGCACGCTTGGCCCCGGTATTCGTCGGCGGCGTGACGGTGACCAACGCCACGCTGCACAATCAGGATGAAATTGACCGCAAGGATGTGCGCGTCGGCGATACCGTCATCGTACGGCGTGCCGGTGACGTGATTCCTGAGGTCGTTGCCGTGGTGGCGGAGAAGCGGCCCGATCCCGCGCCGCCACGATTCAATTTGCTGGAAGCCTATCCCACCTGCCCCGAATGCGGATCGCACGTGGTGCGACTGGAAGGTGAGTCGGCGGCACGCTGCACCGGCGGCCTGTATTGCCCGGCGCAGCGCAAGCAGGCCTTGCTGCATTTTGCGGGCCGTCGGGCGATGGATATCGAAGGCTTGGGCGACAAGCTGGTCGATCAACTGGTCGAGCGCAGTTTGGTGCATACCCCCGCCGAGGTGTATGAACTCAATCTGGAAACGCTGGCCGGACTCGATCGCATGGCCGAGAAGTCGGCAGCCAATCTGATCTCGGCAATCGAGGCGAGCAAGGCCACAACTTTGGCGCGCTTCATTTTTGCACTCGGCATACGCAATGTGGGTGAGGCCACCGCGAAAGACCTGGCGCAGGTTTTCGGTGCGCTGGACAAGTTGGTTGCGGCGACGGAAGCCGAGCTGTTGGTGGTGCGCGATGTCGGGCCTGTCGTCGCGCAGTCGATCATCCAGTTCTTTGCCGAGCCGCATAATCTTGACGTGGTCAACAAGCTGCGAGTGGCCGGCGTACATTGGCCCGAGACTGCAGGCGTGAAACAATCGTCGGGTATCCTTGCCGGCAAGACGCTGGTTTTGACCGGCACCTTGCCGACCTTGACGCGGGATAACGCGAAAGAAAAGATCGAGGCCGCGGGCGGCAAAGTGGCGGGGTCGGTTTCGAAAAAAACCGATTACGTGGTGGCGGGCGAGGAGGCTGGCAGCAAGCTGGCGAAAGCACAGGCACTCGGCGTGAATGTTCTCGACGAAGCCGGGTTGCTTGCCTTGCTGGCATCGAATAACCCTTCGGGGCAGCACCCGTTGGATTTCTGAACCAAGAATTACCCAGGGAAGAGACATGCAAACAGTCAAAAAAGCCGTATTTCCAGTTGCCGGTTTGGGCACCCGTTTTTTGCCCGCCACCAAGGCCAGCCCCAAGGAAATGCTGCCGATTGTCGACAAGCCGCTGATTCAATATGCGGTTGAAGAAGCAATGGATGCCGGCATCACCGACATCATTTTCATCAGCAGCCGCACCAAGCGCACGGTCGAGGATCACTTTGACAAGGCCTACGAGCTTGAAACCGAATTGGAAGCGCGTGGCAAGAAGCGTGTGCTGGAACTGGTGCAGTCGATCCGGCCGGCCGGCGTTAATTTCATTTACATCCGCCAGGCAGAAGCCCTGGGGTTGGGACATGCGGTGTTGTGCGCGCAGCCGGTGGTCGGCAACGAACCTTTCGCGGTCATCCTCGCCGACGATCTGATCGACGGCAAGCCGTCGGTGATGAAGCAGATGGTCGACCAGTACGATTTTTACCAGTGTTCGGTGTTGGGCGTTCAGCAGGTTGCGCCTGAGGAAACCGCGTCCTACGGCATCGTCGATGCGACTCCCATGGGTGAGCGCGTGTCGCGCGTGAATGCGATTGTCGAGAAACCCAAACCTGAAGACGCACCATCCACGCTGGCTGTGGTGGGGCGCTATATCCTCACGCCGCGTATCTTTCACCATATCGAAAATCTGAAACCCGGCGCGGGCGGGGAACTGCAACTCACCGATGCCATTGCGGCCCTGCTGATCGAGCAACAGGTGCTGGCTTATGCGTTTGACGGGGTACGTTACGATTGCGGCAGCAAGCTGGGCTATCTGCAGGCCACCGTGGAATACGCTTTGAAGCATCCTGAAGTGCAGGACGCATTTGCGGCTTATCTGAAAAATCGCGTCTGCTAAAAAAGCGTTGGCCTTACATTGTGCGGATAGCACTCGCTGCAAGTGTCGAGCGAGCTGATCCACTCAGCCATTGATCCAGATTTTCCACCGACATCGGTCGGCCCATGAAATAGCCTTGCGACTGGTCACACCCAAGCTGGCTTAAGGTGTCCCAGGCAGCCTGGGTTTCCACCCCTTCGGCCGTAACCTTGAGCCCCAGGTTGTGGGCGAGATCAATGGTGGAACGCACGATCACGGCGTCGTTTTCGTTCGCTTCCATTTCCATCACAAAGGACTTGTCGATTTTCAGTTCGTCGACCGGCAGGCGCTTGAGATAGGCGAGCGAGGAATAGCCGGTGCCAAAATCATCGATCGCAAGCGTCACCCCCATTTGGTCAAGTTCGGTGAGGATGACGAGGCCATCGCTGGGGTTGGACATCACCGCACTCTCGGTGATCTCGAGGGTGAGGTATTTCGGGTCGATTCCGCTTTCCGTGAGCAGGTGGCGAACACTGGCGGGGAGTTCCATGTCGTGCAGATTGCGCGCCGAGAGGTTGACCGCCATGTTCAGCAGGTGGCCCTGCTGATGCAACGCTACGAGCTGGGCCAGTGCGGCTTTGAGCACCCAGTGGGTGAGCGGGCCGATCAGACCTGCATCCTCCGCCAGTGGAATGAAGGTGTCGGGTGGCAGAAAGCCGCGCTGCGGATGATTCCAGCGTACCAGGGCTTCCAGCCCCACCACGCGCTGACTGCGGTGGTCGATTTGCGGCTGATAATGCAGGCAGAGCTGATCGGTCTGGATGGCTTCGCGCAGCTCGCTCTTGAGCGAAAGATCACCGCGGCTGGTACGCTCCTGATCCGGGGAATACAAGGCATACCCCTTGCCGGCGCGCTTCGCCGTATACATCGCGATATCGGCGCACCGCAGCAGATCGCTGGCATCGTTGCATTGGGATGGGTAGAACGATAGCCCGAGACTTGCATCAATGTCGATGCTCTGGTTTTCCCAGTGAAAGGGTTTGTCCAGTGCAGAAAGCACCTTGTTCGCGATAAACGGGGCGCCTTGGGGGTCCAGGTTGTGGACCAGTACGACATATTCATCGCCGCCCAGCCGCGCCACGGTGTCTTCGGCGCGTACCGTCTCTTTCAACCGGCGCCCGACTTCTCGCAGCAGTTCGTCACCGACGTTATGCCCCAGGGTGTCGTTGACTTCCTTGAATCGGTCGAGGTCCAGCAGGACCACCCCAAACGACGACTGCGCGCGTTTGGACAGATCGATCTCGTGCTTGATCCGGTCATGCAGCAGCAAGCGGTTGGGCAAACCGGTCAGCGGATCGAACATGGCCTGGTCGGCGAGCTGCCTGGCTTGGCGCGCCACCCACCGGCTGACAAGTCCGGCAATTGTCATTCCCAGCAGCAACGCCGCCGCACCCAGCACCAGCATCAGGTTGCGCACGCGTGCATACGAGGTTTCCGCATGGTGCACCGCGGCAGCCGTTTGCTCGCGCTGCAGCTCAAGCAGGGCGCCGACTTGCTCGGCGATGGCGCGCTGCCGGGGTATGACCACGTTGCGTAACCGGTCGAATATTTCTGTCTGGTTATCGCTGAAGGTGGACATCTCCACCACCACTTGCACCTTGGATTGCGTCTCCTGGGTCAGTTCGCGGATGCGGGCCAGGATCTCGCTTTCTTTCGGGTTGAGCGGCATGCGCTCGAGGCGATCCCGCGCCTGAAGATAAACATTGCCTTGCGCATTGAAGCGCTGGATCTCGGCATCCTTGTCGAACGGGTCGTCAAGAATGGGCAGGGCGTGCATCGCGAGCGCGCGCTCGCGCAGCGCGCTGTGCATTTCAGTGGCGAGTTCGGTCTTGACGTTGTTGTTTAGGGCGATCTCCTTCAGGCGCTGGTTGGCATCGGCTACGTAGCGCAAGCCGATCGCGCTGAGCGCAACCATCAGGATCAGCACGACGATAAAGCCGATCCCGATCCGGGCGCCCATCCCGAGATGTTGCGAGCTTGTCTTCATGGATTCAGCGGGTTATTCGGGCTGGATGAGGGGGAGGGTATAGCCTTAATATCGTCATGGAATCAACTTACTTTAACTATCCCAAGCTGGACAAGCCGGAAAAGACTTCACCACCAAGACACCAAGAACACAAAGTCGCATCAAGAAAGGCAAAGGCGTTGTGCATCCTGGTTTCCTTGGTGTCTTGGTGGTTAAAGATTTCGATTTTTTGCTCACGAAATGTAACAACTTGGGCGATAAGGGACTAACGGTTAACAGGCCGCATGCCGTGCGGTGGCGGGATCAGACAGGATTGCCGTGCAGCCAAACCGCCGCTTCCAGGGCATTACCCGCGCTCATCCCCTGTCCCAGCAAGGCGGCCGCCATGCCGGTGAGGCGGTCACCCGAGCCGGCCTGGGCGAGCCAGGGTCCGCCGCTGGTGTTGATGGCGTAGCGGCCATCGGGATGCGCAATCACGGTGCCGGCGCCTTTCAAGGCGATTTCGGCACGATAGTTTTGACTGAGCAAGCGGGCACTCTCGATCCGGTTTGCCTGAACGTCCGCCACGGATAGGCTGAGCAGGCGTGCCGCTTCGCCGGGATGCGGCGTGAGCAGGGTGGGTTGACTTCGCCGGGTGGCTAGCTTGGCCAGATTGGGGTCGCTGGCCAACAAGTTCAGTGCGTCGGCATCCAGCACCAGCGGGCAGGCTGCCGCAAGCGCAGCTTCCAGTAGCGCATGCGCGCGCGGGCTCTGCCCCAGCCCGGGGCCAATGGCCAGCACGCTCATAGGGGCGCCCAGAAGCGTTTCGGGCGAGGCAAACATCAGCCGCGGTTCAGCGTAATCCACCACGATGCGTTCATCCAGCGTGCCCAGGGTGACGCTGCCTGCGCCATGCTGCAGCGCGGCGCGTCCGGCGATCAGGCAGGCACCGACCATGCCGTTTTGCCCACCGATGATGCCGATGTGGCCGTACAGGCCTTTGTGGCTATTGTAGGCGCGTGCGGGGAGCCGGTGGTGAGGTGCCAATTGCGTCAGTGCGATCCCCGGGATGGCGGGCTTGCCGACCGGGTCGACCCCCAGCGTGTCCAGATGCAGTGTGCCGGCGTAGTCCGGCCCGTCGGCGGTGAGCAGGCCGGGCTTGAGGCCGAGCAAGGTGAGCGTGTGGTCGGCACGTAACGCACAACCCCGGATCCGGCCACTGTCGCAGTCGAGGCCGCTCGGCAGGTCGATGGCGAGTTTGGGGCAGTCCAAACCCTGGGCCAGGGCGATCAGGTGTGCCGCTTCGCCGCTGATGTCGCGCTGCAGCCCGGCGCCGAACAACCCGTCTATGATCAGGCTGAAAGCTTGCGAACGGGGTATTTCGTTCAGGATAGTGCCACCGCAGTCATGCCAGCGCGTCCATGCGCGCGCGGCATCGGGGGGCAGTTGGCGTGGGTCGGTATGGCTGACGACCCACACGCGGAGGCCGCGCTCGCTTAATAAGCGCGCAGCCACCAATGCATCGCCCCCATTGTTGCCCGGGCCAGCCAGGATCAGGACCGGTGCGCCCGATTCGTCGGCCACTGTCCCTGCCAGTTCTGCAACAGCATTGCCGGCCTGTTCCATCAATGCGGCCTTGGGATGGGCCGCCGCCCAGTGCTGCTCGATGGCCCGGATATCTGCAGCCATGTGTAGGGGTGGAGCAACGAGAGTGGACGGGGAAATCAGCATGAGGCCATGGGACCGAAAGCGTGTATTACGATTATCTTAGCCTTCGTCAGCGCAAAGCGGATGCGGTCTGGTTTTAGCCAACGGCATGCCTGGTCAAAAAAGACCACGCATAACGGATATCAAGGTGGCCTATTGGTCTGCCGTTAAGTTTGAGCCGGATAGCCGGTGACCAAACCAATGGAGACTCTCATGCAAAGACGACAATTTCTGGCAGGCCTGACGCTGCTACCCGCTTTGCCGCTGATAGCGTATGCCGATGATTCGGAACTGACCATCGGTATCTACCCCGGCACCGGCAAGGCTGATATTTTCATGGACGATTTTCGTGCGGCAGCCATGCCCTTTGCTCAGGCGCTGGCGGCTTCACTGGGCGGCGGTCTGGAACCCAAACTCACCTTGTTCCGCACTATAAAAACCACGCTTAAATCCCTGGAGAAGGGTCGGCTGGATTTGTATTTTGTGCCGCCGTCGGTCGCTGTTTCCGTACTGGATAATGATTACTCCCCCGTCGCTCGGGTGAAAGACCAGGCCGCCGGCATCATGGTCCGGCGCAAGGGTGTTCCGATCGAAACCGTCGCCATGACCGAAAAAGAGTCCTGGCTGGATGTGATGGGCCGCTACGCCGTCAAGCGCAACAGCGCGGGTATGTTGTCGCTCAAGATCGTCAATTTCAAGACGCAGGAGGACGTGACCATCGCGCTGGAGCGTAACCATGCCCAGGCGGGCAGTTTGCGCAGCAAGGCTGCCGATGCGTTGCTGGCAAAAGGCGATTTCGAGGTCTGGGTGCCTTTGCCCAACACCCCGGATTTCACCCTGATGGCGAGCAACCGGCTCACGACTGTCGAGCAGAACAAGCTGGGTGCCGCAGCTGTCGCATTGCGACCGGATGCGATCCTGCAACTGCAGAAAACCATCCACAGCAAGGTGACGGGCTTCGTGATCGACAAGGAAGCGGATTACAAAATCATCAAGACGGCAATCAAGGAAGCCGGGTATTGATCGATCCCAAGCCGCAGTGCGGTTTGATTGCAGGCCAGCCCTGGCAGCCTATACTTCAAATGGTGGATATTTATGGAGTGCCGTATGACTATGCATAATCGAAATCCTGCCGGCGGAGTGGTGGCGCAGTGTGCCGACGAAGCCGGTTGCACGCGGCTGGCCTGTGAGGTGTGCCTGGCGGAGATCCCGGCTGATGCCGTGAAGGTGACGGATACGCAGGACTACGTGCATCATTTTTGTGGTCTCGGATGCCTTGAGGTTTGGCAAAAGCAGGCTGGAACAGGTCAAAAGGACACCCCGTAGGCGTCGGTCAATCGGCTAAAATAGCGCCTTTGCCTGTTTGCAAAGCCGCACATGTCTTCCATCGTATCGCTCCCCGGCAGTGCCGCACTGTCCGCTTTCCGCATTGACAAGATTCGCCAGGAAGCCGCCCGGCTTGGAATCGCGCTGGGCGATCTGACAGCACGTTACTGGCATTTTCTGGAACTGGACGCCGAGCTGGATGCGGCAGCCAGCCAGCAGCTGGCCAAAACACTGGATTACGGCACACCAACCGATCGCCCCGCAGCCGGCGAGATTCAGCTTGTGGTTACGCCGCGACCGGGCACGATTTCTCCGTGGTCGTCCAAGGCGACCGATATTCTCAAAAACAGCGGCATCACCCAACTGCGCCGGATTGAGCGCGGCGTGGCATATCGCTTGTGTGACCCGCAGGGCGGTGTGCTGTCTGGAGCGGCGTTGACTGCGCTGCTGCCGCTGCTGCACGACCGCATGACCGAATCGGTAATGGGTTCGCTGGACGATGCGCAGGTCCTGTTTCAGCATGTGGCCCCGCGCGAGTTGGCTACGGTTGATGTCATCGCAGGCGGCCGTGCTGCACTGGAAGTCGCCAATCGCAGTCTCGGACTGGCGCTGTCGGACGACGAACTCGATTACCTGGTCGACAACTTCACCCGCATCGGGCGCAATCCCACCGATGTCGAACTGATGATGTTTGCGCAGGCCAATTCCGAGCATTGCCGCCACAAGATATTCAACGCCTCGTGGGTGATCGACGGCGCCGCGCAAGACAAGTCGCTGTTCGGCATGATCCGCGATACCCATGCCGCCCATCCCGAAGGTACGGTGGTGGCCTATTCGGACAACTCCTCGGTCATCGAGGGCGCGCAGATCGACCGTTTTTATCCGCGTGGCGACGGCAGCTATGCCTACAGCAGCGAGATGACCCATGTGCTGATGAAGGTGGAAACGCACAACCACCCGACGGCGATTTCGCCGTTTCCGGGTGCGGCCACCGGCAGCGGCGGCGAAATACGCGACGAAGGGGCGACCGGAACCGGCTCCAAGCCCAAGGCCGGTTTGGGCGGGTTTTCGGTATCGAACCTGAATATTCCGGGCTACACGCAACCGTGGGAAACCGATGCCTATGGCAAGCCCGAGCGCATCGTTACACCGCTTGCGATCATGCTTGAAGGCCCGATTGGCGCAGCGGCGTTCAACAACGAATTCGGCCGTCCCAACCTGGCGGGCTATTTCCGCACCTTTGAAGAAACCGTGGCGGGGCAACGTCGCGGTTACCACAAGCCCATCATGCTGGCAGGCGGCGTTGGCAGCATTCGCGACGACCACGTCGACAAGAAAATGCTGCCGGTCGGCACCCTGCTGATCCAGTTGGGCGGCCCCGGCATGCTGATCGGCCTCGGCGGCGGCGCGGCCTCGTCGATGGACACCGGTTCCAACGCGGCCGATCTCGACTTTGATTCGGTGCAGCGCGGCAACCCCGAAATGGAGCGGCGCGCGCAGGAGGTGATCGATCGCTGCTGGCAGTTGGGCGCGGCCAATCCGATCCTGTCGATTCATGACGTGGGCGCCGGCGGTTTGTCGAACGCGCTGCCCGAACTGGTGCATGGCGGTGGCCGTGGCGGACGCTTCGAGTTGCGCGCCGCACCGTCGGAAGAGTCCGGCATGTCGCCGCGCGAAATCTGGTGCAACGAGGCGCAGGAGCGCTACGTGCTGGCAATCCCGCCGCAGCGCATCGGCGAATTTCGAGCGATCTGCGAGCGCGAGCGCTGCCCGTTCGCGGTGCTGGGCGAAGCCATTGAAGACAACCAGTTGCAGGTGACGGATAGCCATTTCCAGAATGCGCCGGTGGACATGGATCTCGAGGTGTTGCTCGGCAAGCCGCCACGCATGACGCGCGACGTCGTGCATCAGGCAACCCAGCCTGCTCCGCTGGTCCTCGATGGGGTCGAACTGCGCGATGCGGCCTATCGCGTGCTGGCGATGCCGGGCGTGGCGTCGAAAATATTCCTGATTTCCATCGGCGATCGGTCGGTCGGGGGACTCACTGCGCGCGATCAATGCGTGGGGCCGTGGCAAATCCCCGTCGCCGACTGTGCCATCACGCTGGCGGGCTACCAGACTACGCAGGGCGAGGTGTTTTCCATCGGCGAGAAAGCGCCGCTGGCGCTGATCGATGCGCCCGCATCGGGCCGCATGGCGATCGTCGAGGCGATTACCAACATGGCTGCAGCGCGCGTCGATGGCCTCGCTCAGGTGAAGCTGTCGGCCAACTGGATGGCGCCAGCCGGCCACCCCGGCGAGGATGCGGCGCTGTTCGATACCGTGGCGGCGGTCTCGAACTATTGTCAGGCGCTGGGCGTTTCGATCCCGGTCGGCAAGGATTCGATGAGCATGAAGACCGTGTGGGATGCCGACGGCGAGAAGAAGGCGGTGACCTCGCCGATCTCGCTGGTGATTTCGGCGTTTGCCAACACCCCCGATGCGACTGCGCACCTCACGCCACAGCTGCGCACCGATAGGGGCGAGACGGATATTGTGCTGATCGACCTCGGGCTGGGCAAGAACCGCCTCGGCGCCTCGAGTTTTGCGCAAGCCTACAAACAGGTGGGCGACCGTTGCCCGGACGCGCCGACCGCCACTGCGCTGAGTGCGTTCTTTGACACGGTGCAGGCACTGAACGCGGACGGGAAACTGCTGGCCTATCACGATCGTTCCGATGGCGGCTTGCTTGCGGCCTTGTGCGAAATGGCGTTTGCCGGCCACTGTGGACTGGATCTGGACGTGGATGAGTTGTGCCTCGACCAGATTCGCCATGAAGTTGAGGACGAAGGCCTGTCGGAACCGGAAGCCCTGAGCGAAGCGGGCTATAGCACGCGCATGTTCAATGTGCTGTTCAACGAAGAAGCCGGGGCAGTGTTGCAAATCCGCCGTACCGACATGCAGGTGGTGATGCAGGCTTTTGTCGATGCCGATCTGCGCAGTGAGTTTCATGTTGTTGCGCAGCTGAATACGATGGATCGGGTGCGGGTATTGCGTAATGACAAGCTGATTCTCGACGAGGCGCGCACCGATCTGCAAAGCTGCTGGGCGCGCACGAGCTACGAAATGGCGAAATTGCGCGACAACCCTGCGTGTGCCGAACAGGAGTTTGCAACGCATGCGGATGCCGCCGATCCGGGGCTGCACTACGCCCTGGGTTTCGATGCGCAGGCCGACATCGCGGCGCCCTTCATCGCCAGCGGCAAGCGTCCGCGCATTGCGGTGTTGCGCGAGCAGGGCGTCAACGGCCAGGTCGAAATGGCGGCAGCGTTCGATGCCGCCGGTTTTGCCGCAGTCGATGTCCACATGAGCGACATCCTTTCTGGGCGGGTCAGCCTGGGCGACTTTACCGGCCTGGCGGCATGCGGCGGCTTCAGCTACGGCGACGTGCTGGGTGCGGGCGGCGGCTGGGCCAAGTCGATTTTGTTCAATCCGCGTGCGCGCGACCAGTTTGCGGATTTTTTCGATCGTGCCGACACCTTTGCGCTGGGCGTGTGCAACGGCTGCCAGATGATGAGCCAGTTGCACGACCTGATTCCAGGCGCTGAAGCCTGGCCGCGCTTCGAGCGCAACCTGTCGGAGCAGTTCGAGGCCCGCTTTGCACTGGTTGAAGTGCTGGCTTCGCCGTCGCTTTTCTTTGCTGGCATGGCGGGCTCGGTGATGCCGATCGCGGTATCGCACGGTGAAGGTCGGGTTGCATTTCGTGACGCGGCGCACGCGGGGCAAGCGCTGTCTACCTTGCGCTATGTCGATCACCATGGCGAGCCGACCGAAGCCTATCCGCAGAACCCGAATGGCTCAGCCGCCGGGCTCACCGGGTTTACCACCGCGGAGGGCCGCTTCAGCATTCTGATGCCGCATCCCGAACGGGTATTCCGCGCCGCGCAATTGTCATGGAAGCCGGAAGGCATGCAGGGCGCAAGCCCCTGGCTACGCATGTTCCGCAACGCGCGGCTCGCGGTTGGGTGATGCGGGCTGAGTGTGAGAAAATAGCCGGCTTTGCCGCATTAACCCACGCTGTCCACTTATGAATGCTCCCGATACCCTCCTGACAGATGACCACCTGCGCGCGCAGGTCAAATTGCTCGGCACCTTGCTCGGCCAGGTGCTGTTGCAATTTGCTGGCGAGGAGGTGTTCGAAGCGGTTGAAACCCTGCGTCGCGGCTTTGCCGAGTTGCAGCAGCAGGAAGACCAGCAACGTCGCACCGAGTTGATGGAAATGATCGACGCCATGCCCGCCAACAAGGTGGAACTGGTGGTGCGGGCCTTCTCCAGTTACTTCAAGCTGGTCAACGTGGCGGAAGAAAGCTTTGCGCATCGCAACCGTCGCCGCATGTTGTCGCACGGCATGACGTTGTGGGAAGGTTCCTTTGATCGCACCCTGGCCGAGCTCAAGGGGCAGGGTGTTTCGGTGAGCACGCTGCAGGAGATGGTCAACCGCTTGCATTATTCGCCCGTATTTACCGCACACCCCACTGAAGCGCGCCGCCGCGCGGTGATGGAGGGCATGCGCCGGGTGTTCCTGCTTTGTGATCAGTTGTACAGCTCCAGCCTGGGCGTCAATGACCAGCGCGAGCTGGAGGCACAGCTGGCCTCTGAAATTCAGGTGATGTGGCGCACGGATGAATTGCGCTCGGCCAAACTCGAAGTGCGTGATGAAGTGCGCAATGGTCTTTATTACGTTCGCGAAAGCCTGTTCGATGCCGTACCCAAAGCGTATTCGTTTTTTGAGAAAGCGCTACGCAAGCATTACGGGGTGAAAGCGGACGGCGCAGCAACGGTCACCGTCCCCAGCTTCATCCGCTTTGGTTCATGGATCGGCGGGGATCGTGATGGCAACCCGTTTGTAACGGCCGATGTAACCGAGTGGACCGTGCATACACAGATGCAAGTCGCGCTCGACGAGTACCGGGCACGCGTACTCGAGCTGCGGCAGACGCTGACACATAGCAGCGATTGGTGCACCCCCTCTGCGCCGTTCCAGGCGCAACTGGCGGAATATGAAGCCGAGTTTGGTGAGCAGGTGTTCCGTGGAACGGCGGTCCAGATATACAGCCGTGAACCCTATCGGCGCATGGCCGCAATGATGCTGGCGCGGCTGGATGCCAATTTGTCCTACGTCCACCAGTGCCTGGCCGATGTGCCGAGCTTCACCTCTCATTTGGCCTACGAGAACGCACCGGCCTTCCTCGAAGACCTGTACCTGCTGCGCGATTCGCTGATCAGCCATGGCGATCGCATCGTGGCCATGCAGGACTTGCATCCCTTGATTCGCCTGGTCGAAAGTTTCGGTTTCCATCTGCTGCAGCTGGATATTCGCCAGGAATCGACTGTGCACACGCGCACGGTTACTGCGGTACTGAAACAGCTTGATCCCGATTTTATGTCCCGCAGGGACGGTATCCAGCCGGACGGTTACGCCGGCGCGACGGAAACCGAACGCATGCAGCGCCTGGCAGCCTGGATCGGCCATATCGATCCGATTGCAGTGAACGATGGCGTGCTGGATGACGAAGCGCGCGAAACGGTTGCAGTGTTCCGCCGCATGGCCAAGCTTCAGGCCGAGGTCGGCGACGAAGTTTTCGGCACCTATGTGATTTCGATGACGAACAGCGCTTCGCATGTGATGGAAGTGATGCTGCTGGCGCGACTGGTGGGCCTGTGCGGCCACAATGGGCGTGACTGGTTCTGCCGGATTCAGGTTGCCCCGCTATTCGAGACAGTGGAAGACCTGCAAAACAGCGAATCCATCCTCGACCAACTGCTGTCGGACAAGGTTTATCGTGGGCTGGTGACCGCCAATGGCAACCATCAGGAAGTCATGCTCGGCTATTCGGATTCATGCAAGGACGGCGGCATTCTGGCGTCGAACTGGAACCTCTATCAGGCGCAGCTTTCCATCATTGCCCTGACCCAACGTTTCGGCGTTGCATGTCGTCTGTTCCATGGTCGCGGTGGTACGGTGGGACGTGGCGGTGGCCCCACGCACGATGCGATATTGTCGCAACCCCCCGCCACGGTGAACGGCGAAATCAAGTTCACCGAGCAGGGCGAGATGCTGTATTACAAATACAGCAAGCCTGAAACAGCCATGTATGAAATTGGCATGGGCGTGACCGGCCTGCTCAAAGCCAGCGCCACTGCGCTCGCGTCCAGTGATGCGCGCTACCCGCAGGACTATCTGGACTGGATGAGCGAAATCGCCGCAGCGGGCGAAACGGCGTACCGTGCGATGATTGCGCTCCCCGGGTTTATTGACTACTTTTACGACAGTACCCCGGTCACTGAAATTGGTTTGTTGAATATCGGCAGCCGCCCATCGCACCGCAAGAAAGCCGATCGTTCGCTGGCGTCGATCCGCGCCATCCCCTGGGTGTTCGGCTGGGCGCAGTCGCGCCACACGCTGCCTGCCTGGTACGGTATCGGCAGCGCGCTGAAGGCTTTCATCGACAAGCAGCCGGACGGACTGGCACATTTGCAGGCGATGGTCCGCGAGTGGCCGTTCTTCCGCAGTTTGTTGTCCAACGTGCAGATGGCTCTGACCAAGGCCGACATGGAAATATCCGAGGAATATGCGCGCTTGTGTGACCACCCCAACACGATGGGGGTGTACCGTGCGATTGCCGACGAATATGCCCTCACCGTTGAGGGCGTCAAACAGGTTGCACAGATTGCTTCCCTGCTCGAGGATAATCAGCCATTGGCCTTGTCGATTTCGCGCCGCCGACCCTATATCGATCCGATTAATCACATCCAGGTGCGACTGCTGAAACACTATCGTTCCGAGAGCGTGTGGGATGCAGAGCAGGAATCCTGGCTCACGCCCTTGAAGCGCTCGATTAACGCCATCGCTGCCGGGATGCGTAATACCGGATAGGTATGGATACAGCAAAGACAGTCATCATTCCACCTGTTCCGCCGAAGCGGCGCGGGCTGATCATTTCAATTGGCGTGAATGTGGCGTTGGTTGTGTTGGTATGTGGGTTGGCGCTATACGCTTTCATGCTGAATGTTGATCTGGGCGATTTGAAGCGGCGCATGTCCAAGGAAGTTGAAACCCGGCAACAGGCCGAGCGCTATGTGGTTGAAACCCGCAATCAACTCACTGAAAGCCTGCGTGAAATTGAGCTGTTGAAAGCACAACTGGCCTTCAAGGAAACGGATTATCAGGCAGCGGTAACGGCAAAACCCGGCTTGCCGGTGGCCGTCAATTTCCGTTCGTCAATGCTGGGAAAGGGCCTGGTGGCGGTAATCGAAAACACCAGCGACCGCTATCTGACCGTTGTACTCAGCGTGCGTAACCCTACTTTGTCGACGACCAAACGATTCAAGCTCGATCTGGAGCCCCAGTCCAGAACCGATTTTGGGCATCTGGAAGGCTGGCAGTTTGCTTCGGGTGATGAGTTGTCGTTGTTCAGCGGTGACTTTGGTGCGCTGAAGCTGTCTGTGCCGTAGGCGGTTGAAAAGCGTAAAAACAGGTTTGGATCAATGCTGCGACGCAGCCGTTGGACTGGATTTTAGGCGTTGTATGTGATAAAAAGATAACAATATCTACTGCAAGGATGTCACTCATGACGTCAACAACTGCGGCGCTGCTGCAGAAATACAGCGTATCTGGCCCACGCTATACCTCGTATCCCACTGCGCCCTATTTCCACACTGAATTTGGCGAAGCCGACTGGGTAGACGCGTTAGCGGCCTCCTCCGCAGATCGCGGGATTTCGCTTTATGTCCATATTCCGTTCTGCGATTCGCTTTGCTACTACTGCGGTTGCAATATGGTGGCGACGCGCGACTATCGAAAAACCCAACCCTATCTGGCCACACTCGACCAGGAGATGGCGCGCACCGCACTGCTGGTTGACCCCCAGCGCGTAGTGCGCCAACTGCACTGGGGCGGCGGCACGCCGACCTATTTGAATCCCGATGACATTCGCCGCCTGATGGCGATGATGCGCCTGCATTTCACGTTGGCACCCGATGCCGAGATCAGCTGCGAAGTCGATCCGCGTGAACTGACACGCGAGCATCTGGTGGCGCTGCGCGAATGCGGCTTTAATCGCCTGTCGTTCGGTGTGCAGGACATGGACCCGCACGTGCAGCAGGCAGTCAACCGCATCCAGTCGGAGTTTCTGATCCGGCAGGTGCTCGACTGGTCGCGCGAACTGGGTTTTTCCAGCATCAATCTCGATCTGATCGTCGGGCTGCCCAAGCAAACGGTCGAAAGTTTTAGCCGCACGCTGGAGCGGGTGGCCGTGTGGGCGCCGGATCGCCTAGCGGTGTTTGGCTATGCACATGTGCCCTGGATGAAAAAACACCAGAATCTGATCAACGAATCCGATTTGCCTGATGCGGCAACGCGTCTTGGGTTGCAGCAGGCGGTCAATGCGCATCTGGGGGCGGCGGGTTACGTCAACATCGGCCTTGATCATTTCGCGCGCCCGGAAGATGAACTGGTGCGCGCGCAGCAGAACAAAACCCTGTGGCGCAATTTTCAGGGCTACACCACGCACAAGGATTGCGACATTCTGGCGTTCGGCGCGTCGAGCATCAGCCAGACGGCTGATGTCTACATGCAGAATGAAAAGAACCTCAAGCAGTATCAGGAACGCGTTGCAGCCAGCGGTTTCGCGGTCGAGCGCGGGCTCAAGCTCACCCGCGACGATCAGATACAGCGTGAAGCCATTACCCGGGTGATGTGCGATCTGGAACTGGATTTCTCTGCATTTGGCCGCGAATGGGGCATCGTGTTTACCGATTATTTTGCGGACGCGTTAAACGATCTGCGCCCACTGGCGGACGATGGGCTGGTGACCTTGCAATCCGATAAAGTCAGCGTGACACCCACCGGCCGCCTGTTCCTGCGCAACATCGGCATGTGCTTCGACCGCTACCTCAAGCAGGCGGCCAGCGAGCCACCGCGCTACTCCAGAACGGCCTGACCGGCCTTAGTGGCACCCGTTGCCGTCATCGCGCTTGGGGCAGCCTTCCGGGCGCTTTGGCGGCGGCAGCGGGCAGCGGTTGATTTCGTCTGCGCTGCGCTGGAAATAACAGGTCATGGCACTCGACGCGATGCCCAGCAGCCAGAACACAAAGAAGCCGATGGTGTAGGCGGCGATGCGTTGTTCGATCAGCGGTTCGCCGCGATAGAGGATTTCCAGCGGGTCGAACAGGGTGGTGAACAGGATGTCGGCCACCCCGGCAACCAGGAAGGACGGCCACAGAATGGGGATCAGGCGCTTCAGCATGGCTTGCTCCTTGATGTGGCGGGAATCATTCCTTGGGATCGTTCATCTTGCGCTTGACCCAGGCCGACATGTAAACCCCGATCCCGATGATGAACACGATGGTGAACAGACTCATCAAGCCGATCGGTTGGGTCAACAGCATATCGAGTACGACGTCCATTTCAGTCTCCCTTGGTTTGAACAGTGGATACGGTAATCGCCGTCAATGTGACCGGCGCGCCGAGCGGCGTGTGCAGTACGCCGGACAGCCGCCAGGTGGAAGCGGTATCAGCGATCAGGGCATGCCATTTACCGGCTGCCATGGCAGGCATCGAGGTACGGTAATGACCACCACCTGCATGGTTGAGCACGAGCGTTTGATCCATCCCCTGACGGGTCGGGTGGGCCAGCGTGAGACTGAGTTGACCCGGAAAAGCCTGCAGGCGCCCCGTCAGTGTGATGCCTAGTGCGCCCTCATCATGCGTCAGGGTGGCAGCCAGGCCCAAGGCATGCGCAGCGTCATCGCGCGCCAGCGTCTGGTTAATCGCCAGCCCGGCCTTGTAGTAATCGCCCACCACCAGGCCGTCGGCACTTTGATAGGCGATCCAGACCGTTGTCAGCCCGGCGATGACCGCGGTTGCGGGCAGGCTGATCAGGAACCACGGCCAGGGTTCGCGGTACCAGGGTTTGGAATGCTGAGCTGGGTTCATCGTGGCAATCTGACTCATGGACAATTAGCGGTTAAAAAACTTGGTCGCGACGTCATCCTTGATGCGGGGATCGTCGATGGACTGGATCGTAAAGCTTACAGCGATCGAGCGGCCTTTCAGTTCGACCGGGTCGGCGACGAGGCTGACGGGAATGTCGATGGTTTGCAGAGGCGCAGCTGTAATTTTCTGGCTGGGCAGTATCACCTGCAAGCCGGGTATGCCCTGCGCCTGAATGGTGTAGCGGTGAGGGTGCGCGTCCTTGTTGATGAGTTGCAGGCGGTAGACGTTTTCGATCATGCCTTCGTCGGTTTCCTTCGACAGCGATGCGCGGTCGCGCACCACATCAACGCGCAACGGCACCCGGGTTGCCAGACTGTAGACGAAGGCCCCGCTGATCACCAGCATCAGCACGCTATAGATGACTGTGCGGGGGCGAATGATCTTCTTGAGAATGCCGCTGTCGGGATAGCGGCCTTTCACCACGTTTTCAGTGGTGTAGCGGATCAGACCGCGCGGGTAGCCCATCTTGTCCATGATCTGGTCGCAGCCGTCGATGCAGGCGGCGCAGCCGATGCACTCGTATTGCAGGCCGTCGCGGATATCGATGCCGGTGGGACAAACCTGCACGCAGACATTGCAATCGACGCAGGTGCCGAGGCCTGCTGCAGCGTAGTCGGTTTTTTTGCTGCGCGAGCCGCGCGGCTCGCCGATGGAGCTGTCGTAGGTCACGGTCAGCGTATCGGAATCGAACATCACGCTC
Organism: Thiobacillus sp.; assembly: GCA_031426835.1. GTDB lineage: Bacteria > Pseudomonadota > Gammaproteobacteria > Burkholderiales > Thiobacillaceae > Thiobacillus. The sequence continues at coordinate 43,726 of JASJPF010000037.1, forward strand.
TGGAAACGCGAGTAGGGGCACATGTATTTGCACACCTGCTCGCGCATGAAGCCGGCATTGCCCCAGGTGGCAAAGCCGTAGAACAGGATCCAGAAGGTTTCCCACGGCCCGAGATTGGCGTGGATCGTATCGGCGGCGAGCATTTGGATCGGGGAGAAATAGCCGACGAAGGTGAAGCCGGTCCATAACGCGATCGCAAGCCATACGGCATGCTTGAGGCCGCGTTTTCTCAGCTTGCCGGCAGTCCAGGACGATTTGTCGAGTTTTTTGCGCGCGAGGTGGTTGCCTTCCAGCCATTCTTCCACCCACATGAAAATTTCGGTGTAAACGGTTTGCGGGCAGGCATAGCCGCACCACAGCCGACCGGCCACTGCGGTGAAGAGGAACAGCGCCAGCGCCGCCAGGATCAGGAGGCCGGTGAGATAGATGAAATCCTGCGGCCAGAACACCAGGTCAAAGATATAGAACTTGCGTGCGGCCAGATCGAACAGGACGGCCTGGCGGTTATCCCATTGCAGCCAGGGCAGGCCGTAGTAGAGCGCCTGCGTCAGCAGCACCAGCGCGATGCGCCAGTTGGCAAATACCCCATGCACCGCGCGCGGCTGGATCTTCTGCTGGATCGCATAGAGCTGTAGCTCGATGGGGACGTCTGCGGAGGACGACGGTTTTTCCTGGGCCAATGTGTTTTCCGTGGATGGGCTGAGCCGCTTGAGCGCACTGTCCATCAAACATGGCGCAATGCGTTCAAGCGGCTCGCCGGCAAGCCGGCGAGCCGCTGTGGCTTATTGCTTTTGCGACAGTCCGTAGACGTAGGCTGACAGCAGGTGCAACTTGGCTTCCTGGTTGGACGTGGTGCCGAGCGTCTGGGTCATCGGCGGCATGACGCCGTTGCGACCCTTGGCGATGGTCTCGATGATCGCCGCTTCGGAGCCGCCATACAGCCAGACCTTGTCGGTCAGGTTGGGCGCGCCCAACGCCTGCATGCCGGTGCCGTCTGGCATGTGGCAGGCGGCGCAGTTCTCGGCGAACCTGGCCTGGCCTGCTGTGGCCAACGCGGCATCGTGTTTGCGGCCGGACAGCGACAACACGTAATTCGCCACTTCCCTGGTGCCGTCATTGCCCAGCGCACCGCCCATCGCCGGCATCATCCCGGCGCGCCCGTTGGTGAGCGTGGCCACGATGGTGTCGGGATCGCCGCCATAGAGCCAGTCGTGATCGGTCAGATTGGGGAAGCCCTTGGAGCCTTCCGCATTCGAGCCGTGACACTGCGAACAATAGGTCAGGAACAGGTTCTTGCCGATGGCGCGCGCGTTCGGGTCGGCGGCGACAGTGGCGATGTCCTGCTGCATGAATCCGGCATATACCGGCTTGAACTTGGCTTCTGCCGCTTTCACTTCGGCTTCGTATTCCCCCGTGGAGGTCCAGCCCAGCACACCGGCGTAATTGCCCAGCCCCGGCCACAACACGAGATAGACCACGGCAAACACCATCGTGCCGTAGAACAGCCCCAGCCACCAGCGCGGCAACGGGTTGTTCAGATCCTGCAGATCGCCGTCCCAGGTGTGTTTCATCAACTCGGGCTTTTCGCCGGGTGCGAGCTTGCGGGTGGTCTGTTTCTTTAGAAACACCCAGGTGCCGATAATGCTCAGCAGGGTGAGTACGCTGATATAAATTGGCCAGAAGCCACTGGTGAAATCACTCATTTTTTGTCTCCCTTGCTGATGGGTGCGTTGTCTTCTTCGAAAGGCAAGCGGCCGGCATCTTCAAATGCCTGCTTGTTGCCGCGGCTGTAAGCCCACCAGACGATGCCGATAAAAACCACGATGAAGATGGCTGTGACAATGCCGCTGATTAATCCGCTATCCATGGCGACTCAATTCTTCGGGGCGTGGGTGCCCAACACCTGCAGGTAGGCGATGAGCGCGTCGAGCTCGGTCCTGCCTTCCAGCGCGGCCGGGGCCTCGGCAATTTCCTGCGCGGTATAGCCGTGGCCGACGACGTTCAGCATGCGCATCTTTTTCTGGATGGCAGCGTCTTTCAGCGGACGATCAAGCCAGGGATAGGCCGGCATGTTGGACTCCGGCACCACATCGCGCGGATTCATCAAGTGCGCCACATGCCAGGTGTCGGAATAGCGGCCACCGACCCGGTGCAGATCGGGCCCCGTACGCTTGGAACCCCACAGGAAGGGACGGTCGTAGACGAACTCACCTGCCACCGAATAGTGGCCGTAGCGCTCGGTTTCGGCACGGAACGGACGAATCATCTGCGAATGGCAGCCGACGCAGCCTTCACGGATGTAGATGTCACGTCCCGACAATTGCAGCGCCGCGTAAGGCTTCAGGCCCGCCACCGCGGTGGTGGTGGAGGTCTGGAAGAACAGCGGCACGATCTGCACCAGGCCGCCGACGCTGACGATGAGGATGGTCAGCACAATCAGCAGACCGAGGTTTTTTTCGATACTTTCATGCGAAATCATGGTCGGTCTCCTTAGGCGTGAACGGCTTGTGGGATAGGCGCGTCATTGACCGCGCGACCCAGTCGGGTGGTCCGCCAGACGTTGTAGGCCATGATCAGCATGCCGCTGAAGAACATGGCACCGCCTATCAGTCGGATGCCGTAGAACGGATACATGGTGTTGAGCACCTGGGCGAAGCTGTAGGTCAGCGTGCCATCGGCATTGGCTGCGCGCCACATCAGACCCTGTGCCACCCCGGCGATCCACAGCGCGGCGATATACAGCACCACGCCGATGGTGGAGAGCCAGAAATGCCATTCGATCAGCTTGGTGCTGAACATCGACTCGCGGCCAAACAGACGCGGAATCAGGTAATACATCGAGCCGATCGTGATCATCGCCACCCAGCCCAGCGCACCCGAGTGCACGTGGCCGATGGTCCATTCGGTGTAGTGCGACAACGCGTTCACCGTTTTGATCGCCATCATCGGGCCTTCGAAGGTCGACATGCCGTAGAACGACAGCGCGGTCACCATGAACTTGAGGATGGGGTCGGTGCGCAGTTTGTGCCACGCGCCGGACAGCGTCATGATGCCGTTCATCATGCCGCCCCAGGACGGCGCCAGCAGCATCAGCGAAAACACCATGCCGAGCGACTGCGCCCAGTCTGGAAGGGCGGTGTACTGCAGATGGTGCGGGCCGGCCCACATGTAGATGAAGTTGAGCGACCAGAAGTGGACGACCGACAGCCGATACGAATAGATCGGGCGGCCGGCCTGCTTCGGAATGAAGTAGTACATCATGCCGAGGAAGGCGGTGGTGAGGAAGAAGCCCACCGCGTTATGGCCGTACCACCACTGGATCATCGCGTCTTGCACGCCCGCGTAAGCCGAGTAGGACTTGGTCATCGTCACCGGCAGCTCCGCGCTGTTGACGATATGCAGGATCGCGATCACCAGGATGTAGGCGCCGAAGAACCAGTTGGAGACGTAAATGTGGCGGGTCTTGCGCTTGATGATGGTGCCGAAGAACACCAGCGCGTAGGCCACCCACACCACGGTGATCAGAATGTCGATCGGCCATTCCAGTTCGGCGTATTCCTTGGAACTGGTGTAACCCATGGGCAGCGTGATCGCAGCCAGCACGATCACCGCCATCCAGCCCCAGAAGGTGAACGCGGCCAGTTTCTCGGCCCATAGTCGCACCTGGCAGGTGCGCTGCACGATGTAGTACGACACCGCAAACATCGCCGAACCGCCAAACGCAAAGATCACCGCATTGGTATGCAGCGGGCGCAGTCGGCCATACGACAGGTATTCGATGCCAAAAGTCAGGTCCGGCCAGATCAGTTGCGCCGCCAGAATGACTCCGACCAGAAGCCCGACAATGCCCCCTACCACCGTCATGATGGCAA
>JASJPF010000038.1:0-30537 GCA_031426835.1 Thiobacillus sp.
CGCAGTTACAATCACATCAAAACGTCGTTGCACTTCAGGGTTGAATCCGCCAAACCATGAATGCGCCTTTTCAAGAGATTGCCCTGTTGCTTGCCGCCGCCGCCGCGATTGGTGCGCTGGCGGTTCGGCTGCGCCAGCCGCTGATCCTGGCTTACATCGTAGTGGGCATCTTGGCCGGGCCGGTGGGCCTGGGCCTGGTTACCGCGCACGACCCGCTTGACCTGCTGGCCCAGGTGGGGGTGGCGGTGTTGCTGTTCACTGTGGGCCTCAAGCTTGATCTGCATCTGGTGCGTCGCCTGGGCGCGGTGGCACTGGCGACCGGGCTGGGGCAACTGACCTTCACCATCCTGTTCGGTTACCTGCTTGGCTTGGCGCTGGGCATGGATCATCTCAAGGCAATTTACGTGGCGGTGGCGCTGACCTTCTCCAGCACCATCATCATCGTCAAGCTGCTGTCCGATAAAAAGGAACTGGATTCCCTGCACGGTCGTATCGCGGTGGGCTTCCTCATCGTGCAGGACATCGCCGTGGTCATCGCCATGATGGCCATGAGTAGCCTCAACATGGCCGAGGCCGGCGGGGTGGCCGCCACCCTGGGCACGATTGCGCTGAAGCTTGCCGTTGCTGGTTTGCTGCTTGCCGTCGCCATGCGCTATGTGCTGCCGCGCCTGCTCGATCTGGTGGCGCGTTCGCAGGAGTTGCTGATGCTGTTCGCCATTGGCTGGGGGGTGGCGCTGGCCACCCTGGGCGAAGCGATGGGGTTCAGCAAGGAAGTGGGCGCCTTTTTGGCCGGGTTTTCGCTCGCGACATCGCCTTATCGCGAGGCCATGAGCAATCGCTTGAGCCCGGTGCGCGATTTTCTGTTGCTGTTTTTCTTTCTCGACCTCGGTGCCAAGCTGGAATTTCAGGCGTTCGAGGGCCAGATACTGTCGGCGATGGTGTTGTCCGGTTTCGTGCTGATAGGCAACCCGCTGATTGTCATGGCCATCATGGGCTACATGGGGTACCGCAAGCGCACAGGCTTCATGGCGGGGCTGACGGTGGCGCAGATTTCCGAGTTTTCCATTGTTTTCGTCGCCATGGGGGTGACGCTCGGCCACGTCGGCGGCGACGCGCTGGGCCTGGTGACGCTGGTGGGCCTCACCACCATCAGCATCTGCACCTACATGGTGTTGAACGGGCAGGCCTTGTATGAACGATTGAAGCGCGGACTCCGGGTGTTCGAACGCCGAACGCCGTTTCGCGAACTGGCGGCGAGTGCCCACGCCGATGCGGAACCCGCTGTCATTCTGTTCGGACTCGGCCGCTATGGCGGGCGCCTGATGCAGACCTTGCACGAGCAGGGCGTGGCCACATTGGGGGTGGATTTCGATCCCGAGGCGGTGCGACGCAGCCGTCACCACGGACTCGACGTACGCTTTGGCGATGCTGAGGACGCCGAACTTCCGGCCAGTCTGCCGCTGAGTCAGGTACGCTGGGTGGTGAGTGCCTTGTCAGATGTCGGTGTCAATTGCGCCCTCATGGCCGCATTGCGTGCGCATGGTTACACTGGGCAGGTGGCAGTTGCCGCGCATGACGAAGCCGATGCCCACCAATTGAAAAAAGCCGGGGCGCACCGGGTGTTTCATCCCTACAAGGATGCCGCGGATTTTGCGGCAGAAGAACTTCAACTCAGCCTGCAGCACAACCCACTATGAAACCGAAACCGATCGAAACCATATTGGCTGCCACCGATTTTTCTACTACGGCCGGGCGCGCATGCGAGCGTGCCGCGATGCTGGCAGTTCAGCACAACGCCCGGCTCATCCTGCAGCACAGTCTGCCCGGTCAGGCGATGAAACGTCTGCACGCCCGCCTGTTGCCGGGGGATGAGCAAACCGAAGCGCAATTGCGTGATTACTTCGAAGGCATGCTGCGCCGGCAGGCAGAGGAGATGGCCGCGCGCTGGAAGATCGATGTCACCCCCGTACTCACGGTGGGACAGCCGCACCGCGAAATCACCCGCGTCGAGCGGGAAAACGGCGTCGACCTGGTGGTGCTGGGCGCGATGGGCGAGCATCCGGCGCGCGAATTTTTTTTGGGTTCGACTGCCGAGCGGGTGGTGCGTGAAGCTGCGGTGCCGGTACTGGTGGTGAGGCAGGCCCCTGGCGAGAAGTATCGCCGCGTGCTGGCTGCCCTCGACCTGTCGCTGCATAGCCCGACGGTGATGCAGCTTGCGCATCGCATTGCGCCCACCGCCCGGCTCACGCTGGCGCATGCCTTCGAGGTGCCGTTCGAGGGCAAGCTGCAGTTTGCCGGTGTGTCCGAGGCGGATATCCAGCGCTTTCGCCAGGAGGAACGCCAATCCGCCCTCGCTGCGCTGCAGGCCTTGGCAAAGCGCGTGGCCGACCGGCCCGAGATCCGGGTGGAACTCGGCATGCCGGAAGCCGCCATTCCAGCGCTGGTTCGGGAAATGGCGGCGGATCTGGTGGTGGCGGGCAAGCACGGCAAGTCCGAGGTGATCGAGTTGTTGCTGGGTAGTATGGCCAAGCATCTGTTGCGAGATTCGCCCTGCGATGTGCTGGTGGCGCCGTCGGCGCAGGAAGGTCGCGCATGATTGTCTGGCTGCAGCTCGCCATCTGTCTGGTCGTCATCGGCATCGCCGGTTGGCGCTTGTCCCGCTACGGCGACATCCTGGCTGAAAAAACCGGCCTGTCCGCTTCGTGGATCGGTTTGATCCTGCTGGCCACCGCCACTTCGCTGCCGGAACTGGCTACAGGTATTTCCGCGGTGACGGCGGCGCGCGCGCCGGATATCGCTGCCGGCGACGTGCTCGGCAGCACGGTCTTCAACCTGCTCATCCTGGTGATTCTGGATGCGTTCTATCGCCGCGAGTCGCTTTATACGCGCGCTGCGCAGGGGCACATCCTGTCCGCTGCGCTGGGCGCGCTGCTGATCGGGATCAGCGGTTTCAGCCTGTTGCTGGACCAGGCCGGGTTCAGTCCGTCGCTGGGGCATGTCGGGCTGTATAGCCCCCTGATTGTGATCATCTATGTGGCGGCCATGCGCGCGGTGTTCCAGTATGAGCGGCGCACGATGGCCGAATTTACCGAGGCGGCGGTGGCACGCTATCCCGACATAACCCAGCGTCAGGCCTGGATTGGCTACGCGGTGGCGGCGTCAGCGATTGTCGCGGCAGGCTCGTGGCTGCCTTTCGTCGCCAAAACGCTGGCCGCGCAGATGGGCTGGGAGCAGAGCTTCGTCGGCACCCTGCTGGTGGCGGCGATCACCTCTGCGCCGGAAGCGGCTGTCACGATCTCTGCATTGCGCATCGGCGCGGTCGACATGGCGATTGCCAATCTGCTGGGCAGCAATCTGTTCAACATTGCGATCCTGGCCATCGACGATCTGTTTTACACGCCCGGTCCTCTGCTTGCGGCGATCAATCCCAGTCACGCCATTACGGCGCTGACCGCCGTCATGATGAGCGCGCTGGTGATCGTGGGGCTGATCTACCGGCCGCAGGGGCGGGACGTGGTGGGCTTGTCCTGGATCAGTGTCGGCCTGTTCGTGCTTTATCTGCTCAACACCTGGTTGCTATTTCAGTATGGACACTAAAACCCAAACCTGGCACACCCTGACGCGAGACGCCGCGACGCAGGCGTTGACGGTGGTTCCGGCACAAGGCCTGAGCGAATCCGAGGTCGCCGAGCGGCTGGCGCGGGTGGGCGAAAATCGGCTGCTTGAAGCCGCGCCGCGACCGCTGTGGTTGAAGTTTGTCGACCAGTTCAAGAATTTCCTGGTCATCGTGCTGTTGTTTGCCGCCGGGCTGGCGTGGAGCATCGGCGACCTCAAGGATGCGGTGGTGATCCTCATCGTCGTCGTGTTCAACGCCGGGCTAGGGTTTTATCAGGAGCATCGGGCGGAACAAACGCTGGCGGCCTTGAAGGGCATGCTGGCCGCAAAGGCCCGGGTGCGACGGGATGGCCGGATAGTTGATCTGGATGCGGTGCTGCTGGTGCCCGGTGACATCGTGCTGCTGGAAGCCGGTGACCGCATTCCCGCCGACGGGCGTCTGCTGGCCGCCCACGCGCTGGAAGTCGATGAAGCGGCGTTGACCGGCGAATCGCATGCGGTGGGCAAATCGACCGCAGTGTTGGAGACGGCCGATTTGCCATTGGGCGACCGCGTGAATTGCCTGTACATGAACACCGTTGTCACCCGCGGGCGCGCCGAGCTGCTGGTCACCGCCACCGGCATGGCGACCGAAATGGGCAAGCTGGCGGACATGATCGCCGCTTCCCCTGATACCGGCACGCCGCTGCAACGGCAGCTCGATACGTTGGGTAAAAAGCTCGCAGCTTTTGCCGGCGTGATTGTCACGCTGATTTTCATCCTCGATTTTGCGCGCGGCCTGCCGTGGACCGACGCGGCGCTGACCGCCGTGGCGCTGGCGGTGGCCGCCATCCCCGAAGGCCTGCCCGCCGTGGTGACGGTGACGTTGGCCATCGGCATGTGGCGCATGGCCAAGAACCGGGCGATTGTGAAGAAGTTGTCGGCGGTGGAAACGCTGGGCTCGACCACGGTGATTTGCTCCGACAAGACCGGCACGCTGACGCTGAACCAGATGACGGCGCGTGCTGGATGGTGTGCGGGCAGCCGCTTCACGGTGAGCGGTGAAGGCTACGCGCCGCAGGGAGAAATTCAATACGAACAGCCCTTGAATGAGCCGCGTGCCTTTTTTCTGCCCATGGTGCTGTGTACCGAATCGCGGGTGCGCGACGGCCAGTTGGTCGGCGATCCCACCGAAGGCGCGCTGTGGGTGCTGGCGCAAAAACACGGCATCGACCCGGAATACGAGCTGGACGAGCGGCCGCGCATCGCCGAAATCCCCTTTGATTCCGCGCACAAGTTCATGGCGACCTTTCACCATGGCGGTGACGTCGTGGAGATGTTCATCAAGGGTGCGCCTGACGTGCTGCTGGCGCGCTCCGGCGCCTGGCTGGAGTCGGCAGGCGACGCCCCGCTGACGGCCGAGACAAGCGACGCGATCGAGGCCGAGAACGCTCATCTCGCAAGTCAGGCGCTACGTGTGCTGGCCGTCGCGCGGCGGATCATTCCCGCACATGATTTCGATCCGGCGGGTGACCTGATGGCCTGGGGTGGTGACTGGACGTTTCTGGGTCTGGCCGGCCTGATGGATCCGCCGCGCGCCGAGGCGAAGCAGGCCATCGTCCACTGCAAGCGCGCCGGCATCCAGGTTAAGATGATCACCGGCGACCACAAGCTGACTGCCGCGGCCATCGGCCATGAACTGGGGCTGACCGGGGAGGTGGTGAGCGGTGCGGAACTCGATGCCATGGACAATGCTGAACTGGCGCGGCGCATCAATCACATCAGCGTATTCGCCCGCGTCTCACCCGCGCACAAGGTCAAGATCGTCCAGGTCTTGCGTGCCAATGGCCACGTCGTCGCCATGACCGGTGACGGCGTCAACGATGCGCCGGCGCTGAAGGCCGCCGACATCGGCGTGGCCATGGGCATCACCGGCACCGCGGTGACCCGGGAGGCGGCCACTATGGTGCTGACCGACGACAACTTCGCCACCATCGTGCGCGCCGTCGAGGAAGGGCGCGTGGTGTACGACAACATCGTCAAGTTCGTGCGCTTCCAGTTGTCCACCAACATCGGCGCGATCATGACGGTGCTGGTGGCCACGCTGATGGGCATGCCGACACCGTTCACCGCGATCCAACTGCTGTGGATCAACATCATCATGGACGGCCCGCCCGCGATGACGCTGGGCATTGAACCCGCGCGCCCCGGCATCATGCACGACAAGCCGCGCCGGCAGTCGGCGCAGATTCTTACCGTCAACCGTCTGGCGCGGTTGATCCTGTACGGCGCCACCATGATGGCCGGCACGCTGTTTCTGTTCCAGTATGGCTTGGCCACGCAAAATCCGGCCTATGCCTTGACGCTGGCGTTCACCACTTTTGTGCTGTTCCAGTTTTTTAATGTGTTCAATTCACGGATGGAGTTCGGCAGCGCGTTCAACGCCAACTTTCTCAAGAACGGCAAGCTGTGGCTGGCGCTGGCCAGCGTCCTCGGTTTGCAAGTTTTGGTCGTGCATTGGTCGCCCGCGCAGTCCCTGTTCGGCACCACGGATTTGCAGCTGGATGACTGGCTGCTGGCGACTTTGGTTGCATCCAGCGTGCTGATGCTGGACGAGGCACGCAAGGTTTTGCTGCATATCGGTCGCCGCCTGGTTTCAAGGTAATGGCTCTTGGCCCCGTTTGCAGGGCTAAATACTTTCGTGAAAAAATAAAAGCACCACGATATTGAATGTCGCCGCGCGTGTGCCGAGTCACGGCAAGCGGGTGCGGTGGTCACAGGCATCACCTCATTTGACGATCCGGCTTGCCGCGCGTCGTCCGGCTTCCTTCCACCAATACCGCACTAATCCTCAAACTTGATTACAGCCTTTGATTGAATACCAACCCGGTCGGCGAAATTGCCGGCTGGGCCTATCGGCAGATTGTTATGTAGGGGGCTACCGCATGAACACTTCGACCGGCGCGTCTGCAAGATTTTCACCTGAGGGGGCGGTTCACCCTGTGGTGTAAACCGGGGTGGCGTTTGGTGAAACACTGGTCGATCATTTTCTCGATCGCAACGTGTTGGGCGGGGCACCTTTCAATGTGGCGTGTCATCTTGCCGCGATGGGCTTGCATCCTGTACGGGTGACTCGCGCCGGGAAGGACGAACTGGGCGAGCAGCTGATGCAGACGATGACCGAGCGCGGCCTGGATATGCGCGGTGTGCAAAGCGACCCGTCTCGGCCGACCGGGCGTGTTCTCGTCACTGAGAGTGCGTCCGGGCACGTGTTCGATATTCTGCCCGATCAAGCCTACGACCCTATTCACGCCGGCGTGTTGGGCATCGCCATTGGATTTGGCGCGCAGAGCCTGGTCAAGGATTACTTCATCGGTCTGTTCCTGCTGCTGGAAGACCAGGTGCGGCAGGGCGATGTGGTCGAGATCGCCGGGAAAAGCGGGCTGGTCGAGGAGATGACGCTGCGGTATATCCGGCTGCGTGATTACGAGGGCAGCGTGCATTACGTGCCCAATGGGGCGGTCGACACAGTGACCAACCGAAACCGCACGTTTGCCCATGCGGTGATCGACGTCGGCGTGGCCTATCGTGAGGACGTTGATGAAGTCTATGCCGTGATGCGTACCGTGGCCGCTGAGCTGCGTGCCGACCCGGAGATGGCCGACAAGATCGAGGATGATCTGGACATTGCCGGCGTCGACCAATGGGGCGATTCAGCTGTCGTCATACGTTGCCGGTTCAAGGTCAAGCCGCTGGAACAATGGGGCGTGCGGCGCGCCTATTTGTATCGCCTGAAGAAAGCTTTCGACGCAGCCGGCATCGAGATCCCGTATCCGCACCTCACGATTTATGCCGGGGTGCCCAAGACGGGTCAGGCCGCACCCTTGCCGCTGGCGTTGCAACGCGAGTCAGATTGATCCATTCGCCATGACGTGCTGCCATAAAAACCGCACCGCCGTGCGCACATTTGCGATGGCGGGCTGGAGAAGCTTCTTCTGGGCAGGGTGAGCAAGGACGTGGCGCAAGCGGCCGAGTGCGACGTGCTGGTGGTGGGGGCGGACTGACGCAGTGGGCGCTTGATCGGACCGCACGGCGAGCGCGATGAATGATCCGGCTTGGCGTTGTCATTCGATTTTTGTCACCTTGGCTTTTTACGTTGCTTTGCTAAGCTATGAATACCTGTGGGTCTTTTTATTATCAGAGGTGTCTACCAGCAGATACGAAGTATTTGCCCTGCAAGTTGGGAGGGCCGTTTGGTATGCATCCAATTTTTGATGATGGTCGCATCATCCATGGCCACGGTCCATGGCCTTTACAGAACGCGGCCAGAATGCGGAAAAGGAGACTCGCATGGAGCCCGTCTGGCTGCAACACTATCCCCAAGGCGTGCCGGCTGAAGTCGACTTCCGTCGCTATGCCTCGCTCAAGGATATGCTCGAGCAGTGCTGCGATCGGTTTCGCACGCGTCCCGCTTTCACCAACATGGGCGTTACCTTGCGCTATGACGATCTCGACCGCCTGTCGCGTGATTTCGGCGCTTACCTGCAGCACGGGATCGGCCTGCAGCGTGGCGATCGGGTGGCCATCATGCTGCCCAATCTGTTGCAATATCCGGTGGCGCTGTTCGGCGCCTTGCGCGCCGGCATGGTGGTGGTGAACGTCAACCCGCTTTATACCGCGCGCGAGCTGCAACACCAGTTGGCCGACTCCGGTGCGACCACCGTGGTAGTGCTGGAGAATTTTGCCCATACGCTGCAGGAAGTGGTGGCGTCGACTGCGGTGCAGCATGTGATTACCACCCGGGTGGGCGACCTGTTCCCGCCACTGAAGGCCTGCCTGGTCAACTTTGCAATCAAATGGGTCAAGCGCATGGTGCCGCGCTGGCATCTGTCGGGCGCGACGACTTTCAATGCCGCGCTCAAGCGCGGTGCCCGGCACGCCTTGCAGAATGTGCCGGTGGTGCAGGATGACATCGCCTTCCTGCAATACACCGGCGGCACCACCGGGGTGGCCAAGGGGGCCATCCTGACCCATGGCAATCTGGTGGCCAACGTCGAGCAGACCTCTGCCTGGATCGGCGGCACCCTCAGGGAAGGCGAAGAAGTCGTCATTACGCCGCTGCCGCTCTACCATGTCTTTGCGCTCACGGCCAACCTGCTGATGTTTGTGAAGTGGGGCGCGAACGATGTGCTGATCACCAACCCGCGCGACATTCCGGGCTTCATCAAAGAACTGAGCAAAACCCGCTTCACGGCCATCACCGGCGTCAACACCCTGTTCAACAAGCTGCTCGACACCCCCGGTTTTGGTCGGGTAAAAGAGGCCAATGCCGGCGCACTCAAACTGTCGGTGGCCGGCGGTATGTCGATGCAGCGTGCGGTGGCCGAGCGCTGGCATCAGTTGATGGGCGTGCCGATCATCGAAGGCTACGGACTGACTGAAGCGTCGCCCATCGTTTGTGCCAATCCGCTCGATGCCACTGAATTCAGCGGTGCGATCGGCATGCCTATTCCCTCCACCCAGGTGGAGATTCGTGACGAGGCGGGGCAGTCTTTGCCCGTGGGCGAAGCGGGCGAACTCTGCATGCAGGGGCCGCAGGTTATGCGCGGCTACTGGAACATGCCGGAAGAAACCGCCCGCGTCCTTTCCGCCGACGGCTGGCTGCGCACCGGGGATATTTGCCAGATGGACGCGCGCGGCACCATCCGCTTCATCGACCGCTACAAGGATGTGGTGGTGGTGTCGGGATTCAAGGTCTATCCCAATGAAATCGAGGACGTGTTGATGATGCATCCCGGCGTCAAGGAAGTGGGCGTGGTAGGCGTGCCGGACGAGAAGAGCGGCGAGGCGGTCAAGGCCTTTGTGGTGAAGCGGGATCCGGCGCTGACTGAGGCGGCGGTGATCGCCCACTGCCATGCGAATCTGACCGCGTACAAGGTGCCGAAGCAGGTGGAGTTTCGCGACAAACTGCCCAAGTCGCCGATCGGCAAGATATTGCGCAGGGAACTGAAGGGGGAGCACGCCCCCACAACGACGGCCGCCTGAGTCTCGCGATGCCTGCGCAGATCCCGGACACGATGATGGCAATCCGCTTTTTTTGCACCGGTCGTGGCTCGATGGCGTGGGCCTTCCTGATCCCGTTCCTGTTTGTGCTGGCGGGGTGCGCGCCCGCACGGCATTACGAAGCCGTTCTGGTGTTGCAGGACTTCGCCGTCGCCGAAGCCGCTTCCCGGCTCAAGCAGACGACCCCCATGCCTCAGCGGCAGAGTTTGTCCTACACGGTGGCTGGGCGCACGCATCAAGCCGACCTGTACCTGCCGGGCCCGCTGGAGGGCTGCGGCGACCGCTCCCCTTCGCCGTCTGGAGAGGTGGCCGCACGCTGCCCGCGTGCCGCCATCGTGGCGGTCCCCGGTGCGGTGCCGCAGGGAAAGGACGACCCGCGCCTGGTGGCTTTTGCCACCACCCTGGCGCGTGCCGGGTTTGCGGTACTGTCACCAGAAATTTCCGGTTATCGGGCAATGCGCATCCGCCCTTCGGACGCCGAGGAAATCGCTGACGCCTTTGCCTACCTGGTTGGCCGCCCGGAACTGGCGCCGGATGGGCGCGCCGGCATGTTTGCCTTCAGCTACTCGGTCGGGCCCGCGATCCTCGCCGCGCTGCAGGACGACATCCGCAACCAGGTGCGCTTCGTCGTCGGGGTGGGCGCGTACCATGACCTGCCGCGCGCGATGCGCTTCTTCACCACCGGCTGGTTCGAGCATGACGGCACATGGCGGCGCATCACGCCGGACGATACCGGCAAAATGGTGCTGGTCTATTCCAGTCTGGATTACCTCGCGGATCAATCCGATCGCGTAGTGTTCGAACGTATGGTGGCGCTCCGCCTGCGCGACCCGCACGCTGATCTGGCGCCGCTCGCGGAATCATTAAGTCCTGAAGCGCTATCGGTGTACGCGCTGGCAAGCAATACCGAGCCTGCGCGTTTTCCTGAACTGTATGCGCGACTGCCCAAGGCGATGCGTGCGGATCTCGCCAAGCTCGATCTCGCGCAGCACGATCTCAAGCCCCTGCAAGCGCGGCTGATGCTGGTACACGGCAGAAATGACAATCTCATTCCGTGGCCGGAGAGCCTGGCGCTCGCAGCTGCCGTACCGGAGGAACGGGCCAGCGTATATCTCATCCATCGCGTTCTCGGCCATGTCGATCTGAGGTTTTCCAGTTTGCTTTCGTGGCGCTTCTGGCGCGAGGATCTGCCCGATCTGTGGCGGTTGTGGCGTGTGATTGATTTGCTGCTGGCCGAGCGCGAGGCCGGCGCATGAGCGCAGGCCGCACGCTCGCCTCGCGTGTCAGGGCGCCCGGCTTGTGGCTGGTGGTAGTGGTGTTGGCGTGGTTGGCCTGGATGCTGCCGCCCATTCCGCAGCCGCTTGCTTACCACGCGCTCGCCGATCAGCGTGCCTGCCTGGGCCTGCCCAATTGCCTCGACACCGCGTCGAACGCCTTGTTCGTGCTGGTGGGAATACTGGGCCTGCATTTTCTGCACCGCACGCGAGGGCAGGATGTTTTCCTCGACCGGCGTGAGGCGCGGCCTTACGGGTTGTTCTTTGTGGGCACCGTTCTGATTGGATTGGGCTCGGGCTATTACCACCTCGCCCCCGACAACGATCGCTTGCTATGGGACCGTTTGGCGATGATGCTGGCTTTCATGGCGTGGTTCGCCGCGGTCCTGTCCGAGCGTGTCAGTGTGCAGGTCGGTCAGCGCCTGCTGCCGCTGCTCGTCGCGGCAGGAATGGGCAGTGCCGCCTATTGGGGCTGGAGCGAGACAAGGGGGATGGGGGATCTGCGCCCCTACCTCCTGATGCAGCTTTACCCCATGCTGCTGATTCCGTTGCTGCTCGGCTTGTATCCCCCACGCTACAGCGGCGGCCGCATCATCCTGGCTGTCATCGGGCTCTATCTGCTGGTCTTGGCATGCGATCTCGCTGACCGTCCGATTTTCGCGCTGACGGGCGGCCTCGTCAGCGGCCACACGCTCAAGCACGTGATTGCCGCCCTTGCCGTTTTTGGCGTGCTGTTCTACCTGCGACAGCGGCAGGCGATTCGAATCGACCCGGTGCAGTAGGCATGACGGTCTTGAACGACGCCATGGCCGCACAACTGCTCGACATCGTGCGCAAGCTTGCCCGCGAGTTGCGGCAGGGCGCGAATGGTATCGAACGCCTGGGTCTGGATCATTCGCTGGAGCGCAATTTCGGACTGGACAGCCTGGCGCGGGTGGAACTGCTCGCCCGTATCGAGCGCGAACTGGGCGTCAGGCTGGCCGACGCGGCCATGGTCGAGGCCGAAACCCCACGCGATTTGCTGCAACACATGGGGGCGGCCAGCCCTGAAGCGACGCCGCCCCCGGCGCCTGCCGTGGCGGTGGTGGAGGCCACGCTTGAGCATCCGCCAAAAACCCTCGCCACCCTGCTCGAATTGCTCGACTGGCATGTCGCGCAGCATGGCGATCGGGCGCACATCACACTGGTTGGCGAAGCAGAGCACGGCGAGGACATCAGCTATCGCCTGCTGCAGACCGAGGCTCATGCGCTGGCGGCGGGTCTGCTGGCGGACGGCTTGGGTGCGGGCGGCCGGGTCGCGCCGGCCTGCAAGTCTGGCGACCGGGTCGCCATCATGCTGCCCACCGGGCGTGAATTCTTCGCCGCTTTCTATGGCGCGCTTTATGCCGGCTGCGTCCCGGTGCCGCTGTATCCGCCGGCACGCCCTTCGCAAATCGAGGATCACATGCGCCGCATCGCCGGCATTGTCGCCAATGCCGAAGCGGCCGTGCTCATCACCGATGCGCGGGCCAAACCGCTCGGCCATCTGCTGCGTGCGCAGTGTGCGTCGTTGCGCCAGGTGGCCACCGTCACCGATCTGTCCCGTCCGGTCATGGCCCCGCTTCCGCCCCCGCCGCGTGCCGACGACCTGGCCTTCCTGCAATACACCTCCGGCAGCACCGGCAACCCCAAGGGGGTGGCGCTGACCCACGCCAACCTGCTCGCCAACCTCAAGGCCATGGCGCAGGCTTCGGGCGTCAGCGCCCGCGATGTCTTCGTGTCCTGGTTGCCGCTCTACCATGACATGGGGCTGATCGGCGCCTGCATGGGCAGCCTGTATGTCGGCTTCCAGCTGGTGCTGATGTCGCCGCTGGCCTTTCTGGCGCGGCCCGGGCGCTGGCTGTGGACGATCCACCGGCATCGCGCCACCGTGTCGGCGGCGCCCAATTTCGCCTACGAGTTTTGCGTCAACAAGCTCGACGACCGCGACCTCGAGGGACTGGACCTGAGCAGTTGGCAGCTGGCCTATAACGGTGCCGAACCGGTCAGCCCCGACACGATAGAACGGTTCACTCGCCGCTTTGCACGCTATGGTTTCCGCGCCAGCGCCATGACCCCGGTCTACGGCTTGGCGGAGTCCTCGGTCGGGCTGGCGTTTCCCCCGCTCGGACGCGGAGCGCTGATCGACCGCATCGATCGCGCCGAGTTGTCTCGCAGCGGCATGGCTCGTCCAGCCGCGGCCGACGATGCCCATGCCCAGCGCATTGTTGCCTGCGGCCGGGCTTTGCCGGATCACGCAATCCGCATTGTCGATGCCGAAGGGCGGGAATTGCCGGACCGCACCCAAGGCCGCGTGCAATTCCAAGGACCGTCGGCGACCCAGGGCTACTTTCGCAACCCGGAAGCGAATGCCCACCTGTTCGATGGCACCTGGCTCAATACCGGCGACCTGGGCTATCTGGTGGGGGGCGAGCTATTTCTCACCGGGCGCGAGAAGGACATCATCATCCGCGGCGGCCATAACCTTTATCCACAGGAACTGGAGGAGGCAGTGGGCCGGCTGCCTGGCGTGCGGCGGGGCGGCGTCGCGGTGTTCCCGGCCACCGAGGCGCAAACCGGTACCGAGCGGCTGGTGGTGCTGGCCGAAATCCGCGGGGACACGGCCGAGAACCGCGAGCGGATCCAGGCCGGAATCACCCAGCTTGCCATCGATCTGATGGGCATGCCGGCCGACGATATCGTACTGGCGCCGCCGCGTACCGTGCTGAAAACGTCGAGTGGAAAAATCCGCCGCGCCGCCTGCCGCGAACGCTACGAACGCGGCGAACTGGGCAGCGCGCAGCGCGCGCCCTGGCGCCAGATGCTGCGCCTTGCGGGCGCCGGCTTCATGGCGCGGGCCGGGCGTCTGTTGCGCGACGGTGCGGGCTGGGCGTGGAGCGCCTGGGCCTGGGCGGTGTTCGTTAGCGCCGTGTCGATCTTCTGGCTCCTGATCGTGCTGGCACCGACACTTGCGCTGCGCCGCCGCATCGCCCGCGCGGGCGCACGCCTGGCCCTGCTGCTGACCGGCCTCACGCCCAGAGTGGAGGGCTTGCAGCACCTGACCGGCCAGGCACCGCTGCACCCGCAAGGGGCACGCCGGATTCGTAATGCCGCTAAAGCGACAACGACTCCGCTGCACCCGCAAGGGGCACGCCGGATTCGTAATGCCGCTAAAGCGACAACGACTCCGCGGATCGTGACGGTCAATCACGCCAGCTATCTGGATGCGCTGATTCTTACTGCCGTGCTGCCACCCCGTTTCGCCTACGTGGCCAAACAGGAGTTGCTGGACAAGCCGTTCGCCGGCATTCCCCTGCGCCGGCTCGGCGCCGCCTTCGTCGAACGTTTCGACCCGGCGCGCGGCGTGGAAGCCACGCGCGGGCTGGAGGCGCGCTTGCGTGCAGGCGATGCCCTGGTTTTCTTTCCCGAAGGCACGTTCCGCGACGCACCGGGGCTGTTGCCATTCCGCATGGGCGCGTTCGTGGCCGCCGCGCGTGCCGGTGTCCCGGTGGTGCCGATTACCCTCATCGGCACCCGCGTCCTGCTGCCCGGCCAGTCGTTGCGGCCGCATTTCAGCACGCTCCGGGTACGGGCGGGTGAACCGATCCCGGCGCAAGCGGAAGACTGGCAAGCCGCCCTGCAATTACGCGATGCGGCGCGCCGCCGGATTCTGGCGCAAGGGGAAGAACCCGACGCCGCCGACCTGTAGTGATCCTCGCGACGCACTTTTGGCCACGCGGACGAGCATTATGCGGCACCCCATGAACGGAAAACTCAGACAGGCGTGTCCATGACCTCTGCCCACAGCGCCCTGACCGCGGCGCGCACATTTTCCACGGCGGGCCGCGGCACCCGGGCATATTCGGCGCCGCTCAATTTGATCGCATGCTGTTGCCGGCGCAGTTCGCGGTAGGCATCGGCCGCAGCCTCCGCGATATCTTTGGGGATCAGGCCGGCCGCGCCAGCCCGATGCAGGAGCTTGATGTTGCCGAGATTTTGCGTCATCTCGGGATGCGTACGGCTATTCCGCAGCACCAGATACTGCACGCAGAATTCCACGTCGACGATGCCGCCGCTGTCATGTTTCAGGTCAAATAATTCACTGTTGTTGAGGTGGCCGGCGTGCATTTTTTCGCGCATCGCCAGCACGTCCTCGCGCAGCTTGGCGGCGTCACGCGGCTGGTGGAGCACTTCGCAACGCAGGACTTCGAACGTCTCGCCTATCCGGGCGTCGCCACAGACAAAGCGCGCGCGCGACAGCGCCTGGTGTTCCCATACCCAGGCATGACTCAACTGGTAATCTCGGAAAGCGTCGGTCGAACTCACCAGCAGGCCCGACGCGCCGTCAGGACGCAGGCGCAGGTCGGTTTCATAGACAATGCCAGCCGGAGTCAGCGTACCCAGCCAGGTGTTGATGCGCTGCGCCAGCCGGGCGTAGGTGGCCTGCGCGCGTTCGTCAGCATCGTCGTAGAGGAACACGATGTCGATATCGGAGGCATACCCCAGTTCCTTGCCGCCGAGTTTCCCATAGCCAATGATCGCAAAGCGCGGCGTGTCGCGGTGACGCGTTTTCAGTCCGGCCCAGCAACGTTCGAGGGTCTCGGCGAGCAGCAGGTCAGCCAGCTGGGACAGGTGGTCGGACAGGATTTCCACCGTCAGTTGCCCGGCTACATCCTGTGCCAGCAGACGCAGCGTTTGCACCTGTTTGAATCGGCGTAGCGCGTCCATTTGGGCTTCAGTGTCGCCGGGGTGGGCGTCGAGTTCTTCGTGCAGTTGGGCCGCACGTTTTTTCCAGTCGGGTACGCGCAGCAGGTGTTGCGGCGCGATCAATTCGTCCATCAACTGAGGCTGGCGCGTCAGCATCTCCGCTGCCCAGGGACTGGCCGCCAGCAGCCGCACCAGTTGCTGCAATGCGGCCGGGTATTCGGCCAGCAGCGCCAGATAGGTGGCGCGTCGCGCAATGGCCTGAATCAGCGCCGCAAAGCGCTCCAGCGTGACCGCCGGATCAGGCTGGCTGCCGATGATTTCGAGCGCGGGGGGCAGCAGCGCATGCAACCGCAGTTGCGTCGATTCGGGCAAGCGCGCCGTGTTGTCACGCAACGCTTCGAGCGTCGCCAGCACCCGGGAGGGATCGGCGTAACCCGTTTCTTCCAGCAACGCATGGAGCGAATCGATGTCTTCCGTTCCCGAAAAAACGACCGTGAGCGGGTGGCTGTCCTGGTCGGTTTGCGGCGCGGCAAACATCTGGTCGAAATGGCGGGTGACCTTGTTGCGGTGCACGTCGAGATCAGCGATCAGCGTGGCGTAGTCGGGCAGATTCATTGCATCGGCCAACATCGCCTGTGATTCGGCATCGTCCGGCAGCAGCTGGGTTTGCGCGTCGTCCAGATACTGGATGCGGTGTTCCAAGCGGCGCAGAAAGTCATAAGCGGCGGCCAGTTCCTGCTGCGCATCGGCCATCATCAATCCATTGTCCACCAGTTCAGCCAGCACGGTAAGCGTGGGGCGTTGCTGTAGAGCGGGGATCTGGCCACCGCGTATGAGCTGGAACACCTGTGCGGTGAATTCAATTTCGCGGATGCCGCCCGGCCCCAGCTTGATGTTGTGGGCCATTTCGCGGCGCGCAACCTCGCGCCGGATTTGCACATGCAGATCGCGAATCGCGGCGAACGCGCCGAAGTCGAGGTATTTGCGGAATACGAACGGCCGCACGATGGCCGTCAAATCATCGTGGTGGCTTCCGGTGAGCGGCCGCGCCTTGATCCAGGCGTAGCGTTCCCACGGACGGCCTTGTGCCATCAAATAGTCTTCCAGCATCGCAAAGCCCATCGCGAACGGTCCGGACTCGCCCCACGGCCGCAACCGCAGGTCAACCCGGAAGACGTAGCCATCGGCGGTGTTTTCCGAAATGGACGCGGCCAGTTTGCGCCCCACGCGTATGAAAAACTCGTGGTTGCTGATCGAGCGGGTTTTCGCTTCGCCATGGGCAGGCTCGGCGTCGCTGGCGGTGTCGCCTTCCTCGGGATAGAGGTAGATCAGATCGATGTCGGACGACACGTTAAGCTCGCCGCCGCCAAGCTTGCCCATGCCGACGACGACCATTTGTTGCGGCTTGCCGTGTTCGTCGCGCGGTGTGCCATGGCGTTCGGCGAGCGCGGCGTGATGAAAGTCCAGCGCCGCAGCGATGCAGACTTCGGCCAGATTGCTGTAGGCGGCCGTCACCTCGGCAAGATCGGCGGTGCCGGCCAGATCGCGCGCGGTGGTGATCAGCCAGACGCGCTGGCGCAGTTGCCGTAAACGCTGATTCAGCGCGGTTTCATCGGCGCAAGGCGGCTCGGCCAGAAATGCCTGCATCGCTTCGCGGGTGCAGGCGTGGTCGAGATTGGTTTCCACAGCTTCGGCGAGCTGCGGCTGCGCGGCCAGCAGGCGCTGGCCAAAGCGGGAACATCGGGCAACGCGCTCTAGGGCAGGATGGGTCATGGCTTGGAATGGAAAGCTTGGATTAGGATGGCTTGGTTTAAAATCAATCGATATCACAACACGCTAACAGTAAGGAGATTGTATGGCAGCCATCGAGTCGATACTGACCGAAACCCGTGTTTTCCCGCCCGATGAGGCCTTCGTCAAACAGGCGAATGTGTCCGGGATGGCCGCCTACCAAGCTTTATGCAAGCAGGCCGAAACCGATTACGAAGGCTTCTGGGCCGACCAGGCACGTCGGACAATCGACTGGAAAAAGCCGTTTACCCGCACCCTCGATGAGTCCAAAGCGCCGTTTTACACCTGGTTCGACGATGGCGAACTCAATGTTTCCTGGAATTGCCTGGACCGCCATCTGGCGACCAAGGGCGACAAGACCGCGCTGATTTTCGAGGCCGATGACGGCGCGGTAACCAAGGTCACCTACAAGCAACTCCACGCCCGCGTCTGCCAGTTTGCCAATGGCCTGACCTCGCTCGGCGTAGTGGCGGGTGATCGCGTGATTGTCTACATGCCGATGAGTATCGAAGCGGTGGTCGCGATGCAGGCCTGCGCACGCATCGGCGCGATACATTCGGTGGTGTTCGGCGGTTTCTCATCCAAGAGCCTGTTCGAACGCATCGAGGATGCCAAAGCCAAAATCATCATTACCGCCGACGAATCGCTGCGCGGCGGCAAGGCCGTGCCATTGAAGCGTGCCGTTGACGATGCGTTGGTCATGGGCGATACCACCTGCGTCGAGCGCGTGATCGTCTATCGCCGCTCGGGGGGTAAGGTGAACTGGGGTCCGCGCGATTTGTGGTGGCACGAACTCACCCAGACCCAAGCTGAAACCAGCGAACCGGTGTGGGTGAATGCCGAGCATCCGCTGTTCATCCTTTACACCTCGGGTTCAACCGGCAAGCCCAAGGGCGTGCAGCATTCCAGCGGCGGCTATTTGTTGGGCGCCATCCTGTCGATGCAGTGGGTGTTCGACGCCAAACCTGAAACCGATGTGTATTGGTGTACCGCCGATGTGGGCTGGATCACCGGCCATACCTATGTCACTTACGGACCGCTGGCGCTGGGGATGACCGAAGTGATTTTCGAGGGCGTGCCGACTTATCCGCACCCCGGGCGTTTCTGGGAAACGGTTCAGAAACACAAGGTCACCACCTTTTATACCGCGCCGACGGCGATCCGCAGCCTGATCAAACTCGGCTCACAGGAGCCGGCCAAATTCGACCTGTCCTCGTTGCGCCTCCTGGGCACGGTGGGTGAGCCGATCAACCCGGAAGCCTGGATGTGGTACCACGAAGTCATTGGCGGCGGCCGTTGCCCGATCGTCGACACATGGTGGCAGACCGAAACCGGCGCCAACATGATCGCGCCGCTGCCCGGTGCGGTGCCGACCAAACCTGGCTCCTGCACCCTGCCGCTGCCCGGCATCATGACCGCAATCACCGACGAGGCCGGGCATCCGGTGGAAAAAGGTCAGGGCGGTTTCCTGGTGATCACGCGGCCCTTCCCGTCGCAACTGCGCACGCTGTGGGGCGATCCCGAGCGCTTCCTCAAGACCTATTTCCCTGAAGAGCTGGGCGGCAAGACCTATCTTGCCGGTGATTCGGCCCATCGCGACAAGGATGGCTATTTCTGGATCATGGGCCGCATCGACGACGTGCTGAACGTGTCGGGACATCGCCTCGGCACCATGGAAATCGAATCGGCACTGGTGTCCAACCCGCTGGTGGCCGAAGCCGCCGTAGTCGGGCGCCCGCATGACATCAAGGGTGAGGCGGTGGTGGCGTATGTGGTGCTGAAAGGGGTGCGGGCCACCGGCGAAGACGCCAAAAAAATCGTGGCCGACTTGCGCAACTGGGTCGCCAAGGAAATCGGTCCGATCGCCAAGCCCGACGAAATCCGCTTTGGCGACAACCTCCCAAAAACCCGCTCCGGCAAGATCATGCGACGCCTGTTGCGGGCGATCGCCAGGGGCGAAGAAATTACCCAGGACATCTCCACCCTGGAGAACCCGGCCATCCTCGATCAACTGAAAGAAGCTGTGAAATAGTTTATTCAGGGGCGGATGATCAGCCGCCCTTGAAACAGTCAGAACGCGCCCTAAGCTGAAAGAGGTAAGACCTTACTCAACGAAAGGGAAAACATGTCTCATTACCATGCAGTTGTCTGGCTCGATCACAACGAGGCCCACGTTATTCACATCAGCCCCGACGATGTCGAAAAGTCGGTGGTTCAACCCGCCAACCCGCCGCGCCACCTGCAACGCAAGCGGGGCTCGGTCAGCGGCAGCCGCCAGCCCGAAGACCAGCACTACTATCATGACGTCGTGGAAGCGATGAAGGGTGCCACGGAAGTCCTGATTGTGGGCCCCGGGCACGCCAAGCTCGAATTGATCAAGCATGTCCATGCACACGACCATGGAATGGTGGACAAGATTATTGGGGTAGAAACGGTGGATCATCCGAGCGATGCCCAGCTGGTGGCGCATGCCCGCAAGTATTTTGCAGCCAAGGACAGAATGCTGGAAATGTAATGCCGTGAAGTTCGCCCCTCGGCGGCGGCAGGGTGTCTGTATCCGTAAAATGAGGCTTCCAAATCCAGCGCTTTGTTTCGTCAAAGCCGGCCGAAACTGCATGGGGGCGGGGATTGGGATACGGATACAGATAATTATTGGTTGGTGTTCGGCGCGGCTAAAGTTTGTCGAGATATCGTCGTTACTGTTGATAACCTGTACAAGGGCAAACCCATCGTGAGATGGCGACGCAAAGCTTCCGGTCTTGGAACAAAGACAGCGGGGCTGCCATGGAGTGAAATCATTTATGGTTGCTGCGTTGTGGCCCGGATTCAGGCAGTTTTTGATCCAAGGAGCCGCCATGTCGCACAACTGCCCATTCCCTGTTCGTTCAACCGATAGCCGTCTTTGCTACCGTACCGGTAGCGGTCTGGGCTTCACCCTCAGCCTGACGCTGGTCGCGATCCTTGCCGGATATGCAGGGCTTAGCCATGCGGCATCAGTCAACAAATCTGACAAGACGATAGAAATTCCGGTCAGTTCTGGCGCCGTAGTCGGTTGGGCTAAGGGCCGTTTGCTGGTGGCGCCGCGTGCCGGCTTGCCCGACGCTGAATTCGACAATATTCTGAAGATGCAGAATGTCGCCCTCAAGGGCCATTTTCGGCAGACTAATACTTATGTTCTTGAACTGCCTCCTGGCGTGAGTGAGGTGGCGGTCATGAATATTCTGCGCAAAAACCGCAATCTGAAGTATGTCGAACTCGACATGGCAATGGCGCCTGCCGCCACGGTGAATGATCCTGCGTTATCGAATAGTTGGGCCTTGCCGAAAATTCAGGCGCCCGCTGCGTGGGATGTGACCAATGGCAGTGGCGTGACCATTGCCATCCTGGATACCGGCGTAGACGGGACTCACCCTGATCTGGCTGCCAACATGGTTCCGGGCTGGAATGTATACAACAACAACGCGGACACCTCGGACGTGCACGGGCACGGTACGTCTGTCTCGGGTGCGGCGGCGATGTCAGGTAACAATAGCGTGGGCAGTGCGGGGGTTGCCTGGGGCGCCCGGATCATGCCGGTTCGAATCGCTGATCCGGATGGTTATGCCTATTACAGCACCATTGCGCAGGGCATCAACTGGGCTGCTGACAACGGGGCCAAAGTGGTGAACATCAGCTACGGCGTGTCCGGCAGTTCTGCGGTGCAGTCAGCCGCACAATACCTGCGCAACAAGGGCGGTGTGGCTGTGGTGGCGGGTGGCAACAGCGGCGTTCTGGAAAATACCGCAGCGAGCGACACCTTGCTGAGCGTATCCGCTACCGACAGCAGCGACGCGCGCACCAGCTGGTCCACCTATGGCAACTTTATCGACCTTGCGGCGCCCGGCCTCAGCATTTATGCGCCCACCCGTGGCGGCGGCTATGCCAACGTATCCGGTACATCCTTTGCCAGTCCGATTACGGCTGCCACCGTGGCGCTGATGATGTCAGCCAACAGCACGTTGACCCCGGCCGATATCGACACCATTCTCAAATCCACCGCTGTCGATCTGGGTACGGCCGGATTTGATCCGTATTACGGTGCCGGTCGAATCGACGCCGCCAGAGCCGTGGCCGCCGCGCGCAATGTGGTGGCAGTCGACACCCAATCTCCGGTGATCAGCATTACCTCGCCCACCGGCGGGAACGTGGCTTCGATTGTTCCGGTTGATGTCAATTACTCCGACAACGTCGGCGTGACGCGCGCTGAACTCTACGTGAATGGCACCAAGGTGATTACAGACGATGTCGCCCCATTCGCTTTTGCCTGGGATACGGCTTCGTATGCCGATGGCGCCTACTCACTCTCCGCCAGGGCGTATGACGCAGCGGGCAATGTGGGGACGTCCTCCTCGGTTTCCGTGACTATCGGCAACGATATGGAGGCGCCTGTTATCAGCGACTTCAGCCTCACCAATGGCATGACGATCTCGGATAGAAGAGTATTCGTGTCGGCTTCTGCTACCGATAACCAGAGCGTGACCCGAATCAGCCTGACGATCGATGGCGCGGAAGTCTCCGTAGCCAATGGCGGTTCGATCAGCTACAACTGGAACCTTCGCAAGACAGCAAAAGGTGCGCATTACGTCACCGTGCAGGCATGGGATGGGGCAGGCAATACCGCCAGCCAGAGCGTGACGGTTTACAAATAAGCAACACGCGTAAGCCGCTGCAGTCTGAAACGCCGGTTATCCGGCGTTTTTTTATGCCTGTTTCAGCAGCGCAAGCGTTTGAACCAACTCCAGCATCAGGCTGTGCATCCGCGCGGGCGATTTCAGCGCACCGGTTTCCGCATCAAAGGCGGTGTCGGCATCCACCAGAGAGAACTGACCGGGCAGTACCAGCACGCCAAGCGCATTCAGGATCTGACGCAGGTGCGGCAACATCCGCATGCCACCCAGTGAGCCGGGAGAGGCCGCCATGATGGCGGCGACTTTGTTCTGATACGGCACCAGTCCCGATTCGCCTTGCCACTCACGTGATACCCAATCGATGGTGTTCTTCAGCAATGGCGGGATCGAGCTGTTGTACTCGGGGCTGGCGATCAGCAAGGCGTCATGGTCCTTGAACAGGGCTTTCAGGCGCAGTGCATTATCGGGCAGACCGTCGCGGTCTTCGAGGTCGCCGTTATAAAGCGGCAGCGGATAATCGGCCAGATCGATCAGCGTGACATCGCCTCCTGCCGCCTGCGCAGCGTCCACTGCGGTCTGGATCAGTTTGCGGTTCCAGGAGTCGCGACGGATACTGCCGGACAAAGCGAGAATCTTGGGCATGGAGTTTCCTATTAGTAAAAAGTCGATCATTGTACCGGCCACGCAGTGACTGGACCGAATGAGCGTGCCTGCACTCGACATCTACCAGGCAGCGAAGCTTGAACGCTGTGGTTTGTCCATCCGGGATGCAGGCACTATTCCACATCCCCAATTGCCGAATTGACTCATGTGTGGGCCTTCGCGGAGCGTAGCCATGTCGACTGAAACAACATCCCTCGAAAAAATGCGGCTCGACAAATGGCTGTGGGCCGCCCGGTTTTTCAAGACCCGCAGTCTTGCCACGCAGGCGATCGAGCAGGGTCGAGTCAAGCTCAATGGCGATCGCGTCAAGCCGGCGCGTGAAATCCGACCGCAAGACCGGCTGGAAATTCAGCTGGGCGATCATGTCTGGACGCTGACGGTGCGCGCGTTGTCGATGCATCGCGGCCCGGCACCTGTTGCGCAGCAGTTGTATGCAGAAGCGCCCGATAGTATTGCGCGTCGCCAGCAACAGGCCAGCGAGCGCAAGTTGTCTGTCAACCCGGCTGCAGCAATCAAGGGTCGCCCCACCAAGCGAGACCGTCGACAAATTCACCGTTTTACAGACGCGTGAAGCGGAGAATTTACAGAGCGTTTGCCCCGCAAAGCGTGTGTTAACGCATAGAATCAAGGCATCCGAGATCCCTGATTTATGACCGTTTCAGCAGTATCTTCTTTAGGGTTGCGTCGCGCAGTGCGTGGCCTGGGTGTACTGGCCGCACTGGCTGCGCTGGGTTTTGCGACCGCGGCCGGCTTGATGTATTTTTGGGTGCTGCCCAACATCGCCGATCACCGCGACACCGTGGCGAACGTGATGTCACGCGCGCTGGGTCAGAAAGTCACGCTCGAAGCCGTGTCTGGCGTGTGGCAGCAGGCGCGGCCAGAATTCCGTCTTCAGGGCGTTCGCCTGTACGATCAACAGGATCGTTCAGCGCTCTACTTGCCTGAACTCAAGGCAACTTTTTCCTGGCGTTCCCTGCTTTTTCTGGAGCCGCGATTCAACCATATCGAACTGCAGGGATTGACCCTGGGGGTGCGGCGCGCGCAAGACGGACATTTTTATGTGGGGGGGATTCCGGTCAACCCGGCTGCGCCCGACAGCGGATTTGTCAATTGGCTGTTGCGTCAGGGTCGGGTGCATGTCAGCAAGGCCACACTGACCTGGCTGGATGAGGTGCGCCATGCGCCGCCGGTGACGCTCAACGTGGCCGATTTCAACTTGACCAACACACTCCGCAGTCATCGACTGAAATTGTCGGCCACGCCGCCCGCCAGTCTGGCGCGGCCACTGGTGGTTGAGGCGAAGTGGACAGCCCGCAAGCCGGACGATGTCACATCCTGGAGCGGGCGCATCGAGACCCGGGTCGCGGGGATGTCGTTCCTCAAGCTGGCGCCCTGGCTGGAGGTGCCTTATCAGCCCCGACAGGCTACAGGGGCACTGCATGTCACTTTGGATTTTGAACGCGGTGCACTCACACAGGTAAACGCGGGGTTCAATCTGCGGGGGGTCGAAACGGTGCTCGCCGAGAACCTGCCGGCGTTGCGGCTGGCGCAACTGCTGGGGCAGGTGACGTGGAAGCAGGGTGCGGATGGCCGTCGTGTGGACTTTGAAGACCTGCGCATTGCGCGCCCGGGTTCTGCGTTGAGCGCACCGTTCAATGTGGGGGTGGCCTGGAATGCAAAATCACACGAGATTACCGCCAAGGCGTTTGGTCTGAGTGGCTGGGAATCGGTATTGCCGAGCCTGCCGATGGATGCCGCGCTGCGTGCGCGCCTGCAAGCCTTGCAAGCGCGGGGGCGGCTGGATGCCTTGCAATTTCGCTGGAGCGGGGCGCAGCCGGGGCTGGACAATTTCAGCATTGCCGCTCGATTCAGCGGCCTGGGCGTCGCGGCGTCGGGCGACCAGCCGGGGATCGAAAACCTGTCGGGTCAAATTGAAGGCGATGCGCGGGCAGGGGTTTTCACGCTTGATTCCCGGAAGCTGGCGATCCATTTGCCCGCGCTGTTCCGTGATCCGGTCCTGGGGTTTGATGAAGTTCGCGCGCAAGGCAATTGGAAAAAAACGGCGCGCGGCCGGGTGATAACGCTGGATGAGGCGGCTTTCGCCAACCCCGACGCGGCCGGCACGGCCCAAGGGCGCTATGAGCTGCTTGCCGGCCAGCCCGGCATGGTCGATCTGGGCGTCCATCTGACCCGTGTCGATGGCACGGCGGTGTATCGTTATCTGCCCAGGAAAATCGGCGACGACACGGTCAACTGGCTCAAGGCCGGACTCAAGGCCGGCCATTCCGACGATGTGCGGCTGACCTTGCAGGGCGACGTGACGCAATTCCCGTTCGAGTCGGGCAAGGGGGTGTTTCGCCTTGAGGCGCAGGTCAAGGATGCTGTGCTCGACTATGTGCCGGGATGGCCGCGCATCGACGGCATTCATGCGCGCGTGCTGTTCCAGGGCAAGGCAATGGAGATCACGTCCAGTCAGGCGCGGATATATGGCGTGGCCTTGTCCCCGGTTAAAGCCATTATTCCGGATTTGATACACCATGAAGAACAGCTGCATGTCGAAGGCGAGGCCCGTGGCCCACTCCAGGACTTCATTCGTTTTTCGAATTTCAGCCCGGTTGGGGAAATTCTGCGCGGCTTTACCGATACGCTGGGCGGCAGTGGCCCGACGCGGCTGGCGTTGAAGCTGCATGTGCCGCTGCGCCATAGTCATGACACCACGCTGGCGGGTCGGCTTTCATTGCTGAATGGCACCCTGTTTCCGGCCGGCCTGCCCCGGGTGGACCAAGTGCGTGGCGACATCGATTTCACCGGCAACAGCCTGACCGCAAAAAATATGACCGCCCAGTTTCTGGGGGGGCCGCTCAGCGTCGACACCCTGACGCGCAATGGCCAGGTGCAGATTCTGGCACGGGGTCGTGCGACCGCTGCCGGCATGGCGCCCTGGCTCGGCGCCCCGTGGGACAAGCGCCTGTCGGGGCAGGCGACCTGGCGCGGGCAAATCGACCTGGAACCCGGGGGGGAGCGTGTCCGGATCGAGTCCGACCTGATGGGCTTGGCGTCCAGTTTGCCGGCGCCGCTGGCAAAGCTGGCCGAAAAGCCGCTGGCGTTGTTGGTCACCAGCCAGCCGCAGGCCGATGGGCAGCAGCAAGAAATCCAGTTTGGAAACACCGTCGGGGCGGCGTGGCGCAGCACCAGGGAAGGGCGCTTTACCCGCGGCGAAGTCCGTTTTGGCGGAGTGGCCGCGGTCCCCAACGAACCCGGTTTGCGCCTGGCTGGAAGTGGGCGAGGGCTGGATTTATCGGGTTGGATGGCGCTGTTGCCGAATGGCGACGACGATCCTTTGTCACTCACCTCAGTGGATCTGAATTTTGATGCGTTCGACTTGATGGGGCGGCGTTATCAGGATGTGCGCCTTCAAGGACGCGCCCGCAATGGCCTGTTTCGCACCCAGGTGAGCGGCCACGAGTTGAATGGCGTGCTGACGTACCGCCCGGCCGGGGCATACGATTCCACAGGGGCTTCAGCCCGTAGTGGATCGGAGTCCTTTAGGGCATACGATTCCACAGGGGCTTCAGCCCGTAGTGGATCGGAGTCAGTGAGGGAACAGCCCGCCCGTGTGTCGGCACAGTTCAAACAGTTGACGATTCCGGAAGCGAGTCCTGCAACCGGCGTGGCGGCTGCCATCAATCTGAAGGGGGCTGAGTTTCCGGTACTCGATTTGAGCGTAGATGATTTTCGTCTCCAGTCGCGCACGATGGGACGGCTGGAGGCGGTGGCGCGTGGCGCGCCGCAAGGCTTGGTTATCGAGAGCTTGCGGCTGACGCACCCCGACAGCGTGTTTCGGATGAGCGGCCTGTGGCGCGACAGCGGCACCAGCGAAACCCGTGCGGACATGAGCCTGAATGTGGTGGATGCGGGCAAGTTTCTGGCCCGGTTTGGCTATCCCGGCACTCTCAAGCGTGGCAGCGTTGATATTCAGGGTAACGCGACGTGGACCGGTTCGCCCGCCGATTTTTCGTTCGCGACGCTGGCTGGGCAACTCGACTTCAAGGCACGGGATGGCCAGTTCCTCAAGCTTGAACCGGGTGTGGGCAAACTGCTCGGCGTGTTGAGCCTGCAGTCGTTGCCGCGTCGGCTTAGTTTCGATTTCCGTGATATCTTCAACGAAGGCTATGCCTTTGATGAAATCGGTGCCACTTTGCGCATCGCGCGGGGTGTGGTGTATAGCGATGACTTCAAGATGCGCGGGCCGTCAGCCAAGGTCAATATGTCGGGCTTGGCCGATATCAATCAGGAATCCGTTCAGCTGCGGGTGAAGGTGATCCCGAAGTTGTCCGAAGGCATCGCGGTGGCGGGTGCCTTGATCGGCGGCCCCCTTGCCGGCGTAGGTGTGTTGGCAGCGCAGAAGTTGCTGCGTGATCCGTTTGAGGAAGCCATCAGCCAGGAATACATGGTGATCGGACCGTGGCTGGCTCCCGATGTGAAAAAACTGTTAAAAAGCAAGGGCAATACTGAATCTCAGGCAACAGAGCCCTGATTGTGGAACAACGACATGACAACGAAGAAAATAAGCAAATCCACTGTGGCGCGTCCTAAAACCGGACAGGTCAAAAAAACGGCAGCGCAGGCGGGCACCGTCCGGGTGGCGGCGATCCAGATGGCGTCCGGCCCCAATGTGTCGGCGAATCTGGCCGAAGCGGAGCAGTTGATCGACCTCGCGGTCGACGCGGGCGCGCAGCTGATTGCGCTCCCCGAGTTCTTCTGCATCATGGCGATGAAA
The DNA here is from genome assembly GCA_031426835.1 of Thiobacillus sp. Lineage (GTDB taxonomy): Bacteria > Pseudomonadota > Gammaproteobacteria > Burkholderiales > Thiobacillaceae > Thiobacillus. The sequence continues at coordinate 27,558 of JASJPF010000038.1, forward strand.
GATGCCGATGTGGTGAAAGTGCGCGAGGCGGAAGGTCAGGGGCCGATCCAGAATTTCCTGTCGCGGATGGCGAAAAAGCACCAGATATGGCTGATAGGCGGGTCGATTCCGCTGGAGGCCGGTGCCGCAAATAAAGTTCGTAACAGCTGTCTGGTGTATGACGAGCGCGGCAAGCTGGTTGCACGCTACGACAAGATTCATTTGTTTGGTCTGAATCTCGGCAACGAGCAATATCAGGAATCCAGCCTGATCGAGCCGGGAGACAAGGCTGTCGTCGTCAACAGCCCGTTCGGCCGTATCGGCTTGTCCATTTGCTATGACCTGCGCTTTCCCGAGTTGTATCGCGCCATGCCCGATGTCGACATTATCGTGGTGCCGTCGGCCTTTACCGCCACCACCGGGCGCGCGCATTTCGAGACGCTGATCCGCGCGCGCGCGATTGAAAACCTGGCCTATGTGATTGCGCCCGCGCAAGGGGGTTATCATTTGTCGGGTCGCGAAACCCATGGCGACAGCATGATTGTCGACCCCTGGGGCGTGGTACTCGACCGCTTGTCGCGAGGCTCCGGCGTCGCCATTGCCAATATCAACCCGGCCTACCAGGCCAGCTTGCGCAAGAGCCTTCCCGTGCTCAAGCACCGTTTCATCACGTGCAAACAGATCGAAGTTGACGTGGTTGAACGCCGGGCCATAGCCAAGCGCGAGACGACCGCCAAGTAAATCTGCACCCCATTTTCAGGACACCGCCATGAACCCCACCGATGCTTTCGTTCCCATTCAAACCGCCGAGCAGCTGTTTCGCTCTGCCGAAGCCACGCTGCTGACGCCAAACGGACTGGACGCCGACATGCTCGCCTCGGTGTTTGGACGTTTGCTGACGCATGACGTCGATTACGCCGATCTGTATTTCCAGTATTCGCGTTCCGAAGGCTGGAGCCTGGAAGAAGGTCAGGTCAAATCCGGCAGCTTCAACATCGACCAGGGCGTCGGCGTGCGCGCGATCTCGGGCGAAAAAACCGCGTTCGCCTATTCCGACGACATCAGCCTCGATGCGCTCGGCGCCGCCGCCGACGCCACCCGCGCCATCGCGCGCGCTGGTCAGGAACGCCAAACTGCCGTCGCGCGTCGTGCCGATGGCCGCCAGCTGTATCACGCGGTCGATCCGCTGGTGAGCCTGGACGATGCGGCCAAGGTCACGTTGCTGGAGCGGCTGGAGAAAAAAGCCCGCGCCATGGACCCGCGCGTGATCCAGGTCATGGCCAGCCTCGCCTCCGAATACGAAGTGATTTACGTCGCCCGTTCCGACGGCCACATGGCCGCCGATGTGCGCCCGTTGGTGCGTTTGTCTCTGCAGGTGATTTCCGAGCAGGACGGGCGCCGCGAACAGGGCAGTGGCGGCGGCGGCGGTCGATTCGACTACAGCTATTTCACCGACGACATTCTCGATCAATATGCCAGGCAAGCGGTGCATCAGGCCAGCGTCAACCTCGACGCGCGCCCGGCGCCTGCGGGCACCATGACCGTCGTCCTCGGCGCTGGCTGGCCCGGCATTTTGTTGCATGAAGCGATTGGTCATGGCCTCGAAGGCGACTTCAACCGCAAGGGCAGTTCGGCGTTCGCTGGCCGTATCGGCGAACGCGTTGCCGCCCCCGGCGTGACAGTGGTTGACGACGGCACCATTCCGCTGCGTCGTGGTTCGCTCAACATCGACGACGAAGGCAATCCCACCCAGTGCACCACGCTGATCGAAGACGGCATCCTCACCGGCTACATGCAGGACATGATGAACGCGCGCCTGATGGGCATGCCCATCACCGGCAACGCGCGGCGCGAGTCCTACGCGCATCTGACCATGCCGCGCATGACCAACACCCTCATGCTCGGTGGTGATAAAGACCCGCAGGAAATTATCGCCTCGGTGAAAAACGGCCTCTACGCCGTCAACTTCGGCGGCGGACAGGTCGACATCACCAGCGGAAAATTCGTCTTCTCCGCCGCCGAGGCCTACATGATCGAAGACGGCAAGATCACCTACCCCGTCAAAGGCGCCACCCTCATCGGCAACGGCCCCGAAGTCCTGACGCGCGTCTCCATGATCGGCAACGATATGGAAATGGATTCGGGCGTCGGCACCTGCGGCAAGGAAGGCCAGAGCGTGCCGGTGGGTGTGGGCCAGCCGACACTCAGGATTGATGGATTGACGGTGGGTGGGACGGCGTAAGGTTTCAGCCTGCCATGTTTGAAATTGTCGGTGCAATCGCGGCGGTCGAAACCATCGCCGAAGGTTCGGGTATTCGGGAACGACCTCGGCTTGAAAAGATTTACGGCAAAGGAAACTGGAAGAAAAAGAAAGGATTGGCCGATATTCGTCTGGATAATGGCGAAACCGTCCGCGCTGAAATACACTGGTACGAAGCGCACGGAATTGGCGAGGTCGAACACAAAATCAAGAGGTTGCTATGAACGAAAATCGTTTTGTCGTCTGTCTTTCAAACGAGGGTTACCCCGCCTCGCTGGAGCCGCGCAAGCTCTATGAGTGGCTGGACGACCTGCAGGCCGAATCCAAAGGCATGCTTCGGATCATCGACGAGTCCGGCGAGGATTACCTTTACCCGAAGGCGTTTTTCGCCCAGGTTGCCGTGCCGGGCGAGTTGGCGGAGCGGCTGCACAAACTGGCGGCATGAATTCCGGCATCAGTGAAACGGTGATTGATCCCCCATCCCCTTGCGGCAAGGAAGGCCAGAGCGTGCCGGTGGGTGTGGGCCAGCCGACGTTGCGGATCGACGGCTTGATGGTGGGTGGGACGGCGTAAGCGCTGAAGGGTGACGATTGACCATGGTAGGTCAGCGGTTACGGTTGACGGTGCCGTGCGACTCGATACCCTTGCTTGACGATCAACGTAACCGCATGGCCGAGGGCAAAATGGAAGGGCGGATTCAACCCTGAAGTGCAACGACGTTTTGATGTGATTGTAACTGCG
>JASJPF010000039.1:0-8029 GCA_031426835.1 Thiobacillus sp.
AGATGCGCGAGATCAAGGAAGGCACCGCTATTTATTATCTGGGGGAATTCCGTGTGAGTGCGCCGGATACGTTGAAATTCACCACCACGATTGAAGTGGCGGGCGAGCCTAAACGCGAAATGATTTTCAAGCAGAAATTTTACAAATAAGAAAATGCAGAAATCGCCCCGGTCCGGGGCGATTTTTGGTTATACGTGCGGGCTGAATTCAGGCGTGTGTGAATGTCGAATAAGCCAACATCATCAACCCCCACGCGCCAAATCCTGCCACCGTCAGGCCCGCCCCGCGACGCACCCACAGCTGCTGCATAAAGGGCTGAATCTGTCGGGCGAACAGGCCCATCCCGAGCAGATTCGGCAGCGTGCCGAGACCAAAGGCCAGCATCAGTGCCGCACCCGAGGTGGCACTGCCCGCCGCCAGTGCAGATACCAGGATCGAATACACCAGTCCGCACGGCAGCCAGCCCCAGGCCATGCCGGCCAGCACGGCCTGCGGCATGGATTTCACCGGCAGCAGTTTCTGGAACAGCGGTTTGACTCGCTGCCACAGCGCGCCGCCCGCGCGTTCGAAAATCAGCACCCATTGTGACCAGCCCGCCAGATAGAGGCCGAGCAAAATCATCACCACTTGGGCCAGCACGTAGAGCAGGGTCTGCACCGGCAAGAACTCAGCCAGTTTGAGCGAAGCGCCCAGCGTGCCGGCCAGCGCACCGAATAGCGCATACGAAAACACCCGCCCCAGGTTGTAGGCCAGGTGCAGGTGGAATGGCGGGGCGCTGCCGTCAGCACGGAAGGAAAAGGCCGCGACAATACCGCCGCACATGCCGACGCAGTGCACGCCGCCCAGAAGCCCGGCGAGCAGGGCGGCCAGAAGCGAGAATTCAATCATGGGTGTTTGGCGTATCGGGACACCAGCCACACCAGCAGCAGCACCGGCAGGCCGATCAACGCCGTCCCCGTGAAGAAATTCGCCCAGCCATAGGCATCGACAAACTCGCCGGAGAAACCCGCGATGAACTTGGGCAGCAACAGCATCACTGACGTAAACAGCGCGTATTGCGTGGCCGAATACGCCTGGTTCACCAGGCTGGAGAGATAGGCGACGAAGGCCGATGAAGCAATGCCGGCCGACAGGTTGTCCGCCGAAATGGTGAACACCAGCGCACCCACGTCGTGCCCGCGCCCAGCCAGCCATACGAACAGCAGGTTGGTTGCCGCTGACAGCACCGCGCCCAGAAACAGCGTGCGCATCACACCCATGCGCATGGTCAGCAGGCCGCCGAGCGCTGCGCCGACGATGGTCATGATCACGCCATAGACCTTGGATACGGTGGCGACCTCGTCCTTGGTGAAGCCCATTTCCTGATAGAACGGGTTACTCATCACCCCCATTACCACGTCCGAAATGCGATACAGGGCAATCAGCGCCAGCATCAGCAAGGCTTGCCATTTATAGCGCTGGATAAAATCGATGAAAGGCGACAGCACGGCGCTGTAGAACCAGGCGGTGGCGGTCAGCAGCCAGCCGGACAGGCCCGCCGCGGCAAACCGCTCCCGCGTGTGGGCTTCGCGCTCGGTGGTCGCGGGGTAAATCTTTTTTTCCGGTTCGCGGATGATCAGCGTGGTCAGCATGCCGACGACCATCAGTGCCGCCATCACCGTGTAGGCCACTTGCCACGGGCGGAAATCGTAGGTCGCCTCAGAGGGGTCGACACTCGCCGCGATCCACAACGCGCCCGCGCCTGCTGTAATCATCGCGATGCGATAACCCGCCTGATAGGTTGCTGCCATCGCGCCCTGCTTTTCGGTTTCCACCGCTTCGATGCGATAAGCATCGAGGGCGATATCCTGCGTCGCCGAGGCAAACGCCACCGCCAGCGCGAAAAACACCGTATGCGTCAGATTCACCACCGGGTCGGTGTTGGCCATGCCGAGCAGCGCGGCCGCGATGCAGACCTGCGACAGCAGCAGCCACGCCCGCCGCTTGCCCAGCCGCGCGGTCAGAAACGGTAGCGGTAATCGATCTACCAGCGGTGACCACAGAAATTTGAAGCCGTACGCCAGCCCCACCCAGCTCAAATGGCCGATGGTCGCGCGCGCGATGCCCGCCTCGGAGAGCCAGAACGACAGCGTGCCCAGCACCAGCAACAAGGGCAGCCCGGCGGAAAAACCGAGGAACAGCATACCAACGACTCGGGGGTGGGCGTAAACCTTGAGGGCGCTGATCCAAGGGTGGGCGAGTGCGTTCATGGGGCGTAATCGTAATCGACGATGAGGGGCGCGTGGTCGGAGAATTTCTGGTCCTTGTATACGCTGGCGGATTGGGCCGTTTTTGCAATTCCAGGCGTCGCGATCTGGTAGTCGATGCGCCAGCCGACGTTCTTGGCATAGGCCTGGCCGCGATTGCTCCACCAGGTGTAGGCCTCGCCGGTGTGATCGGGGTAGAGGCTGCGGTAGACGTCAACCCAGCCGAGTTCGTCGAACAATCGGGTCATCCAGGCGCGTTCTTCGGGCAGGAAGCCGGAGTTTTTCTGGTTGGGTTTCCAGTTCTTGAGGTCGATTTCCTGGTGGGCGATGTTCCAGTCGCCGCAGATGACGATCTCGCGGCCGGATTTGATCAAGGTTTCGAGGTGGGGGAAAAAAACGTCGAGGAAACGGTATTTGGCCTGCTGGCGCTCGTCGCCGCTGGAACCGGAAGGCTGGTAGAGCGAAATGACCGCTAATTTACCGAAATCAGCCTCGATATAGCGGCCTTCGGCGTCGAATTCGGGTACGCCGAGGCCTTCGATGATCTGCTGCGGCGGATTACGGGTGTAGACGCCCACTCCGCTGTAGCCCTTTTTCTCGGCGTAATGAAAGGCGCCGCTCAGGCCGTCGCACTGGATGAATTCGGGCTTGAGGTCGGTCGCCTGGGCCTTGAGTTCCTGTACGCAAACAACGTCTGCTGCCTGGCTGGGCAACCAATCGAAGAAGCCTTTGGTGGAAGCAGAACGGATGCCGTTGAGGTTGGCCGATATAATTCGCATCTAGATAGATTCAAGAAGTTAACAAAAATGTCCGATTACAAAGCCGAGTTTGTGGAATTCGCCATCGCCTCACAAGTATTGTGTTTTGGCGCGTTCAAAACCAAAGCGGGGCGCATGAGCCCTTATTTTTTTAATGCGGGGCTGTTCAACGACGGCGACAAACTGAAGCGTCTGGGCGAATTTTACGCGAAAGCCATTGTCGACTCGGGGATTGCGTTCGATGTGTTGTTTGGCCCGGCTTACAAGGGCATTCCCCTTGCTGCAAGCATTGTGGTTGCCCTGGCCGGCCAGGGCAGGAATGTGCCGTTTGCGTTCAACCGCAAGGAAGCCAAGGATCATGGCGAAGGCGGCACGGTCGTGGGTGCGGCACTTAAAGGCCGGGTGTTGATTGTGGATGATGTGATCTCTGCGGGCACGTCGGTACGCGAGTCGGTGGAACTGATCCGCCATTCGGGCGCCGAACCTGCCGGGGTGGTGATTGCGCTGGACCGCATGGAACGTGGAACCGGTACCCAGTCTGCAGTGCAGGAAGTGCGTGAGCAGTTTGGAATTCCGGTGGTGGCCGTGGTCACCCTGGACAATTTGTTGGAGTTTTTGGAACGCGATGCAAACAGACAAGCGGAGTTGCGTGCTGTGGCGGAATACCGGGCTGCATATGGTGTGTAGCACCCTGCTGCTTGCTGTTCTGCTGACTGCCGGCACAGCGCAGGCGGGCATGTACCGCTGGGTGGATGGAAATGGTCGCGTGCATTACAGCGACACGTTGCCGCCGACCTATCAGAAAAGCGGTGCGGCTGAAATGAGCAAGCAGGGCCTGGTGATCAAACGCACACAATCCGAGGCTGAACGACGTGCTGAAGGTGTGCAGCGGGAAGAAGAGCGGTTAGCAGAACAGGCGCGGCAACAGCAGGCGCAGCTGGACCGTGCGTTGACCCAGACCTACACAACTGAAGCGGAAATCGATCTGGCACGTGACCGTGCGCTGGAACACCACAAGCTGGCGATCAACGGTACGCAATTGCGGGCCAAAACCGTGGCCGACAACCTTGCTGAATTGAAGGAGCGGGCGGCCAGATTGATTAAAGCCGGTCGACCGATCCCCCCCAACCTGAAGGAGCAACTGGATCAGGTCAGCAAGGAAAACCTGGAATTGCGCCGCAGTGTTCTGAACCATGAAGAAGCACTCTTGAAAGTGCGAGTGAAATACGATACGGACAAGTTGCGGTTTCGCGAACTTACTCGCAAGTGAGGCGGCCGGAATTCGGCTCTTTGAGCCGGTAGCGAGCGTTTCAGGGAGAATAAACGCGTTGATCGGGGTAACCCATCAACGCGTTTTTTTCGCTCAACTATTGCAGTTTGGCTTTCAGCAGGTCGTTGACCTGAGCCGGGTTGGCTTTGCCCTTGCTGGCTTTCATCACCTGACCTATCAGCGCGTTGAAGGCCTTTTCCTTGCCGGAACGGAATTCTTCAACCGATTGCTGATTGGCGGCGAGCACATCGTCGATGATCTTTTCCAATTCGCCGGAGTCGGACATCTGCTTGAGGCCGCGGGCCTCGATGATGGCATCGACTTCGCCGGCGCCCTCCCACAAGCCTTCGAACACCTGTTTGGCGAGCTTGCCAGACAGCGTGCCGTCCTGAATGCGGGCAACCAGCGCGCCGAGTTGCCGTGCGGAAACGGGACTCTGCGTAATGTCGAGTTCAGCCTTGTTCAAGGTGGCGGAGAGTTCGCCCATCACCCAATTGGCCACGAGCTTGCCCTGACCACAGGTGAGCGCGGCGGCTTCGAAATATTCGGCGAGCGCGCGTGATCCGGTCAGCAAGCCGGCATCGTAGGCCGATACGCCGTACTCGCTCTGGAAGCGTAGCTGCATGGCGGCCGGCAGTTCGGGCAGCGTGGCGCGCACGGACTCGATCCAGTCTTCGTCCAGTTTGACGGGCAGCAGGTCGGGGTCGGGGAAGTAGCGGTAGTCGTGCGCGTCTTCCTTGCTGCGCATCATGCGCGTTTCGCCGCTGTCGGGGTCGAACAACACGGTGGCCTGCTCAATGCGGCCGCCATCTTCCAGCGTTTCGATCTGCCAGCGCACTTCGTAGTCGATGGCCTGCTGCAGGAAGCGGAATGAGTTGAGGTTCTTGATTTCGCGGCGGGTGCCGAATTCGGCCTGCCCGATCGGGCGCACCGAGACGTTGGCATCGACACGAAAGCTGCCTTCCTGCATGTTGCCGTCGCAGATGCCGATCCAGGTCACCAGCGTGTGCAGCGCGCGGGCGTAGGCAACGGCTTCGGCGCTGGAACGCATCTCCGGCTCGGAGACAATTTCCAGTAGCGGCGTGCCGGCGCGGTTGAGGTCGATTCCGGTCACACCGTGGAAGTCCTCGTGCAGCGACTTGCCGGCGTCCTCTTCCAGGTGGGCGCGGGTGAGATTGATCGTTCGCTCAGTGTCGCCCACCAGAATCTTCAGCGCGCCGCCCTCGACGATGGGCTTGGCCAGCTGACTGATCTGGTAGCCCTTGGGCAGGTCAGGATAGAAATAGTTTTTGCGGTCGAACACGTTGATGCGGTTGAGCGTTGCGTCGATGGCCAGCGCAAACTTGATCGCGCATTCCACCGCGCCCTTGTTCAGCACCGGCAGCACGCCGGGTAGTGCGATATCGACCGCGCTCGCCTGGGTGTTGGGCGATGCACCAAACGCGGTGCTGCTGCCGGAAAATATTTTCGATTTGGTGGCGAGCTGGGTGTGGACTTCCAGCCCGATGACGGTTTCCCATTGCATGGTTTAAGACCCTTTCACCACAGAGACACAGAGGCACCGAGAAAAACAGAGGGGGTCTCCGTGTCTCTGTGCCTCTGTGTTTAGCGGTTTTACAAATTAGTTGGCATACGGCTGTGCCAGTCGGTCACGCGCTGGTACTGATGCGCGACGTTGAGCATTTTCGCCTCACTGAAATAATTACCCACCAGTTGCAGGCCAATTGGCAGGCCCTTGGAATCGAAGCCGCAGGGCAGCGACATGCCGGGCAGACCAGCGAGGTTGGCAGGAATCGTATAGAGATCGTTCAGATACATTTCCACAGGATCGTCGGATTTCTCGCCGAGCTTGAACGCGGTGCCGGGTGCCGTGGGGCCGAGGATGACGTCACAGGTCTTGAACGCTTCGGTGAAGTCGTTGGCGATCAGGCGGCGAATTTTTTGCGCCTGCAGGTAATAGGCGTCGTAATAACCGTGGGAGAGCACATAGGCACCAATCATGATGCGGCGCTTTACTTCCGCGCCAAAGCCCTGCGCGCGGGTCTTGCAGTACATGTCGTCGAGGTTGGCGTATTCCGGCGCACGATAGCCGTAGCGCACACCATCGAAGCGTGACAGATTGCTTGAGGCTTCGGCCGGCGCCAGCACGTAATACACCGGAATCGCGAGTTGCGAATTGGCGAGCGAAATCTCGACAGGGGTCGCGCCGAGTTTTTGAAGGTCGGCAATCGCGGCTTCCACCGCGGCGGCGACTTCGTTGTTCAATCCTTCGGCGAAGAACTCGCGCGGCAGGCCGACGCGCAGGCCGGTCAGCGGCTTGCCGAGGTCGCGCGTGTAATCCTCTTTTTCACGTTCCAGGCTGGTCGAATCGTTGGGGTCAAAGCCGGTCATCACGTTGAGCAGCAGCGCGCAATCTTCGGCCGAAGGCGCCATCGGCCCGGCCTGATCGAGGCTGGAAGCGAAGGCGATCATGCCGAAGCGCGATACCAGGCCGTAAGTCGGCTTGAGGCCGGTGATACCGCAAAGCGCAGCGGGCTGGCGGATCGAGCCGCCGGTGTCGGTGCCGGTGGCGGCGGGTGCCATGCGTGCGGCGACACACGCTGCCGCCCCACCCGAGGAGCCGCCCGGCACATAGGCGGTGTTCCAGGGATTCTTCACTGCGCCAAAATAACTGGTCTCATTGGATGACCCCATGGCGAATTCGTCCATGTTGGTCTTGCCCAGACTCGGCATGCCGGCGGCCTTGAAGCGCTGGATCACGTGCGCATCGTAGGGCGCAATGAAATTGTGCAACATTTTCGATCCGCAGGTGGTGAGCCAGCCGTCAGTGCAAAAAATATCCTTGTGGGCGATCGGCACGCCGGTAAGCGAGCCGGCCTTGCCTGCGGCAATCAGCGCATCAGCGGCGGCGGCTTCAGCCAGCGTTTTGTTGGCATCGACCGTGATGAACGCGTTGAGGGATGGATTCAAGGCCTCGATACGGTCGAGGTACTGCTGGGCGAGTTCGCAGCTGGACACCTGTTTGGCGGCAAGTTGCGCGGCAAGCGCGGAAAGGCTGGCGTCTGACATGGTTTATTCGATGACTTTGGGGACGAGGTACAGGCCATTTTCAACGGCAGGCGCGATGGCCTGGAACGCGGTGTGATGGTCGATTTCGGTTACGGCGTCGGCGCGCAGACGTTGATAGACTTCCTGCGCGTGGGCCATCGGCGCGATGCCTTGGGTGTCCACCGCCTGCATGGTGGCGATGAGATCGAAAATGGTATTGAGCTGACCTTGCGAGGCCAGCGCCTGCGTATCGTCGATTTCGATGCGCGCAAGGCGGGCTATGCGCTTGACGTCGTCCGGAGAAAGAGACATGAAAACACCTGAATGGCTTACGGGAACGGAGCCCGTTAGGGTATCATAGGACCCTTGTTTTTTCTGCCCTTTCGCCCGCCTGGTGCGGGTGTTGACGCCACCATGTTCAAGTTTCTGACCAGTTATTTCTCGACCGACCTTGCAATCGATCTCGGCACAGCCAACACGCTGATCTATGTGCGTGACCGTGGCATCGTGCTGGACGAGCCTTCGGTGGTGTCTATCCGCACCGATGCGTCGCAAGGCGGCAAGCGTACGGTGCAGGCAGTGGGCACAGAAGCCAAACAGATGCTGGGCCGCACGCCGGGCAACCTGCAGGCGATCCGGCCGATGAAGGATGGCGTGATCGCCGACTTCACCGTCACCGAGCAGATGCTCAAGTATTTCATCAAGAA
>JASJPF010000040.1:0-4130 GCA_031426835.1 Thiobacillus sp.
TACATGTGGAGCTTCCGTGAGGAAGGTCATTTCCACGAAGACGTCACCAACCGGATTCTCGACGACCTGGTGAGCGTCACCCAGCCACGCTACATGCGGCTGACCGCCAAGTTCTATGTGCGCGGCGGCATCTTCACCAACGTGGTGGCCGAGCATCGCATGGACGGCTGGCAACCCGCCCCGCGCGTCGACCTTACACAGTTCGAGCATCAGTTGAATACACGCGGATAAGCACTTGTATTTTATTGGGATTGACTTCGGCACATCGGGTGCGCGCTGTTGCGTCATCGACGCCGAAGGTACAGTCATCGCCGAAGATCAACGCGACTTCGGCACGCTGAAAGATTACGAGCGCGCCGATATCTGGCGCGAGGCCTTGTGGGACCTGATCGCGGCCTTGCCGCCGGCGATTCGCACGCAGCTGTCGGCCATCGCGCTCGACGGCACCTCCGGCACCGTGCTCGCCTGCGACGCGGAACTCGCACCGCGTCATCCACCGCTGCTATATAACGACGATCGCGCCGTCGACGAAGCCCGGCTGATTGCAGCGATCGCCCCGCCCGGCCATCCCGCCGCGGCAGTGACTTCGGGGCTGGCCAAAGTCATGTGGCTGAAGAAGTGGCTCGGCCACACCGGCGCGCGGCTCTACCTGAATCAGGCCGACTGGCTGTCTGGCTTGATGACCGAACAGGTAGGGTTTTCCGACTATCACAACGCCCTGAAAATGGGGCTCGACCTCGACACCCTGAAATGGCCGGCGTGGGTGGACCATCTGGCTGACACCGCGTACCTGCCGAGGCCAGTTGCACCCGGCGCCCATCTTGCCACCGTGTCGCGTCCACGCGCGCGCTATCTGGGCGTGAATTCCAGTTGCAGGGTGCACGCCGGTACCACCGATTCCATCGCCGCGTTTTTGGCCGCCGGCGTCACCCAAAGTGGCGACGCCGTGACCTCGCTGGGCAGCACGCTGGTGCTCAAGCTTCTGTCCGACACCCGGGTGGAATCGACCGATCACGGCGTTTACAGCCACTGGTTCGGCACGCGCTGGTTGGCTGGGGGCGCGAGCAATGCAGGCGGCGCAGTGTTGCGGCAGTTTTTCGACAACCCAACGCTGGCCGCGCTCAGCGCAAAAATCGACCCCGCTAGCGCCAGCCCGCTCGATTACCTGCCGCTGCCGCGTCCCGGCGAACGCTTCCCGATCAACGACCCTGAATTGGCGCCACGCCTGTCCCCACGCCCGGCTGACGACGCCGAATTTCTGCACGGTTTACTGGAAAGCCTCGGACGTATCGAGGCCCGCGGCTACGGCCTGCTCGCCGAACTGGGCGCTACGCCCTTACTTCAAGTCGAAACCGCAGGAGGCGGCGCCCGGAATCCAGCCTGGACGACCATTCGCCAACGCCTGCTCGGCGTACCCGTGACCCGCGCTGCCCAGACCGAAGCGGCTTATGGTGCGGCGCTGCTGGCGCGCGACGGCACCCAGCGCTTCGTCGCTCCCTGAGTTTCCCCAACAACCCGGGCAGAACTCCATCGCCCGGAGCAGCCCTGCCCAGCGGCCCAACCGCCCTGCGTAACGCCTGCTGCATTCTTACATTCATATTCCTGTCATAAATCCCGATTAGGCTGCCCGCGCAGACGTCTCGCCTGCTGTTTTTCCCCGGAGAACACCTAATTACACCCATACCAGGAGGCCTGAATGTTTTGCCTGACTGAAAACAACATAGCAATCGGCTCAAATCGCGCACCCAATCCACCTGTGGAAACCAGCAATGGGATCTGGCATGGCGCCCAGGCTAGCCCGGAACCGACGACGACAGCCGCCCGACCCATGCCTGCTATCGAAAACGCCCACAACGCTCCATTTAACCGAACGATGGACGACGGCATGCTTGCACACCTGAATCAGATCATCGAACACAGCCAGCTGACTGCGCTGTTCCAGCCTATTGTCGACCTCGGGAGCGGCGAGATCGCCGGCTACGAGGGGCTGATCCGCGGTCCTTCCGACAGCCCGCTGCATTCGCCGCAGAGCCTGTTCAAATCGGCCGCACAGCATCAGCTCGGTACCCGGCTGGAATACCTTTGCCGCCGCGTCGTGCTGGAAAAATTCGCAGAACTGGAACTGGAAGGCCGGCTGTTCCTCAACGTCAGCCCGGAATCCATGATCCATGGCGGCGCGCGGCACAGCGAAACGCTGCAATACATGAAGGAAATCGGCATCAGCCCGACGCGGGTGATCATCGAGCTGACGGAAAGCCAGCCGACTTACGATTACGACGTGTTGCGCAGTGCAACCATGCACTATCGAGACATGGGCTTCCAGATTGCCATGGACGATCTCGGCGAGGGCTTTTCCGGCCTCCGCCTGTGGTCGGAGCTGCGCCCGGAATTCGTGAAAATAGACATGCACTTCATCCAGGGCATCAATCACGATCCGGTCAAGCTGCAATTCGTCCGTTCAATCCAGGAAATCGCAGAAAAGTCCGGCTGCCAGGTCGTTGCCGAGGGCATAGAAACCCAGGCGGAACTGCTGATTGTCCGCGACCTGAACATCGCATTCGGACAGGGCTACCATCTCGCCCGCCCTAATGCCAAGCCGGCCACCGTACTACCCGCTGAAGTCATCTTGGCGCTAAAGCCCGCGCCTGCACAACCCATCATCAGGCACAGCCAGACCACGCCTACCGCCATCAAGCTGCTACGTCAGGTAACCGCTGTCCGCCCCGACACGCTTAACGAAATCGTTTACGAACAATTCATCGACGATCCGGAATTACAGGCCATTCCTGTCGTCAAAAACGATAGACCGGTCGGCATGATCAGCCGCTACATGCTGATCGACCGTTTCGCCCGCCTCTACCAGCGTGAGCTTTATGGCAAAAAACCTTGCCTCGAACTGATGGATCCGTCTCCGCTATTGGTGGACAGGCACGTTAGCATCCAGCAACTGGGCAACCTCATTGTCGAAGCCGAGCGCCACCATCTCGCCAACGGCTTCATTATCACTGAGGACGGACGCTATCTCGGCATGGGCACGGGTCACGATCTGATGCGCGAAATCACCAACATGCAAATCGCTGCCGCGCGCCAAGCCAACCCGCTCACCCAGTTACCCGGCAACATCCAGATAGACGAACAGATCGAGCACCTGCTGTGTGGCAAAATGGAATTCTACGTATGCTACTGCGATCTGGACCATTTCAAGCCATTCAATGATGTATATGGCTTTCACAAGGGTAATGAACTCATCAGGATGACGAGCGACGTCCTGAGTCAATTCTGCAACCTGTCACTCGACTTCATTGGCCACATTGGAGGCGACGATTTCATCATCCTGTTTCAAAGCAACAACTGGGAAAAACGCTGCCAGCGCATCCTCGACCTGTTCGGCGCAAAGGTGGCGGCATTCTTCAGCCCCGAGGACCACGAACGCGGCGGCTACTTCACCGAGGACCGTCAAGGCAATCGGATGTTTCACCCCCTCACCAGCCTGTCGCTTGGCGTGGTCGAAGTCAAACCCGACACCTACACCTCTCTGCACCAAATCGCGGCCGCTACCGGCGAGGTCAAAAAGCAGGCCAAGAAGATCCCTGGCAATGCGCTGTTCGTGGATCGCCGGGGGCGCGAAGGCGCAGCCTGATTGGCTCAGCCGACCTCGACAAACTCCAGCGTATTCGCATCCGGGTCTCGACAAAATAGTGCCGCGCGGCCCGACTTGCTGACGCTGTAGTTCACGCCTGCGGCATCGAGCCGGGCTTTCAGCGCATCCATGTTTTTCACCCCCAACGCGATGTGGCGGTCACGGCCGCCGTGTTCGGGACGAACCGATGTGGTGTCGGGATTGGGCAATTGCATCAGGTGCAGTTGCTGGCCGCCGCCGAGGTCGTACCACTCGCCGGGATAAGGCAGTTCGGGGCGGTTTGGATATGGCTGCAATCCCACGACGGATTCATAGAAAACCTTGGCGCGCTCCAGCCTGGATACGAGCAGGCCGGCGTGCAGCAAGGCAGTAATTTCAGACATGCGCTTTTTCCTTTAATTGATCATCTTCCATATGGCCGGAAAACAAGCTGGAGGTGATGATCATGGCGGCGCCGATCCATTCCTGCAGGCCCATGCGTTCGTTGGAC
>JASJPF010000041.1:0-5057 GCA_031426835.1 Thiobacillus sp.
GAGCGCGGGATCGTCGGCGTTGACCATCACGCTGTCGAAGAAGGCGTCGACCGGCGCTTTGAGCGCGGCTAGTGCCTGCAACGACGCGGTGTAATCGCCTGCCCCGAATGCGGCATCGGCGCTCGGCGCAATCTCGCTGAGCGCCGCATACAGCGCGGTCTCGGCGGCTTCGACAAACAGCGCTGGATCGGGCGCATTCCCCACGTCGCCTTCAACTTTTTTCAGGATGTTGCCGACGCGCTTGTTGGCGGCGGCCAGCGCCGGGGCTTCGGGCATAACGGCAAAAGCATGAACCGCATTAAGACGTTTGGGGATATCGGCCAGAATGGAAGGGCGTGGCGCGAGCACGGCATCGACTTCATGCGCAGTAAAGCCTTGGTCGCGCAGCACTCCGCTCAAACGGTCGAAAATAAAGTCCAGAACTTTTATCTGAGACTCACGGCTTATATGGCGCTTTACTGTCCCGATCGCAAACGACTTCCCTCGCGATCGGAGATCTTCTACAAGCCGATCAACGAATAAAGGTGCCGGTGTCTCGGACGCAAAAGCACCAGCCGATACTTCCAGCAAATCTGGTGCCGAAAGAGGCAAATTCTTCTCAGTGCATAAGCGAATAATCCCCAGAGCGTGACGTCGCAGTGCAAAGGGATCCTTGTCGCCAGTTGGCAATTCACCTATTTGAAACATTCCTAGAACCGTCTCCAATTTGTCCGCTAATGCCACGCATACACCCACATCACTGCGCGGCAATTCGTCGCCTGAAAATCGGGGTTTGTAATGATCCTCGATGGCAAAGGCAATATCTTCTAACAAGCCATCATGCTGCGCGTAATACCGCCCCATGATGCCCTGCAGTTCGGGAAACTCGCCGACCATGTCGGTCACCAAATCGGCCTTGGCCAATAGCGCAGCGCGTTCGGCATGCAGCGCCAATTCCTCATTCCCCAGCATCTGGCCGATGGCGCGGGCAATCGCTTGCACCCGCGTTACGCGATCTCCCTGAGTACCGAGCTTGTTGTGGTACACCACCTTGGCCAGTCCGAACACACGCGATTCGAGTGTTTTCTTGCGATCCTGGTCGTAGAAGAATTTGGCGTCGGCCAGACGCGGACGCACCACGCGCTCGTTGCCCTGAATCACGGCGGACGCGTCGTCGGGCGAGATGTTGGAAACGATCAGGAACTGGCTGGTGAGCTTGCCCGCCGCATCCAGCAGCGGGAAATATTTCTGGTTCGCCTTCATGGTCAAAATCAGGCATTCCTGCGGCACGTCGAGGTAGGCTTCCTCAAATTTCCCGACCAGCACATTGGGGCGTTCAACCAGCGCGGTGACTTCGTCCAGCAGCGCATCGTCCTCGATCGGCTTCAAGCCGGATGGTGCGGCGGCCGCCTGCAACTGGCGAACGATCTCGGCGCGGCGCTCGGCGAAGCTGGCGATCACTGCACCGTCGTCTTGCAACTGCGCGGCGTAGCTGTCGGCCGAAGTAATCACCACCGGATTGATACGCGCCTCGAAGCGATGACCCTGCGTGTTGCGCCCCGCCTGCAAACCCAGCACCGACATCGGCACCACATCCGCGCCGTGCAGCGCCACCAGTCCATGCACCGGCCGCACGAAATTGACCGTGGTCCAGCCATCGGCCAGCTGATACGTCATCACCTTGGGAATCGGCAATTTCGCCATCGCCGTTTCCAGCGCGTGTGGCAAACCATCGATCAACAGCGTGCCCGGCGCAATGCTGTCGTAAAACAAGGCTTCATTCTTGCCGTCTATTGCACGACGCAACTGGCTGGCCGCTGCGGCATCCGCACCCAGTGCTGCCAGGCGTTTCAGCAACGCCGGCGTGGCATTGCCATCGGCATCCAGGCCCACGCTCACCGGCATCAACTTGGTGGACATCGCTTTATCGGCCGCACGTGACAGCACGTTTTCAATCCGCACAGCCAAACGGCGCGGCGTGGCGAATGAGGTGACGACGGCATCCGAATCAGCCAGCCCCTGCGCCACCAGACTTTCGGTCAACGTAGCCGAAAACGATTCACCCAGCTTTTTCAGCGCCTTGGGCGGGAGCTCTTCGACGAAGAGTTCGATCAGCAGATTTTGCGGCGTCATGCTGCCTCCTTCTTCACGAGGCTTGCCAGCACTTCGTCGGCCCAGGGCTTGGGCGCCATCGGAAAGCCCAACCGCGCACGGCTTTCGAGATAGCTCTTGGCCACCGCACGTGCCAGATTGCGAATCCGGCCAATGTAAGCCGCGCGTTCCGTCACCGAAATTGCGCCGCGCGCGTCGAGCAGATTGAACGTATGCGCCGCCTTGAGCACCTGCTCATAGCCCGGCAAGGCCAACTGTGCTGCCATCAACTCCTGCGCCTTCTTTTCGTGTGCGGTAAACGCGGTCAACAGAAAATCGACGTCGCTGTGCTCGAAGTTGTAGGTCGACTGCTCGACCTCGTTCTGGTGATACACGTCGCGATACGTCAACCCCTCGGTCCACACCAGGTCGTACACGCTTTCCACGCCCTGCAGATACATCGCCAGGCGCTCCAGGCCGTAGGTGATTTCGCCGGTGATCGGCTTGCAGTCGATGCCGCCGACCTGCTGGAAATAGGTGAACTGCGTCACCTCCATGCCGTTCAGCCACACCTCCCAGCCCAGCCCCCAGGCGCCGAGCGTGGGGTTCTCCCAGTCATCCTCGACAAAGCGCACGTCGTTCTTTTTCAGGTCGAATCCCAGCGCTTCGAGCGAGCCGAGATACAACTCCAGAATGTCCGCCGGCGCCGGCTTTAGCACCACCTGGAACTGGTAGTAATGCTGCAGCCGGTTGGGATTGTCGCCATAGCGGCCGTCCTTCGGGCGGCGGCTCGGCTGCACGTAGGCGGCCTTCCACGGCTCCGGACCGAGCGCGCGCAGAAAGGTCGCAGTGTGCGACGTGCCCGCACCGACTTCCATGTCATAGGGTTGCAGCAGCGCGCAGCCGCGCTCGGCCCAGTAGCGTTGCAGGGTAAGGATGGTGTCCTGAAAGGTGGGTTTCACGGCAAAGTAGCGACTATCGGGGAAAGCGGCATTTTAACGTGGTTGAGGGTGTTTCCAAGGTAGTCGGGAAACAACCTGAACAATAACCCAGAGTCCGGGCGCAGCTTACGCGCGCTTGCGTGTAACCGGTGTGTCGCGAGGGGTTCGCGGCTCCGCATGGGCGTCAACGTAAGAATCGATGAGCTTCCGGATCATGCGCTGATACTGCGTGTGATGCTTGGATGCTTCGGACTTGAAGAACTCGACACTCTTCTTGCTCAGCGCAATAGTGACCTTGACCCCCTCTTCGCGGAACGCAAGCTCCTCGGGCGGCGGGAGAAAATCCAGAATGACCTTGGCCTCAACAGGCTCGTCGGTATACTTAATTTTTGTGCTCATAGATTGCCTTGCCTTTCCGCCAGTAACCGGCGCCAAAAATTCGTATAACCCCACTACGATAGGTAAAGCGAACAGTGAGGATGCCGCCCTCAACCTCGCCGAAACAGAAATATCGTTGCTCGCCTTCGCTGTGCGCGAGGTCTTCGGCGATTACACGGTGCGGGTCGGCAAAAGCATATTGCGCCAGCGAGAATGCCACCCCGTGCTTCGCACGGTTTTCGGCATCCTTGTTTTCGTCCCACTCGAACCGGGCTTTGTTCATACGCTTACGTTAGCACGGCAATGGGCAATTAGCCATATAAAAGTATGGCTAACACAGAGCGGCTCCAACGACGAAGTTCAAGCGTACGGAGACTGCACAGGTTGCAGGCTTGATAATGATTGAAACCACCCTGGACTGCTGACCGTTGGCCGGGGTTGCCGGCAGCAAGTCACTTTCTTTTGCTTCGCCAAAAGAAAGTGACCAAAGAAAAGGCGACCCCAGTCATCCCCGAAACCCCGAAAATTGAGCCTGCCAGGTGGGCGTCAAAGAACTCGCCCCGCTTTGCTGTTTTTGATTTTGTTTTTTGTGGCTCTGCTCAAACACCTTTGCCGCTGATCCACCCGCCAGGCTCAATTTTCGGCGGGGCTGAGAGGGGAGGAAAACCAAAACCAAGCTGGTAATGACTGGTAGTTTGTTTGCTTGTGTTGCGACTTACATCCTGTGCGTATATACACCCTACGATTTTTAACTATCCGCGTTCTTGTTCAAACAATTTTATTCATATCGATGTGATACCCCGCCGCCTTTAGCTCTTTAGCTAGCATCAACTTCCAGCCATCCGAGTCTTCAATAGGTGAATAGACAACGCCAAGGATATCCGACGGTAACTCAACACCACCCTTGTATAAGACGCAAACTTTATCCCGCCCAAGACGGCCAACAAAATAACCCATCTCAAGCACAACGTTCTGACGTGCGCGTGGCTGCTTTTTATCTTCGGCCGCAAGGGGTGAACCAAGGTCATCGGGTGTGAATAGCGCTACAGCAAAACCTGCATGTGCTGCATATTCCTCAAACTTCTCAATTACTGTCATCCCTTTGTTGACCTGCTCATGAAGGATGATCACATTCATACCTAGCTTCTCTAAAAATCGAGCAACCTTCTCTTTTGTACCTTCGTCGTGTCCATGTATTAAAAATATTGAGTTCATTTTTAGCTCCGGATCAGCCAGTTCATCCGGCAAGCTGCGTTTGACTATAAACACACCCTCTGTGCCAATTGTTGACGCCCAGCGACCACTTAAAGAATTTGGATCATTGATCTTGCCAGATGCTTGTATGTTGCCAAGAAGTAAAGCTTGATTAGGCTTCGGGGTTAAGAAAAATGAAACAATTTCGTCTTTTACAATGCCCTGAATCGTGTATTCATAACTACCGAGAGATGGTTCATAAAACCTCCCCCGTCCATATAAACGGTCGCCTTCATGCTGTATATCCAGGGTCATCCCTCCGGAGTTTGTACCGCTAAGTTCGCCAGTCCAGATACCTTTAAGATTTACTTCCACGATGTCCTCCGCGATTAAGGTTTACTGTATGAAGATTGCAACCATCCGCGGATTCAAATCCGAAGTGCAATTTTGAATAACAGGTTGGGTGGGCGAGAT
>JASJPF010000042.1:0-23750 GCA_031426835.1 Thiobacillus sp.
GGCTGACGTTCGACTCCATGGGCACCCGAAAAAGCTTAAGTAAGTGCCATTCGGGACAGACCACGGTTTATCTCGTCATTCACCAAACAATTTCCCCGTTTCTAGCTCCACCGCTCGACGTGGCCTTCCGACTTCCCGGGCAAGGCACGCCGCCCCAAAACCGTTGATACCAGCTTCGGGGTCTTGCAATGACACATTTCAATCAACGGAAAGCACAGCCAAATGGGCTCGGACACCATTTCTCTAGTGATCTATTCGAACGCCAGGATCAGATACGTCTTGAATAGGAAAACTGGCTTAAAAAATGATGCTTCTGGCACCTTGACCTCAGGAGCGAGCCAGACGCCTTAAGAAACCTTCACGCGACCCAGCATTGATCCAGCCCGTGGCGATTGTCTTGCTGAGCGCGCTATTCACCCGGCCACGATGGATGTGCGAGGGCGAGGCTGGAAAGATCAGCAGCTTGCCCCGCTCCGCCGCCTCGTGATGCTGTTGCCAGTGGAATTCGGTGCCGGCCTCGCCCACCGAATTGCAGTAGAGAATCCAGGCCAGCACGCGGTGCACCGGCTCGGTGGCTTCGTCGCCAATCGTCCAGTCGCAGTGCCACTGACGGAAGCCCTCGCCGGGGGCGTAACGCTGCAGGTTAAACACCGGCATCACAAACAACTCCTGGTCCGGGCACACCTGTCGGAACAGCGGCCGCTCCTGCAGGTAGCGCTCCAGGCCTGCTGAGACACCTCGCACGATCAGATCTGCAAGCGCGAATGCCTCGGGATCTGAACGGCTGAACGCCACGAGGCTGATGTCCGTCGATACCTTGGCGGGCTCCGCATCATTGCCGCCGGGACCGAAGGCGACGCCCGGCCGCTGCAGATCGTGTCGCCGGTCAAAGAAATCCATGACGCCATCAGCAACCGCCTCGAAGCCGGCATTGTGGTAGCGACCGATCAGCTGCATGCCCGGGGCTCCTTCCAGGAGATGGCGATCACGGCATCCCGCCGTTGCCAGTGACGCCGCGAACGGCTCAAGGCTGTCGCAGCCCATAGGAACGCAGTCAAGGCGGGTAATTTGATTTTACCCAGCAGCTGAACTGGCGCTGACAGAAGCGCCAAAAGCGCCACGAGGCGCGGTTTCATGCCGTATTGAATACTGTTAATCAACATCGCTTTCGCCTTTTTTCTGAACCGACCCCTGATCCGCGCAAATGGGGTCACCCTTGCCTCCTCGGGTTGGCGCTGCCCGCCAATCTTCTGCACAATGCCGCTTTTGCATGACAGGAATTCCCCATGGCTTCGGGACAAATCCACATCGCCATTTTGAACCCCGGCGTCGAGATCACGCCGCTGCGGCTGCGTGGCTGGCTGCAGAAAGAGGCGGCGGTGATCAACAACCGCGCGAAACCGGGCGACGGCGCCATTTTACGGCTGTTTCTCACCAAGCAGCTGCGCTACGGCCTGCCCGGCAAGAAGCTCGACGCGATCCTGCAGGCGCTGACCGAAAAATATCCTGCCGTTTTGCGTATCGAGGTGCGGTTGATTGAAGCGCCGCTGACCGCCGACGAAATGGGTGAACAGACCCGCATCGCCAACGCCGATCTTCAGAAATTCTTGCAGCGTGCGGAGGAATACGCCAAACGCAAGCAGGCCGAGGTATTGGAGAACACGCGGCCCGCGCCGATCCAGTGGCATACGCTAAAAAACGCGCTGGATTGAGCGAATGGAAGTGCGACGGGCCAGGCCCACTTCGACAAGTGCTTTGAACGGCTGGCTGATAGAGGTGAGCGCATGAAACACATACACAACCGGAGCAACGGGGTCAGCTTCGAATATCGTCACCGCCAGAACCCGATGCTGATCCGCTTCATTTCGTTTTCAATGGTGCCGCGCGCCTGACACTTGACTAATGTAATCGAACGATTACATTAGTCCCATGTACACGATCAAGCGCACCGCAGCATTCGCCGACTGGTTTGACGGTATCAAGGATGGCCAGACACGAGGCCGTCTGGCCGCTCGACTGCGCAAAGCCATGCTGGGAAATCTGGGCGATATCCGGCCAGTCGGCGAGGGCGTATTCGAGATGCGTGAACACTTCGGCCCGGGCTGGCGCATGTATTGCATCCAGCGCGGCACCACCCTGATCGTGATGCTGGGCGGCGGCGAAAAGTCCACGCAATCCGCCGATATCGCCAAGGCCATCAAACTGGCCGCAACCCTGGAGGATTGAACATGACCAAGAAAACCAAGATCGCCGACCTGCCTGAATTCGACGCCGCCGAATACCTAGATGACGAACAGGCGGTCGCCGCGTATCTGACCGCCGTGCTGGAAGAGAACGACCCTGCCCTGCTGGCCGCAGCGCTGGGCGATGTTGCGCGCGCACGCGGCATGACGGAAATCGCCAAGGCCTCCGGCCTCACCCGCGAAGCGCTGTATCGAGCCTTGCGCGCCGATGCACAGCCCCGCTTCGATACCGTCAGCCGGGTTTGCGCTGCACTGGGGGTGAAGCTGGTGGCGCAGCCTATCCCGCATTAAAGAAAGCTGGCAATTCAATCCGAAGTGAACTTTTGACCCCGCTGACCAACCATGACTGGGCGACAGCAGGCTTCGCCCGGCATTAACGGAAAAACACCCACCCCATGTTCAAAGGAATACTGATCGAAAAAGACGACGCGGGTTACCGCGCTGCGCTGGCGGACCTCGACGAGGCACGCTTGCCCGAGGGCGACGTGACCGTGCGGGTGAGCCATTCGACGCTCAACTACAAGGACGCGCTGGCGATCACCGGCAAGGGGCCGGTGGTGCGCACGTTTCCGATGGTGCCCGGCATCGATCTGGCCGGCACGGTGGAACATTCGACGCACCCCGACTACGCGGTGGGCGACGCGGTGATCCTGAATGGCTGGGGCGTGGGCGAAACGCATTGGGGCGGCCTCGCGCAGATGGCGCGCGTGAACGGCAACTGGCTGGTGCCGATACCGGCGCAGTTCACGCCGCAGCAGGCGATGGCGATTGGCACCGCGGGCTACACCGCGATGCTGTGCGTGCTGGCGCTGGAGCGGTATGGCGTGACGCCCGCTCACGGGGAAATTCTGGTGACCGGCGCAGCCGGCGGCGTGGGCAGCGTGGCGACGGCGGTGCTGACCCGGCTAGGTTATCGCGTGGTCGCGGTGAGCGGGCGGCCGGCGGAAGCCAACTACCTCAAACAACTGGGTGCAGTGGAGATGCTGGATCGCGCGACATTCGCGACGCCCGGCAAGCCCCTGGGCCGCGAGCGCTGGGCCGGCGCGGTGGACGTGGTCGGCAGCCACACGCTGGCGAATGTCTGCGCGACGACACAATACCGGGGCGTCGTCACGGCCTGCGGGCTCGCGGGCGGCATGGACTTTCCGGCCACCGTTGCGCCGTTCATTCTGCGCGGCGTGACGCTGGTAGGCATCGACAGCGTGATGTGCCCGCGGCCCGATCGGCTCGAAGCCTGGAAACGCCTGGCCAGCGATCTGGATATCGCGAAGCTGGCCACGATCAGCCAGGAAGTCGGCCTGACCGACATGATTCCCCTGGCGTCGAAGCTGCTCAACGGCGAGGTACGAGGCCGTGTGATCGTGGACGTCAACCGCTGACATCGGCAGGTCCACTTTCCCCGCTTTTTCACATTAGAGACGCTCAATGCATTTCTTGTGCATGAAACTGGCAGCATATCCGCCCCCGTCAGGAGAACACCTTTAATTCAGCGGCTAAGCACCACACGGTAGTGCGCCTTGCCGGAGCGGAGCCGGTCAACCGCCTCGTTGATCTGCTCAAAGCTGAAAACCTCGATCACGGGTTTGATGTCATGGCGCAGGGCAAATTCGAGCATTTTGCCGATCGTCGCCGGACTTCCGACCGGAGAGCCCGATATCGAGCGCTGGGCCATGATGAGCGAGAACACATTGATGTCGAGCGGGTCCAGGGTGGCGCCAACAAAATGCAGGCGCCCGCGTGGTTTCAGCGTGCCGAGATACAGATTCCAATCGAGTTTGACGTTGACTGTTGAAATGAGCAGGTCAAATCGTCCAACTGCCGCTTCGAGCGCTTTGGGATCGCGCGAATTCAGCGTGTGGTGTGCACCCAATTCCAGCGCTTCCTTCATCTTGTCATCACTTGACGTGAACGCCGTGACTTCGCAACCCCATGCATTCAGAAACTGCAAAGCCATATGCCCGAGCCCACCAATGCCGATGACCGCGACCTTGTCGGTCGGCTGAACGTCGAACTGGACCAAGGGATTGAAAACGGTCACCCCGCCACAAAACAGCGGGCCGGCCGAGGCAAGGTCGATGCCTTCTGGTATCGGGACCACGCTGTTGGCATCGGCCCGAACCTTGTCGGCAAAGCCGCCATGATGGCCAATGATCGTCGGCTGGGCGGTTGCGCACAGATTTTGATCACCCGCGTGGCAGGGCTCACAGGCATTGCAGTAGCCGGAATGCCAGCCCAGGCCGACGACCTGACCCACTTCAAGATCGTGAACGTGGTCGCCCACCTGCGAAAGGGTGCCCACGACTTCGTGCCCTGCCACGACCGGGTACTGCGTCATCCCCCACTCATCATCAATGACACTCAGATCGCTGTGGCAGATGCCGCAAAACTTAACGTCAATCTCCACCTCATGCGCACGCAACGGTCCTGGGTCGTATTCAAAGGCTTCAAGTTTCCCTTTGGGTTCACTCGCTGCGTAGGCTTTGATCATTTCGGTCTATCTCCTCATTCCGGGTTGGGTGAAAACCAATCCATTACCCGGATATATCAAGTAAAGGCGCAAATGCCGGCTTGCCCCTATGGCGAGTAAGCATAGACCCTGCTTTCATTATTAAGTTGCTGATCAGCCGAATTAAAACCAGCACCTCGATCACATGCGTTACCCCCGCTAGCCAGAGTATGCGAATCCGGTTTTTTTCGATGAGACTGACAAGCTGGGGATTTTGCCCTGCCAGCGTTTTGATGAGTGCCAAGGATTCCAGCATTTTGGCATGCACTGTCACGCAGTCGAAGATAATCGTACGCATTCATCTTCTTCGTTAATCGACAAATCCTATTGCCAATTCAAGATCGCCAACCGAGTTCCGTTATGTGCCAAGGATCCAAAAACAAGCCAATCCGGCTCACATTACGTAACAAGGGGAAAAACTTCATGATGAAACGATTGATGGTTCTTTGTTCGGTGCTGCTGCTTTCAGCCTGCGCCACCGGAACGCGCATCACAGAGTTCAATGACCGTTCGGTCGGGTACGGCTGGCTGGACATCAAGGACGTGGACGCCAACCGGTTGCACGCCGTCGACATCTATCAATTTCGCCCTCAAACGGCTGAGCCCTATTACCCCGCGACGGTGAAGGCTTTCAAGAATGGGTTTCTTTATTTCTCTACGGTTCTCCCCAACGGATCGCACAAAACCATATCCGCCGCCGGCCAGAAATGCCTGGGCATCATTTGCACCAATACGTTTTACAAGTATTCGTTCGGCAAACAGGGCGATGACGTGGGCGCGGTGACCATCAAGAACCCCGGGGTGTATTCGCTGGGTTCATACACACTGAAGGAAGTGAAGGCTGGATTTTTCGAACAGGGTAAGTTCGATGCCGTGCCCGCAAGCAACGCGCCATCGAAGCGCGAGATGCTCGAGGAGATTCTGAAGGACGTGTCGGATATTCCGGTGGTGGCCGATAGGATTAAGCGCGAGCTGGCCAATTTGAAATGAAGAAAGTTTTCCTGTCCATTTTCTGCCTGGCGCTCCAGGCATGTGCGCTGCCACTGATTCTGCCCGCCGCGACAGACCTGAAAACTGGCGCTTCGGAAGTGGTGGTCATTGGCAAGATCGAACTGGTTCCACCAATCAGCGCCGAGTTTGAGCAGCGCAAGCATTGGAACGTAATTGGGGAAGACCGGATGCTGAACCATGTACTCGTTGCTACGGGTGCCGAATATAAACCGGTCGACACCTCGAAGCTGAATGGCTCGGACTTCAACAATAGTCTGGAAATCAAGTGGGGGGTGCCCTTTATGGTGAAGGCACCCCGGCAAAGGACTTTTCTAAACGGCGGTGTAACCTTCCTGAATGTCAAAGAGCAGGAGAAGCTTTGGTTTCCGGGCGGCTATTATTTTGATGTGCCAAATGGTGCCAAGGCGGTTTATATCGGAACGCTGCGATACACCCGCAATGACTTCAATACAATCACGAAGGTGGAGGTGATTGACGAGCGCCAGGACATCGGTGTGGCGCTAAACAAGACCGGTGGCTCACCCCTTCTGGTTCGGCCGTCGCTGCTGAAAAGGGTTACTGGAGAATAACGTACGCTGGCATCGCCCAAGGGCCAAAAAATGGGGCCACAGATTCCATTTCCACGTTTACTAAATTTGGAGACGCACAATGAAATTCCCGTGCATAAAACTGGTCGCAGCGTGTTTTCTGGTGGCCGCGAGCAGCACGGCTCACGCAGGTATTTACTCCGATGACATGAGCCGCTGCCTGGTGAGCAATACCTCAGCCAAGGACAAGACCGATCTTGTTCGCTGGATATTTGCCATATCGGCGCTTCATCCGGACCTCAGCAGCGTGGCCGCGGTGACGGAACCGCAACGTGATGACATGAACCGCAAGGTTGCAAAGCTGCTCGAACGCCTTTTGACGGAGAGCTGTCGCAAGCAGACACAAGAGGCGCTCAAGTACGAAGGCAGTGCTGCGATGCAACAGAGTTTTCAGGTTCTGGGGCAGGTAGCGATGCAGGAGCTGATGTCAAACGCTGCCGTGGCTAATGGCTTTTCCGGATTTTCCAAATATGTCGATAAGGCAAAGCTGGAGGAATTAGCGCCAAAGGCGAAATAAACAATTCCAGAAACACATGTGGCCAAGCCCCATTAACAAGCCCATAACACGGCGCACCTGCAGGGCCGTGCGTGCGCAAGAGGCTCGGCCATTTCCCCAAAATTCAGAGTAAATCACTGTGCGCTATCAGGGAAAAATTGCCGAATGGCGAGACGATCAAGGATTCGGATTCATCACACCTAACGGTGGGGGTCAGCGCATTTTTGTTCACATCAAATCATTTTCTGGCAGACAGCAACGGCCCGTCGGAAATGAAATCGTCACCTACGAACTTGGGCGCGACACCAAGGGTCGGCCACAAGCCAACAGCGTTGCATTCGTCCTTAAGCATGCTTCGTCGGCCACTCCATCAGGGAAAGGCAATGTCTCCCTCATGTTGACTGTGGTCTTTCTTGTCCTTGTCGCAGGATCAAGCTTTACCGGAAAGTTGCCAGTCGAAGTGGCCTGGTTATATCTGGCTGCCAGCCTTGCAGCTTTCAGTGCGTATGCTCTCGACAAGTCTGCAGCAAGAAACGGCCGGTGGCGGACTAAAGAAAGTACCTTGCACCTCATTGGGTTGGCGGGTGGCTGGCCAGGCGCTTTGGCGGCACAACGCCTGCTTCGCCACAAGTCCAGGAAGCAATCATTCCAGATCGTGTTTTGGGTCACGGTCATTCTTAATTGTTGCGTCCTCGCCTGGTTCTTCTCAAGCTCGGGCGCCGAGGCGCTGCGTTCCATGCTGGGTGCAGCATGAGCAAGGAGAACCTTTCGGGACAACCACGGTTTTCCGGTATAAATGTGGCCGGAATGCGCCAGCCAGGCCTTGCCTCCCATTAAACAAACGCATTGCGGCGCCGTAATGAAGCATTGGGGAGTGAATTCAGGCCTCATACCCTTCACGATGCGTCGCATTGATCGTACGCAGCAACTCGCGAAACGGAATATTGCGTTCGTGTTTTCTGAACAGGGGCAAAAAATCCAGATCTTCGCCCTTGCCTACGCCTTCGTATTTTCCCGAAGTCATCGATTCGTGCAGTTCGCGCAGCATGGTGTCCAGCGAATCGAGAAACGGGGTGTAGAGCGAAGCTTCTTCGTCGTCGTGTTCCAGGCAGGCGCGCAGTTCGTCGACTTCGTAGACGGCTTCGTGAACGAGGTCGATCAGTTCGGTGAGGTTGGCAGGTTTTTTCATGTGTTTGATCAGTTAAGGCAAAACGCAAGGATACCGCCAAGCACCCCTGCGGGGAAACGCTGCCTGGCGGCGCACGGTATTGAAACTTCACACCACTTCGCTCTGCGTTTGTACCGGGCCGGGCGCGGCTTGCTTGCGGCGGCGCATCAGGCGATAGGCCGCGGGCACCACAAACAGCGACAACAGCGGCGCACTGATCATGCCGCCCACCATGGGCGCGGCGATGCGGCTCATGACCTCGCTGCCGGTGCCGGTGCCCAGCAGAATGGGCAGCAGGCCGGCGACGATCACCGCGACGGTCATGGCCTTGGGGCGCACGCGTTGCACGGCGCCTTCGCGGATGGCATCGACGAGGTCGACCTCGCCGGTTTTGCCTTCAAGCTGTTTCGCATCCCAGGCATTTTTCAGATACAGCATCATGATGACGCCGAACTCGGCCGACACGCCGGCCAGCGCGATGAAGCCGACGCCGGTGGCAATCGACAACTGGTAGTCCATGGCATAGAGGAACCACACGCCGCCGGTCAGCGCAAACGGCAGCGTGGCCATGATGAGCACGGCTTCGTCGAAGCGGCTGAAGGTGAGATAAAGCAGCACGAAGATGATGAGCAGCGTGGCAGGGACGACCAGCTTGAGTCGCTTGTTGGCGCGTTCCATGAACTCGAACTGGCCGGAATAGGCGAGGCTCATGCCGGGTTCGAGCTTGACCCCTGCGGACACGGCGGCCTGCAGATCGGCCACGGTGGACGCCAGGTCGCGCCCGCGCACGTCGACATAGACCCAGCCCGAGGGCCGCGCATTCTCGCTTTTTAGCATCGGCGGGCCGTCGGTGACCTTGACGGTAGCCACCGTGCCCAGCGTGATCTGGCTGCCATTGGGGGTGAGGATGGGCAGCGCGGCAATCTTGGCGGGCGTGTCGCGCCATTCGCGCGGGTAACGCACGTTGATCGGATAACGCGCCAGGCCTTCGACCGTTTCGCCGATGTTTTCACCGCCGATGAGGTTGGCCACCGCCGACTGCACGTCGCCGATGTTCATGCCATAGCGCGCCGCGGTGGCCCGATTGATGTCGACGTCGATGTAGCGACCGCCGGTAAGCCGCTCGGCCAGTGCAGACGAGACGCCGGGCACGGTCTTGGCGATGCGCTCAACGTCCTGCGCGATGCGGTCGATATCGGCCAGATTGCTGCCGGCGACCTTGACCCCGACCGGGCTCTTGATCCCGGTGGCGAGCATGTCGATGCGGTTGCGGATGGGCGGAATCCAGATATTGGCGAGCCCCGGCACCTTGACTGCGGCATCCAGTTCCTCAACCAGCTTGTCCGGCGTCATGCCCGGTCGCCATTCTTCACGCGGCTTGAACTGGATGGTGGTCTCAAACATTTCCAGCGGCGCCGGATCGGTGGCGGTTTCGGCGCGCCCAGCCTTGCCGTGGACGGTGGCCACTTCGGGCACGCTCTTGATCAGGCGGTTGGTCTGCTGCAACAGCTCGGAGGCCTTTTGCGCCGACAAGCCCGGCAAGGCCGACGGCATGTAGAGCAGATCGCCTTCGTCGAGCGGCGGCAGGAATTCGCCGCCCAACCGGGTCACCGGCCACAGTGCAGTCAAAAAAATCAGCGCCGCCGCAACCAGCGTGAGCTTGGGGTGCCTGAGCACGGCATCCAGCAGCGGCTGGTAGACAGCGATCAGCCAGCGATTGAGCGGGTTCTTGGTCTCGTCCGGAATCCTGCCGCGTATCCAGTAGCCCATCAGCACCGGGATCAGCGTCACCGAGAGGCCGGCGGCGGCGGCCATGGCATAGGTCTTGGTGAAGGCGAGCGGGCCGAACAGGCGCCCTTCCTGTGCTTCCAGCGTGAACACGGGGATAAAGGACAGGGTGATGATCAGCAGCGAGAAGAACAGCGCCGGTCCGACCTCGCATGCCGCATCGGTAATCACCTGCCAGCGCGTCTCGCCTTCCAGTGTTTCGCCGGGATGCGCGTGATTCCACATCTCGATTTTCTTGTGGGCGTTTTCGATCATCACCACCGCCGCATCGACCATGGCGCCGATGGCAATGGCAATGCCGCCGAGCGACATGATGTTGGCGTTGACCCCCTGCTGACGCATGATGATGAAGGCGATCAGCACGCCCAGCGGCAGCGAAACAATCGCCACCAGCGAGGAGCGCAGATGCCACAGGAACAGCACGCACACCAGCGCCACCACGATGAATTCCTCGATCAGCTTGCTGGTCAGGTTGTCGATCGCGCGGTCGATCAGCTTGCTGCGATCATAGGTCGGCACAATCTCCACGCCGGGCGGCAGGCTGGCCTTGAGCGTGTCGAGTTTGGTTTTGACGGCCGCGATGGTCTCGCGCGCATTCTTGCCCGAGCGCAACACCACGATGCCGCCGACGGCCTCGCCCTCACCGTCGAGTTCGGCAATGCCACGCCGCATTTCGGGACCGAGCTGGATGTGCGCCACATCGCCCAGGCTCACCGGCGTGGTGCCAACCAGCCGTAGCGGGATGTCACGAAAATCAGCAATATTCTTGAGATAGCCGCTGGCGCGCACCATGAACTCGGTTTCGGCCAGTTCCAGCACGGCGCCGCCGGTTTCCTGGTTGGCCGAGCGAATCGCCTTGATCACCTCTTCATGCGTGATGCCGAAGCTGGCGAGCTTCACCGGGTCGAGCACCACCTGATACTGCCTGACCATGCCGCCGACGGTGGCCACTTCGGCCACGTTGGGCAGGGTTTTCAGCTCGTACTTGAGGAACCAGTCCTGCAGGCTGCGCAATTGCGCCAGGTCGTGTTTGCCGGTGCGGTCGACCAATGCGTACTGATAAATCCAGCCCACCCCGGTGGCGTCCGGGCCCAGCGCCGGCGCGGCCGTTTTCGGCATTCGGCTCTGCACCTGGCTGAGATATTCCAGCACCCGCGAGCGCGCCCAATAGAGATCGGTGCCGTCTTCGAAAATGACATAGACGAAGCTGTCGCCGAAGAAAGAAAACCCGCGCACTGTCTTCGCGCCCGGTACCGACAGCATGGTGGTGGCGAGCGGATAGGTCACCTGATTCTCAACAATCTGCGGCGCCTGCCCCGGATAAGCGGTGCGGATGATGACCTGCACATCGGACAGATCGGGCAGCGCATCGATCGGCGTGGTTTTCACCGACCAGATACCCCAGGCCACGGTAAACAGCGTCGCCAGCAAGACCAGAAAACGGTTGGCGACCGACCACTTGATGAGGTGCGCGATCATTTTTTGCCTCCGGTCTTGTCGAGTTTTTCAACCAGCAGACCTTCGTCGGTTTCGCGCACACCGGCACGTACCCGGTCGCCTGCCTTCAGACCCTGGGCGACCCTGGGGCTGGCCAATGGAAATTCCATGGTCATGCCGGGCATCGACAGCGTCTTGAAGGGGCCGTGCGAAAGCGTCACATAGGCACCGGACACTTCGTCGATCACGGCGTCCGCCTCGTGCAGCGCAAGCGGTGCGGGCATGGATGCGGCTGCGTCGGACCCACGCGCTGTAATCCCCTGCAGACTCGCTTCGGAATCGATCAGGAACTGGCCGCTGGCCACTATTTTCTGACCTTCGTCGAGGCCGGACAGGATGACGGTATCGTTGCCGGACTCGGGACCGAGGACGACTTCGACCGGACGATAACGTCCTTCCGCTTCGGCCAGAATCACGATCGCACGACGTCCGGTGCGGATCACCGCTTCGGTCGGCACGCGCAGCGCGGATTCGCCGGTTCCACCTATGAGACTGACCTGTGCGGACAAACCCGGGCGCAGGCGGCCGTCCTTGTTGGGCAGTTCAACTCTCACTCTGAGCGCACGCGCAGCATCGTTCAGCGTCGGCAGCAAGGCGGTCACACGCCCCTGTACCGGCTTGCCCGGAAGCGCCGCAAAGGCTGCCTCGGCGGTCTGTCCCACCCGCACCGAGCCAGCCTGGGCTTCCGGCACTGCGACATCGAGCCATACCGTTCCGATGCCGTTGATGCGGGCCAGTGTCTGCCCGGCCATCAGCGTCATGCCGGGACGCACGTCGAGGGTTTGAATTACGCCGCCGCGCGGCGCGGTGATCGAGATACGATTCCTGACCTTGCCGGTTTTCGCCACTTCGCGAATCAGGCTTTCCGGCATGCCGCCCAGACGCATCCGTGCGCGCGCGCCCTCTTCCAGCAAGGGATCGCCCAGTGCCTTGAGTGCCAGATATTCCTCCTGCAAGGCCGCCCATTCCGGCACCAGCAGTTCGGCAATGAAGGCACCGGAACCGATCACGTCGTTGGGCGCCAGCCTGGCCACGCGTTCCACAAATCCACCGCTGCGCGCCTGCACGATGGCGATATCGCGTTCATTAAAATCGACAATGCCGGTCGCCATCACACTCGAATCCAGCGGTGCGCGCGTGACGGTGGCCAGGCGCACCCCCAGGTTCTGCGATACCCCCGGGTTGATCGACACGGTCGAGGCGTCGCCGCCTTCGTCGGCGTATTTGGGCACCAGCTCCATGTCCATAAAGGGCGACTTGCCGGGCTTGTCGAATTTTTGCGTGGGCTCCATCGGGTCGTACCAATACAGCACCTTGGGGCTGTCTTTCGCAGCGTCGGCAGGCATGTCCATACCGCCCCCCGGCACGTAGTTTCTTTCCCACCACAGGCCGGCTGCAACACCGACGGCAAGCAGCGCAATCACAACGAAAATGCCCAGGATGGTTTTCTTGATTATTTGACGGTTCATTGTTTTTCTCCAGACAGGGTGGGTTCGCTATAGGCGTAATGAAGACGCGCAGCCATCTGCCGGCGCTCGCCTTCGAGTGCGATAGCCATGAGTTCGGTATCGATGCGCTCGCGCCGCGCCATCACCAGGTCGACGAGTTCACCCTTGCCGCCGCGCCAGCCGGCCATCGCCAGATTCACTTTTTCACCTGCCAATGGCAGCAGCACTTCGCGCTGGCGTTTAACGGCACTGACGAGACGCAGATATTCGGCAAAATCCGCTTCCAGCATCGCGGCGTGTTCGCGCAGCACCGCTTCGCGTTCGGCATCGAGACCCATGCGTTCGGCAAGCTTGGCCGCGATCTTCGGATCCTGCCGGGTGGCGGCAAACAGGGGCAGGTCAAAACTCACCTGCACCATGGCCATGTCGCCGAACTGCGAACCACGCTTTTGGTAGGCCAGTTCAAGCGCCCAGTCGGGTTGCTTGTCGGCGCGGGCTTCGGCCACTTCGGCATCCAGCACACGCCCCTTGGGGTCGAAGATCGCCAGTTCCGGATGCCCATGCAGTGCGTGTTCAAGCGAGTTGCGCGCAATCGGCCAGTCCGGTGCGGATCCGTTAAGGGGCGCCGCTGCACGCGGGCCCACCCAGCGTTTGAGTGCTGCGATGGCCTGTTGACGGCGTGCGGTGAGGTCATCGCGGCGCGAGTCGATCATCGCGGCTTCCTGGCGCGACGCCACCGCATCCAGCGCACTGCCTTTGCCGCCAGCAATGCGGGCACGCACGGCAGCATCGAACAGGCGGTTCTCGTCATCCAGTGCATCGATGCGCGCAAGCTGGCGCTCAACGGCATCGCGCGCAATCCAGGCCACGGCAGTTTCTCGCAGCACGGCAAGCCGGGTGATGCGGGTTTGCGCTTCGTTCAGCGCGACCCGGCCGCGCGCCGCGTCAACACGCGCGCCGCGCTTGGCATTGTTGGGGAATTCCTGCATGACGCCGATGCGCTGCATGGTCATCGGTTCGCTGGACAGGCTGAAACGATTGGCGCCATCGATGGGCACGTTATCGAGTCCCAACGCCAGCCTGGGATCGGGCAACTCACCCGCCGGGATGGCCGCCTGACGCGCCGCATCGATCTGCGCAGCTTCGGCACGCAGCGTGGGCGTTTCGCTGACGGCGATTGCCAATGCTGCATCGAAAGAAAGTGATTCAGCGAATGCCGGGCCGACAAGCGTCGCCAGCACAACAAGGGCCGCAGTGCAGCACAATGGACACCGACTCAAACGGTCGGCCAGTTTGGGAATAGCCATGTTCTAACTCCTTACGCGAAGGCGACGATCAAACCACGCACATGCGGCTTGATGGCGCCGGATCACCGCCCTGCAGCCTGATCAACAGACGCAGCGCAGCACTCGACACAGGGAATCAGAGTTGGGCTGGTGGCCGCCAGGTAGCGGCTGGGTCAAAAGAGAGGATTGTTCCCACTAGGTGTGGGAAACGAACGGAGGATGCCCGGTCCTGCGGCAATACACCGAGGGTTGCAAACGGAAGGAATTGACCCGCAGATTGACAGGGTTGGCCAGACTTGCACGGCTGTCCTGTTTTTGCGGCGGTTTCGGCATCATTGCAGCAATCGTGCTCAACAAAATCGGCCCCATCCGCCATCGTAAGCTGTTCCATGGGGCATGGCATTGAAGGCAACGCAAAATAAGCGTATCCCTGCAATGGAATCGCAATGGCGAGCAAAAAGAATAAGGATGTCCGAAATAGACGCATGTTTTCAATTTAACGGGTGTAACACATCCACGCAAGTGAAATTTGGCCTGCTGGTATGAATTAGGTAGGGAGGTCCTACCCAGTCCAAGTAGCCCTACCGCACCAGGGAAGCAACGCCAAGCCTGCCGGGTCAAACCCACCCAATATTTTGTGGCTGAATCTGTTACACGAAAAAACAGGGGCGCGCGGCCCCTGTTTGATGTGCAACCCCAGCCAACTCAGCGCTTGACTGGCTTGGCCGCGATTTCTTCCAGCCTGCGCGCCTTGATAACCTGGCCATTAAGGCCGGCAGCCTTGGCGTCGCCGCCGTACGCGACGACCATGAGCTGGCTGTAATACATCACCGGAATGTCGAACTTGGTGCCGTAGCGCTTGTTAACCTGGCCCTGATAAATCTCGACGTTGGCCTGGCATAACGGACATGGGGTGACGATCATTTCGGCACCGTGATCATAGGCCGACTCAACGATGTCCTTGATCTGCGCCTGCGCTTTTTCCGGCTCCGAGAATGCCAGCGCACCGCCGCAGCAGGTCACTTTTTGCTCGTAATCCGGAATCGGTTCGGCGCCAACCATTTCGACCATCTTGTCGAGGTACTGCGGATTTTCGAACGACTCGCCATCGACGCCAAACGGGCGGTTGGTCTGGCAGCCGACATAACCCGCAATCTTGACGCCTTCGAGCGGGCGAACGACGTGCTTCTTCATCTCGTCGAAGCCGAGGTCTTCGATCAGGACTTCGACCATGTGACGGATATTGGGCATCTCGTTGATTTCCAGACCCGCTTCCTTCAACGCTTCGCGGGTATCAGCCATTAACGTGTCGGAATGCGTCAAACGCTCGCGGGTTTCGCGCGCACCCAGCCAGCACGCGGCACAGGTGGCAACGATTTCCTTGCCCGGCATGTGCTGCTCGGACAACGCGAAGTTGCGTGCATTCAGCACGTGGCGCGGCAGTTCGCCGGCTTCGGCATAACCAATCGATGCGCCGCAACAGTTCCAGTCGGGGATTTCGGTAAGTTTGACGTCGAGGGTCTTGCACATCGCCTCAACCGAAGTCAGGTAGTTGGATGCCGAAGCGCCTTTCTGTGACGAACAACCGGGGTAAAACGCGTATTCTTTTGTAGCCATTTTATCTTTCTCCTCAGCCGGCCATCTTGGCGGCTTTACGCACGCGCTCGATTTCGTAGGCTTTTGCCAACATGGCATGGATGCCTTTTTGATCCTTGCACTTGTGGCCGCCAAACAGCTCCATCACATTCAGCCGCCCAGCCTTGACCAGACCCAGCGCGACCGATTGCATCGCCATGCCGTTCTTGATGCCCTGAACAAAGCCGTCCTTGAAGTACAAGCCGATCGACAGCTTGAGCTCGTTGACGCGCCCGGTATGGGTGGCGTTTTTCCAGAACAGGCCGCTAAAGAAACGCGTCGCCTGCATCTTCGGCGCCATGCCGATGCGGTGCGCATACTCGGCAATGCCGTGCATGATGTGGGTGATCGGAATCTTGCGCGGGCAGCGCACGATGCAGTTGTAGCACGAGGTGCAATTCCACATCGAGGTGGAGGTCAGCACTTCTTCACGCTTGCCGGCGCGAATCATCATGAAGAGTTCCTGTGGCGGATGTTCCCACGCACTCTGGAAATTGGTCGGACAGGAACCGGAGCAGACGCCGCATTGCATGCACATCTTGACCCAGTCGCCCATTTCGACCTGTTCTTCGATTTCCTTCAGGAAGTTGTTGCGGTACTTGTCCGCCACTGCAGTATTTTCACTCATGGTGGGTTCTCCTGTTAGAAGCCTTTGAACGGGCTGGG
Source organism: Thiobacillus sp. (assembly GCA_031426835.1). GTDB lineage: Bacteria > Pseudomonadota > Gammaproteobacteria > Burkholderiales > Thiobacillaceae > Thiobacillus. The sequence continues at coordinate 16,332 of JASJPF010000042.1, forward strand.
GCCAACGGCGACCAGCTCGGCAGCGTATTTGTTGATCATTTCCGGCAGGCGCTGGATGTCGGTGATGGCGACTTCGAGATCACGCACGCGCTCGGATTCGAGGTTGAGCGTTTTCAGGGTGTCATCAATCTTCGACAAACGTACACGGCCCAGTTCGGAGCCTTTGACGAAGTGGCACTGGTATTCGTCGCCTGATTTGCAGCCCATCATCATCACGCCGTCGTAGCCCGCATTCAAGGCATCGGTAATCCAGATGGTGTTGACCGAACCCAGACAGCGCACCGGAATGATCCGCACATAGGCTGAATACTCGATGCGGCTCATGCCGGCCATGTCGAGCGCCGGATAGGCGTCGTTCTCGCAGGCCAGAATCAGGATGCGCGGTTTTTCCGAGAATTCGTCCGGAATGTCGACTGCCTTGATCTGCGCGCCAACCGTGTTGACCGAGTAGTTCTCGAACGAGATCACGCGAACCGGACAGGCACCCATACAGGTGCCGCAGCGGCGACAGCGCGATTCGTTGAACTGAGGGAAGCCCTTCACATCTTCGTCGATGGCGCCAAACGGACACTCCACCGTGCAGCGCTTGCACTGGGTACAGCCTTCCAGACGCACTTTGGGAAACGACAAATCGCCTGAGCGCGGATGCGCAGCGCGGCCGAGTTCAGCATTTTCAAGCGCCTGAATTGCTTTCAGTGCCGCACCGGTCGCGTCTTCACGTGCCTGCGGGATGTCCATCGGGCGGCGCACCGGGCCGGCTGTATAGATACCGGTACGACGCGTTTCATACGGGAAGCAGATGAAGTGTGAATCGGTGAATCCCTGCTTCAAATGCGGGACGTCCGGGCCCTGACGGTAGTTCAGGTTGAGGATGGATATCGGTTTGATTTCCACCTTGGGCTCGGCCCCCGCTTCTGCGGGTGCTGCGGCCGGCGCATCAATATTGACACCCGAGTTTGGCACCTGACCGGTTGCCAGCACGACCAGATCCGCATCCACGATCGAGGCATCAGCATCACCCAGAATCAGGTCGTTGAATTTCACCGTGTTGGTGTTGCCGGTAGGCACCACTTCGGCAACCTTGCCTTTGGTGAAGATGACGCCTTTTTCCTGTGCGCTGCGGTAGAAGTCTTCGCCGTTGCCGGGCGTGCGCAGATCCGAATAAATGATGGTGGTATCTACTTCCGGGTTCGCGTCCTTGAAGTACATCGCCTGCTTGATACTGGTATTACAGCAATGACCCGAGCAGAAGGATAAATGCTTGCCGGTGGGATCGCGCTGACCCGCGCACTGCACAAACACCACCGACTTGACCGGCTGACCGTCGCTGGGACGGCGAATCACGCCGTCCTTGCTGGCCGCGTCAATCGCCAAAGCTTCCAGCCCCGCCTGATCGACCACGTTGGCCGACTTGCCGCCACCGAGTTCCGGCAGCTTGTTCATGTCATACGGCGTAAAGCCGGTGGCCTGGACAATGGCGCCGATGTCTTCGGTATGCGTCGCACCCGATTCGGTGGCGATGCTCACCACAAATTTACCGGGCGAGCCGTCGGTTTTGGCGATAGTGGCGTTGAGGTACAGCTTGATATTGCCATCGGCCAGAATTTGCGAAGCCAGATCGGCTACGCCGGTATCAGCCGGCGACTTGTAGGGTTCATGCACCGGCACCCGCTTGTAGAGCTTGCCTGCCCAGCCACCCAACTCGCCGGATTTTTCGACCAGCACCACCGAGTATCCGGTCTTCGAGGCTTCAATTGCCGTCGTCATGCCGGTGATACCGCCTCCCACCACCAGCAGCGTCTTGCTGCCGCCGGTGTTGGGATTGCCTTCAGGTGCGGTCATCGCCTTCACTTCGGCGCAGCCCATGCGGATGTAGTCTTCCGCCATTTCCTGGGTGGTTTCGCGTGCCTCGTCGGTGTCGGGACGAATCCAGATCACGCCCTCGCGCAAATTGGCACGCGCCACGGCGTTTTCAGGGAAATGAAACGCTTCGGTTTTGGCACGGCGCGAACAGGCGCCGATCATGACGTGCGTCACGCCCTCGTTGGCGATGTCGTTCCTGATCATCGCCACACCGTCGGCGTTGCACAGGAATTCGTGCGACTTCGCCATCGGCACCTTGCCGTCCTTCTGGGCAATCTTGACCAGCGCGTCTGCATCCAGGCGATCGCCCAGACCACAACCTTTGCAGATATACGCTGCAACTTTGATGTCTGCCATTTTAAGCCTCCGCCTTTGCTACTTTGTTCACGACCTGGATGGCTCTCAATGCCGCAGCAGTCGCCGATTGCACGGCACGGTTCACATCCAGCGCATTGGTTGCACAGCCCGCGCCAAACACGGCGCCGTTGGCCGGATCGGCTTCGATGAAGCCGCTGGAATCCGAAGCAATGTGGCCTGGAATGTTGATGCCTTTGACCGAGGGCTCCATGCCCACGGCCAGCACCACCAGGTCATGCGCCGTGGTGTAGCGCTTGTAGCCTTCGGTATCGACACCCCAGCACACCGGATTACCGCTCTCGTCTTCGGTGATTTTCGCCACCTTGGATTTGATGAACGTCACGGTCGGATCGGCCTGCACTTTTTGATAGAAATCTTCAAAGCGGTCGATGGCGCGAATGTCGATGTAATAAATGGTCGACTTGCCGCCATCGGGAAATTTTTCACGCACGTAATGCGTTTGCTTGAGCGACGCCATGCAGCAGATGCGTGAACAGTGGCGCAGATGGTTCTCGTCACGCGAACCTGCACATTGGATGAACGCGACGTTCTTCGCCTCCTTGCCATCGCTCGGACGCAGGATCTTGCCGCCGGTGGGGCCATGGATGTCGGCCAGGCGCTCGAACTCGACGCTGGTGATGACATTCTTGTAGCGGCCATAGCCGTAAGGCTGAATTTTCGCCGCGTCGTAGGGCTGCCAACCGGTTGCCCAGACCACAGCGCCGGCCTTGACCTCGATCGTCTCTTCTTTCATCTCGAGGTCGATCGCGCCATATTTGCACGCTGCCTTGGCACGCTCCGCGTCGGGCGTGCCGATGATCGATGGATCGAGCACAAACCGCTGCGGGTAGGCCATCGCATTTGGCAGAAACGCCGCCTTGTGCTGACCGAGGTTGTAGTTGAACGGGTCATCCACCATGGTCTCGACCGCGCGCTCGCAATCGCCGCACGCGGTGCAGTTTTCGTTTACGTAGCGGGGTTTGACCTTGACTGTAACGGTGTAATTTCCGGTGCTGCCTTCGATGCCACTGACTTCTGCCAGCGTCAGCACGCGCACCCGGGGGTTGCCCTTGAGGCGGCGCAGGTTGATTTCCAGACCGCAGGTGGGGTGGCACAGTTTGGGAAAGTAGCGATACAGCTGGGAGGTGCGTCCGCCCAGTGCGGGATTTTTCTCTACCAGAACAACGTTCTTGCCGGTCTCGGCCGCTTCAAGTGCAGCGGTCATGCCGGAAATCCCGCCGCCCACCACGAGTATGGTCTCGTTGGTCGCAACATGCTCCGTCATTGTTTCCTCCATCCGATGGATGCAAAATTATTCGAAATTGTCCGGGATTTCCTCCCGGATAACCGATCATAAGATCGGATTAATCGTTTGAATGGTACTCCCAAGGCCCACCCTGCCGCCACGGGCAAGTGCGCTATCTCAATCGAAGTTTTCTATGCGGGAATAAGAGGAAGTATTTTTAGCCATGTCGTACGGACGGTTTTGCCGCGTGAAATGGCCGTCATTATTAACGCAGCGCCAGATTAAACGCTGCGTCACCCCGTCTATTAAACGTGTGGCGTAACGGGGGGCAGCACCGAAGCCGCCGCTGCCTCGATCGTGACAACTTCGAACTGCATGGTGGCCAGATCAGCCATGATATAGGTGGGCGGGGCGCCAACACCGCCGACGGTGCCGGGGTTGATCAGCCAGGTTTGTCCACCCTTGATATTACTCACTTGGGCGATGCTGGACTTGTGGTCGTGGCCGCAACACACGAGGTCGTAGTCGCCGGTGCAGGCGAGTGCCTGCGCATAATGCGGGTAGTGCACCAGAAACAGGTTGCGGTCGGCCAGAGTAAACGCGGCATCCTGGCCGTGGTAGCGAACCACGCTGTTGGGTTCGGCGGCCAGGCGGCTCATGTTGTAGAGATCGCCGGTATTGTTGCCGTGGATGACATGCACCGGCAATTCGTATTTCTGCAGCACGCGCAATGTGGTCGGGGCAACCACGTCGCCGCAGTGCAGCACTGCTTCCGCCCCGTGGGCCTTGGCGTGCTCAACCGCTGCGCCCAACAGGCGACGGTTGTCGTGGGAGTCGGAAAGGATGCAGACTTTCATGATTAGAACGCCGGCTTGTCTGCCGCATTACGATAACGCTCGACGCCGGCCAGAATTTCAGCGCGTGCATCATCAATCCCCACCCAACCTTCAACCTTGACCCATTTGCCGGCTTCAAGATCTTTGTAGTGCTCGAAGAAGTGGGAGATCTGAGCCAATAGCAGCGGCTGGATGTCTTCGGGTTTGTTCACCCCTTTGTACAAGCCGCACAGCTTGTCGACCGGCACCGCCAGCAGTTTGGCATCGATTCCGGCTTCGTCGGTCATTTTCAGCATGCCGACGGGACGGCAGCGCACCACCACGCCAGTAATCAGCGGAATCGGGGTAATCACCAGCACGTCGACCGGATCGCCGTCTTCGGACAGGGTGTGCGGGATGTAGCCGTAGTTGCAGGGGTAGTGCATGGCGGTGGACATGAAGCGATCGACGAACATCGCGCCGGACTCCTTGTCAACTTCGTACTTGATCGGCTCGCCGTGGGCGGGAATTTCGATAATGACATTGAAGTCATCCGGCAGGTTGCGACCGGAACTGACGAGGTTAAGGCTCATGGCGATATCACAAAAACAGGGAAAGCCGGGCATTATACCTGCCCACCCCACGGTCCTTGCCACGCCCGATATAATCAAGCTATTTGCATGACCTTCTTCTTCCCCGCCTCCCCTCCTTCCGGCCCTCCGCGTAACCAGTCCGGGCTGGCCGGCGCAGCCGACGCACTGTATCTGGCTGAACTGGCCAAACAGACCCATCCACTGGTGGTGGTGTGCGCCAGCGCGTGGGACGCCAATCGCCTGGCCGAGGAGCTGCGCTGGTTTGATTCGGAACTGCGGGTGTGCAACTTTCCCGATTGGGAAACCTTGCCCTACGACACGTTCTCGCCGCACCCGGACCTGATTTCGGAACGGCTGGCGACGCTGTACCAGATTTCACGGGGCGAATTCGATGTCGCGGTGGTGGCTTTCTCCACCGCCTTGTACCGACTGGCGCCGCCTGCGTTTCTCGCCGCCCACACCTTCTTTCTCAAACAAAAAGACACCCTCGACGAAGCCGCTTTTCGCGCACAGATGACGCTGGGGGGCTATTCGCATGTGAACCAGGTGTTCGCGCCGGGCGAGTTTTCGATCCGCGGCGGCTTGATCGACCTGTTTCCCATGGGCAGCACCCTGCCCTACCGCATCGACCTGTTCGACAACGAGATCGAATCGCTGCGGGCATTCGACGTCGATACCCAGCGCAGCATCTATCCGGTGGGCGAGGTTCGGCTCTTGCCCGCGCGGGAGTTTCCACTCGACGAAACCGGCATCACCCGCTTCCGGCAGAATTTCCGCGAGCGCTTCGAGGGCGACCCCTCCAAGTCCAAGCTGTACAAGGATGTCAGCAATGGCCTCGCACCGGCCGGCATCGAATATTACCTGCCGCTGTTTTTCGACGAGACCGCGACGCTGTTCGACTACCTGCCGGCGCAGACCAAGCTGGTCAGCCACGGCGCACTCGACCCGGCAGGCCAGGCGTTCTGGACCGATGCGCAAAGCCGCCACCGTTTGCTGTCGGGCGACAAGGACCGCCCGCTGTTGCCGCCCGCAGACCTGTTCATGCAGACCGAAGCCTTCTTCACGCTGGCCAAGGCTTACACGCGGCTGGACATTCAACAGGCAGGCGCCGGGCCGACGCATCCTGTACCGCCCATTTCGGTTGACCGCCGTGAAACGCACCCGGTTGCGCGCCTCGCTGGTTTCATCAATGGCTTCAAGGGCACGACGCTGATCATCGCGCCCTCGGCCGGCCGGCGCGAAACCCTGCACGAATACCTGGCCGAACATGGTATCCAGGCCACCCTGTGCAACAGCTGGACCGATTGCCAGCAACACGGCGACCGCATCCTGTTGACGCATGGCCCGCTGGCCGAAGGCTTTGTCGGCAGCGACAACCAGCTGGCCGTCATCACCGAAACCGAGCTCTACGCCATCCCGCCGAAAACCCGGCGCGCGCGCGAGGTCCGCGCGACGCAGATCGACAACCTGCTGCGCGACCTGTCGGAACTGAAGCCGGGCGACCCAGTGGTGCACGCGCAATACGGTGTCGGGAAATATCTCGGCCTGATCAACATGGATCTGGGCGACGGCGATACCGAGTTCTTGCATCTGGAATATGCCAAGGGTGACAAGCTCTATGTACCGGTGGCCAACCTGCACCTGATTTCGCGCTACAGCGGCGCGGGCGAAGGCGCCGCACCGCTGCACAAGCTCGGCACCGACCAGTGGGAAAAAGCACGTAACCGTGCCATGAAGGCAGCCCGCGACACCGCGGCCGAACTGCTCAACCTGTATGCCCTGCGCGCGGCACGCGAAGGCCACGCCTTCAACTTTTCGCCGCACGATTACGAAGCCTTTGCCGAAGGCTTTGGCTACGAGGAAACCCCCGATCAGGCCGCCGCGATTCTGGCGGTGATGGCCGACATGCAGTCCGGCAAGCCGATGGACCGGCTGGTGTGCGGCGACGTCGGCTTCGGCAAAACCGAAGTCGCGCTGCGCGCCGCCTTCATGGCGGTGATGGGCGGCTTTCAGGTGGCGGTGCTGGTGCCCACCACGCTGTTGGCCGAACAGCATTTCCAGAACTTCTCCGACCGTTTCTCGGCCTGGCCGATCAAACTCGCTGAGCTATCGCGCTTCCGCACCCCCAAGGAGCAGGCTGAAGCGTTGGCCGCCTTGAAGGACGGCAAGCTCGACATCATCATCGGTACCCACCGGCTGATCCAGAAGGACGTGAAATTCGCCCGTCTGGGCCTGGTGATTCTGGACGAGGAGCACCGTTTTGGCGTGCGCCAGAAGGAGCAACTGAAAGCGATGCGCGCCGAGGTCGACGTGCTGACGCTGACGGCCACGCCGATTCCACGCACCTTGGCCATGTCGCTCGAAGGCATCCGCGATTTTTCGGTGATTGCCACCGCGCCGCAAAAGCGCTTGTCGGTGAAAACCTTTGTCCAGTCTTTTTCCAGCGGGCTCATCCGCGAGGCGGTGCTGCGCGAACTGAAGCGCGGCGGCCAGGTGTATTTCCTGCACAACGAAGTCAGCACCATCCAGAACATGTTCGAGACGC
>JASJPF010000043.1:0-13920 GCA_031426835.1 Thiobacillus sp.
GCGCAGTTACAATCACATCAAAACGTCGTTGCACTTCAGGGTTGAATCCGCCACACCTAATTGAGCTTGAATACGCGAATTATTACGCGTGGCGATTGTCGCAACTGGAAACAGTTGAGTTCTCCGATTCTGGGACAAGCTTTCTACGGAGTAGCCTTTTAGCTCTTCTTCTTCAAAAGAAGGAATGTAGCCTTCTTCATCTCGATTGTTGATATTGGCGTTCTTGTTCAACACAGACGGGTGAAGCAACCAAAGTGCACCGTCATTCTCGATATTCTCTACAGCGAAATACAGCCCCACAAGAGGGCTCTCACTCCAATCGAGAAGACGAGTAGGCACACCGAAGTGCTGCATAAGAAACAGCCAATCAAATGACTCGCGTGGAGTCGTCTCGATAAGCATTGCCGCGTTCTGCTTAAATCGCATCAGAAGAGTAGCTTCTGATGGGGGGGCTCCCAGTCGCATGTACCCAGGCAAGAGCGGCCACTCCGCACTCGATTGGCCGCGATACCAGACAGTACCTTTGTCCCCATTGCTGTCTTCGTCGAGTGCTTCTAGTAATGACTGCACCGATGTAATTTCGCGTTGCTTCAAAGCACATCCCTAGATTGAATTTAACAATTAACAATTGGATACTTGGAACAGGGTATTCATATTGACGCAAATGAACGTAACCGCATATCACTTATCCACTAATCGCTATTGACCCCCTGTCCAAGCAATACGGGAGTCACGAATGCATTTCGACAGGATGATACGTCGCCAAGTCAATCAAGGGGGAAATAGCGCAAAAGTTTGGAACCAGTTCTGCCATGGTTTGGCTCCCCAACCCATGGCTCGAACCATTGATCGAGATTTGTGGTGAGTGAGAGGTCCGCTTTGGGTCGCATTCTGCCCTTCACCCCGCCCCTTTAATCTCAGCATTTCAAGCGCCCTTCCCCACTTCCCGTGGTTTCTTCTAGCTAATCCTCCTCAAAAAAAGAGGGCGGAATCCCGCCCTCTCGTTCTGCCTGCCCGGCCCGATCAAGCCTGTTGCGCTGCCGCTTTCTCGAAACTGAACACGCCGTCGCGCGCGTCCACCCGGATGGTGTCCTTTGCGGCAAAATGCCCACCCAGGATTTCCTTCGCCAGCGGGTTTTCCAGTTCGCTCTGGATCGCGCGCTTGAGCGGTCGCGCGCCGTACAACGGGTCGAAGCCGGCCTTGGCGATTTCGTCCAGGGCAGCGTCGGAAATCTCCAGCTTCATCTCCATTTGCGCGAGGCGCTTTTCCAAACCCTGCAACTGAATGCGGGCGATGCTGGCGATATGCTTTTCATCCAGCGCATGGAACACCACGACTTCATCGATGCGGTTGATGAACTCGGGACGGAAGTAGGATTTCACTTCGCCCAGCACAGCGAGTTTGATGACCTGATAGTCGTCGCCGCTCATGCCCTGGATCATCTGGCTGCCGAGGTTGGAGGTCATCACGATCACGGTGTTGCGGAAGTCGACGGTGCGGCCTTGGCCGTCGGTCAGGCGGCCGTCGTCGAGCACCTGCAGCAGCACGTTGAAGACATCCGGGTGCGCCTTTTCCACCTCGTCCATCAGGATGACGGAGTAAGGCTTGCGACGCACGGCTTCGGTCAGATAACCGCCTTCTTCATAGCCAACATAGCCGGGCGGCGCGCCGATCAGGCGGGCGACCGAGTGCTTCTCCATGAATTCGCTCATGTCGATGCGGATCATGTGGTCGGCGGAATCAAACAGATACTCTGCTAGCGTTTTGCACAGCTCGGTTTTGCCGACGCCGGTGGGTCCGAGGAAGAGGAACGACCCGAGCGGCCGGTTGGGATCGGACAGGCCGGCGCGCGATCGACGGATGGCGTCGGAGACGACGCGTACTGCTTCGTCCTGCCCCACCACACGGCTGTGCAGCTTGTCTTCCATGTGCAGCAGCTTGTCGCGCTCACCCTGCAGCATCTTGGAGACCGGGATACCGGTGGCACGCGAGACGACCTCGGCAATTTCCTCGGCGCCGACTTCGGTGCGCAGCAGCTTGAACGCAGGTTTGGTGTCGGTCGACTCGGCATGCTTTAACTGCGCCTCCAGCGCCGGCAGCTTGCCGTACTGAATCTCGGCAACCTTATCCAGCTTGCCCTGACGTTGCAGGTCGGTCATCTCGCCACGCAGCTTGTCGATGGCTTCCTTGATGTGGGCGCTACCCTGAACGTGGGCCTTTTCGGATTTCCACACTTCTTCCAGGTCAGCCGACTCGCGACCGAGTTTCTCGATCTCGTCTTCCAGCAGCGCCAGGCGCTTTTTCGAGGCCTCATCGGTTTCCCGCTTGACCGCCTCGCGCTCGATTTTCAACTGGATGATGCGACGGTCGAGCTTGTCCATCACCTCGGGCTTGGAGTCGATTTCCATCTTGATGCGCGCCGCCGCTTCGTCGATCAGGTCGATGGCCTTGTCGGGCAGGAAGCGGTCGGTGATGTAGCGATGGCTTAATTCGGCGGCGGCGATAATCGCCGGGTCGGTGATTTCGACGCCGTGGTGCAGTTCGTAGCGTTCCTGCAGGCCGCGCAGGATGGCGATGGTCGATTCGACGCTGGGTTCGTCGACCAGCACCTTCTGGAAACGGCGCTCCAGCGCGGCGTCCTTCTCGACATACTTGCGGTATTCGTCGAGCGTGGTGGCGCCGATCAGGTGCAGCTCGCCGCGCGCCAGCGCCGGTTTCAGCATGTTGCCGGCGTCCATCGCGCCTTCGGCCTTGCCGGCGCCAACCAGCGTGTGCAGCTCGTCGAGAAACAGGATGTAGCGACCCGGATCCATCGCCAGCTCTTTCAGCACGGATTTGAGCCGCTCCTCGAATTCGCCGCGATATTTGGCGCCGGCCAGGAGCGCGGCCAGATCGAGCACCAGCACCTTCTTGCCTTTTAGCGTTTCCGGCACTTCGTCGTTGATGATGCGCTGGGCCAGGCCTTCGACGATGGCGGTCTTGCCGACGCCGGGCTCGCCGATCAGCACCGGGTTGTTTTTGGTGCGGCGCTGCAGGATCTGGATCGAGCGGCGGATTTCGTCGTCGCGCCCGATCACCGGGTCGAGCTTGCCCTCGCGCGCGCGCGCGGTGAGGTCGAGGGTGTACTTGGCAAGCGCTTCGCGCTGGCCTTCGGCTTCCTGCGACTGCACGGCCTCGCCGCCGCGTACCGAAGCAATCGCCTGTTCCAGCGCGGCCTTCTGTGCGCCGTGCTGCTTCAGCAGGCGCCCGGTTTCGCCCTTATCTTCCAGCGCCGCCAGCAGGAACAGCTCGGACGCGATGTAGGCGTCGTTGCGCTTCATCGCGTCCTTGTCGGTCAGGTTCAACAGGTTGTTGAGATCGCGCGAGATCGTCACCTCGCCGCCGTGGCCTTCGATCTTGGGCAGGCGGGTCAACGCCTGGGTTAGCGCCGCTTTCAGCGCGGGCACCTGAACGCCGGCGCGCGACAGAATCGACGCCGCGCCGCCGCCTTCCTGACTCAGCAGGGCAAGCAGCAGATGCTGCGGCTCGATATAGGCCTGATCGCCGCCAACAGCAAGACTTTGCGCGTCGGAAATCGCTTGTTGGAACTGGGTGGTGAGCTTGTCAAAACGCATAAGTGACCTCTGGCTTAAGGTATATTCAATGACACCTAAATGATGCCTTCGTTGGCGATTTCAACCCTTTATGTCCGATTTGAATATAGAACAGGTTTTATCTGACGTCGCGCGTGCCCTTGCCGAGGATGTCGGCAGCGGCGATCTGACCGCACAATTAATTCCCGCCACCCATACTACCCGTGCCCGTGTCATCACCCGCGAAGCCGCCGTGATCGCCGGTCGGCCATGGTTCGACGCCTGTTTCAGGGCGCTTGATCCCGCTTGTGCCATCGACTGGCAGGTGCGCGAGGGCGAACTGGTTGCGGCCGGCAGCGTGCTGGTGGAAATCAGCGGCAATAGCCGCGCCCTGCTGACAGCCGAACGCCCGGCGCTGAACTTCCTGCAAACCCTGTCGGCGGTCGCCACCACCACCCGGCCGTATGTCGCAGCGGTGGCCGGCACCCGTGCGGCCATTCTGGACACCCGCAAAACCCTACCCGGCCTGCGCATCGCCGAGAAATACGCGGTGCGCGTGGGCGGTGGGCAAAACCAGCGCGTGGGGCTGTACGACGGCATTCTGATCAAGGAAAACCACATTGCGGCCGCAGGCGGCATTGCACCCGTTATGGATGCGGCGCTCAAACTGGCTGCCGGCCAGGTCAGCGTGCAGATCGAGGTGGAAACGCTGGATCAACTGCGTGAAGCGCTGGCCGCTGGCGCCAAGCTGATCCTGCTCGACAACTTTGATCTGGACGCGATGCGCGATGCAGTGACATTGACCGCCGGCCGCGCGCAGCTGGAAGCCTCCGGCAACATCACGCTGAAAACCGTACGTGCAGTGGCCGAAACCGGCGTCGACCGCATTTCAATCGGCGGGTTGACCAAGCACATCCGCGCAGTGGACCTGTCGATGCGCACATATGATTGAAGTGATCCGCGTCCGCTACGACGACCTGACGCATGCTGCGGCGCTGCTTGAGTTGATGGACACCTACGCGCGCGACCCGGCCGGCGGCGGCAAGGCCCTGAGCGATTTCGCCCGCAACAACCTGGTCAGCGCACTCGCTGCCCGACCTTTCATCTTCAGCGTGCTGGCATTCGACGGCGACACGCCGGTGGGACTCGTCAACGCGATCGAAGGCTTTTCCAGCTTTGCCTGCCGCCCACTGGTCAACGTACACGATGTGGTGGTGACGCCCAGCCATCGCGGGCGCGGTATTGCAGCCCGGATGTTTGAGCAGGTGGAAGTCATGGCGCGCGAGCGCGGCGCCTGCAAGCTCACGCTCGAAGTGCTGCAGGGCAACACCTCGGCCCGCAATGTGTATCAACGCCTGGGATTTACCGACTACCAGCTCGACCCCGCCATGGGGCACGCACAGTTTCTGCACAAATGGCTGGACTGAAACGCAGCTTGTCCGGCTTGTGGCTGGTGCTATTGGCGCTGGCGTCTCCTCCGCTGTGGGCGGACGTTCCGGCTACCGCCCCGGCGATGTTGCTGGCAGAGGTGTATGAGGCGAATATCGATGTCACCCAATATTGGGTAAGCGAAAAATTCGATGGTGTACGTGCGCAATGGGATGGTCGAACCCTGCGCTTTCGCGGCGGTGGCATCGTGCCTGCGCCAGTGTGGTTCACCGCAAACTTCCCGGCTGTGCCACTGGACGGCGAATTATGGATCGGACGCGAGCAGTTTGATCTGCTGTCGGGCACGGTGCGCCGGAACGAACCGGTGGATGCCGAATGGCGGCAGGTGCGTTACCTGATTTTTGAATTACCCGGCGCGGTAGGCGATTTCAGTTCGCGTATCCAGCAGATGCGTACATTAGTCACCCAGGCTGCCGTGCCCTGGCTGCAGCTTGTCGAACAGACGCGTGTGGTCAACCGCGCCGCGCTGATGCAACGACAAGATACGGTCGTGCGAGCGGGGGGCGAAGGCTTGATGCTGCATCGCGCCGATGCGCCCTACCTCACCGGACGCAGCGATGCGCTGCTCAAACTGAAACCCTGGCAGGACGCCGAGGCAGTCGTCGTGGCGTACACGCCTGGCAAGGGCAAATACCAGGGCATGACCGGCGCGCTGACGGTGGAAATGCCGGACGGAAAACGTTTTCAGGTGGGCAGCGGGCTGAGCGATGCACTGCGCCGCCAGCCGCCGCCCATTGGCACGCGCATCACCTATCGCTATCAACACCTGACAAAAAACGGCCTCCCCCGCTTCGCACGCTATCTGCGTATACGGGAAGATTTCTAGGCGTTATCCCAGCCAGATCAGCGAAGCCATACGCCCAGTCACGCCGTCGCGACGATAGGAAAAGAAGCGGTCCGCTTCATTGAAGGTGCAGCGTCCGCCGCCATAGATCGCATGCACGCCGGCGTGATTAAGGCGGATGCGCGCCAGTTGATAGATATCGGCGAGCCATTTGGTGGAGTCGCTGGATGAAGGATGCGGCACAAAGGCCGTGGCTGCCTCGGGATGCTGTGCGATAAAAACCTGGCGCACTTCGTCACCCACTTCGAATGCCTGCGGGCCGATGGCGACCCCCATCCAGGCAAGCACATCACCCGGCGGCACCTGCATCGCGGCCACCGTGGCTTCCAGCACACCATTGGCCAATCCGCGCCACCCTGCATGCGCGGCCGCCACCACGCTGCCCGCACGGTCGCAAAACAGCACAGGCAAACAATCGGCGGTGAGCACAGCGCAGACGCACCCTGCCTGCCGGGTCACTGACGCATCCGCCGTCAACTTGTCCGAGCCGGCATCAACCACAATTGCGCTATGAATTTGCTTGAGCCAGGCGGGCTCGGCGGGTAATTGCAGCCGCAGACGAGAACGGTTTTCAGCCACATGGGCCGCATCGTCGCCCACATGATCACCGAGGTTGAAGCTGTCCCAGGGCGGGCAACTGACGCCGCCCTCACGAGTCGTCATCAGGCTGAATACCCCTGCGGGGGCAGGCCAGGTGGGCAGCAGCATCAAACTCAGGAATTAAAGGTTGTCTTCGCGAAGCGCGTTGAGAATGTCAGCAAAATCGGCTGGCAAAGGACATTCCCACTGCATGAATTCCTGCGTGAACGGGTGGATCAGGCCCAGACGTTCGGCGTGCAGCGCCTGCCGCGGAAACGGAATCTTGTGATGGCTGCGGCGGCTAGCGCTATACGTGTCTTCGCCAACCAGCGGGTGACCAAGATGTTGCATGTGCACCCGGATCTGATGCGTGCGGCCGGTTTCCAGCTTGCAGCGCACCAGGGTGACGCCGGGGAAGCGCTCGACCACCTCGTAATGGGTAATGGCTTCCTTGCCCATGCTGTGCACGGTGCGTTTCACGCGGTTATGCGGATCGCGCGCCAGCGGCGCATTGACGGTTCCGTTTCGATCGATTTCACCATAAACCAGCGCGAGGTATTCCCGTTTGACGGTACGCGCCTGCAATTGCCGCACCAGATCGGTGTGTGCCTTGATCGTTTTGGCGACCACCAGAAGCCCCGATGTATCCTTGTCGAGACGGTGCACAATGCCGGCACGCGGCAACTCGGCAACTTGCGGCACCCAATGCAACAAGGCGTTCAGCATGGTGCCCTGGCGGTTGCCACTGCCAGGGTGCACCACCAATCCGACGGGTTTGTTGATCACCATCAACATCGGATCTTCAAACACCACCGCCAACGGGATCGCCTCTGGCGCATCGGGGGTCGCGTTGGGATCGGCTTCAATTTCCACCCGTACATTCTCGCCACCCAGGACTTTCATCTTGGTGTTTGGAAAAACGTCATCCACGGCGATTTTGCGTGCGCGTATCCAGTTCTGGATGCGATTACGCGAAAACTCGGGCAGCATCCTGGACAGGGCCTGATCCAGCCGTTGCCCGCCCTCGGCGTCCGGAATCACCAGCTCGCGAATGTCCGCGGACGGATTTCCCTTATAATCAGGTGACGAATCTTCGGTGTCTTTTTCCATGTTCAAGCTACGTTTATCCAGTTCAAAAACATTCAATCGGGCGTATGGCCTCGTAGGCGGGCTGCTGCTGGCCTCCACACTTGCCCTGAGTGGCTGCGGACTGTTGCCCGAGGTCAAAGATGAAACCGCAGGCTGGTCAGCGCAAAAGCTGTACGCCGAGGCGAAGGATAATCTGAACAGCGGCGATTATGTACGTTCGGTTAAATTATTCGAGACCCTTGAGTCACGTTATCCGTTCGGTCGCTATGCGCAACAAGCGCAGCTGGAAGTCGCCTACGCCTACTATAAGGACAACGAACCCATATCGGCCATTGCTGCGTGTGACCGCTTCATCAAGTTACACCCCAATCACCCTAACGTCGACTACGCGTATTACTTGAAGGGCCTGGCGAACTTCAATGATGATCTTGGCTATCTGGGTAAACTGGTTGACCAGGACCTGAGCGAGCGCGACCCTCGGGCTGCACGCGACGCATTCCTGGCTTTCAAGGAAGTGGTCACCCGTTTCCCCGAAGGAAAGTACGCTGCCGACTCAAGCGCTCGGATGAAATATCTGGTGAATGCGCTGGCCAGCAACGAAGTGCATGTCGCCAAGTATTACCTGAAGCGTGAAGCCTATGTAGCCTCTGCCAATCGCGCCAAGGACGTGCTGAAAACCTATCCTGAAGCCCCTGCTCTGGAAGAAGCGCTGGCAATCATGGTGCTGTCTTACGACAAGCTGAAACTCACCGACCTGCGCGACGATGCGCAGCGCGTATTGAATCTAAACTTCCCCAAGAGCAAATACGCCAAGGGCGTCAGCACAGTAGGCAAGCCCTGGTACCAGTTCTGGTGATGTCGAACCGGGAATAACGCCCGGTTCAAGCTGATTTCATTCAACGCAACAATGGCGATCAGATCGCCTCTTCGCCCGATTCGCCGGTGCGGATCCGCACCACCTGTTCCACAGTGGTGACAAAAATCTTGCCGTCGCCGATCTTGCCGGTGCGCGCGGCCGTGATGATGGCTTCCATGGCACGATCCAGCATGCTATCGGCCACCACCACTTCCAGCTTCACCTTGGGCAGAAAATCCACCACATACTCGGCGCCGCGATACAGCTCGGTGTGGCCCTTCTGCCGACCGAAACCCTTGACCTCGGTCACGGTCAGGCCGGTCACGCCGATTTCCGACAGCGCTTCACGCACTTCGTCGAGTTTGAACGGCTTGATGATAGCTTCTATTTTTTTCATGACAAGTCTCCTTCGGGTCGGTACTTCGAGGTAATGGGGTAGCGGCGATCTTTGCCGAAATTGCGCGGGGTAATTCGCGGACCGGGCGGGGCCTGGCGCCGCTTGTATTCGGCCAGATCCACCATGCGGACCACTTTGCGCACGATAGCCACATCGTAGCCCAATGCGGCAATGTCGCGCACCGACAGATCGCGTTCAACGTAGGCTGCCAGAATCGCATCCAGCATGTCGTACGGCGGCAGGCTGTCCTGATCGGTCTGGTCGGGCCGCAGTTCTGCCGACGGTGGACGGTCGATAATCCGTTGCGGAATGACTTGCGACAGGCTGTTGCGGTAATTCGACAGCCGGTATACCAGGGTTTTGGGCACATCCTTCAGCACCGCAAAACCGCCCGCCATATCGCCATACAACGTGGCGTAGCCGGTCGCCATCTCGCTCTTGTTGCCGGTGGTCAGCACCAGCGAACCGAACTTGTTCGACAACGCCATCAGCAAGGTGCCGCGTGTACGAGCCTGCAGATTTTCCTCGGTCGTATCGGCAGCCAGGCCAGAAAACTCTCCCGCCAGCTGCCTCTCGAACGCATCGAATATGGGTTTGATCGCAATCTCGGAATAACGCACGCCCAGCCGTTTCACCATGTCGCGCGAATCTTCGACGCTGATGGAGGCGGTGTAATCCGACGGCATCATCACCGCATGCACTTTGTCTGCACCCAGCGCATCGGCAGCGATTGCCATCGTCAGCGCCGAGTCTATCCCGCCCGACAACCCCAGGTGCACCCCTTTGAAACCATTCTTGCCGACGTAATCGCGCACGGCCATGACCAGGGCGTCATACACAGCGGCATCTTCAGCAGGCAATGCGTGTAGGGGCCCGCTGCAGGTATCGCCATCCAGTTCCAGATAAAACAAGCCTGCTTGCCAGGCCGGGCACTGCACCGCGATCTCGCTGTCGAGGTTCATGGCAAACGAAGCGCCATCGAACACCAGCTCATCCTGGCCGCCGACCATATTGGCATACACAATAGGCAACCCGGCCTCGATGATCCGCGCGCGCGCAACGTTCGCGCGGGCACGTTCCTTGTTCAAGTGAAACGGCGAGGCATTGGGCACCAGCAGCCAGTCGGCGCCGGCTTCCTTTGCCCATTTTGCCGGGCCCGGTTCCCAGATGTCACCGCAGATCACCAGGCCAAAATTCAGCCCGCAGCAGGAAAACACGCAGGGCATGTCGCCGCTGTCGAACACGCGGCGCTCATCGAATACGGAATGGTTGGGCAGATGATGCTTGCGATACACCGCCTCGACCCGGCCGCCGCGTAGCAGCGCGGCCGAATTGAACAACGCGTCGCCGCTGCGTTCGGGGTAGCCCACAATCAAGGCGAGTTCGGGTGGGGCCTCGATGGCCAGTTGATGCAACGCCGCTTCGCACGCCGCGGTAAAGTCACGCCGCAACACCAGGTCTTCTGCTGGATAGCCGCAAATGGACATCTCGGGTGTGAGCAGTAAATCAGCACCCGCACGGTCTGCTTCGCATGCCGCCGCCAGCAGGCGGGCGGCATTGCCGACGATGTCGCCGACGACAAGATTCAGTTGAGCAATACCCAGTTTCATGCGTGAACGTTACCGTGCGGCCAATGCAGCCTGGACCGCTTCGCCCAGTCCGGCCGGGCTATGCGCAATGACAACACCCGCCGCTTCCAGCGCACGAATCTTGGCATCGGCCGTACCTGCGCCACCGGCAATGATGGCACCCGCATGGCCCATGCGTTTGCCCTTGGGCGCGGTGCGCCCGGCGATATACGCTGCCACCGGCTTTTTCATGTTCGAGCGAATGTACTCGGCGGCTTCTTCCTCACGGCTGCCGCCAATTTCACCGACCAGAATCACGGCTTCGGTCTGTGGATCGGCCTCGAACATCCGCAGGCAGTCGATGAAATCCAGCCCCTTGATCGGGTCGCCGCCAATGCCGACGCAGGTTGACTGCCCCAACCCCAACAGCGTGGTCTGATGCACCGCTTCATAGGTCAGCGTGCCGGAACGCGAGACGATGCCGATCTTGCCTTGTTGGTGAATCACGCCGGGCATGATTCCGATCTTGCATTCGCCCGAGGTGATGATGCCGGGGCAGTTGGGGCCGATCAGTTTTGCGCCGTTGGCACGCAAGGCGGCGTGAATGTTGAGCACGGCTTTAACGTTAAGCATATCCAGCACCGGAATGCCTTCGGTAATACAGACAATCACTTCAATCCCGGCATCGGCAGCTTCCAGGATCGAATCGGCTGCGAACGCGGCCGGCACGTAAATCATCGTGGCCTGCGCACCGGTCTGCCGAACCGCGTCACGCACGGTGTTGAATACCGGCAGACCCAGGTGCGTTTGCCCGCCCTTGCCCGGCGTCACGCCGCCGACCATCTGCGTGCCGTAGGCAATCGCCTGTTCGGAATGGAACGTGCCCTGTTTGCCGGTGAAGCCCTGGCAAATCACTTGCGTATGCTTGTTAACGAGGATGCTCATTGCGCTTTCTCCACGGCAAGCCTGGCCGCCTGGGTCAGGGTCGCGGCAGCGAGAATCGCCAATCCGGATTCCGCCAGCAGCGCGCGGCCCTGTATGGCATTGGTGCCTTCCAGCCGCACGATCACCGGCACCTTCACGCCGACTTCCTTCACCGCCTGGATGATGCCTTCGGCAATCACGTCGCAGCGCACGATGCCGCCAAAGATGTTGATCAGCACCGCCCGCACGTTGGGGTCGAGCAGGATGATCTTGAAGCCCTGCGACACCGTTTCCGGGGTGGCGCTACCGCCGACGTCGAGGAAGTTGGCCGGCGTGCCCCCCTCCAGTTGAATCAGGTCCATCGTCGCCATTGCCAACCCGGCGCCGTTGACCATGCAGCCGATGTTGCCGGTCAGGGCAACGTAGTTCACGTTGGCCGCATTGGCCGCGGCTTCCTTGGCGTCGATCTGGCTGTCGTCGCGCAGTTCGGCCAGTGCGCGGCGGCGATACAGCGCGTTGTCTTCCACGCTCATCTTGCAATCGAGCGGCAGCACGCGGTTGTCGGTGGTGACGATCAACGGATTGATTTCGAGCAGGCTCAAGTCGTTGGCGATGAACACGCGATACAAAGCGGGCAGCAAGCGACAGAAATCCTTGTAGGCCTCGCCGGTCAGCTCCAGCGCAAACGCCAGCGCGCGGCACTGGAAATTCTGCACCCCCAACAGTGGGTCGCAGATTTCGGTCAGCACTTTTTCCGGCGTGGCGTGAGCGACTTCCTCAATATCCATGCCGCCGGCAGCCGAAGCCACAATGGCGACGCGCTCGGTTTCGCGGTCCACCAACAGTGACAAATACAGCTCACGCGCAATCGGCAGCGTTTCTTCCACCAGCACCAGGTTCACCGGCTGGCCATCGGGCGCATTCTGGTTGGTCACCAGCAGCGTGCCCAGCAATTTCGTTGCCATCGCCCGCACGTCGTCGAGGCTCTTGACCACCTTGACGCCACCGACCTTGCCGCGCCCACCCGCGTGAATCTGCGCCTTCACCACCCAGGCCGCGCCGCCCAGTTCGGTGGCGGCCGCTACGGCCGCATCCACACTCGCCGCAGCGATGCCGCGCGGCGTGGTAATGTTGCCCGCTCGCAATAGTTGTTTGGCCTGATACTCGTGCAGGTTCATGTTTGATGGACGCTAACCAAAACGCGCATTTTGAAGCAAAGCCCGCCGATGCGGAAGCTGCAGATACGGTCATTCGCGTGATTCCGCGCATGGCCGACCTCGATCCCGCCGCCTGGGACACGCTCGCTGGTGACGCACCCTTCGTACAGCATGCCTTTTTGCACGCGCTGGAAACCACCGGCTGCGTTGGCCCCGACATCGGCTGGGAGCCGGTACACCTGGCCCTATTCCGCAACGGCCAGCTCGAAGCGGCAATGCCGCTCTACGTCAAACACCATTCCTGGGGCGAGTTCGTATTCGACTGGGCCTGGGCAGATGCCTACCGCCGCCACGGCCTCAACTACTACCCCAAGCTGGTGTGCTGCGTGCCCTTCTCGCCCGTGCCCGGCCCACGCCTGCTGGCCAAAAACGATGACGACCGGGCCACGCTGATCCAGGCCGCACTCAAGCTGACGCAGGATCTGGGCTTTTCATCCTTGCACATCCTGTTCCCCACCGAGCCCGACCATGCTGCGCTCAACACTACTTCGTTGATGCACCGCAGCGCATTCCAGTTTCACTGGCAAAACGCGGGCTACACCGACTTCGAAGATTTTCTTGCCGCGATGAAGCACGACAAACGCAAGAAAATCCATCAGGAAAGGAAGAAGCTGAACAAACTCGGCGTCAGCTTCCGCTGGGTGGAAGGCCGCGACAGCACGGATGAAGACTGGGATCACTTCCTGCGCTGCTACGCCGACACCTACGCCCGCCACCGCAGCGATCCCCACCTCAACCACGCCTTCTTCGCCGACCTGCGCGCCAACCAGCCGGACAACGTGGTGCTCATCATCGCCGACCGCAACGGCATGCCCATCGCCTGCTCGTTCTGCATCAAGGACAGCCAGCGGCTATACGGCCGCCATTGGGGCACGCTCGAATACGTACCCGGCCTGCATTTTGAAACCTGCTACCAGCAGGGCATCGAATACGCCATCACCCATGGGCTGCAAGTGTTCGAAGGCGGCGCGCAGGGCGAACACAAACTCGCGCGCGGCCTCGTCCCCACAGCCACGCATTCCTGGCACTGGCTGGAAAATGCTGAATTTCGGGACGCAGTTGATCGATTTCTGGAACGTGAGACCGACGCGATCGCGCATTACATGGATGAGATGGAGGGGCCGTTTCGCCGTGAATCGTCGCTATCGCCGACTCATTCGGAATAGCGAGCCTCCCGCAGAGTAAAAGGAAAAGTCCTGGATACTTTGCTCTAATTATTTGCCAAAGCGACTGGAATGTTATGTCAATCGAAAAATCCAGAATTGTAGATGTGATTCACATTGATAGTCAGACGGGAGAAGTAGTTCTTACAATAATGGATCACTTAGATTGGACTGACTCTAACGGTGGGCATCTCTTTTTGTTACAGGAGGCGGATTCAACCCTGAAGTGCAACGACGTTTTGATGTGATTGTAACTGCGCC
>JASJPF010000044.1:0-45110 GCA_031426835.1 Thiobacillus sp.
GATCAGCGAGTTTGTGGTGATCGCGAGCGGGTTGCGCATGTTGCGTGCCTGACGCTTTATTTTCGTTTACCGAAAGGAATCAAAAATGACCAAGTATGGCTTTGGAAAAACCGTCGAAATTCCATTCGACGATGCGATTGTGCACGTGACCCAAGCCCTCCAGGACGAGGGTTTCGGCATACTCGCCGATATCGACGTCGCAGGCACAATGAAACAGAAACTCAACCAGAATATGCCGCCCTACCGGATCCTGGGCGCATGCAATCCACCTTTGGCGCAGCGCGCCCTGGAAAGCGAACCGTCCATCGGCTTGCTCCTGCCCTGCAATGTAGTGGTGCGGCAGGATGAGGCTGGCGCGGTTCATGTGGAATTCATGGACCCGAATGCGGTACTGGAACTGGTGAATAAACCCGAGATTACTGCGTTGGCGAGCGAAGTCAGGCAGCGGCTAGAGCGGGTGTCCGTCGCGCTAGGAGGGGCTGAAGAAGCAACCAGCGCGCAAGCCGACGAGACCATGGCGAAGGTGAAGGTGGATACGCAGCAGATGCAAGCGAGCATGGAAAAAATCCATCAGGCCCAGGATCCACAGGAACAGCAGCGGCTTATGCGGGAACACATGCAGAAAATGCGCGAGACCATGCGCTCGATGGGTGGCGAGATGCATGGCAAATGTATGTGCTGCGGCCATTAAAGGTGGATATCACCATGGACATCAAACTGCTTACCACCCGCACTTGCCACTGCAGCAACATTGAGCAGGAGTTGCAGGATCTGGGGCTCACATATGAGTGTTGCTACGCCGAAGATCACCCGGAACTCGTGGAGCGATTCCAGATTCGTCATTGTCCCGTGCTGATTATTGATGAGGCGCGCGTCATCGCCGTGGATGGCCTGATGGAGGGACAGATCAAAGCCTTGCTGGCATCAGGAGATTAATTATGAAATGCCCAATATGTAAAGAAGTGAATCTGGTGATGACTGAGCGTCAGGGAATCGAGATCGACTACTGCCCAGAATGTCGCGGCGTGTGGCTGGACCGGGGCGAGTTGGACAAGTTCATCGAACATGCGGAGCGTCAGGCCAGCGGCCGACCGCGCGGCGATTCCTCCGACAGAGCGCGCGAATCCGAGCGGCAAGAGCGGCACGATCACGATGACGAGTACCGGGGCAAGCCGCGCAAATCCTTCCTGCGCGATTTGTTTGACTGACGAGGCAAGCACGAACAGGCGGCCCTGATTTCTCCGGATGCCAAGTTCCCGAGTGGGACGGTAGGACAAGACTGGCAAAGTCCACTTGGAATTCATGGAGCCCAGTGCGGTATTAGAACCGGTGGGCAAGCCTGGAATCAGTCAGTTGGCCAGTGAAGTTCGGCAAAAGCCGGAGAGTGTATCGCGGGCTCTGTAGATATTTGCGCGAGGCAAGCATTTCTTCTGAAACGTATGGCAACGGAGGTGAATCATGGGAAAAAGCAAAACTGTTTCAAATGTGGCTGCCGGCGCAGCGGTTGCAATTTGTCTTTCTACAGTTCCGGTGGCTCGGGCTGACGGTAATCCATTCGAGATGCAGACTTTTCAGAAGGAAGGCGCAGCTGGCCAGAAATTGGCGCAAGGCATGTGTGGTGGCCGATGGGGTGGCATGATGGAAGGGCGATGCGGTGGCATGACGGAAGGCATGATGATGGGAGGAGCGATGCCGCGCGGCGTGGATCCGGCGCAGTTACCGGAATCCAAATCGACGGGCGCGCGATTGGTCAATCAGTATTGTGCGCAGTGCCATGGCCTTCCCACTCCTGCCCTGCACAGTGCCCCCGGATGGGCGCCGGTGGTAGGTCGCATGAATGCGCGCATGCAATGGATGAGGCAAAACAGCAGCATGGCAATTGCCGCGCCGACTTCAGATGAGTTGAAAGCAATCCTCGCTTATATGCAGACGCATGCCACCAAGTAGGAAAGGCGCCGCACGATGGCGGTTTCATCGAGGCAGGCATGAATTTTCTCAGTACCAATACCGAAGGGGCGCGCAGGATGTGGATGGATTATGAAGGCTACGGCATGGGTTGGCATTGGCTGGGGTGGCTAGGCATGGCATTTTTCTGGCTAGTTCTGGTACTGCTGGTGTTGGCGGCGGTGAAGTACCTGATGGGTAATCGCCGCTCGAACGCTCCGGATGGCGAAAGAAAGCCCGATGCACTGGCCATCCTGGAGGAAAGGTATGCTCGGGGAGAAATCGATCGCGAGGAGTTTCTCAAGAAACGTGACGACTTGAACCGTGGTTAGGCACTCATTCTGGCATGGACGTTACGCGCAATTTCGATTCATCAAAGGAGAAACATCATGAAAAAGACTATGTCGACAGGATTGATAGCTCTTTCGCTCTATGGCCTCCGCGGCTCATTGGGATAAATCAAATAACGGACACACGTAAATCGTAGAACAAGCAAGAAAACACTATGCATCCCTCAATGGCACGCCGTCTCATTTATTTTCTGCTGGTCACCATGCTGATCAATGCAGGTGGGTGGACGTTCAACCGTGAGGCGGTGGCAGATGTATTCTTCGCAGCAGAGGAAGCCATTTCGATGGAGGCGGTCCAGCCATCCCTGCAAGCGGCTCATCACCAAGGAGAGCCGCTCAAAGCCATGGTGCCATGCAACCATTGGTGTTATGCCGTGGGCCATTTTCTCGGTCTGTTCGGCGAGGTGCCAGCCTTGTCTCCGGATCTCGTTACAGACTATTCCCTCCATGTCTCTCGGTTCCTCCCGGAACCTGCCCAAGAAGGCCGCTTCCGGCCGCCTCGACTCATCTCCTAGTTTCCAGTCGCATTGAATTTTTGTGTTGCGAGGACGCGCCACGCCTTCGGCTGGGTGTCGTGTTCGCATTGGAAAGGAATGAGCATGAAGTCTATATTTTTGCGCCGTAGCCTCCAGAGTGGGTTGCAGCCGGTGTGCCGCATAGCGGTGACGTCATTGTTGTGGTTTTTGTTGTCCCCAGCGTTCGCTGGCTCACCCGTGTTGACCTTGGAGGATGCCTGGCGTCTGGCCGATGAGGCTAATCCGGCACTGCGCGCAGCCCAAGCCAACGTTCCCGCAGCCGAAGGCGAGCTTCGCGATGCACGTGCGCCGTTATGGAACAACCCGCAGGTTTCGATGGAACGACGCCGGAAGGAAGTCCCTCAGGTCTCGAGTCCCACCCAGGTGAACCGGGAATGGAGTTTGGGATTCGCGCAGACTTTCGAAATCGCAGGACAGCAAGGTACCCGCCGGACCTCAGCCGAGCAATCGTTGGCCGCAACCCGGCAGGTGATCGCGGAAACCCGGCGGCAGGTGCGAGCCGAAGTGGAGAGCCGTTTCGCGCGGGTGCTTAGCCTGCAGTTGCGCATCCAGACTGAGGAGACGACGCTCAATCTCATCGAAGATGCCGCCAAAGCGGTCGGCAAGCGGGTCGCGGCGGGAGAGGACAGCCGGCTAGACGGCAACCTCGCCCGCGTGGAGGCGGAACGGGCGCGCAACCAGGTGGCGCTACTCCGCGAGCAACTTATCCAGGCCCGCGCGGAGCTGGCCGCGTTGCTGCAACTGCCACCTAACGAACTCCCGCAAGCCCAGGGTGCCCTTGATCCCGTATCCATCCCCTACTCCCTGGATGACCTGCTGAATTCCGCAGCAGACCGCCCTGCCCTCCGAGCGCTGGATCATCGGGAACAAGCTGCGAAAAGCCGCCTTAATCTTGAGCGTGCGGCGCGCTACCCGGATGTCACGGTGGGGCTTAACACGGGGCGAGAGGGGCCGCTCAATGCTCGCGAAAAAATTGTCGGGTTGAGTGTCTCCCTGCCGCTCCCTATGTTCCGCCAGAACGCGGGGAGCATCGGGCGGGCAACTACGGAATTCACCCAGATCCAAATCGAGCGCGAGGCCACAGGCCGCGACGTCCGCGCCCAGGTGGTCGCCCTATGGGAGCGATTCACCAACCTCAAGGCAAGGATGGATCGGCTCAAGGAATCGGTGCTGCCCAGCCTGCAGGATAACCAACGACTCTCCTCCATTTCCTTCCGGGCAGGCGAGATCGGTCTGCTGCAATTGTTGCTGGTCCACCGCCAGGCGCTGGATGGACAACGGGATCTGCTCGACGCACGCACCGAATTGCGCCTGACCAAAGTGGCGCTGGAAGCTGCGGCGGGCTGGCAGTCCTCGCCAGACCTGCGCTGAACAATTCACCCAAGAATTTAGGAACTCATGACATGAAAAACTCACACAGCCAGCAAAAATCTGGCCTGAAACGTCTGGCCTTGCTGCTCCTGGTCGGTAGCTTGTCTGCAACCCTGCTTGCGGGGTGCGGCGACAAACCGGCACCGGAGCAAGACGTCTCCCAAAAAACGGAAGCCGAAAACCAGGGCACGCAAAAATCCCCGCCAGAAAAACCGGGAGAAAAAGCCGCCGAGAAACTGCTCGATCTGAGTGACGCGGAGATTCATCAAGCGGGCATCAAGATACAGAAATTGGAACTTCAGGAAAAAACCGACCAGATCGTGGTCACCGCCACCATCCAGGCCAACCAGGACAGGCTAGCCCATGTCGCACCCCGGGTACCGGGCCGCATCGTCAAGGTGAATGCCAGCCTGGGCGACCGAGTAAAACCTGGCCAGGCATTGGCCACACTCGACAGCATCGAGCTGGGCGAAGCGCGTTCCAGCTATC
Organism: Thiobacillus sp.; assembly: GCA_031426835.1. Classification (GTDB taxonomy): domain Bacteria; phylum Pseudomonadota; class Gammaproteobacteria; order Burkholderiales; family Thiobacillaceae; genus Thiobacillus. The sequence goes on from JASJPF010000044.1 coordinate 4,691, forward strand.
TTCAGGCAGCGAGCGAGGCGGCGGTGGTGCAGGCAGGTTTCGATCGCGCCAAGCGGCTGCAAACGGAGAACATCATCCCCGAAAAGGATTATCTGCGCGCCCGTGCCGAGCACGAAAAGGCCCGGGCCGCCCTGCGTGCCGCCGCTGACAAGTTGCGCATGATGGGCGTCTCCCCGGAGAAACTGTCTGGCTCGGTGTTTCCGCTGACCGCACCCTTTTCTGGCACGGTCATCGAGAAAAAAGCGGTACTGGGCGAGCTCGCGCAACCAGACGCATCCCTGTTTACCGTGGCCGACCTGTCCATCCTGTGGATCGAAAGCGATCTGTTCGAGAAAGATCTTGGCAAGGTCAAGGTCGGCGCCCAGGCAGCCGTCACAGTGTCCGCCTATCCAGGCGAAGTGTTCAAGGGGCTGCTCACCTACATCAGCAGCACGATGGACAGGGAAACCCGTACGGTCAAGGCGCGGGTCGAAGTGCCGAACACCGACGGCAGGCTGAAACCTGAAATGTTCGCGACTGTAGCGATCGGTACCGGGGGGAGTGTCAAGGCGTTGCTCGTGCCGGAAGGGGCGGTGTTGCTCTTGCAAGGGCAACCGACGGTATTTGTCGCCGAGAGCGGTGGGTTTGAGCCGCGCGCCGTGGAAGTGGGTGAACGTACCCAAGGATACGCCGTACTCAAATCCGGCGTGGCAGCCGGCGAGAGCGTGGTAGTGAGCGGCGCCTACGCGCTAAAAGCCCGATTGCTCAAGTCGCAAATCGGCGACGCGGATTGAGGGGGCGGCCATGTTGAATAAAATTGTTGATCTTTCCCTGCGCTACAAGGTGCTGGTGCTGGTGGCGTTTGTGCTGGTGGTGATGTTGGGCGTGAAAGCCTGGCTTGAAGTGCCGGTGGATGCCTTCCCCGACGTGACGCCGGTGCAGGTGAATATTTATACGGAGGCACCGGGGCTTGCGGCCGAGGATGTTGAAAAGCTGCTGACCTTTCCGGTGGAGGGTGTCATGGCCGGCCTGCCAGGAGTGGAGGAGATACGCTCGGTGTCCCTGTTCGGGCTGTCCTATGTCAGTGTGTATTTCAAGGACGACGTGGACATCTATTTCGCCCGCCGCCTGGTGAGCGAAAAGCTGCAGGAGGCCAAGGGCCGCATTCCGGAAGGCTACGGCGAGCCGGTGCTCGGTGCCAACAGTTCAGGGTTGGGCCAGGTGTTCTGGTACACCATCGAATCCGCCGACAAGAAGCTGTCCGGGATGGATCTGCGTACGCTTCAGGACTGGACGGTACGGCTCGTTCTGCGCACCGCACCCGGGGTGGACGACATCATGTCCTGGGGCGGCGACGAGAAACAATACCAAGTGCTGATCGACCCGCGGCGGCTTATCAAGTACGGGCTGACCTTCAAGGACGTGATGGAAGCGCTGACCGCCAACAACCGCCAGGTGGGCGGGCAATACGTTAACCTGGGCCAGGAACAGTACCTGGTGCGCGGCTTGGGCTTGGTTTCCAATACGCAGGACATCGGCGGCATTGTCGTTACCGAAAAGGAAGGCACACCGGTCTACGTGCGCGACGTGGCCGATGTCAAGGAAGCGCCCTCCCTGCGTAGCGGCGCGGTCACCAAGAACGGCGAGGAGGTGGTGCTTGGCATGGCGTTGCAGCGTATCGGCGAGAACGCCAAGAACGTGGTGGACGCCGTCAAGGAAAAGCTGAAGACGGTCCAACAAGCCTTACCCCCGGGCGTGACGATCAAGCCGGTGTACGACCGCACCGAGCTGGTCGAGAAGGCGGTCAAGACCGCCGAAAACGCCCTCGTTGAGGGTTCAATCCTGGTGGCCATCATCCTGTTCCTGTTTCTGGGTGAAATCCGTTCGGCGGTGGTGGTGATTCTTGCGCTTCCGCTCGCCATGCTGATCAGCTTCATCCTGATGCAGCAATGGGGCCTGTCCGCCAACCTGATGTCGCTGGCCGGGCTTGCCGTGGGCATCGGCATGATGGTGGACGGCGCCGTGGTAATGGTTGAGAACGGCTTCCGCCTGCTCAGCCACAAGGTCGGACAATCGGTCAACAAGAGCCATGTGATCCTGGAAGCAGCGCGGGAAGTGATCAATCCGACCGTGTTCGCGATCCTGATCATCATCGTGGTGTTTCTGCCGCTGTTTTCTCTGACCGGGCTCGAGGGCAAGCTTTTCAAGCCCATGGCGCTCACCATCACCTTCGCCATGATCGGTTCTCTGCTGCTGACCTTGACCTTGGTGCCGGTGCTCAGTTCGCTGATTCTCAAACCCAAGGAGGAGAAAGACACCTTCGTGGTGCGCTGGGCGAAAAGGCTTTACCTGCCGCTGCTGGACTGGGCCCTGGAGAACAAGCGCAAGATGGTCGGCGGGGCATTGATCCTGTTGATCGGAACCCTCGCCCTGTTTCCTTTCCTCGGCAAGGAGTTCATGCCGACCTTGCAGGAGGGCGGCATCATGTTCCGCGTCACCAGCATTCCCTCCACCTCGCTGGATGAATCGATCCGCATCTCCGAGGGCATCGAAACCGAACTCAAGCATTTCCCTCAGGTGAAATCCGCCATTGCCATGATCGGCCGCGCGGAGAAAGGCGAGACGGCGGACGTCAACTACATGGAAATCCTGGTGGACCTCAAGCCTCATGAGCAATGGCCGAAGCCGATTTCCTTTCCGGAACTGACGCGGGAAATGCAGGAGGCGCTGGAGAAACAGGTGCCAACCTCCGTCATCGCCGCCACGCAACCGATCCAGATGCGCGTTGAGGAATTGATTTCCGGCGTGCGCGCCACCCTGGCCTTGAAGCTCTACGGCGAGGATCTGGCCACGCTGGATCGCTTGTCCACCGAGATCAAGTCCGTACTGGATAAAGTGCCTGGCGTGGCCGACCTTTCCCTGGAAGCCAACAAGGGCAAGCCGCAAATGGTGGTGAAGGTGAACCGCGAAGCGGCGGCGCGCTTGGGGCTGAACGCCGACGACATCCTGGAGATAGTGCAGGCCGGCATCGGCGGCAAGGCCGTCTCCACCCTGATCGATGGCGTGAAGCGCTTCGACATCCAGGTGTGGCTCGCGCCTGAATTCCGCGACAGCGTTGAAGCCATCAACAACATTCCGATCCGTACCCGTAGTGGCGCGCTGGTGCCGTTGTCCAGTGTGGCCACGATAGAACTGGACGAAGGTTATTCCTTCGTGCGACGCGAGCAACTGCAACGCTATGCGGTGATCCAGATGGACGTGAAAGGGCGTGACGTGGACAGCTTCGTGAAGGAGGCAGCGGCCAAAATCAAAAGCGAAGTGAAGATGCCGGCCGGCTACTGGGTTGAGTGGGGTGGCGCCTTCGAGAACCAGCAACGTGCCATGGCCAAGCTGGCGCTGATCGTGCCGCTTACCATCGGACTGATCTTCATTCTGCTGTATACGGCGTTCAACTCCCTCACCTACGCCACGCTGATCATCGCCAACGTGCCGTTCGCCATCATCGGTGGCGTGATCGGTTTGTTCATCACTGGGCAGTATCTGTCGGTGCCCTCGGCTATTGGTTTCATCGCCGTGTTTGGGGTGGCGATGCTGAACGGCATCGTACTGGTGTCCTTCCTCAACGATCAGCGGCGGCAGGGGCTGTCGGTCAGGGAGGCGGTCAAGCAAGGTGCTGCGCTGCGGCTGCGGCCAGTGTTGATGACGGCATCCATCGCCATCTTCGGCCTGGTGCCGATGCTGCTCTCCAGCGGCGTCGGAGCGGAAACACAGCGTCCGCTGGCGACCGTAGTGGTGGGCGGGCTGTTTACCTCGACGGCGTTGACCTTGCTGCTGTTGCCGCTGATGTACGAATGGGTGGAGAACCGTCGCGAACGCAAACAAGCGAAGTAAACCGGAAACGTGCGGCCTGAAGAGGCCGCACGCAATCACCAGACAGGAGAAAACGCATGAAAGAGATCAAGGCTTACATCCACAATCACCGCATCGGCGATGTGATTCGCGCCCTCAAGGACTCAGGGCAATGCAATGCGAACGCCGGTTGCCACAACCTTGGTGTCATCCCGGTGCAAAGCCTGCTGAAGGCGGTGGATGCCAGGGAGCAGCATTATTCCGTCGAACTCGCCGAAGAGGTCATTCACGAATCCAAGCTGGAATTGGTCTGCGAGGATCACCAGGTGAACGAACTGGTGGACATCATCGCGCGCACCGCCCGCACCGGCCAGGCCATGGCAGGGTGGATTTATGTGAGCGATATCATCCAGGCAGTTCCAGTCGCAGGACGGCCATGACCCCATAGATATCGGCGGAGTCAAAAGCCAACGCAATACTGCGCAAAGCAACCTGAAAGGTACGAACTGCTTCATTGACAGGATAAGTTCGCAGTAACTATAGTGTCGGCCATGCGACGGTTTCTCTTGACCCTTATGCTGTGCCTGCTACCGCTCCAGATATCCTGGGCTGCGGTAGCTGAGTATTGCGGGCACGAGCAGGACAAATCCGCACAGCACTTTGGCCATCACGATGATGAGCACAAAGCTTCTTCTGCAAAACCCGACCCAGACAAGCAGCCCGGGAAATTCAACCTCGGGCACGATCACTGCCATATGGCCGGCTTCCTGGGCCTCATGAACGAGGCGGCTTTCCCCGCCTCTATTCCCCCTATACAGCCCGCGTTGCGATGCGACGAAGCGGCTTGTTCTTCCCTCGCACTGGATAGACCCGAACGTCCCAACTGGTCCGCGCTCGCCTGATACGGCGGGACGGACTCCATATTTTTAGCTAGCACGCACTCTGTAGCCTGCGCGGTTCCGTTTCGCCGGATTCATCCTTTCATTTTTGGAGAATTCGATGCGAAGACATCTATGGCCGCTTGGGTTGGCGGTTCTGTTTTACAACCCATCTTTTGCACAAACTATCGATGCCGCGCACAGCGGCACTGTTGAGCCGAGCCGTGTCAGCGCGATGCGTGACGCCGCACCGGCTGCCGCGCTAACCCTGAAGATAGCGCTGGAGCGGGCATTCGACGCCAACCCGGTACTGTCCGCCGCTCAGCGCGAACTGGATGCAATCGAGGCGACGATCATCCAGGCGCAAGTGCGCCCGAATCCGGAAATTGCCGCTTACATTGAAGACACCCGCAAGGCAACACGGAGCACCACGCTCCAGTTGAATCAGCCGATCGAACTGGGCGGCAAGCGCTCAGCCAGGATCGGGGCTGCCGAGCGCGCCCGTGATGCCGCAGCGGCGGAACTGGCCGCCAAGCGTGCCGAGGTTCGTGCGGGTGTAGTGGTGGCTTTCTATGACGTGCTCGTGGCGCAGGAGCGTTTGCGACTCGCGCAGGCCTCGGTCGAACTCGCGCAACGCGCGAGCAGTGCTGCTGCACGGCGGGTCACCGCTGGCAAGGTGTCGCCAGTGGAAGAAACCCGGGCGCGCGTGGCCGAAGCGGGTGTACGCGTCGAATTGGCTATCGCGACCAGCGAACTGGCCACGGCGCGCAAGCAACTTGTCAGTACCTGGGGCGACCTCTCGCCGAATTTTGCGCGGGCCGAAGGCGAACTGACGGCGCTGCCACCGCTGCCTGATCTGGCCGAGCTGAATGCCCGCCTCGCAGCCTCGCCCAATTTGTTGCGGGCCAGGATCGAGGTCGAGCGTCGACTTGCGTTGACGGAGGTCGAACGCAGCCGGCGCGTGCCTGACCTGACCGTTAGCCTGGGTGCCAGGCGCAATGAAGAGTTGGGCCTCAACCAGGCGATTCTCGGGGTTTCGATTCCGATCCCGGTTTTCAACCGCAATCAGGGCAATCTGCTGGAAGCGCTGCACCGTACCGACAAGGCGCGGGATGAACTGTCTGCGGCCGGGGTCCGCCTGTCCAATGAGATGACGCTTGCGTATGAGCGTTTGAGTTCGGCACGCCAGGAGGCAGGGATGCTGCAACAGGAAATTCTGCCCGGTGCGCAAAGTGCCTACGATGCCGCAACCAAGGGTTTCGAACTGGGCAAATTCAACTTTCTCGACGTGCTGGACGCCCAGCGCACGTCATTCCAGGCCCAGTCCCAATACCTGCGCGCGCTGGCCGAGGCGCATCGATCAGCCGCAGTAATCCAGCACATTCTCGGTGAGGCATCGCCCAGCTCAACCCTGGCCCCAGCCGCCACCCAACCGTAGGAACCCGACATGAAAATCAACTTGAACAAGAAACAAATGCTTTCCATTTCTGGCGTTCTGGTGGTGGGTGCGGTCATCGCCTGGCTCATCCTCGGCACGAACAAGTCACAGATGGAAACCGATGAACATGGGCACGACAGCCACACAGAAGCGGCCGCTCATAACGATGCGGAGCATCACGGTGAAGAAGCGAAAGACGGTCATACGGACGACAAGGAACACGCGGATGAAGAGCACCATGAGGAGGCTGCCGCACCACAGAAAGGTCCGCATGGTGGGAAGCTATTCAAGCAGGACGGTTACGCCATCGAGGTCACGATCTTCGAAACCAACGTCGAACCACAGTTCCGTATTTACACCTATCTAAACGGCAAGCCGCTCGACCCGACGGCCAGCCAGGTGACGCTCACGCTTGATCGCCTCGGGCGCCCGCCGCAGGTGTTCAAATTCGTGAAAGAGAATGATTACCTCAAAGGGGACGCGGTGGTTGAAGAACCACATTCATTCAACGTCGCGCTCACTGCACAGCACGGCAACAAGTCCTATCGCTTTGGTTATGAGCAGATCGAGGCGCGGGTGGCCATGACCGATGCGCAACTCAAGCAAAGCAACGTGGAAGTGCTGACTGCCGGGCCGGCGCGCATCAAGAGCGCATTGAGCCTGATTGGCGAAATACGCTTCAACGAAGACCGTTTGGTACATGTTGTGCCTCGTCTGGCCGGCGTTGTCGAATCGGTCGCGGCCAACATCGGCGACCAGGTGCGCAAGGGCCAGTTACTCGCGGTGATTTCCAGCCAGTCGCTGGCCGACCAGCGTAGCGAGTTGCTGGCCGCGCAAAAACGCCTGTCGCTGGCGCGCATGACTTACGCGCGCGAGAAAAAACTGTGGGAAGAAAAAATCTCGGCCGAGCAGGATTATCTGCAAGCACGGAATGCCATGCAGGAAGCGGAGATTGCTACCCAGAACGCGCAGCAAAAACTGGCCTCGCTCGGCGGCGCAGCGCGGGGGAGCGGCAATCTCACACGCTACGAGATACGTGCACCCATCAACGGCGTGGTGGTGGAGAAGCATATTTCTCTCGGCGAAGCCGTGAAGGATGACGCCACCATTTTCATGGTCGCTGACCTGTCAACGGTGTGGGCCGAAATGACGATTTACGCCAAAGACCTGAACACCGTGAAGGTCGGCCAGAAGGCCACGGTCAAGGCCACCGCGTTCGAGTCCCAAAGCAGCGGCGCCGTGTCCTATGTCGGTGCGCTGGTAGGTGAACAGACCCGCACGGCCAAGGCCCGCATCGTGCTGCCCAACCCGAAAGGCATCTGGCGCCCCGGTTTGCCGGTCAACATTGAACTGGTGGCCGGTGAGGTCGAGGTGCCGGTGGCCGTCTCTGCGGAGGCGATCCAGACCGTGCGCGACTGGACTGTTGTGTTCGGTCGCTACGGCGACAACCTCGAAGCACGACCCGTTGAACTGGGACGCAGCGACGGCAAATTCACCGAAGTCATCAGCGGGCTCGCCGCAGGTGAGCAGTACGCCGCGCAAAACAGCTTTCTGATCAAGGCTGACCTGGGTAAATCCGGCGCCAGCCACGACCATTAGGAGACCGCCATGAAACAGATTGTCGCCATTGTGCAGCCGCACCGGCTGGAACAGATCGAGCAGGCTTTGCATGGCCTGGACCACCTGCCCGGATTCACGATTTTTCCGTCACGCGGCCACGCCCGCGGACAGGGGCCGCATCACGCCTTCGTGTCCACCGAGTGGAACCCGGACACCCACGACCGGCTGACCCTGATGATGTTTTGTGCAGATGAACACGCGCAGTCGATCGTGGAAGCCATTCGTGCCGCAGCCCACACAGGCAATCCCGGTGACGGATTGATTGCGGTTACCGAACTTGCCGACGTGCTGCGAATTCGCTCCGGCGAACGCGGCGACGCCGCCCTTTAGAAGGAAAGATTTTCCCATGTTCGAAAAAATCATCCGTTTTTCCATTGATCAGCGTTGGCTGGTGCTGCTGATGGTGCTCGGCATGGCAGCGCTGGGCGTTTATAACTACCAGAAGTTGCCGATCGACGCCGTACCCGACATCACCAACGTGCAGGTACAGATCAACACCGCTGCGCCCGGCTATTCGCCGCTTGAAGCCGAGCAGCGTATTACCTACCCGATCGAGACCGTCATGGCCGGCCTGCCCGGTCTGCAGCAGACCCGGTCGCTGTCGCGCTACGGCCTGTCGCAAGTCACGGTCATCTTCGAGGACGGCACCGATATCTACTTCGCGCGCCAGCTCGTCAACGAGCGAATCCAGCAGGCCAGGGGCAAGCTGCCGTCGGGCACCGAGCCCAGCATGGGGCCGATCTCCACCGGCCTCGGGGAGATTTTCATGTGGACGGTCGAGACCAGGGAAGGCGCGCGCAAGGCCGATGGCACGCCCTACACTCCCACCGACCTGCGCGAGATCCAGGACTGGATCATCAAACCGCAATTGCGCAATGTGCCCGGCGTGACCGAGATCAACACGATCGGCGGTTACGCCAAGGAATTTCAGGTCGCGCCCTTGCCCGACAAGCTGGTTGCTCACGGCCTGACATTGCAGGATCTGGTCAGCGCGATCGAGCGCAACAACAGCAACGTGGGGGCCGGCTATATCGAAAAGCGCGGCGAGCAGTATCTGATCCGTGCGCCCGGCCAGGTCGCCAACATCGAAGACATCGGCAACATCATTGTGAGTAGCCGTCAGTCCGTCCCAATCCGCATCCGCGATGTGGCCGAAGTCGGCATCGGCAAGGAATTGCGCACCGGCGCCGCAACCGAGAATGGTCGCGAGGTGGTGCTCGGCACCGTGTTCATGCTGATCGGAGAAAACAGCCGCACGGTCTCCCAAGCCGTCGCCAAGCGCCTGGAAGAGATCAACCGCACCCTGCCAGAAGGCGTGGTCGCCCAGACCGTCTATGACCGCACGATACTGGTGGACAAGGCGATCGATACCGTCAAGAAGAATCTGGTCGAGGGCGCTATTCTGGTGATCGTGATCCTATTCCTGTTTCTCGGTAACATCCGCGCGGCGATCATCACTGCCCTGGTCATCCCGCTTGCCATGCTGTTCACCTTCACCGGCATGGTCACCAACAAGGTCAGTGCCAACCTGATGAGCCTGGGGGCGCTGGATTTCGGCATCATCATCGACGGCGCCGTGGTGATCGTGGAGAACTGCGTGCGGCGGCTCGCCCATGCGCAAGCCGTGGCGGGGCGAGCATTGACGCGCAACGAGCGCTTTCACGAGGTGTTCGCGGCGGCCAGGGAAGCGCGCAAGCCGCTGTTGTTCGGCCAGCTCATCATCATGGTGGTGTACCTGCCGATCTTCGCGCTCACCGGCGTGGAGGGAAAGATGTTCCATCCGATGGCATTCACCGTGGTGGCCGCCTTGCTTGGTGCCATGATTCTGTCGGTCACCTTCATCCCCGCCGCCGTGGCGCTGATGATCGGCGACAAGGTCAGCGAAAATGAAAACCGCCTGATGGGGTGGGCCAAGCGCGGCTACGCGCCGATGCTCAATCTGGCCATGCTCAACAAGCCTCTCGTCCTGACCATCGCGGTTGTCGCCGTGGCGCTCTCCGCGTTGCTGGCCACCCGCATGGGCAGCGAGTTCGTGCCGAGTCTTAACGAAGGCGATATCGCGCTGCATGCCCTGCGAATTCCCGGCACCAGCCTGACGCAGGCGATCGAGATGCAAACGGAGTTGGAGCGAACCATCAAGCAGTTCCCGGAGGTGGACCGGATTTTCGCTAAGCTCGGCACAGCCGAGATCGCCACCGACCCGATGCCGCCCAACGTCGCCGACAACTTCGTGATGCTGAAGCCGCAATCGGAATGGCCCGACCCGAAGCGCAGCAAGGCCGACTTGGTCGAAGCCATGCAAGCGGCGGTGGCCAAGGTGCCCGGCAACAACTACGAGTTCACCCAGCCGATCCAGATGCGGTTCAACGAACTGCTTTCTGGCGTGCGCAGCGATGTCGCGGTCAAGGTGTTCGGCGACGACATGGACACGATGAACCGCACCGCCGATGAGATTGCGGAAGTGCTGGAGAAGGTGCCCGGCGCCGCCGACGTCAAGGTCGAACAAACCACGGGCTTGCCGATGCTGACGATTCATATCGACCGCGAGAAGACCGCACGCCTGGGCGTCAATGTCGGGGACGTTCAGGAAGCAATTGCAATCGCAGTGGGCGGCCGCGAAGCCGGTGTGCTGTTTCAGGGCGACCGCCGCTTCGACATCATCGTCCGTCTGCCCGAGCGGCTGCGCAATGACATGGAGGCGATGAAACAACTGCCCATCAATTTGCCCATGGATGAAACGGGCGGGCAGACTCGCCGCGCCTATCTGCAACTGGGCGACGTGGCAACGCTGGAAGTCGCGCCGGGGCCGAACCAGATCAGCCGCGAGGACGGCAAGCGGCGTGTGGTGGTGACGTCCAATGTGCGCGGACGGGATATCGGCTCTTTTGTCGCCGAGGCCGAGCAGCGGATACAGGAGTCGGTCAAGATACCGGCCGGCTACTGGACCACCTGGGGCGGCACCTTCGAGCAGCTGAAGTCAGCGACAAAGCGTTTGCAGATCGTGGTTCCGGTGGCGCTGCTGCTGGTGTTCATGCTGCTGTTCGCGATGTTCAACAACGTCAAGGACGGACTGCTGGTGTTCACCGGCGTGCCCTTTGCCCTGACCGGCGGCATCCTGGCGCTCTGGCTGCGGGATATTCCGCTTTCCATTTCGGCGGGGGTTGGTTTCATCGCGCTGTCGGGCGTAGCCGTGCTCAATGGCCTGGTGATGATCTCCTTCATCCGCTCCCTGCGTGAGGAAGGCAAGCCGCTGGATGAGGCGATTCACGAGGGGGCTTTGACCCGGCTGCGTCCGGTACTGATGACCGCCTTGGTCGCGTCGCTCGGCTTCGTACCGATGGCGATCGCTACGGGGACGGGTGCCGAAGTTCAGCGCCCGCTGGCCACGGTCGTCATCGGCGGCATCTTGTCATCAACCGCGCTGACGCTGCTGGTGCTGCCGATCCTGTATCGACTGGCCCATCGGAAGGAGGAAGAGGAAGAAGCGAGCTTTGTCGATGGCAACAAGGGGGCGCCTGCCCCGCTGTAATCAGACGTTTCCAAGGAGCCGCAGTATGGCTGAAAAACTAAAGTTGGACTTATCCCTGGTCTTGCCGGATGTCCCCGACGAGCGCGACGCCTGCGTGGGGCGACTGACGGAATTACTGCAGGCCGAAGGCTTGGAAAAGGTGCACATCATCAGCGAAGACGGCAGCGCCCGCCTGTGCCTGCACTACGATCCTCAGCAGTTCAGCGTGGGTCGGGTACGCGAACTGGCGCAGGCGTCCGGCGCGAGGATCGGCAACCGCTTTCATCACGAGAGCTTGCGTATCGACGGCATGGACTGCCCCACCTGCGCCGTCGTGATCGAGCATGCCTTGCAACGCACGGACGGCGTGCTGGAGGCTTCGGTGAGCTACGCTGCCGAACGCCTGCGCCTGGAATTCGACAGCGAAAAAATCAAACGCCCAGCGATTGTTCAGCGCATCAAGGCGCTCGGCTATGCCGTGCTGGAGGAAGGCCACAAGGCCGGATGGTTCGCCGAACACCGCGAACTCATTTTCAGTGGCGTTGCTGGCCTGCTGCTGCTCGCGGGCTGGCTAGCGGGTCTCGCTGATGCACCGCGAAGCCTGGTGCTCGGCCTGTTGCTGGGTGCGTACGCGGCGGGCGGCTTTTACACGCTGCGCGACGCCTGGCAGAGTTTGCGCAGCCGCCGTTTCGATATCGACACCCTGATGATCGTCGCGGCGGCCGGGGCCGCGGCTTTGGGTGCCTGGGAAGAAGGTGCGCTGCTGTTGTTCCTGTTCAGTCTGGGGCATGCGCTGGAACACATGGCCATGGACCGGGCGCGCAAGGCCATCGAGGCGCTGGCGGAACTGGCGCCCAAGATCGCCATCGTGCAGCGGGACGGTGCGGAGATCGAAGTGCGGGTCGAAGCCTTGCAGCGAGGCGACCGGGTGGTCGTCAAACCCGGGCAGCGCATCCCCGCCGACGGCCAGGTGGCGTCGGGCGCCTCGGCGGTGGACCAGGCGCCGGTCACCGGTGAATCCATGCCGGTGGACAAGCAACCGGGCGACAAGGTGTTCTCCGGCACGGTCAACGGCGAAGGCGCGCTGGTAATCGAGGTCACCAAGCTGGCGCGGGAGAGCACGCTTGCGCGCATGGTGGAGATGGTCGCAGAAGCACAAACGCAGAAATCCCCCACCCAGCGCTTCACCGACCGCTTCGAGCGCGTCTTCGTGCCGGTGGTGCTGGTAGGTGCCGCGCTGCTTATCGTGCTGCCGCCGCTGTTCGGCTTCCCCTTCGCCGAGTCCTTTTATCGCGCTATGGCGGTGCTGGTGGCGGCGTCTCCCTGCGCGCTCGCCATCGCCACTCCTTCGGCGGTGCTGTCCGGCATCGCCCGCGCTGCGCGCGGCGGCGTGCTGATCAAGGGCGGCGCGCATCTGGAAAATCTCGGCGTGCTCACGGCCATCGCCTTCGACAAGACCGGCACCTTGACCATTGGCAAGCCTAAGGTGACCGACGTCGTCGCCGTCATCGTAGACGAGGCACGTCTGCTGACCGTTGCCGCCGCGGTGGAAAGCCGCAGCGCCCATCCTCTGGCGCAGGCGGTAGTGGCGGAGGCGAAGGGCCGCGGTTTGACCTGGAGCGAGGCTGGTAAGACCGAATCCGTGACCGGAAAAGGAGTGCGAGCCGAATTCGATGGACAAAAAATCGCCATCGGTAACGCCAAGCTGTTTGACGGCGAATCCATCCCCGAAGTGATTCAGCAACACGCAGAGCGTCTCCAGACGGAAGGCAAAACCATCATGCTGATCCAGGCCGACGGGCAGTTCATCGGCGTCGTGGCTTTGGCTGATACCCCGCGCGAAGGCGCAAAACAGGTGCTGGAACGGCTGCATCAGCTTGGCATCCGCAAAACCATCATGCTCACCGGGGACAATGAGCGCGTGGGCCGCGCCATCGCCGACGCGGTCGGCCTGGACGAAGTAAAAGCGGGGCTGTTACCGGAAGACAAGGTCAAGGCAATGGAAGAACTTGGGCAACGCTTCGGCCTGGTGGCCATGGTCGGCGACGGAGTCAACGATGCGCCGGCCATGGCACGCGCCACGGTCGGCATCGCCATGGGCGGCGCCAGCACCGACGTGGCGCTGGAAACCGCGGATGTGGCGCTGATGGCGGATGACCTTTCCAAGCTGCCCTTTGCCGTGGCCTTGAGCCGTGCATCGAGACGCATCATTCGGCAGAACCTGTGGGTGTCGCTGGGCGTGGTAGCGCTGCTGGTTCCTGCCACCCTGTTCGGTTGGGCGGGGATCGGCGTGGCGGTGCTGATTCACGAAGGCTCGACCGTGGTGGTGGTGGTGAACGCTTTGCGTTTGCTGGCCTATCGTTGATGAAATGAGCAATACACGTTCGGTCATCTGGCCCGCCCTCGTCGCTGCCGCCCTGTTCGGCGGCAGCACGCCGCTGGTCAAGCTTCTGGTAGGCGAGCTGCCGACCTTGCTGCTGGCCGGCCTGCTCTATCTGGGTAGCGGGCTCGGACTGGCTGCGATCCGCCTGCTGCGGGATCGCGGCTGGAAACCGAGCGGGCTGGCAACCGGGGAATGGCGCTGGCTTGCGGGCGCCATCGTTTTCGGCGGGCTGCTTGGGCCGGTGCTGCTGGTATTCGGCCTCACCCATACCGATGCGGGCGCCGCCTCCCTCATGCTCAATCTGGAAGCGGTCTTTACTGCCGTGCTGGCCTGGGTGATCTTCAAGGAAAACGCCGACCGCCGCATCGTGTTCGGCATGCTGCTCATCGTCGCGGGCGGCGCGGTACTCGCCTGGCCCATCGCCGGCAGCGAGACCCTGGACTGGGTTGGCCCCCTGGCCATCACCGCCGCCTGTTTGTGCTGGGCCATCGACAACAACCTGACGCGCCGGGTTTCCGGCTCGGACGCCCTGTTCATCGCCGGGGCAAAGGGCTGGACCGCGGGCGTCGTCAACACCAGCCTCGCCTTTTTACTGGGTGCGTCCCTGCCCGCCTGGCCCGCCGTGGGCGCGGCCATGGCGGTCGGCCTGGTGGGTTACGGCTTGAGCCTGGTGCTTTTTGTGCGGGCGCTGCGTGGTCTGGGCACAGCCCGCACCGGCGCCTATTTCTCCACGGCGCCATTCATTGGCGCGGCCATCGCCATCCTGCTGCTGGGCGAATCGACGCCTGCGCCGTTCTGGCTGGCAGCCGGACTCATGGGTGCGGGGGTCTGGCTGCATCTGACTGAACACCATGAGCATGCGCACACGCATGAGCCGCTCGAACACACTCATGCACACGTTCATGACGCGCATCATCAGCATAAACATGACTTCGACTGGGATGGCAGTGAGCCGCACAACCATCTTCATCGACATCTAGCTTTGACCCACAAGCACCCGCACTTTCCGGACATCCATCATCGTCACGAACATTGAGCCCAAGTCTGCAAGTTACATTTGAGATCAGCCTCGACCGATTGTCCAGGGTCGTATCTTGTTGCAGAGGAAATCAGAAATCTACCGTTCGGTAACATTTCCTAGGCTACGTCCGGTAACGAATCAGTAGCGGAAATAGTCAGCTCCGACCTCCATCGGCCGCTTAGGCCGATTATGCAAAGTCATCGATTATGTGAAGTAGCGAGGTAAGTATTTTCAGAACGCTTGCTGGGCGCGGCCTAGCGCTAACTGACGGCGAGGAACGCTTGGCATAATTTCGCCTGTGATCTGGACTGCGATGTCACGCACAGCGGTCGGTTATGAGCCGCATCACTCTGCAGCAGATCATGGTGTATCCCCGGCCATACTGACCTGCCGGTGAAGTCCTGTCCTTTTGCTTTGAGAACGCCAGCCAAGATCCATCGTTATCGTCCACCTTGCTCGCAGGTGTCTAACCTAATAGATCGGTGATTATGCAAAGTTCACAATGGACTCCATCCTCTGCGCATCGGCGTTTCCAGTTCGTTAACACATCTCACTTTTCATAATCGATGACTTTGCATAATCGGCCTTATGTAAAGCTTTGCATAAGGCCGAACAACCATCCCTCAATCGATCACAGTATCCGTCTGCTCGAAGTCACAGAACAGTCATTGGGTTCGCTGACACCAACGGCAGAAACGGGTCTATAACGTTGAACATCCCCGCCGCTTTGTGCTTGGCACCCCTCGCAAATCGCCGAACAGGCTGAACCTGATCTATCTGCAAGACTTCATGTGCCATCGAATCTGCTCTGGTGCATAGGCCGCTGTTTACTTACTGCAGCGCTCCGGCACCTCATGACGACACCACTCCTGCAAGGCATGGCCGCATCACCGACTGGATAGCAGCGCAGCTTGGCGCACGCCGCACGCCCGTCAACCCCCGGCCCGCACCAACCGAGTTGGGGGTGTGACGGCCGCGCTTTGCGCGTGCGTCCGGATCGCAGCGCTCCAATCGGGAGCGTCCATTCAAGGAGTTGCGATCATGAACCTCATCACCGAAACACTGCGCGCACAGTTGCTGATCAACGGCCGGCAGTCCCTCGACAACGACGATTTCGACCCACCACCCGTGGTCAAATTATTCATGGCTGACGCGGCTGCGACCTGGCTGCTCACCGAGATCGATCCGCATGACCACGACCATGCATTCGGACTGTGCGATTTGGGACAAGGCTTCCCGGAACTGGGCTATGTGAGCCTGGCCGAGTTGCAATCGGTGCGTGGCCGATTTGGCCTTCCAGTCGAGCGGGATCTGCACTTCATTGCGACGAAGGTGATCAGTGCCTATGCGCGCGAAGCGCGGCTGGCGGGGAGTATCGTTACGTAGCCGTCACGCGGGCGTTGCCGCTGGGCAGCGCCCTTTTCTGGCCTATTTGCCCTTATTGGCCTGAATAGCGGCCAGCTCGCGCCGCACGCGCTCGATGACTTCGCTCACACCCTTGCTGTCGCCGCCATAGGCCAGCGTCAGCAGCGTGAGCGGATGCACGTCCATGACCTCGCACAGTTCGGCGACCTTGCTCAGGGTCGGGCTTTTCAGGCCACGTTCGAGCGAACTCATGTAGGTGCGGCTCGACACGTCCGAGAAAGCTTCCTGGCTGAGGCCGCGGGCTTTTCTGACTGTCTTGAGCGCCGCGGGGAATGTATTCTTCGGTGACATCAGGTCGTTTCGTGTAAAACGACGATGACATCCGATAGCACCCTATAGGACTACAATCTATAGTGTTCATTTGTAGCATTCCCTGCTTAAACTTGCACCGGGTGTGTCTATGCTGAAAACCGCTTTTACTGAAATCATGCCTTCCGTACTTGCGCATTCGTCGATTCGTGCATCAACGGATTCGGTGGAATCCGCTTTGGCGATTGGGCGCAAAAGTGCACGTGCACAGTCTCGCTTTGGCGCATCAGCACGTTTGCGTAAAACCGACGCGGCGATGATCGTGACCGTTTCCGGGCAGCGACCATGAAACCCCTCATCACCGACGCTCAACGCGTCCAACTGCTGGATAACGGTGCTGCTGCCGCGTGCGGCGAGCAGCGCGACCCGTTGCCGGTCGTCAAGCTGTTCACCCTGGACGCGCACGCGACCTGGCTGCTGACCGAACTCGATCCCGCTGATGGCGACACCGCCTTCGGCCTGCTCGACCTCGGCATGGGCATGCCGCAACTCGGCCATGTGCGCTTGTCCGTCCTGGAAGGCATACGCGGGCCACGGAACCTGGCCGTCGCACGTGATCTGCACTTCACGCCCAAGCGGCGACTGTCCGAGTACGCCCGGCTGGCTGAGGCTGACGGATCGATCAACGATTGATCGATCCGTGACTCGCCGCTGACGGGCCACGCCATGCGATGTCGCAACGGTTCTCATTTCGTCTTCCCGGCTCTGGATCCAGACATTCTTGTACTGACACTATTCCGTAAAACAGCTGTGCTACGCTATCGAAAATAATACGAATGCACGGCCCATTGTTAGGCCACCTTATTGACTGCTGCAGAGTGCCAAGCTTATCCACAGCCGTGGCAACACCTTTGCATACGCAGGTCGATGATGGGGCTTCGACCGTGTCCCCCATGGCGAATGACTTCTTTCTATCCGAGAGGAGGTATCGCCATAACATATTCAAGCACCGTTCACTGGCATCCCAGCGCCGCCTACCTGTACGTGCTGCATCTGGACGGCCCCGCGCTTGCATGGGAATACCTGCGGCGCAACCCGGAATACCGGCTCGCCTGGCAACACCACCAGCACCGTCCGCAACACGAAGCACAGCGCTGGGGCTTGCGCCTGCTTGAAGACCCTGCGCGTGATGCACGCGACGCGCACCCCGACTGGTTCCCTGACCCCGCCTCGGTCGTCCATCTCTATCCTGATGCCGACCCCACAGATGATGCGCTGTTGTTCCAGCTCTGGCGCATCCCCGGCCGCAAGCAGCTGATGCACGACGGCAAGCGCCTGGTGCTGACCACCCATCTCGTCGACCGCATGCTGCGCATGGCGATATCGCCCGCACTCGAAGACGGCATGGCTTACGCCTATGCCGTCCGCGCCGGTTGCCAGCTTCGCGAGCGCTGGCGCGCAATCGAAGCCGATCTGGCGATGCTCGACGCCGCCAGCGCGCACCTCAGCGCGATCGCCATGGACCGACCTGGCCGCACGGCCATGCTCCACATGCGCACCCTGCAGGCGCTCGACGGCACGCTGGCCGGTGCGTCACAACGCTGCGTGGCCGAAGTGTTGTTCGGCCTCACCGCCGTCGCCGAGCGCTGGTATGACGACAGCGATCTGCGCGCCCAGGTTCGCCGCCTCATCCGACGGGGTCAGACGCTCATGGCTGGCGGCTACCGTCACCTACTGCAACTCGGCAGCACCACACAGGGACGTTAGAACGGCAACGCAAAACGTCCCTGCACAGCACGCCTGGCTTTCCCGAAACTGCTTCCATCCGGCGGCGATTGCTTCGTCGGCGATCTTGACCGATGGAGGCCCATGCCATGCGACCCGCACCGTTACGGCAGTACCCCGTACCCGCTGCCACCCAGCAGCCTGCCCAGACCACGCAGTCTGCGCGCTACCTGACTAACAACGAAGCCGCCGCGTTCCTGCGGCTGTCGCCGCGCACGCTGGAGAAACAGCGCGTCATCGGCGGCGGGCCGCGCTTTCGCAAATTCGGTCGGCGCGTGATGTACGCCATCAGCGACCTCGAAGCGTGGGCCGACGCGCGCAGCTTCGAGATGACGTCCGACCCCGAGTACAGCGCGCGCCGTCCCGGCGTGCGCTGATCGGCGATGGACACTGCATTCAATGGTCATCGGGCACAACCCGCAGCGCGAGCAGCTCGAACTGTTCCATGCCTTCTCGGGCGAGTTGCCCGCACGCGACGCGCAGGACCTGATGGCGTACCCCTTCTTCTCACTGGCCAAAAGCAAGCGCACGGTGCCAATCGATTTTTGCAGCAGGAGCGTGACGGTGCGGGTCGAAGGCACCGCCGAGCATGGCCTGGCGACCATCTGGGATGCCGATATCCTGATCTGGGCGGCGAGCCAGATCGTCGAGGCACGCGATGCGGGCATCCGCTCGTCGCGGCTGATGGCGGCAACGCCTTACGAGATCCTGCGCTTTATCGGCCGTGGCACGTCACTGCGCGACTACCAGCGCCTCAAGGCGGCACTGGACCGCTTGCAGTCCACCAGCGTGGCCACATCCATACGCCAGTCCAATGCGCGGCGCCTGCACCGCTTCTCGTGGATCAACGAGTGGAAGGAACGCGCGGACGGCCAGGGTCGACCACAGGGCATCGAGCTGATCCTGCCGGACTGGTTCTATGCCGGTGTATTCGACGAGAGTCTGGTGCTGACCATCGACGCCAACTACTTCCGCCTGACCGGCGGCATCGAGCGCTGGCTCTACCGTCTGGTGCGCAAGCACGGCGGCTGGCAGCGCGACGGCTGGCGCTTCGACTTCCCGCAGCTGCACCGCAAGTCGGGCAGCCTGGCGCGCTTCACCGACTTCGCCTACGACCTGCGCTGCATCGTGGCACGGCAACCCTTGCCGGGCTACACGCTTGCCATTCTGCGGCCAAGACATGGGCCGGAGGTACTGAGCTTTCGCGCCGTGCCGTCCACGGCACCGCTGCGGCCCGGCGGCAGCTTTGGTGCCGCTGCAGTGCCTGTGGAAAAACGGTGAATCCAGTCGTGCTATCAGGAGTAGGAGTCCTCGTGCTATCAGGCGTAGCGCTATCGTGCTATCAGGAGTACGAACGGGTTGCAAAGCCTTGCTCAGCGCGGATTTCGGCGTTTCCTAACTTAGGTTCTAACTTAAAATCTATAAAACTAACAATAAGAAGAGCCTGCGCGCTGTGGATAAACCGGCATGCAGCAGGCAGCGCATCATGATCATCGCGCTGCTCAACCAGAAAGGCGGGGTCGGCAAGACAACTCTCGCCACGCACATTGCGGGTGAGTTGGCGATCCAGGGCAGCTCGGTGATCCTGGTCGATGCCGATCCCCAGGGCTCAGCGTTGGACTGGACACAACGCCGCAGCCAGAACGGCTTGCCCAGGCTGTTCGGTGCCGTCGGCCTGGCAAGGGAAACCCTGCATCAGGAAGCGCCGGAACTCGCCAGACGCTGCGATCACATCGTGATTGACGGCCCACCACGAATTGCCGCCCTCGCGCGCTCCGCGCTGCTCGCGGCTGACGTCGTGTTGATCCCAGTGCAACCCAGCCCCTACGACGTGTGGGCCAGCGCCGAGATGGTGTCATTGATACGCGAAGCGCAGGTGTTCCGGCCAGCGCTGCGCGCGGCCTTCGTCATCAACCGGCGCGTCAGCACCACGGTGATCGGACGCGAAGCACGCAGTGCACTCGCCGATCAAGCGCTGCCATCGCTGCTCTCGGAAGTTCGGCAGCGCATCGTGTTTGCCGACAGCGTGGCCAGAGGTCAGCTCGCGCTCGAACTCGACGTGGACAGCATGGCTGCACGCGAGATCGCGGCGCTCGCCACTGAAGTGTTGAGGATGGCTCAGTGTTGAGGATGGCGCGATGAAGAACGGCAAACGCGTTGCCATCGGCGCCCGCCCGCCTGCCAACCCGCACGCGGATGCCTGGGTGCGCCAGGGCGAGGGTGCAGACATCGGCAAAACCGATCTCTACACCGCCCGGCTGACCCTCGACGTGACGCCGGCGCTACGCGCCCGCATCAAGGTCGAAGCCTTCACACGCGGCCTCACGGTCGCCGAGATGCTGCGTGCGCTGCTGGAACATGAATTCCCGGAGAAGCAGCCATGAACGCACTCCTGCAGGCGGTAAACGATGCGCCACCCCTACCCCATCCCGTGATTTCCAGCGTCACGAACGACGCGCCGCTGACACGTGTATCGCTGGCGTTCGTCGAACACCGGATCAACGTCTACCTGCGCTTCGGTCATCCGGTTCGTGATCTGCGGCTGGATCGCTGGCGGCGTAGTGCGATGTTTCTTCCGGCCGCAGTGTTCTGCCGCGTGCGCTGGGAGTCCAACGACTACGGCACGACACGCTGGCAGCTCATGGTGCTGCAGGCGTGCACGCCGCACGATGCGGTGCAGCGCATCGCTGGCATCCAGCCGGGTGCGCGCCTGCTTCTGTGCGCCGAGGGTGAACGGCAGGTGCAGGTGCTCTTGCCACAGATCGACGCCATCGAAGCGCTCGACATCGATCCGGCAGCGGTGTCGCCTGCGTACTGGCGCACGTTGGGCAACCGGTTGTCTGCGCGCATGCCATTGCCGCCCTACTCTGTCGAACGGCATGCTGCTTACCTCGCGGGCGAGGGGTTGCGATGAACGCCCGCCTCCACCGCTTGGGGGTCGTATTGTTCACCGTCCTCGGCATCGCTGCGCTCGCCTGGCCGTCGGTTCATACATCGGTTGCGCGCATCGTCTACAACCCCAGCGACAGCGTACCGCCTGGCTGGTACCGCATCGGCCCGCCCTACTCGCTGCACGTCGACAGCATCGTGCTTGCCCGGCTTCCGGCAGACGCCTCTGCGCTGGCTGCGCAGCGTGGCTACCTGCCTCTGCACATCCCGCTGCTCAAGCGCATTGGCGCGATGTCGCCGCAGCAGGTGTGCATCGAGAATCACATCGTTCGCATCGACGGCGTGTCAGTCGCTGGCGTCCACAGAGCCGATGGCCGTGGCCGTCCACTGTCGGCATGGCAGCACTGTCGGCGGCTTCATGATGGCGAGCTGTTCCTGCTCAGTGCGACGAATCCATCGTCGTTTGACAGCCGGTACTTCGGTCCCGTTGCTGTCTCCGCCGTGATTGGCAGCGCACAGCCGTTATGGACGTGGGGCACGCCATGAACGTGCAGCGGTGTTTGCTAATTCTCGTGCAGTCCCACTGCACATCGCTTGCCCCACAGCCTGCGGCAGCGGTGCTTCACCCGTGCAGACGATCGCAGCCCGCCCGTCGGAGCCGGTCGCGTCAGCGATCGGGAAAGACGGAGGGCAAGATAAAAGGGCCGGCACGCGCCGGGCCGCAAGGTCAGTCTGCACGTGGGTTGGGCGTGGCACGGCGGCCTGCGGCCGGTGTGCCGTCGCTGGGCGCCAAGCCGGATGACATCAAGGTTTCCCGCGTGCCGTCTTCGACGCAGGTTGCCCGCCTACAATGGAGCGTGTGTCATGGCCTCGCGTGACGATGAGCGTTTGCGCATCAAGCCGGGGGCGCCAAAACGCCCGGATGGCTCGCAAAGTGGCCAGCGCACACAGCGCTTTGTCTCGCAGGTCCTGAAGCAGGTCTCGAAGGCGGGTGCGAAGGCTTCGGGCGCGCGTGGGGCGCATCCCGCATCGTCCTTCGGACGGGGACGCGTGGCCTCCGGGTTGGCTGGCAGCAGGCTTGGAGCCGACGCGCGTCGCGTGGTCATCAAGTCCCGTTATGTGGTGCTGAAGAAAGCTGGCGCCCAGTCCGTGTCCACGCACCTGCGCTACATCGAGCGCGATGGCGTGACGCGTGATGGAGAGCGAGGACGGGCCTACGGCCCCGAGACCGACACGGCCGACCTCAAGAGCTTCGAGGAACGCGGCAAGGGCGACCGCCACCAGTTCCGTTTCATCGTCTCGGTGGAGGATGCCGGGGAGCTGGAAGACCTGCGCGCTTACACGCGCGAGTTCATGCGGCGCATGGCCACCGACCTGGAAACCCGGCTGGACTGGGTGGCCGTCGATCACTGGGATACGGACAACCCGCATATGCACATCGTGCTGCGCGGGCGTGCAGCCAATGGTCAGGACCTGGTGATCGCGCCGGACTACATGGCGCACGGCATGCGCACACGCGCCAGCGAACTGGCGACCGAATGGCTGGGGCCGCGCACCGAACTGGAAATCCGGCAGGGGCTGCTGCGGGAAGTCGAAGAGGCGCGGCTGACGAGCCTGGATCTGGATCTGTTGCGGCATGCCAGGCTGGACAGGGTGGACCTGACCCAGCAACCCAACGACCAACAGCGCCAGACCCTCCTTCGCGCCCGGCTGCAGCGGCTGGAAGCGATGGAGCTGGCCGGGCGCATCGATGCGAACCACTGGCAGCTATCCCCGAACATGCAACAGACATTGACCACCATGGGCGAGCGCGGCGACATCCTGCGCACGATGCACAAGGCCTTGCGGGGGCAGCAGCGGGAGTGTGTACTGGAAACAGAACCAACAAGACCTGTCATCGGCCGCATCGCCGCCAAAGGCCTGGCCGACGAGCTCAATGACCGGGGCTATCTGGTGGTTGATGGCATCGATGGCCGCGCACACTATGCTCGCCTGCCGGTCGGCGCCGACCTGGCAGCACTGCCGGTGGGTGGCATCGTGGAAACGAAGTCTGCCGGACGGGAACGAGCGGTCGATCGCAACATCGCGGGTCTCGTGCGTGACGGTCTTTACCGCAGCGTTGACCATCTTGTGCAGCTTCGACAGCAAGGAGCCGCAGATCCACAAACCGGGGTCGATGCCCATTTGCGCCGACTCGAAGCGCTGCGCCGCTCCGGGATCGTGGAGCGCATGGTCGATGGCGTTTGGCGCGTACCGCCTGACTTCTTGTCACGCACGCAAGCGCACGATGCCCAGCGGGCCGCGGATGGCATCATCGAATTGCGGTCGCACCAACCTATCGAACAGCAAGTGCGCGCCCGGGGCGCAACATGGCTGGATCATCAAATGATGGGCAATACCCGGAATCTGTCGCGGCAGGGCTTCGGTGCCCAGGTGCGTGGTGCGTTGCAGGACCGAAGGGATTTCCTCGTCGAGCAAGGCCTGGCGGAGCGGCGCGGCGCGCGCGTGGTTTTAGCGCGCAACCTGTTAGCCACCTTGCGCGACCGGGAATTGGCGGAGGTGGGCAAAGTGATCCAGCACCAGACCGGGCTACTCCATCGCCCGCTGCGCGAAGGCGAGCGCGCAAACGGCATCTACCGCCGCTCAGTCCAGCTCGTCAGCGGTCGCTTTGCGATGCTGGACGATGGCATGGGTTTCAGCCTGGTGCCGTGGCGGCCGGTGGTGGAACAGCGGTTGGGGCAGCAGGTATCAGCCATCGTGCGGGGGGCATCGGTTACGTGGGAGCTGGGGCGGCAGCGTGGGCGCTAGGCGTAGGCTAGTATGGAAACGGTGGTTGCTGTTTCCAGCAAACCACGTGCAGCCATCCCATGCGGCTGGCTGCAACGTACGCGTTGCCAATTAATGCATTCATGGAAATTGGGCATTACCAGCAGACTGCGTTTTCACAATAATCCGTACCGGACTTTTACAAACACACCAAGGAGAGCTTTAAACATGAACAGAAAAGAACTCATCGAGGCACTGGCCACAAAGACCGAATCCACCAAGGCGGATGCTGAGCGTAACGTCGGCGCGATGATAGACATCATCTCGGACACCCTGAAAAAGGGCGACTCCCTCTCGCTGGTTGGTTTTGGGACATTTGAAGTACGCAAACGCGCCGCACGCACCGGCCGCAACCCCAAGACGGGTGAAGCGCTAAAGATCAAAGCTGCCAAGGTCCCAGCATTCAAGGCGGGCGCGACCCTGAAGGCTACGGTAAACGGCACCAAGAAGAAGTAATGAAATATCCGCTTCCCATAACAATGGTAAGCGAGTCGGGCACTGCCTCCATGCGGTAGTGTCCGGCTGGGCATCCAGTCCCGTAATCGCCCGGGGCAGTCTTATTTGTCGATCAGGTTTTACAGGACACTAAGAAACAGCGGATCGTAATCCTCCAAGCTTAATGATCATTTATAGCTGGGAGAAGCTGGCCTGTTGAGCCCTGCCAACAGCAGAAGTTCATGACGACGGAGGCGACCGTCTCTTCTATCGGCCTAAGGCTCTAGACCGGCCGCTTAGCCGATCCAAAGCAACATTCAAAGTATGACATGGGCGAACCGCGTAGGAAGCAGGCCAGAGTGGATCCGCTCGATGGACGGGTTGGACTCACCTACCCCAAACCTTCGCAGTAGAAGTGTCAAAATACGAGATTCCAAGCGGCGCACCTCGTCGACGGTTGTTCGCCATCTGATCCGCTCGGCGCATGATGCGTTTGTTCGAGTCTGAGGAGGGATCCCCGTGGAGGCCGATGTACAATTGCGACAGCCTTCCCTTCTCAATTCTCTTAAGGTAGTGCTCGTCGTTCTCTGCGAGCGAGTGCCCGTAGATAAACAGGGCGCCAGTGATTTCGCTAAAGCTACGGTAGGCTTTCGCTAGGTAGTCACTGTGGCGAATGCGCTCAAGTTTCTCTGCACTTGTGCCCTCCGAGACGAAGAGAGGGAAGAAGCCCTTACTCAGTGCGTCTCGGATCTGGTCAATGAGCCGCACTCCGGTGTTCACCCACGTGTACTTCTGGATCTCTGTTCCAGAGTCGAACACGTGCAGCGCACCATGGAGAAACCATGTGTTCTGTTCATGGCTCTGGCTGGGTTCCCACACTACGTAGGCGGCGTCGTAGTCGATGTCCGATTTGCGGAAGCCATCATCCGAAGTTGGCGCGGTACCTTGCTCCGTGTGCATTTGAGCCCAGTAGAGCAGGAGGTCGTAGTTGAAAGTGTAGACGGTGTTGAAGTTGGAGACGAGCGCTCGGCAGTGCGCGTACTCATCGTCGGTTACTTCACCTGGCCAGGCCGGGTGGCTGTGCGCAATCGTTTCAACGAGTAGTTCTCGGAGGCCATCCGCATCGGATTGCAACGTGTCTAGGAAAGACTGCGGTGTTTCACCATAGGCCTCCAGAATAGCCTTGGTATCGCGCAGCGCCTTGATGACGCGTTCAAAATCCTGTGTGCCGAGCGCCTCAAAGGCCTTTTTTGCGGTAGGCGAAAGCTTTGAAAAATCGGCTTGATCGTAGAGCTTTCCGTATAAGAAGATATCAGGCCTGCACGCGATACTAAAGCCATTCCCAAGCAGGACGTGACGCCTGGAGAAGCGTTTCGACTCTGCAAGTGCTTCTTGGAATGTGAGGATGGCCATTGTTTGTGAGCCCTAGCAGTTATTCAAGAGACCCATGGGGCCGGACATTTATTTATATAGATACGGCTGTTCGATATCGGCGCTTTTCAGTGCCAGGTTCCGTTGCCTCGGCCAGCTTAGCGGCCACTGGCGCATCCATTGCTCGCTTGCTACGTATGCCTTACAAATTCCTCAGGACACGCCCGCGCGAACCTGGTTCAAACTGATCTTCGGTGAGGTGGTCGGTGATGTAGCGGGAGGTCATAGATAATTCGGCATCAAGTCCACCCGGAATATCTGATCTGGTTCATTCTTGCCGTTCGCATTCTGCCGAATCGTCATCACGCGCCCACCGTCTTCGCATAGCAGCATCACGGGGCGTTTATAGAGCTGGTGGCCTGCCAGCACCTTGTCCAAGGTGTCACCGCTGTTCAGTATGTGGTCACCCTTGACTTCTACAAGCAGCAGCCCGTTGCCGACATTCCGGCCTTTTACCTTCACAACAAAATCCGGGAAATATTGGGCCCCGTTGGGCAGGATCAACCCAACCGACCAGGGCTTGCGTGGTTCGTTACGGTGCCACCATTCCACTGTTCCTGACAAATCACTGTCCAGCAATTCGGCAAAAGTCACCTCGTCTCGGTTGAGGTCGGATGGCATCACGCCGTACACATTGAGGCGCGAAGTGCGTGCCCCCGGTGGTTGATCGACAAACTC
Organism: Thiobacillus sp.; assembly: GCA_031426835.1. Lineage (GTDB taxonomy): Bacteria > Pseudomonadota > Gammaproteobacteria > Burkholderiales > Thiobacillaceae > Thiobacillus. Next base: position 31,085 of record JASJPF010000044.1, read on the forward strand.
CGGCAATGGCATGGTTTCCATCAACTCGGCATATTTCGCCGCACACTGTCGCGCTGCTTGTCGCACCAGATTTGGAAAAGCTACCAGAATCAAATCCAGCGCGCGCGCCAAATGCTCGGTGTCGTAATCCAACCCACGTGCGTCATATTCAATTTTCAGGCGTTTAATCAGTGTGGCATGAAGCTCGCGCGGGTCGAGATAATCCGGCTCGAACAGCACCCACTGCGCCCGTCGCGCAATTTCCGCATCAGACAACCGTGCCTGATAAGCCGTATCGGAAATCGCACGGGTGAATATCTCTTCTTCGCGTCGCACCACGGTAGTTTTTGCACGCGAGCCCGCCGTCACTTCCTTGTCACCGATGGCAACGGTCGCGCCGATGCAGTTCAGCAAATCATCGGTGCTGATGGGCAGGCGCTCGGTTTTGAAACAGATGCCCGGTACCTTTAGTGGGAAACGCACATTACCCGGCAGGCTGGGGCTCAATGCAGCCGGTTTCTCCCCATAAACTGGCGCTTCCGACATGGCAAGTACCAGCCCGTCGAGCACACTTTGGCCACCAGGCAGGCTGTAATGTCCAATTCGCACAGCCTGCCCGTGCCCGGTTTCGGCTTCCGGTGACACGTTCACCGGCAAAAAGCTGCTCTGGCCGTTTTGCAATACCTGCACCTGATTCTGTCCGGCAATATTCACCACCATCGTATAAGGGCAAATACCGGAAAGTCCGGTGCGAATGGCGTTGATCTTTTCCGCGGCTCCGGTCAGCCCGGTCTGGTTCTCCGCATCGGCCAGGAACACATAGCCGTAACGCAGCAACTCCGGCACTTCCCGCCCTTGCAAACGGCGATGCACGCGCAGAATCCGCCCCACCACCTGGATGCCGAAATCCGTATCCTTCGCCCCACGCATGGAAACCAGCGTAAACGCGCGCGGTGCGTCGAAGCCCAGTGCCACCGCCATTTTGAAAATCAGCACCTCTTTCGATTCATCCAGCGCCACCGCCAGCAAATCGTCCGAAGGCTCTTTCGCCGTGTAGGATGCAATCGCAGCCTCGGCAAAGCCCAACGCCATCAGGCTCTCCCGTGCCCGCGCCACGTCGTCGTTCTTCTCGCTGCTCGCCACCTGCACCAGCATCAAGGGCGTCAAATCCAACCCGGCGTCGGCCAGTTCGGCCTTGATTCGCTCGTGTACGGTCTTCGCATCCGCCAGCGCCGCCATCTGGAAATCCACTAAGGCTTTTTGGTCGTCCGGTGCCAGATAGGCCACCGACTTGATGCCCACTTTGATCAGCCCCGCGTCCACCGCATCCTGACGGCTCACCGTGATGCGGTGCAACTCGGCGATACCCGTGGTCTTCTTGAACTTGTCCACGTCGTGGTCGTCCGGCGTGGCGGTAATCAGCAGTGTGAATTCCGGCTGCATCACCTCGGTGTAAAAACGCACCGCCTCTGTTGCACCGCTAAAGGTGTGGTGCGCCTCGTCCACCACTACGCCAATATGGAAACCGGCTTCCCGCAGGCTCCGTACCAGCGTATCGAGCGCCAAAGACAAATCCCCGTCACGCCGCAGCCGACGCGCTTTCTCGTTGCTGGCTGCCACTGCCGCCCAGGTGGAGACGAACACATCGCCGCTGCGCGTGCCCATAGCCAGCCGGTCGGTTTGAATATCCCGCACCCGCAATCCTGCAAACTGTTTTTTGAGTGCAATGCGTGCTTGATCCACCAGCCCGGCAAAGGGTGTGAACCAGAACCACACCACGTTCGCCTCGCGTGCGAATTCTTCAGCGATCAGTCCTGCCATCAAGGTCTTGCCCGAGCCGGTGGGAGCTTGGATCAGCACACAGCCGTTATAGGCCGCCGCCTGCCGCCGGTTGGCCTCGTCTGGTGCTGCTTCGATCTGCGTTAATGCATAGCGAAAAATTGATAGCGCATTGTCTGTTGCTTCCTTCTGGTAGCGGCTTGGGGAAACGATCATTTGCCGCCACCAAAGCGCTTGACCAGAAATTCGGGGATTTTCTCGAAGGATGCATTGCCAGCCACGATGCGCTGCCGCAACTGCCCTGGCTGCCAAGAATACACTGTCAACGATCCACCCAAGGCCGCCACCCGTTCCACTTCCTTCAGTGTCGCCGCAGTCAGCCGGGGCACATACACCAGTCGCGCCTCAGCAGAACCGGATACCTGCACCTTGGTGGTTTCGTCGTAGGTAGTCAGCGCTTCACCGTGGATTAGTTGCAGCGCCAGCCATACCTGACTGTGCTGAATCTCATTGAACACGCGGGCAGCAGGAATGCGCCTGGTGCGCAGATAAGAGAACGAACCACTCAGTCCATCGACCGCCTCACCTTTTTTGTTCCCGTAGCCTTGGATCACCCTGCGCAAGCGTTCCGCGCACACATCGCGGCAAATATTCTTGTCGGGTTCGGTAGTGGTAGCCTCGGTACTCGACACCAGAATGAAACGCCTCTTGCCGCCGTCCTCGGCATTGAGTTTCATCACCGCATGGGCAGTAGTGCCAGAACCAGCGAAAAAATCCAGCACCAGATCATCGGGCTTGGTTGCAATGCGCAGAACGCGCTCGATCAGGCGCACAGGCTTGGGGGTGTCGAAGGCAGTTTGTGTGCCAAGAATGGACTGGATTTCCTTCTTGGCTTCGTCAGTGTGGCCGACTTCCTCGTGTGGCCACCAAGTCCAGGGGGTAATCCCTTCAACCTCAGAAAAATAGCGGATAACACCTGGTTGAGACTTGCCTTCTTTGCCAAACCAAATCCGCCCCTCTGCAAGCAGCCGCTTAAACTCTGATTCAATAGTTGACCAGCAGCGTCCCTCTGGTGGCTGGTGAACTGCTCCCGTTGGCGTGATGATTTCGTACATCTGGTTGGGGCGAAATCCCTGAGCTGTCATTGGAATCACACGCCAAGGACCTTTGGGGTCGTTATTTGGATTTTTGTAAATCGCGGCTTGCTTTTCAGTTGGCGGAATTTTGTTTCGCCGTTCTTTGAAATTGTTTGGAGTTATCGCATATACCAGCAGGTATTCATGAGCATCGCCAATGGCACCACGGTTCTCGCGTGAATATCGCTTCTGCCAAATACATGTCGCCACACGATTGGCTTCGCCGAAAACCTGATCCATCAACATGCCCAAGTGCAGCATTTCGTTGTCGTCGATGGAGGCAAAAATTACCCCATCCTCGGCCAGCAAGTCCTTCGCTAGTATCAGCCGCCGATACATGTACTCTAGCCACTTGGAATGCTTGTAAACGTCGTCCTTGTCCACAAATCGGTCGTTGTAGATAAAGTCACGGTTTCCGGTGTTGTAAGGCGGGTCAATGTAGATGCACTTGACCTTGCCCGAGTGAGTCATGCGTAGGTAGCGCAGAGCATCGAAGTTATCGCCCTCGATGACCAGATTGTGGTGTGGCGCCTCGCCCACGGACAATTCGGCATCCGGCTCCAGCATCACAAAATCGTCGTTCATGCTGCGGTCGTGCTCGATCTCGTTCCGTTCCCACACCAGCCCGAACCGGGGCTTGCGGTCGCGCTCGCGTAGCAGACGCAGCAACTCCTCCCGACTGTATTCTTCGTATTTGTCATGCATGATGCACGTGATTCTAGGGGGTATTCCCCAAACCGGATAGTGAATTGCCTTGGACGACAACAGCAAGACTTATGGAGGACTCAGTCTCTCCACTCTCAAGAAACTGCGCTCCATACAGCCTAAAGTGAAAACGTTTCCCGATCAAACACTCAGGCTTGCTCAGTCCAAACGCGAAAAAGTGGAAACCTTGCTCCCCTTGGATTTCACCTGGGCAGAACTTTATGAACTTAGCACCAAGGAATTGAAAATTCTGTCCATGGCCATCATGGGGCTACTCGAACCGCCGCTTGCAAAGGCTGCCCGCGAGGGAGTGAACCTGAACGAGTTCCTGATTGATGAAGTTATCCGCAGCCTGGAGGCCGATGAGGATGACGGAGACTATTAGAGCCAAAGTGGCTCGAAATAGAAAGTCGTTGCACAAAGCACGGAAGGTGGTAAGATATTCTTACTGGCCGTAATGGCCGCCACGGAGATGTCCATGAACGCTGCTCTAGTGCAAACCAAACTTGTCAAAGTACTGCAGAACATCCAGGATGCAATCGGCCAGGTGTGCCCACCAATCACGGGCACAACTAAGCCACTAGAAGAGTTGCCGGATTTTGATAGCAAAATATGGCCGGTGGCTATCGGCATGCTGGCCATGGAACTCGGCATCAGCATAGCTGATGATATAAACATCTTTAGTCGTGAAAAGAGCTGTATCGCCCTGACTATCGATGAAACCGTTGCTGTTGTAGTCGCGCTGGCAAATAAGCAATCACAAGCCGCGACCCAAGTGGTGAACGAGCGATGAGCGATTTGCAAGACACTAAGCGTGGCTTGCTCGCTTTGCGGCTTCGTGAAGCGCGGAAGATGGCTGGGCTATCCCAAGGACAAGTAGCCAAACTACTTGAATTTCATCGCCCAACCATCTCGGAAATAGAAGCCGGTAATCGACGTGTGACAGCCGAGGAGCTTTCGCGATTTGCGGAAATGTATGACGTAACAGTTTCCTGGTTGTTGGGTGAAACAGCAGAACAACTCGAAACTGATGATCCTCGTCTGCAGCTAGCTGCCCGTGAACTAAGTAAGCTCAAGCCAGACGATCTCGACAGGCTCTTGCGTCTACTGGCATCGATGCGAAGCTCAGATGCGGACAAAGGGGGGACTTCCAAATGATCGCCCGTCCTATGAAGTCCTGCTACTTTTCGACGCAAAAGGCCTTGGTAATGAAGGGTATGCAAGCTTCGATCAGAGTGCGTACTGAGGCGGGCATCGACCTAAAGAGTCCGACTTGTGTCTACGGCCTATGCGATGCGCTTGGCGTTACGGTGCGCTTCAACGACATCAACATGGAAGGCATGTATGACCGCGAACCGAAACCGCGCATCCATGTTTCCGCACTTAGACCATTAGCAAGGCGCACCTTCACCTGTGCACATGAACTAGGGCACCACGTATTTGGTCATGGTTCAACAATTGACGAGCTTCGCGACGATCAGTCAAAAAATGCGGAGCGACCGCCTAACGAGGTTCTTGCTGATGCCTTTGCGGCATTCGTAATGATGCCGACTTTGGGGTTACGTGAGGCTTTCACACGCCGTGGCCTTGATCCCAACAGAGCTTCTGCCTTAGATATCTATGCCATCGCATGCAACTTCGGGGTGGGTCAATCAACACTCGTGAATCATCTTGCATATGGAATAGGGATAATCACTCCTGTTCAACGTGCAGCACTCGGGCGAATCACCCCAAAAATGATCAGAACGGAAATACTTGGTGAAACTGTTCAAGAGCCCCTAACGGTCTCGGATCAGTACTGGAACTCCCCAACACTAGATGCAGAAGAGGGCGCTCTATTGTTGCTGCCTGCAGGTGTAATCGTGGATACCGCGATCCTGATGCCCGAACGCGATCTTGCTGGGAAAAGGCTGTTTCGTGCTGCGAAGCCTGGCATTACCCGTGTTGCGATACCCGGCACATCTTGGGCAACCTATGTCCGCGTTGCGCGGCGGCAATATGTAGGTCTTGCACACTATCGCCACCTTGAGGATACAACTGATGACTAAACAACACTCCCCATTAACTGGCCCCCTACTCGTCAACGAGTCAGATTTATCAAAAGCGTGGGCCAAGGCAGTACTCCACGTGATCGACAATCCGGGGCTAGAGATTTCACCTCTTGTACTTAGCGTGACCGATTTTGACGACAACAGCAAACCAAACGAAAACCAAACAGTTCGTCAGGCATTGGATGACTTGTTGCTTGCCAAAGAATTGCGCAATGTCGAAGACGTCGCGTTCACAATTTTCCCCCAGCGCCTGTGGCAAATTGCCAGGGGTGACCGTGCCCTTCTGTTTGAGTTGTATCGCGATGCTTTTCGACGCTATCAGGCGATGAATCCACGAGACAACCGGCGGGGCCTATATTTTGAGCGTCTCACCAGCTACGGCCGTGGCCCCTGTGATGGCAATCAACTCGAATGGATTCTGTCACAATTCAACGGGCGTGAAGGCGTTCGTCGCTCAATGTTCCAGGCAAGCGTGTTCGACCCTGATCGTGATCACGTAGCCAATGCCCAGCTGCAGTTCCCTTGTTTACAGCATGTAAGCTTCGAACCGACGAAAGGTGGCCTTGTTGTAAATGCATTCTATGCAACGCAGCAACTCTTTGTGAAGGCCTATGGCAATTACCTTGGCATTGCGCGGCTAGGTGCATTCATTGCGCATGAAATGAATATGAAATTAGCCCGTATGAACGTCATTGTCGGGGTCGCCAAATTCGAACGAGTTTCTAAAACAGATCCATTATTGGCACCGCTGCTAGCAGCAGCTAGAGCATGCATCTCGCCTGAACAAACCATCACAGCAGCCACCGCAGTAAAACCAGTTGCCGAGACAACAGCGTGACGCATCAATTAAATAAACAACTTGCCCAAGGAGGCAACTCGGGGGGTACCACAACCAGCTTACAGGTAGAGTGCCCGCCTACCCACCTATCGCCTCTTAAGTTGACTGCGGCCTATAACAGCTATTGGCGTTTCGCAGTCGAGCGGCAAAACGTTTTCTTTCGCCGACTTGCCAATGATCCTGAGCCATGGACGACGGACCCAGTTATTTCGGCACACAAGTTCACCAACGCTTACAGAGCATCCGACAGAGTAAGCCAGTACCTGATTCGCCACGTAATCTATCGTGACGATCTCCCGAACACGGCCCATGAAATTCTGTTTAGGACATTACTCTTCAAGCTATTCAACAAGATTGCGACTTGGGAATTACTTGAACATACGTTTGGAGCGATCACATTCAAAGACTACCGCTTTGAGCGATATGACCATGTGTTAAGTCAGGCTATGCGAGCGGGGGGGCGCATCTATTCAGCAGCGTACATTATGCCCCCCGGGGGGTCAGCCTTCGGCTATCCGGCGAAGCATCAAAATCATCTCCGACTCTTGGAGCGGATGATGGAAGACGATGTCGCCGGCCAACTGACAAAAATGCGAAGGATGCAACCAGCTTTCGAGCTGCTGAGAAGTTACCCGACGATAGGCGATTTCCTTGCCTATCAATTCGTGACTGACATTAACTATAGCGAAATTACTGATTTTTCAGAGATGGATTTTGTTATGCCGGGCCCTGGTGCTCGCGATGGTGTTAGAAAATGCTTTGCGGATAGCGCAGGGCTGAATGAAGCCGAACTAATTCGGTTGATGGTTGACAACCAGGAGCGCGAATTTGAGCGTCTCGGCATTAACTTCCAAACTCTGTGGGGGCGCAGACTTCAGCTCATTGATTGTCAAAACCTGTTCTGCGAAGTGGATAAATACGCACGGGTAGCCCATCCAGAGATTGCTGGCATTTCAGGTCGCACACGCATCAAGCAGAAGTTCACGCCAACTGGCATGCTTGTGCCCCCATGGTATCCACCAAAGTGGGGTATCAACGAGGAAATCATGGCTAGTTATTCTTCCGGAAAGACCAACTGCACAGATGATAAAAAGAAGCGGAGTGCCAAGCAGTCCCAGCAGGTGAATTTAGAACTAGGGAACTCGAAATGAACTTGAATGTATACCAACATGAAGCACAGAAGACTGATCGCGTACCTGCCCGTGAAAGCATTCAGGTTGGCGTCGATCTAATCGTGCCATTACTAGGGCTTGCAGGTGAGGCCGGTGAGCTACTGAGTGAGTACAAGAAACATTTGCGTGATGGCGATTCACACCAACTGTTCAAGGACCGAGTCGCAGAGGAACTGGGTGATTTACTTTGGTACGTCGCGAATGTGGCAGCAAAATTTGACTTAAAGTTGGAGGACATCGCCCAAGGAAACCTTCATAAAACGCGCGACCGCTGGGGTGACCAAGATACCTCTGAGATTATTCTCGATGCACAGTATGAAGATCATGAACGGCTGCCCAGACAGTTCGAAATCGAACTGCGTGAAGTGGCTGTCAAAGGTAAAACGAAAATTCGCGCCCGCATGGGCGGGAAAAAAATTGGTGATGACTTGACAGACAACGCCAATGACCCAGATGGATACCGATTCCACGATGTTTTTCATCTAGGGTATGCGGCTGTGCTTGGATGGTCGCCCGTCATCCGGAAGCTTCTCAAGCGAAAGCGCAAGAGCGATTTACAGGTAGACGAGGTCCAAGATGGTGGTCGTGCCCAGGTTATCGATGAAGGCATTTCAGCCTTGGTTTTTGAGTACGCAAGGGATCATAATTGGCTGAGGGGTGTCACAGATCTGGACTACCAACTGCTTCGGACAATCAAGGGAATCACTTCACTACTTGAGGTGAAAGAGAGATCAATGGGTGAGTGGCAGCGTGCCATCTTGATTGGATTTGAAGTGTGGCGACAAGTGTTAGCAAATAGCGGTGGCAGAATTCTTGTAGACCTAGATGCGAAGGACCTGAAATACCTGGGTCCGCCTCAGGCCACACCCATTAGAATGACACCTCTTGGTGGGTCATCCGATCAACCAGCTCGGAGAGCCTGATGATGGTTGGTTCCAGCCACTCAGTCAGCCGCGGAATAGTGGTCGGACATGGTCTGGATGTTGTTGACATCCACGATTTTTCTCGACTCTTGAATGAGCCAGCTTGCAGTTACCTTGATCGACATTTCACTAGTGAAGAGCTTGCTGCTGCAGGTTATGGATCAACTCGGTTACAACGGCTCGCTGGGCGATTCGCAGTGAAGGAAGCAGTGATGAAGGCCCTTGGCATGGGTTGGGGAAATGGCGTCGCATTCACGGATGTCGAAGTCATCACGCTTGATACGGGAGCCCCGACAGTCTTGCTGCGACGAAAACTGGCTGCACAGGAGCGAGAGCGCGCTATTGTTGGATGGCTTGTGAGCGTAAGCCACACCAGCACGGTTGCGGTTGCGAGTGTGATTGCCATCAGCGATCATTGACCATTGTATGTTACGAGCATCAGCATCAGCATCAGCATCAGCATCAGCATCAGCATCAGCATTAGCGTCAGCACCAGCAACTACGCGTACTGATCTTGCCCTGATTTCACGGACACCCTGTTAAGAGAATAATCTTTTAACCAGAGGTGAACACATGAAAGCCAAGCAGGACAAGATGCAGTCCCGAAACCGGTACAGCCCGGAATTCAAGAAACAAGCGCTGGATCGCGCGGAGAAAGAAAGTGTTGCCACAGTCGCCCGTGATTTGGGTCTGGCGGAAAGCCAGCTCTACACCTGGCGTCAGAAGCGACGGCTCGACGGTCTGACCACGGAAGAGCAAAAGCTGCAGCAGGCCGAACTGGCGCGTCTCAAGCGAGAAATGGCGCGACTGGAGGAAGAAAACGCCTTCCTAAAAAAAGCGGCGGCGTACTTCGCGAAGCAGCCGAAATGAAGTCCGCCATGATCAGGAAACATGAAGCGTGTCATCGGGTTGCGTTGATGTGCCGCGTACTGGGCGTCTCGCGAAGCGGCTACTACGGCTGGCGGGATCGCCCGCCATCGGATCGAGCGCAAGCCGATGTCCGATTGGCTGCCGACGTGCGCCGCGTCTTCGACGAACACAAAGGCCGCGCCGGCGCGCCGCGCATCGCGAAGCAACTGCGCACGGAGGGCCGGCGTGTGGGAAAGAATCGGATCGCCCGCGTGATGCAAGCAGAAGGGCTGCGTGCCAAGGCCGCCCGCAAGTACAAGGCGACGACCAACTCCAACCACAAACTGCCGGTTGCGCCGAATTTGTTGGAACAGGACTTCACGGCCTCGGCTCCGAACCGGAAATGGGTGAGCGACATCACTTATGTGGCGACGGACGAAGGCTGGCTGTATGTGGCTGTGGTGCTGGACTTGTACTCGCGGCTGGTGGTGGGCTGGTCGATGTCCGAACGCATGACGACGAAGCTGGTAGCCGATGCGCTCACCATGGCGATATGGCGCCGCAAGATGCCGACAGGCGTGATCGTGCATTCGGATCGCGGCAGTCAGTATTGCGCGCATGTCTATCAGCGTTTGCTGCAGAACAATCAGATGATTTGCAGCATGAGCAAAAAAGGCGACTGCTACGACAACGCGGCCATGGAGTCCTGGAACCACAGTTTGAAGGTCGAGGCGATCCACGGCGAACGCTTCACTACGCGGGAGATGGCGCGTGAGCAGGTGTTTGAGTACATCGAAGTCTATTACAATCGAAAGCGTCTGCACTCAACGCTCGGCTATCTGTCTCCCGAATCGTTCGAGGCGCAGAAAGTCGCTTAACTGGGTGTCCGGAGAATCGGGGCAAGATCATACTGTCACTAAGCCACACAACTGCTCACTTGGCCATGCCAAACCACGTGAACTGGACCGTTTCACAAAACTAAAATCTGTCAATACAACTTTAGTTTAAGGTACGTTTTGGTCATGCAGCGACAAACAATTACGCACATGATCGTCACGCCATTCACTTACCTTGCCAATTTAACAATCGGATGGGAAACCACAGCCGCTGGCGCACGGCCCGGGCGAAATCTCAATCAAAGGCCGCGTCAAAGGCGAAGTCCCGCCTTATAGCCGCGCTTGGTTGCAAGTCGTCCGTTCGAGCCGACGGACGAGCGGCACTGACCGTGACAGCAACAATCATCGTTGCACTCCCCTCTTGGCTGACTTACGCCGGAGCAGGTTTTCTCCTGCGCGCGGTGCTCTCAAACTTGTGATGTCAAAAGCGGTGCTGGATCGGCGCCGCCCGAACCTTGACGACAGGCCGATCCTGATTAGCGGGTGCCGCACTGACGGCACGTCGAGGGACTGGATCGAGTAATCCACAGGAGGGGGAGTGGCATGGTGCCTACCGGCGTGCTGACTGGCCAGATCATGATGGTGTTTACCATCGTATTACTGGGGCTATGGAGTGCCACCCAGTGGACAGCAGCTGCACTGGGATACCAGATGCGACTCGGCATGCCGTGGTTCGACCTGCTCGGTATGCCGGTCTATCACCCGTGGAAGCTGTTCGAGTGGTGGTACTTCTTCGATGCCTATGCGCCCGACATTTTCCTGCGCGGCGGTGCCATCGCAGCGTGCAGCGGCTTCGCCGGTGCCCTCGTCGCTATTGCGATGTCGGTGTGGCGCGCACGACAGTCCAGGCTGGTCACGACCTACGGTTCGGCGCGCTGGGCACTACCCGCTGAAATCCGCCGTTCCGGGCTGATCGGCCCTACCGGCGTGTTTCTCGGCTGCAAGGACGGAGACTACCTGCGCCACGAAGGCCCCGAACATGTGATGGCCTTCGCGCCGACCCGATCCGGCAAGGGTGTCGGTCTGGTCATCCCCACCCTGCTCTCCTGGCCCGGCTCCGCCGTCATCCACGACATCAAGGGCGAGAACTGGAACTTGACTGCCGGCTGGCGCTCGCGCTTCTCGCATTGCCTACTGTTCAACCCGACCGATGCACGGTCTGCTGCCTACAACCCGCTGCTCGAAGTGCGACGTGGCATGCATGAAGTACGCGACGTGCAGAACATCGCCGACATCCTGGTCGATCCGGAAGGCGCGCTGGAGCGCCGCAACCATTGGGAGAAGACCTCTCATGCCTTGCTGGTTGGCGCGATCCTGCATGTGCTCTACGCCAGCGACGACAAAACATTGCGCGGCGTCGCCAACTTTCTGTCCGATCCGGCCTGCCCGTTCGAGGTCACGTTGCACCGGATGATGACGACGCACCATCTCGGCAATGCACCGCATCCCGTAGTCGCCTCCGCCGCACGCGAGGTGCTGAACAAGAGCGACAACGAACGCTCGGGCGTGCTATCCACTGCAATGAGTTTCTTGGGCTTGTACCGCGATCCCACGGTGGCCGAAGTGACGTCGCGCTGCGACTGGCGTATCGCCGACCTGATCGATGCCGATCATCCGGTGTCGCTGTACCTGGTGGTGCCACCCTCGGATATCAGCCGCACCAAGCCGCTGATCCGGCTGATCCTCAACCAGATCGGACGGCGCCTCACCGAATCGCTCGACGGCAGCGACGGCATCGCGCGCCGCCACAAGCTGCTGCTGATGCTGGACGAGTTTCCTGCGCTGGGTCGGCTCGATTTCTTCGAGAGTGCACTGGCCTTCATGGCGGGCTACGGCCTGCGCGCATTCCTGATCGCGCAGTCGCTCAATCAGATCGACAAGGCCTACGGCCAGAACCATTCCATCCTCGACAACTGCCATGTGCGCATTACCTTCGCCACCAACGACGAACGCACCGCCAAGCGCATTTCGGAAGCCTTGGGCACCGCCACCGAACTGCGCGCACAGCGCAACTACGCGGGCCACCGGCTGGCACCGTGGCTCGGTCACCTGATGGTGTCGCGGCAGGAAACCGCACGGCCACTTCTCACGCCCGGCGAGGTCATGCAGTTGCCGCCCGATGACGAGGTGGTGATGGTGTCCGGCCATCCACCGATCAAGGCCCAGAAGATTCGCTACTACCTGGATGCGAATTTCAAGACGCGCATCCAGGCACCACCGCCATTGCTGAATGGGCATTACGCCGATATACCGGCGCCACGACCCGACGACTGGACCGGATTGGCCATCCCCTCTGCACCGATTCCAGGTCGGGTCTTCCCCGCACACGGCGAGGCCATCGACGACGGCGGTCGTCAGCAGCAGCCGGAACTGGCCGAAGTCATGTTCACGCCAGAGCCCGAGCACGCGGTGGATGACCTTGGGCTGTTCGATGACGACGACCTCCCGCTGCCCTTGCCCACCCAGCTCGATCAGCGCCTGCAACGCACGGCGCGGCTGGCCGCCCTCGACCCTGATGACGGGATATCCCTATGAGCCGCACCCGCCTGAACCTCTTCATCGAACCCGAGCACGCCAGGCGGCTCGACGAGCTGTCGACCATGAAGGGCTTGTCCAAGTCCTCGATCGTCGCCGCCGCACTGGCCTCGTTTCTCTCGCCCGATTCCGGTGACCAGCGCGAAGCGGCTATCGCCAAACGGCTGGATCGCTTGTCTCGCCAGCTCGACAAGCTGGAACGCGACCAGAACATCCTGATCGAGACGCTGGCGCTGTACGTACGCTACTTCCTCACCGTCAGCACGCCGGTGCCGGAAGCGCATCAGGAAGCGGCACGCGCCCAGGGCCGCGCACGCTTCGAGCAGTTCATCGAACAGCTCGGCCGGCATCTGCTGCGCGGACGCAGCTTGGTCAGGGACATAGTCGAGGAAATTCAGCCCGATCAGAGCCAGCTCTTCACCCACGACAAAACCAACCCCAGCGAAGCGCCTGCTGGCGACGAATCAGGAGCAGTCCCGTCATGAACAGCGCACTGCGTGATCATGACGTGTCGGCCTCGCTGGCGCTGGAGCGTCGTGTGCGCATGCTGCGCACTGCCATGGGCCCGGACATCGCCAGGGCTTTGGACGACCCCGACGTGGTGGAGGTCATGCTGAACCCGGACGGTTTGCTGTGGGTGGATCGGCTGGGCAGCGGTCGCGAACCGCTGGGTATTCGCCTCACCCCCAGCGATGGCGAACGCATCATCCGCCTGGTCGCAGCGCATGTGTGTGCCGAGGTGCATGCGGGCAAGCCACTGCTGTCCGCCGAGTTGCCGGAGACCGGTGAACGTTTCGAGGGTGCGCTGCCACCCGTGACGCCAGGACCGGTCTTCGCGATGCGCAAGCGCGCGGTCGGCCTGATCCGGCTCGACGCCTACGTGGCCGATGGTGTCCTGACAGAAGTTCAGGCTGCATTCCTGCGCAACGCGGTGCGCGAACGCCAGAACATCCTGATCGCGGGCGGCACCAGCACCGGCAAGACCACGCTGGCCAATTCCCTGCTCGACGAGGTCGCCGCCACCGGCGATCGTGTGATCGTGCTGGAAGACACGGTAGAGCTGCAATGCACGGCACGCGATCACGTCCCCCTGCGCACCCGCGCCGGTGTCGTGACCATGGCCGAGCTGGTGCGCTCGACGCTGCGGCTGCGACCGGACCGCA
>JASJPF010000045.1:0-32637 GCA_031426835.1 Thiobacillus sp.
GCTACGGCTTTTTTGGCGACCGGCTTTTTGGCGGCTGCTTTTTTGGCTACGGGCTTCTTAGCTACGGCTTTTTTGGCGACCGGCTTTTTGGCGGCTGCTTTTTTGGCCACGGGCTTTTTAGCTACGGCTTTTTTAGCGACAGGCTTTTTGGCGACGACTGCCTTTTTTGCTACGGGCTTTTTGGCGGGGGCCGCCTTTTTAGCCGCGGGTTTCTTTACTGTTGCCATTTAACACTCCTTAGAAGTTGAACACATTCACATAATCACTACAGCTTAAAGCCACGTGCATTCAGAATTTGCACTTCCAAAGCGTGGTATCAACAGGCTAACAATTTGCCCGAAACCCTCGAAATACGGGCGATACCGAGGCTCCGCTTGGTGAGCCTCATTCTAGTTACTTTTCTCGATGGTTCAATGAATAGTCAAGTCTCCGTGTAAAAACGCCATAAAAAATGTCGCAGCGAAACAAAATGTATCGGTGCGACACTATATTTAAGGCGAAATACGAAAATGCACTATTCCATGCGCGTCAATAAACAAGCCGCTCACCAGCCATCAGGCTGTCTTGCGTTTCCCGTTCCCGTATGAGATGAATTTCGTTTTTGTTGATGAGTATTTCTGCCGCTCGTGGGCGCGAGTTGTAGTTCGAGGCCATGCTCATGCCGTATGCGCCAGTGGAGAGGATGGCTAAAAGGTCGCCTTCCTCAATGTACATGTCTCTCGCAAAGCCAATGAAATCGCCGGTTTCGCAGATCGGGCCCACTATGTCATAGCGTGTAGGTGAGCCGCTTTTCTGTTTGACCGAAATGATTTCGTGGTACGCCTCGTAAAGCGCCGGCCGCATCAGATCGTTCATGGCAACGTCAACAATTGCAAAGTTTTTGCCATCGCCAGGCTTCAGGTATTCGACGCGGGTGAGCAGCAAGCCCGCGTTGCCGACCAGTGAGCGGCCCGGCTCAAGCAGGAGTTTTTCGTGGCGACCGGAAAAGCGCTCTGCCAGTGTGCGGCCATAGGCATCAAGATCGGGCGGGGTTTCGTCGTTATAACGAATGCCGACTCCACCGCCGAGGTCGATGTGATGCAACGTGATCCCTTCGGCCGCCAGTGCATCAACCAGTGCCAGCACGCGATCGGCGGCATCGGCCAGCGGTGACAGGTCGGTCAGCTGCGAGCCAATGTGGCAGTCGATGCCGGTGACTTTCAGGTTCGGCATGCCGGCAGCGAGGCGATAGAGCGCAGGTGCATCGGCAATGGGTATGCCGAATTTGTTTTCCTTGAGCCCGGTGGAGATATACGGATGGGTCTTGGGATCGACATCGGGGTTGACGCGAAACGACACGGGTGCGATCTGGCCCATTTCACCGGCCACGCGATTCAGGCGATGCAACTCACTAAGCGATTCGACGTTGAAGCAGAGAATGCCGGCCTTGATCGCCGCGCGCATTTCGTCCGCCGTTTTACCCACGCCGGAAAACACGACCTTGCCGGGGTCGCCGCCGGCGGCAAGTACGCGCGCGAGTTCACCGCCGGAAACAATATCGAAACCGGTGCCGAGACTGGCAAAAAAGTTGAGAATGGCCAGGCTGGAATTGGCTTTGACCGCATAGCAGATCAGGTGAGGCGTCGCGGAAAAAGCCCGGACGTAGGCCTGATAAGCCTCTTCGAGCGCTTGCGTGGAATAAACGTAGAGTGGGGTGCCGAAGCGTTCGGCAAGCGCGTCCAGTGACACGCCTTCCAGATGGAGGCGGCCTTCGAGTCGATGCAGGGTGTTCACAGGATTGTCCGTTGCAGTGCGGCAGGTTTTTCGGGAAGATACAGGTCACCCTTGGAGCCGCAGGCCGTCAGACCCAGTCCGCATAGCAACAGGGACACGATGTATAAGGTACGCATTTTCATGCGCGAAATATTAGCACGGGACATAATCCTAAAAACCTCGGTTGACCGCTTATAGCCTCAATGAATACCGTATGAATACTGAATTTTTTGCCTTCGATCGGATTCACCTGTTGGGTGAGTCCGCTACGTACCCGCTAGCACGCCTGGTCGCGCGCCTGCCTTTGCACCCGCAGGGGGCAGGCCGGATTCGTAAAGCCGCTGAAGCGGCAACGACTCCGCTCTCGCGCCTCCTTGCCTACCCCGGTAGGTGTCGCACCCGCAAGGGGCAGGCCGGGTCTGTAAAGCCGCTAAAGCAGCAACAGTCCCGCTCTCGTTGCTTCGCGGCAGTCACGCGCCCAGACGCGCCATCGGGTGCGTCCAACAGAGGTTTCTAGGATTATGACAAGAATTGAATTAAACGAGGCCGAATTCAACCAGGCTGCCGACGCAACGCTGGCCCATATCGAGCAGGCGCTGGAAGCGGCTGACCTGGATTTCGAGACGCCGGCGGACGGCATCCTCGAGGTCGAGTTTGAGGACGGCAGCAAGATCATCATCAACCGCCACGGCGTGGCGCGTGAACTCTGGGTGGCGGCGCGGTCGGGCGGGTTTCACTTCATGCCGGTGGTCGACGGCTGGGCCGACACCAAGAGTGGCGAGGCCTTGTACGCCAAGCTGGCCGAATTGGTCGCCCTGCAGGGCGGCGGGTCGATCCGCTTCTGATTGGCCCCGGATATTTCATAAATTGACGCACACCCTCGCTGGTCTTTTGCTTCGTATGGAAATTTTGCTCAGTCGGGCGTATGAATCACTACGCCGCTCCTTCCCAAAATCCCCCTACAAACCAAAATCCTGCGCGATCATCGCGCGAATTCATGAAACATACGGGGCAATTTGAAAAGCCAGGCGCTCACCCTTTTTGATCTGGTCGAGCGCTTGTCGCTGCTGACCCGGGCCGATTTGCGGCAGGCGGGTTCGGCTCAGGGCTTGCAACCCGTGCATTTGCAAGTGCTGTTTTATCTGAATCAGGCCAACCGCTACAGCAATACGCCGCAGGCGCTGACCGAATACCTCGGGCTGACCAAGGGCACGGTGTCGCAAACGGTGCTGGTTTTGGCGCGCCGCAGGCTGCTGTCGCGTTATACCGATCCCCTTGACGGCAGGGTGGTGCGCTTGATTCTGACCGAGGCGGGCTCCAACCTGTTGAAGACGCTCAGTGCCGGCGGGGCGTGGCGCGATATCGTGCAAACCGCCAGCCCGGCGCGCGTGACGTCGGCGATGGTGGTGTTGCGGCAGGTGCTGGCGCAGGTGCAGGCGCAAAGCGGCAAACGCAGTTTTGGCGTGTGTTCGACCTGCCGCCACAATCAGCGGCTGGGGCCGCGCAGCTATTTTTGCGGATTGAAGCAGGAAAAGCTCAGCAGTCCGGAGGTGCGGCGGATTTGCCGCGAGCACGCAGCCCCCGCGCAGCATCCGTCGGTGCCGGATTCGAATTAAACCAATCGGATTAAAGCCGTTTTCTGGCCCGCGCGATGGCCGCGCGAACCTGCGCTGGCGCGGTGCCACCCAGATGGTCGCGCGCGGCCAGTGAGCCTTCCAGCGTCAGCACGTCATACACATCTTGCGTAATCATCGGGCTGAACGCCTGCAGCTCGCCAAGCGCCAGATCGGCGAGGTCGCGCCCGCTGCTGTCAGCCGCGCGCACGGCACGTGCCACCACTTCATGGGCATCGCGGAAGGGCATCCCCTTCTTCACCAGATAATCGGCCAGATCGGTGGCAGTGGCAAAGCCCTGCATCACCGCGGCGCGCATGGCCTCGGGCTTGACGGTGACGCCGCGCATCATGTCGGCGTAGATCGCCAGCGTGTCGGTCAGCGTGTCGACGGTATCGAACAGCGGCTCCTTGTCTTCCTGGTTGTCCTTGTTGTAGGCCAGCGGCTGGCCTTTCATCAGGGTGAGCAGTGCGACCAGATGACCGTTTACGCGACCGGTCTTGCCGCGCACCAGCTCGGGCACGTCGGGATTCTTCTTCTGCGGCATGATGGACGAGCCGGTGCAAAAGCGGTCGGCCAGGTCGATGAAGCCCACGCGCGGACTCATCCACAGGATCAGTTCTTCGGACAGGCGCGATAGATGCATCATCAATATCGACGCAGCCGCGGTAAATTCGATGGCGAAATCGCGGTCGGAGACGGCGTCGAGCGAGTTTTCACAAATGCCATCGAAACCCAGTTCGCGCGCGACAAAAGCGCGGTCGATCGGGAAGCTGGTGCCGGCCAGTGCAGCCGCACCCAACGGCAGCCGGTTGACGCGGCGGCGGCAGTCGGTCATGCGCTCGACATCGCGCACCAGCATTTCGACGTAGGCCATCAGGTGGTGGCCAAACGTCACCGGTTGGGCCACCTGCAGGTGGGTAAAGCCGGGCATCACGGTATCGGTGTGCTGCTCGGCCAGGTCGACAAGTGAAGTCTGACAGGCCATAAGGCCCGCAAGAATGCGGTCGATTGCGTCGCGCAGATACAGCCGGATATCGGTGGCCACCTGGTCGTTGCGTGAACGGCCGGTGTGCAAGCGCTTACCGGCATCGCCGATTTTTGCGGTCAGTGCGGCTTCGAGGTTGAGGTGTACGTCTTCCTTGTCGAGCGACCAGACGATCTGGCCGGCGCGGATTTCAGTCTGCAACTCGGCCATGCCGCCCTGGATCGCGGCCAGATCGTCCTTGGAGAGGACGCCGACGTGGTGCAACATGGCGGCGTGCGCCAGCGACCCCTGAATATCGAACTCGGCCAGCCGATAATCGAAGGGTATGGACGCGGTGTAGCGTTTGACAATGTCTGAAACTGGCTCGGAAAACCGGCCGGACCAGGCGGCGGGAGATCCGTCTGCGGGTGTCGATGGCGTGCTCATGGGGCAAAGGTGGGGATGAAAAGAAAGAATCATAACAACCGGCAGGTCGAATTACCGAACTTCTGTCACCTCGGGGTGAACCTTCGCATCGCATTGACGGTGGAAGCCGCGCTGGTGGCGGGGGTCGTTGCACGCGCATCGGACGCGGCGGCATTCTGGGCGGAGTTCATTGAGCTCTCTGCCTTGGCACAACCTGCCTTGCTGCTCACCTTGCTGGCGTTATGTGCAGCCGGGTCCTGGTTGCGCCGCCAGCCTTATCGGCGCGGCGTGGGGTTGACGCTGGCGCTCGGCGTGGCAGTGCCGGTGCTGGCGGCGTGGTGGTTGAATCCGTTGCTGGCCGGAATGAAGGCTTTTCCGCTTGTCGGCGTGGCATTTTTTTCCTTGCTGCTGGGCGCAGGGCTGCTGGCTTACTTCAACCTGCGCGCGCGTGCCTTGTCGCCTGCGATTACCGAAGCGCGCCTGCAAGCCCTGCAGGCGCGGATCCGCCCGCATTTCCTGTTCAACAGTTTGAACGCCGTGCTGTCCTTGGTGCGCAGCGACCCGCGTCGGGCCGAGCACGCATTGGAAAACATGGCGGATCTGTTCCGTGCCTTGATGAATAACGCCAGCCAGTTGGTTCCACTGGAGGACGAAGTCGCGCTTACCCGCGCGTATCTGGAACTGGAACAATTGCGTCTGGGCGATCGTCTTTTGGTGACCTGGCACATCAACAAGATGCCGGGAGATGCCTTGATTCCGCCGCTGGTCATCCAGCCGCTGGTGGAAAATGCGGTCTACCATGGCATCGAGCCGCAACCCGACGGCGGCGAGATCAGCCTGAATATTTATCTCAGCGCCGACAAGGTGCACATCCTCGTGCGCAACCCTATCGCGACGGAAGTCAGCCACCACAAAGGCAATCGCATCGCGCTTGCCAACATCCGCGAGCGCCTGCTGCTGCATTTCGACCTTGATGCCCAGCTCAAGTTGGAACCGCTGGGCGCCGTTTATCAAGTGCATATCGTTATTCCCTATACCCGTGAACGCACCCAGCCCGCCCCTCCGCCTGCTCATCGTCGATGACGAGGCCCCCGCGCGTCGCCGTCTGCGCGATGTGCTGGCGGATTGCGCGGATCGCTTGCCCGCCGAAATTGTGGGCGAGGCTGGAAATGGGCTGGATGCCCTGGCCCAGGTTCAGCAGCAGTCTGTGGATGCGGTACTGCTGGATATCCGCATGCCGGGGATGGATGGCCTGGAATGTGCGGGGCACCTCAATCACCTGATTCCCCCGCCTGCCATCATTTTCTGCACCGCATACGATGCCTATGCCTGCCAGGCATTTGATTTGAATGCGGTTGATTATTTGCTCAAGCCGGTGCGCGCCGACCGACTGGTGCGTGCCCTGTCGCGCGCGCACAGCTTAAGTGCCGCCACGCTGGACCATTTGCGTGAGGCGCACCCGCAAGCCCGCACCCATTTGTCGGTCAATGAAAAGGGTCGCATTGTGTTGATTCCGCTGGCAGATATCCTCTATCTCAAGGCCGAACTCAAATATGTGACGGTGTGTACCGCGGCGCGTGAGTTCCTGATCGAGGAATCGCTTACCCGGCTGGAAACCGAGTTTGACGCAACTTTTATCCGAATCCACCGAAACTGTCTGGTCGCGCGCGCGCGGATTCGTGAAATAGGCGTATTGCCGGGTGATGATGACGGGCATTTTTTGCGGCTGGAAGGCCTGGATGAGCGATTATTGGTCAGCAGGCGGCAATATTCAGCGCTTCGTGAAAAAATAAAATCAATATAAACAGTTGGTTAACATTCATCTACAACTAAAGTTGTATAGCCATTTTTTGCATCCCTTCGTAGGATGGCCTTGCTTGCAGTTTCCGCCGCAAGCAAGGAAGTTCTCCGCAATGAGGGGCAAAACTCCTCTTTCCTGCCGGATTCGCAAGAATCCGGCATTTTTTTGCCTGCGATTCGGCTCACCGTGGCTATTATATTGGCCATGAAAAACGAATCCACTGACCTCCACCCGCAAGGAGCAGGCCGTAGTTGTAAAGACACTGCCCCGAGGGATACACCTTCGGATAAAGTGTCAACAACCACGCTCACTGAAACCGAGCTTTCCAGCGTAACCGTCTTCAAGGGCCGGCTCATGCACGTCAAGCTTGACCGGGTTCGCCTGCCCGATGGCGGCGAATCAACGCGCGAATACATCGTCCATCCCGGCGCCGTTGTTGTGATACCCGTGTTTGAGAATGGCGACCTGCTGCTGGAACGCCAGCACCGCTATCCGCTGCATCGCGACTTTATCGAACTGCCGGCCGGCAAGATCGACGCCGGCGAAGCCGATTTGACCTGTGCGAAGCGCGAACTCGAAGAAGAAACCGGCTACACCGCCAGCGAATGGCGCGAGGTCACCACCATTTATCCCTGTATTGGCTATTCGGACGAGCGGCTGGCGTTTTATCTGGCGCGGGGGCTGGAGCCCGGCAACCACGGCCGCGATCCGGACGAGTTCCTGGAAATCCTGCGGGTACCGTTCGGCGAGGCCATGGATTGGCTGCGCAGCGGCAAGATTTGCGAGACCAAGACCGTGATCGGCCTGTTCTGGCTGGAGAAAATCCTCGATCGGGGCTGGTAGGCCCCGATCCTGAAATGGGTCAGCGGGGTGCTAGCCCCGATTCAAAACAGTCAGCTGGTCTGGTAGGCCAGGTTCGGCGCCAGCCAGCGTTCCGCCGTCGCCATGTCCCAGCCCTTGCGGCGGGCGTAGTCTTCCACCTGATCGCGTTCGAGCTTGGCCACGGCAAAATACTGGCTGTCAGGGTGCGAGAGGTAAAACCCTGACACCGCCGCACCCGGCCACATGGCAAAGTTCTCGGTGAGTTCGACGCCGATGGCAGTCGTGGCATCGAGTACTTCGAACAGCGCGGCTTTTTCGCTGTGCTCGGGGCAGGCCGGGTAGCCGGGGGCGGGACGGATGCCCTGGTATTTTTCCCCAATCAGGTCGTCGTTGGCGAGTGCTTCCTCGCTGGCATAGCCCCAGTATTCGCGGCGTACGCGCAGGTGCAGGTGCTCGGCGAAGGCCTCGGCCAGGCGGTCGCACAGTGATTTGAACAGGATCGCGGAGTAGTCGTCGTGTGCGGCTTCGAAGGCTTTGGCGCGTTCGTCTTCGCCAATGCCGGCGGTAACGACAAATGCACCCAGATAGTCTTTCAACCCGCTGGCCTTGGGCGCGACGAAGTCGGCGATACAGAGGTTGGCACGGTCTTGCGGCTTTTTCATCTGCTGGCGCAGGTTGTGCCAGGTCATCAAGACGTCCGTCCGTGACTCGTCGGTATAGACCTCGATGTCGTCGTCGTTGACCGTGTTGGCGGGGAACAGGCCGAATACGGCGCGCGCTTCAATCCAGTTTTCCGCAATCATCTGCTGCAGCATCGTCTGCGCATCGGCGAACAGCTTGGTCGCCTCGACGCCCACGACTTCATCCTTGAGGATTTTGGGGTATTTGCCGTGCAACTCCCACGAGGCAAAGAAGGGCGTCCAGTCGATGATGTCGACCAGTTTGGCCAGATCATAGGCTTTCAGCACCTGGACCCCGGGCTGCCGGGGCACCGGCGGGGTGTAGCGTGACCAGTCGATGACGAACTTGTGGGCACGTGCCTCGGCGAGTTTCAGGCGCACGGTATCGGACTTGTGCTTGAGGTGGCGCTCGCGCGTGATCGCATAATCGGCGCGAACTTCGGCGGCAAAGGCGTCGCGCATGTCTTTCGACAGCAATTGGGTGCAGACGCCCACCGCGCGCGAGGCATCCTTCACATACACCACCGGGTGTGCGTAATTCGGCTCGATTTTGACGGCGGTGTGTGCCAGCGACGTGGTGGCGCCGCCGATCAGCAGCGGGAGCGTAAAGCCCTGGCGCTGCATTTCTTTGGCGACGTAGGACATTTCTTCCAGCGAAGGCGTGATCAGCCCCGACAGGCCGATGATGTCGGCCTTGTGCTCGCGCGCGGCATCGAGAATCTTTTGCGCCGGCACCATCACGCCGAGGTCGATGATGTCGTAGCCGTTACAGCCCAGCACCACGCCGACGATGTTCTTGCCGATGTCGTGGACGTCGCCCTTGACCGTCGCCATGATGATCTTGCCGGCGCTTTGTGCGTCGCCAGCCTGCTTGTCGGCTTCGATGAACGGCAGCAAGTGCGCCACCGCCTGTTTCATCACGCGGGCGGACTTCACCACCTGCGGCAAGAACATCTTGCCGGCGCCGAACAGGTCGCCGACCACGTTCATGCCGGCCATCAGCGGGCCTTCGATGACGTGCAGCGGGCGTACGGACTCCAGGCGTGCGGCTTCGGTGTCTTCGACAATGAATTCGGTAATGCCCTGTACCAGCGCGTGGCTCAAGCGATCATTGACGGGCAGATTGCGCCACGCCAGGTCGACGACGCGTTCTTTCGCCCCGCCTTTGACGTTTTCGGCAAAGCTCACCAGCCGCTCGGTCGGGCTGTCCTTATCAGAACCTTTGGGGCGGCGGTTCAGCAGCACGTCCTCGACGCGTTCGCGCAGTTCGGGGTCAAGGTTGGCGTACACGCCGAGCTGGCCGGCGTTGACGATGCCCATGTCCATGCCGGACTGGATCGCGTGATAGAGGAAGGCGGTGTGGATGGCTTCGCGCACCGCGTCGTTGCCGCGGAACGAGAAGCTGACGTTCGAGACGCCGCCGGAAATGTGTGTGTGCGGCAGGTTCTGGCGAATCCAGCGGGTGGCTTCGATGAAGTCGACCGCGTAGTTGGCGTGCTCCTCGATGCCGGTGGCGACGGCGAAAATGTTCGGATCGAAGATGATGTCCTCGGCCGGAAAGCCGACCGTTTCGGTCAAGAGCTTGTAGGCGCGCGCGCATATTTCGGTCTTGCGCGCGTAGGTGTCGGCCTGGCCCACTTCGTCGAAGGCCATCACGATCACCGCCGCGCCGTAGCGCAGGCACAGCTTGGCGCGCTCGATGAACTCGGCTTCGCCTTCCTTCATCGAGATGGAGTTGACGATGCCCTTGCCCTGGATGCACTTGAGGCCCGCCTCGATCACGCTCCATTTCGACGAGTCGAGCATGATCGGCACGCGTGAAATATCAGGCTCCGAGGCAATCAGCAGCAGAAAGCGCACCATCGCCGCCTCGGCGTCGAGCATGCCTTCGTCCATGTTGATATCGATGATCTGCGCACCGTTTTCAACCTGCTGGCGCGCGACGTCGAGCGCCTTGTCGTATTCGCCGTTGAGAATCAGCCGGGCAAAGGCTTTGGAACCGGTGACGTTGGTGCGCTCGCCGACGTTGACGAACAGCGAGTTTTTGTCGACGTTGAACGGCTCCAGCCCCGACAGACGCATCGCCGGTTCCAGCGTGGGCGGCACACGCGGCGCAACGCCTTCAACAGATTTCGCAATGGCTTCGATATGCGCGGGCGAGCTGCCGCAACAGCCGCCCACAATGTTGAGTAGCCCGGCGCGCGCCCATTCGCCGATGTGGGCCGCCATTTCCGGCCCTTCCATGTCGTATTCGCCAAAAGCGTTGGGCAGGCCGGCGTTGGGGTGAGCCGAGATGAATACGTCAGCCTTGTTGGACAGCTCGGCCACATACTGGCGCAGCAGGTCGGGCCCGAGCGCGCAGTTCAGCCCGATCGACAGCGGCCGTGCATGACGCACCGAATTCCAGAACGCTTCGCCGGTCTGGCCCGACAGCGTGCGGCCGGAGGCATCGGTGATGGTGCCGGAAATCATCACCGGCAGCCGCAGATTGTTCAGGTCAAAATATTCCTCGATGGCAAACAGCGCGGCCTTGGCGTTGAGGGTGTCGAAAATCGTTTCGACCATCAGGATGTCGGCACCGCCTTTCACCAGGCCGTCGATCGCTTCCAGGTAGGTCTCCCGCAGTTGATCGAACGTCACATTGCGGAAGCCGGGGTCGTTCACATCGGGCGAAATCGACGCGGTGCGCGAGGTGGGGCCGAGCACGCCGGCGACAAAGCGCGGCTTGTCTGGATTGGCCGCCGTGGCTTCGTCAGCGGCTTCGCGCGCGAGGCGGGCGGCGGAAAAATTGAGCTCCGCCACCAGGTGTTCCATGTGGTAATCCGCCATCGAAATCGCGGTGGCGTTGAAACTGTTGGTCTCCAGAATATCGGCGCCCGCTGCCAGATATTCGGCATGGATGGCCTTGATGATCTGCGGTTGGGTCAGGCACAACAGGTCGTTGTTGCCCTTGACGTCATACGCAAAATCGGCAAAACGCTCGCCCCGGTAGTCGGCCTCTTCAAGCTTGTAGGACTGGATCATCGTCCCCATCGCGCCATCGAGAATCAGGATGCGCTGGGCGAGTTGGGCGTGCAGCAGGTCGGTGCGGGACATGGCAGAAAATCATTGGGGCAATCGCGCATTATATTCGGTTGGCGCAGGGTGTTCCGGCAATGCTATGGTGGAGGTATCGAGTCTGACTGGTGACTGCCATGAAACACCTAGAACCCGCTGAAGCCCACGCCTTTGTACAGTCACGTCCGGAAGCCGTATTCATCGACTGCCGTTCGGAAATCGAATACCTGTTTGTCGGCCATCCCCTTGGTGCGATCCACATTGCCTGGCAGGACGGCCCGGACTGGGACGTCAATCCCGATTTCCTTGGACATTCGCGCAAGGCGGCTTCCGTCAATCGGCCGGTTGTGCTGATTTGCCGTTCGGGTAGGCGCTCAATGGAAGCCGGCCGTTACCTGGAGAAATATGGTTTTCCCGAGGTGTACAACGTCACCCACGGTTTCGAGGGCGACATGGACGAGTCACGTCACCGCTGCACCAAAAACGGCTGGCGCTTTGATGGCCTGCCGTGGGAACAGACGTAAAGCGGTTTCTGCGCGCTGGCCATTGCGTCAGGCCAGCTTCACCCCCAGCCAGGCACCGATGAAATAGGTGGCCAGCCCGGCCGCACCGCCGATGCCCAGCATGCGCAGGCCGCTCAGTACTGCGTGGCGCCCGGTGAACAGGCTCATGCTGGCGCCGACGGCGAAAAGCCCCAATGCGGTCAGTGCAATGGACACAGCTAATGCCTGGCTGTGTCCAAACAGAAAAGGCAACAGCGGCAGGGCTGCACCGGCCGTGAAGGCGGCAAACGACGAAATGGCTGCCACCCAGGGTGAGCCCAGCTCGTCGGGGTTAAGGCCGAGCTCTTCGCGCGTGAGTGTGTCCAGCGCACGCTCCGGATCCGCCATCAGTTTCTCGGCCACCCGCTTGGCTTCGTCCATGGACATGCCCTTGGCGGCATAGATCAATGCCAGTTCGGCCGCTTCTTCCTGCGGATATTTTTCCAGTTCGTCGCGTTCCAGTCCGATTTGATATTCGAACATTTCGCGTTGCGCACGTACCGAAACGTACTCGCCCGAAGCCATCGAAAATGCACCGGCCAACAGCCCGGCTACACCAGTCAAAACAATGATCGTGGGCTCTTGGGCCGCGCCGGCTATGCCATAAATGAGCGCTGCATTCGATACCAGACCGTCGTTGACGCCGAATACGCCGGCGCGCAGGGCATTCCCTGAGACGCCTTGCTGATGACGTTTTCCAATGTCGTCGATATGGGTCGGTGTCGCGTGTGGCGGGGGTTGCGTATAGAGCGCCATCCCCCGCACCTTCATCGCAGCCAGTACCCCTCGCATGCTGCGTGGGGTGAATATCCGGGTGAGCCGCGCCACAACGCGGGTGCGTAAATCGGGCTGGTAGGTTTTTGGAAGGGGGCCACCGTGTTGGACTATCGCCTTCAGCCAGATCTCTGCCTGGTCATCGGCTGACTGTGCCAGTTCGTTGAACAGCGATTCGCGTGTTGAGCCGTGTTCGCATTCGGCGACCACCCGATACAGCCAGGCTGAACGCTTTTCTTCCCGCCAGGATTCGCGCGGGTCATTCATGCGGCTTGCCGCCGGTATTGGATCGCCTCGGCAAGATGCACCATGCTGATGGTGTCGCTCCCCGCCAGATCGGCCACGCTACGCGCCAGCTTGAGCACGCGGTGATAGGCGCGCGCAGACAGGTTGAGCTGCGCGATGGCTTTTTTGAGCAGTGTTTCGCCGGCTGCATCCAGCTGGCACAGCTCGTCGATTTCCTGTGTCCCGAGTGCGGCGTTGGGTTTGCCCTGACGCGCGATCTGACGGTCGCGAGCGGACTGTACGCGGGCGCGGATGGCGGCACTCGGCTCGCCCGTACTGGCCTGCATCAACTCATCCTGCGTCAGCGTCGGCACGCTGATCTGGATATCAATGCGGTCGAGTAGCGGGCCGGAGATGCGCGCGCGGTAACGGGCAATTTGGTCTGGTGTGTCGCGACACGCCTGGGTGGGGTGACCGAGGAAGCCGCAAGGGCAGGGGTTCATTGCAGCGATGAGTTGAAACCGCGCCGGAAAGTCTGCCTGTCGCGCTGCGCGCGAAATGGTGATATGGCCGGTTTCCAGTGGTTCACGCAGCACTTCCAGCACCTGCCGCGAAAACTCCGGCAGTTCGTCGAGAAACAGCACGCCGTGATGTGCCAGCGATATTTCACCCGGCCGTGGATTGCCGCCGCCACCCACCAGGGCCACCGCTGAGGCTGTGTGGTGAGGGGAACGGAACGGACGGCGTTGCCAGTGTTCGTGACGAAACCCACCGTTGAGCGACTGTACCGCTGCGGCTTCCAGCGCCTCGGTTTCATTCATCGCAGGCAGGATGCCGGGAAAGCGCGCGGCAAGCATCGACTTGCCGGTGCCGGGCGGCCCTGCCATCAGCACCGAATGCCCGCCTGCTGCGGCTACTTCGAGTGCGCGCTTGGTGGCGGTCTGGCCTTTGACATCGAGAAAGTCGGGGTAGTCCGGCGCGCTGCGCGGTGCGTTAACTTCGGGCGCGATCAGTGAAGTTTGTCCTGCCAGCCAGGCGCATACATCGAGCAGGCTGGACGCGCCGAGTGTGTCGACGCCGCTGGCGAGCGATGCCTCGGCGGCAGAATGCGCCGGCAAAATCAATTGCCTACTCGCCGCGCGCGTTGCCAGCGCCATTGCCAGTGCACCGCGCACCGGGCGCAACTCGCCGGTTAATGCCAGTTCGCCGGCGAATTCGGCATGCTTGAATTTGTCAGCCGGAATTTGCCCAGAAGCGGCGAGGATGGCCAATGCAATCGGCAGGTCGAAACGCCCGGATTCCTTGGGTAAGTCGGCCGGCGCGAGATTGACGGTGATGCGGCGTGCCGGGAATTCATAGCGTGAATTCTGGATCGCGGCGCGCACGCGGTCGCGTGCTTCCTTGACTTCGGTTTCGGGCAGCCCCACCAGCGTGAACGCTGGCAGGCCATTGGCCAGATGCGCCTCGACCACCACCTCGGGCGCGTTCATGCCGTTCAGCGCCCGGCTTTTGACGACGGCGACCGCCACTTATTCGGTGCGCTGCTTTTCCGGTTCAGTCGTGCGCGCGTCAGGCGCGCCGGGTTTTTCCAGTTGAAGCAGGCGCGCTTCCAGTTGCTCCAGCTTGGCGCGGGTTCGCGCCAGCACCTCGGTCTGCACGTCGAATTCTTCGCGACTCACCATGTCGAGTTTGCTGAGCATCGAGGTGACGCCAGCCTTGAGATTTTGCTCTATGTCTTTAGCAGGGGATTGCTTCAACAGTTCGCCCAGCTTGACCATCGCGTCATTAAGAAACGCGGGGTTGGGAAATTTCGGATTTGTATTCATGTCAATCTCCAGTTTCGCAAGAGTGTAGCAAGCCCCTTGCAACAGGGTGCAGCACAAATAGGGTGCATTGCTATTTTGTTGTGCACCACTAAAGTGCGCAGAGCGTGTTGGTTAGAAGGGTGTCGATGATATCTGTTTGTTTTATATGTGAAAAATAACTGGCACGCCTCATGCTAAATTGAAATTGCAATTTTGCGACTCTTCACACTCGGAGAATATTCATGAAAAAACTTGTACACGCTTTGGTTTTGACTGGCTTGGTGGGTGTGCCCGCTTTCGCTATGGCGGCTGAACCTGCTTCGCCCCACACTCTGACGGGCAACATTACGCTGACCTCGGATTATGTTTTCCGCGGCGTGTCCCAGACCCAGAATGGCCCGGCCATCCAGGGCGGCATTGACTACGCGCACGCCAGCGGTTTTTATGTGGGCACCTGGGCGTCGAACGTGGCATGGGTCGAAGAAGGGGGTTACAAGGCAGACAGCAGCATGGAGATCGATCTCTACGGCGGCTACAAGGGTTCCCTGGGCGATGTCGGTTATGACGTGGGCGCCATCACGTACTATTATCCAGGCGACAAGATTTCCGGCGTCAAGACACCCGATACCACTGAGGTTTATCTGGGTGGAAGCTGGAAGTTCCTGAGCGCGAAGTACAGCTACGTCGTCTCCCAGAACTTCATCGGCTGGTACGATTACGGCCTCGACAAGAAGACGCAAGGCAGTAACTACCTCGAGTTGAATGCCAGTTACGACCTGGGTAATGGCTGGGGTGTCATGGGTCACGTCGGTCATCAGAAGGTCAAGAATCTGAGCGATGCCGATTACACCGATTGGAAGGTTGGCGTCAGCAAGGACGTCGGATTCGGTGTCGTGTCGCTGGCTTACTCCGATACCAATGCGGATGACAATGTCTACACCATCGCTGGCGAGAAGATTGCCGACGGTCGCGCGTTCGTGTCTTTCTCCAAATCCTTCTAATCAAGCTCTAACGCATTCAGTCTGTCCCAGGTGCATGGGGCGGACTGAAGCCGGATGAACAATTCAACTGGGAGAGTGTTATGAAATTCGTAACGGCAATCATCAAGCCGTTCAAGCTGGACGAGGTGCGCGAGGCATTGTCCGCCATCGGCGTTACCGGCTTGACGGTCACGGAAGTAAAGGGGTTTGGACGGCAAAAGGGCCATACCGAGCTGTATCGCGGCGCGGAATACGTGGTCGACTTTCTGCCCAAAGTGAAGATTGAAGTGGCCATCAAGGCGGAGTTGCTGGAGCGCGTGATCGAGTCGATCGAGAAGGCGGCCAACACCGGCAAGATCGGCGACGGCAAGATTTTTGTCACCAGCCTGGAGCAGGTCGTGCGTATCCGCACGGGCGAATCCGGCCCCGAAGCCCTTTAAGGAGGTTGACGATGAAAAAGCTACTTACTTCTCTGGGCTTGATGTGCGTGTTGCTGGCACCCGGCATGACGTTTGCCCAGGATGCAACGACTCCGACAGAAGCCGCTGTAGTCGAGACCATGGCAATCGAGGAAACGGCGCCGGTTGCGGTTGAAGTTGCAGAGATTGCTGCGACAGAGGCGGCAACGCCCGTTCCCGACAAAGGCGACACCACCTGGATGATGGTTTCCACTCTGCTGGTGATCCTGATGATCATTCCGGGCGTGGCCTTGTTCTACGGTGGTCTGGTGCGCGCCAAGAACATGCTGTCGGTATTGACCCAGGTGATGGCCATCTTCTGCATGATTTCGATCCTGTGGGCGGTGTACGGCTATTCGCTGGCGTTCGGCGACGGCGGCAGCCTTAACTGGATGATCGGCGATCTGTCCAAACTGTTTTTGGCCGGCATTACGCCTGATAGCACGGCGGCGACCTTTACCGACGGTGTGGTGATTCCCGAACTGGTGTTCGTGGCCTTCCAGTTGACCTTTGCTGCCATTACCGTGGCGCTGATCGTCGGCGGCCTGGCCGAGCGGGTGAAGTTCTCCGCGCTGATGGTGTTCGGCGCGCTGTGGTTCACCTTCTCCTACCTGCCAATCACGCATATGGTGTGGGCAACGGGCGGTTATCTGTTTGAGCACGGCGCGCTGGACTTTGCAGGTGGCACCGTGGTGCACATCAACGCAGGTATTGCAGCGCTGGTCGGTGCCATCGTGCTGGGCAAGCGGATTGGCTACGGCCGGGACGCCATGCCGCCGCACAACCTGCCGATGACCATGATCGGCGCCTCGCTGCTGTGGGTGGGCTGGTTCGGCTTTAACGCCGGTTCCAACCTCGAAGCAACGGGCGGCGCTGCGCTGGCCTTCATTAATACCATTCTGGCAACCGCAGCGGCAGGCCTGTCATGGATGCTGGCCGAGTGGATGTTGCGCGGCAAGCCCTCCATGCTTGGTGTGGCATCGGGTGTGGTGACGGGCCTGGTTGCGGTCACCCCCGCCGCTGGCCTGGTTGGACCGATGGGTGCGATCGTCCTCGGTGCAATCGCTGGCGTAATCTGCCTGTGGGGCGTGTCCGGCTTGAAGAAAGCACTGGGCTACGACGACAGCCTCGACGTCTTCGGTATCCACGGCATCGGCGGCATCGTCGGCGCCATCGGCACCGGCATCTTCGTCTCGCCGGCGCTGGGTGGTGTGGGTGTGGACGGTTACACGATGGGTGGTCAGGTCATGACGCAGGCGACTGGTGTGCTCATCACCATTGTCTGGTCGGGTGTGGTCAGCTTCGTGCTGTTCAAGCTGATCGACATGACCATCGGTCTGCGCGTGTCCGAAGAAGAGGAACGTGAAGGTCTGGATACCGCAAGCCACGGCGAGCGGGCCTACAACGCTTAAGTTCTACATTCTCCGAAGGAAGCTGGGGCGCTCTGCGGGGCGCCCCTTTTTATCGGGCGCTTTGCGGCGGCAGTTGGCCGGAGCCGGTTTCCTGCTGCGCCAATTCGGCAAGCTCGGCGGCGTTGAAAACGCGCGATCGGGTGTGGAAGGCAAGGCCCTCCGGCCCTTCGAGCGAGAAGGTGCCGCCGCGGCCTTCGATTACGTCGATGATCAGTTGCGTGTGTTTCCAGTACGCGTATTGCGCTTTTCCGATATAGAACGGGCAGCCGCCGATTTCGCCGAGCAGCACGTCGCCGGCGCCGATGGTGATCTCGCCCGGCAGCAGGCAATTGGCCGCGCTGTTGTCGCAGCAGCCGCCGGATTGATGGAACATCAGCGGCCCATGCTTTTTCTTCAGCCGTTCGATCAACGTCAGAGCTGCATCCGTGGCTATGACTTTTTCAACCATGGTTTTCTCCCATAAATAAGGGGCGGTTGCCCGCCCCTTCAATATTCGCAACAAGCGCGCGAGGCGTTTCCGCTCAGAAGAACCCAAGCTTCTTCGGACTGTAGCTGACCAGCAGGTTCTTGGTCTGCTGATAGTGGTCGAGCATCACCTTGTGCGTTTCGCGGCCGATTCCCGATTCCTTGTAGCCGCCGAAGGTGGCGTGTGCCGGGTAGGCGTGATAACAGTTGGTCCACACGCGGCCGGCCTTGATGGCGCGGCCCATGCGGTAGGCGGTATTGCCATCGCGCGTCCAGACGCCGGCACCCAGGCCATAAAGCGTGTCGTTGGCGATTTCAAGCGCTTCCGCTTCGGTCTTGAAGGTGGTCACGGCGAGCACCGGCCCGAAGATTTCTTCCTGGAAGATGCGCATCTTGTTGTGGCCCTTGAACAGGGTCGGCTGGATGTAATAGCCATCGGCCAGATCGCCTTCCAGCACCGCGCGCGCGCCGCCGATCAGCAACTCGGCGCCTTCCTGTTTGCCGAGATCGAGGTAGG
Organism: Thiobacillus sp.; assembly: GCA_031426835.1. GTDB lineage: Bacteria > Pseudomonadota > Gammaproteobacteria > Burkholderiales > Thiobacillaceae > Thiobacillus. The sequence goes on from JASJPF010000045.1 coordinate 18,297, forward strand.
ACATGATCTTGGTCATCTGTTCCTTGGAGGCCTGGGCGCCGACCATGGTGTCGGTATCGAGCGGGTTGCTCTGCTTGATGGCCTTGACGCGATCGAGGACGAGCGCCATGAACTTGTCGTAAATGGATTCGTGGATCAGCGCACGCGACGGGCAGGTGCACACTTCGCCCTGGTTGAAGGCGAACAGCACCAGGCCTTCGATGGCCTTGTCGAAGAAGTCGTCGTCGGCATCGGCGATATCGGCGAAGAAGATGTTGGGCGACTTGCCGCCCAGTTCCAGCGTCGCCGGAATCAGGTTGTTGGCAGCGGCCTGGGCGATCACCCGGCCGGTGGAGGTAGAGCCGGTGAAGGCGATCTTGGCGATGCGCTTGCTGGTGGCGAGCGGCATGCCGGCTTCGCGGCCAAATCCGTTGACGATGTTGAGTACGCCGGGGGGGAGCAGATCGGCGATCAGTTCGGCCAGGACCAGGATGCTGACCGGGGTCGATTCGGCGGGCTTCAGCACCACGCAGTTGCCGGCGACGATTGCCGGCGCCAGCTTCCAGGCCGCCATCAGGATCGGGAAGTTCCACGGAATGATCTGGCCGACCACGCCCAGCGGTTCATGGAAGTGATAGGCGACGGTGTTTTCGTCGAGGTCGCTGAGCGCGCCTTCCTGGGCGCGCATGCAGCCGGCGAAATAGCGGAAATGGTCGATGGTCAGCGGAATGTCGGCGTTCAGCGTTTCGCGGATCGGCTTGCCGTTGTCGACGGTTTCGGCATAAGCCAGCAGTTCCAGGTTCTGTTCCAGGCGATCAGCGATCCTGAGGAGGACGTTCGCGCGATCGGCGGCGGCGGTACGGCCCCACTGGTCAGCGGCAGCATGGGCGGCATCCAGCGCCAGTTCGATGTCTTCGGCGCCCGAGCGGGCGGCCTTGGTGAAGACCTTGCCGGTAATTGGCGTGATGACGTCAAAGTACTCGCCCTTGACCGGCGGCACCCACTTGCCGCCAATGAAGTTGTCGTATTGGGCCTTGAACTGAACTTTGGCGCCGGCGGTACCAGGTGCGGCATAAATCATGCGTATCTCCTCGATAGTGTGAATAATCGTCATCAGCCCATCGGGCCAGACCATCATGTCATGCAGCAGGATCCGTGCCCGCCCGGGCGATGGCGCCAACCCCATGAAAAATAGCGGGTTTGTGTTTTTGTCGTGGTGCAAGCTGTGGCATCGCGGCCTGCGCCAAAGCGTGGCACTGTCACGAAATGACACAGCTGCGCCATGTGTCCCGGGTTTGTCTTGCGCCGTACGGGTGTATCCCTATATTGTCCGGATACAGGACGCCGCTCGATGGCGTCGACACCCGAGGAAAACCCCATGGCACCAGGAGGAACCGGAAAAGCGGCCCTGCATCACGCCCGCCGCATGCTGCTCGAACGCGGCGAATTGCCGGGCGGCCTGGTCGGCGATCTGGTGGCGCGCTCGTGGCGCCGCAGCTTCGACACCGGGTTGGCGCCGGTCGGACGGCTCGGCGAAACGCCGCATCTTTCCGCTATCGAACTGGAACGCACGGTCGAACGCCAGCAGGAACTCATCGCCCACGCCCGCCCGGTGATGGAATACCTGCACGGTCAGATACGCGGTTCGGGTTGCATGGCGATCCTGGCGGACGAACGCGGCGTGCTGCTGGACGCGCTTGGCGACGTCGACTTCCTGTCGCGCGCCGAACGCGTGGCGCTGATGCCGGGCGCCTCCTGGCTCGAACGTCATCGCGGCACCAATGCCATCGGCACGGCGCTGGCCGAGGGCGCGCCGGTTGTCATTCATGGCGCCGAGCACTATCTCGAACGCAATGCCTTCCTCACCTGCGCGGCCGCGCCGGTGGTCGCGCCGGATGGACGGCTGCTCGGCGTGCTCGACATCTCGGGCGAGCAGCGCAGCCGCCATCCCCATACCTTCGGCCTGGTGCGCGCAGCGGCGCAGATGGTCGAGAACCGGCTATTCGACGCCCGTCACGGCGACAGTGTCCGCCTGCGTTTCCACCCGCTCGCCGAGGGCATCGGCACCGTGGCGGAAGGCGTTGTGGCGCTGTCGGAAGACGGCTGGATCGTCGGCGCCAACCAGGCGGGGCTGGCGCTGCTGGGCCTGGCCACCGCCGATCTCGGCGCAACCCCGTTCGAACGGGTGCTCGACATGCGCCTGGCCGATCTGGTCGACTGGAGCCGCCAGCATTCCAGCCAGCCGCGACTGGTCAATCGCCAGCGGGGCGGGCGCTTGTTCGTGCGCGTCGAGTCGGCGCGGCGTCCGCGCGCCGTCGCGCCAGCGCCGCAGCGCCCCAGCCCGATTCCGGACAGGCTCGCCATGCTCGACACCGGCGATGCGCGCATACGCGCCGCCATCGAGCGGGCAAGCAAAGTGCTGGGCAAGTCGATCCCGCTGCTGCTGTTCGGCGAATCGGGCGTCGGCAAGGGCATGTTCGTCCGCGCCCTGCACGAATCGGGTCCGCGCCAGGGCAAGCCGTTCGTGACGGTGAATTGCGCAGCCCTGCCGGAAACCCTGATCGAGGCCGAACTTTTCGGCTATGTTCCCGGCGCGTTTACCGGCGCCCGCCGCGAGGGATCGCCCGGCCGCATCCGCGAGGCCCACGGCGGCACCTTGTTTCTCGATGAAATCGGCGACATGCCGCTGGCGATGCAGGCTCGCCTGCTGTGCGTCCTGCAAGAGCGCAAGGTCACGCCGCTCGGCAGCGGCAAGCCGGTAGCGGTGGACTTTGCGCTGGTTTGCGCCACGCACAGAGACCTGAAGATCGAAATGGAAACCGGCCGATTCCGCTCCGATCTTTACTACCGGATCAATGGCCTGACGCTGGCGCTGCCTGCCCTGCGCGAGCGCAGCGATTTCCAGGTTCTGCTGGCCCGGTTGGTCGAGGCGGAGGGGCCGGGGAGGGGACTTGCGCTGGACGCCGCGCTGGCGCCCGGTTTCGCCGATTACCCCTGGCCCGGCAATCTGCGCCAGCTGTGCAACGTCATCCGCACGGCCTGTGCATTGCTCGACGAAGGCGAAACGAACATCGGCTGGCGCCATCTGCCCGACGACCTAGTCGAGGACTTGCAGCGTCAGACGCTGCGCCCGGCATTGCCGGACACACCGGTTACGGAAAATCTGCGGGCTGTGTCAGACGCGATGATTGTCCAGGCGGTCAGGACGTCTGGCGGGAACATGTCGGAAGCCGCCCGCCGCCTCGGAATCAGCCGCAACACCCTATACCGGAGACTCAAGCGCGGCAAACCACCGTGACGGTGGCGGTTTGCCGCCGTTAGGGCCGGGCCCAGGCCCTTATTTGAGCAGAAACAGCAGCTTCTCGTCCCCGACCTCGATCGTATCGTTGGGTGCTAAGGGGCGCGGTTCATGGCCGATGGATTTGCCATTCAGCCGTGCCGGCTTTTTCCCTTCAACGTGGGTGATGAAGTAACCCTGAGGGCGGGAATTGATTACCGCCAGTTGCGTGCCGGGGATGCCAAAGGTATGCAGCACTTCGGACAATTCAATTTCCTGCGCTGACGGGCCGCCATTGAATACCCGGACCAAGCCCATGCGGGCGCCTGTTCTGAAACGGCGCTCTTTTTTTGCCGTTGCCAGCGCATAGGTCCCCACCGCCTGGGCGGGGGCCCCGAGCGCCTGGCCAGAGGGCTGAATGATCATCGTCCGGTCAAAACTGGGGCCGTCAATGGCTTTATGGTTGCGGTAACGAATCTGGATGTTGGCAATCTCGATGACATCGTCGTTTTGCAGGATATGCCGGGTAATCGACCGACCATTTACCAGCGTGCCATTGGTGCTGCCCTGGTCTTCGATGATGTCGTCATTGCCGACTGAGGTGATGCGTGCGTGGGTGCGGCTGATGCCCTCGCCGACCAGGCTTAGGTCACTGTCGGCCAGGCTGCCGATGGTGAAGCTGGATGCGTTGAGAAATCGGTTTTCGATGACTTCACCGTTTTGACTGACGATTAGTTTGGCCATGGGGTATCAGCCTCCAAATAGCCGGGCAAAGAAACCCTGCTTCTTCACGATGGGTAGGGGGTGTTTTCCTGTTCTTGCCAGGATGACGGAAACATTGTCTTCGCCACCATTGTCGTTGGCGATCATGACCAACTGGCTGGCGGCGAGCGGTAGATTGCACTGGAGCGAATTCAGAACCAGCTGGATATCCGCGTTGTCGACCATATCATTGAGGCCATCCGAGCAGAGCAGGAAGAGGTCGCCTGGCTGCGCTTCGCACTCGCTCAGCGCCACTTCCACGTCGGATTTCAGGCCCAGCCCGCGTGTCACCAGATGTCGGTTGTGGGACGTGGCAGCGGCCTCGGTGCTGAGTATTCCCTGGTCGATCTGCTCCTGCAGCAGCGAGTGATCGTGCGTGAGCAGCTCCAGCTGCTTGTCACGCAGGCGATAAATGCGCGAATCGCCCACATGCGCCAGCGTGACATGATTGTTTCTGAACAGCAGCAGCGCCAGGGTGGCCCCCATCATCTGTTCCTGGCTGCCGTGGATACGCTTCGCGCGCCGTTCGCCTTCCATGAAAATCGCGCGATTGGCTCTTTTGACGACGTCTGTCACCATGGCAGCCACATCACTGCTGTGATTGAGCTTGCCCTGCAGACCCTGGGTCAGGCCCTCTACGATGACCTGGGTGGTCAGCTTGCTGGCGACGTCGCCGGACTGGTAGCCGCCCATGCCATCGGACAATACCAACAGGCCCAGATCATTGACCGTGGCGATGCTGTCCTCGTTCAAACTGCGGAGCAAGCCCGGGTCAGTCTGGGTGGCGATCTCGAGGAAAAGCGGGGTATTAGCAAGCTTGTTTGACAAAGCGATAGTCTCTTGGTGTTTGTTATACTTTCTTTCCGAGGATTCTCTCACCAGGAATCGCCCTAAAGCAAGCCGCTTGGCGCGGCCCCGCATGCTCAATCAAACTAAAATTGGTCGTTATGAAGTGATCGCCCCGCTGGGACAGGGCGCGATGGGAACCGTCTATAAGGCGGTTGACCCCTTGATTGAGCGTACGGTCGCGATCAAGACGATCAATCTAAATCTCTCAAAAGAGGAGCTTGCCGAGTTCGAAGAACGGTTTTACCGTGAAGCAAAATCTGCTGGCCGTTTGAACCATCCCAATATCGTCACCATTTACGACGTCGGCGAAACCGGCGATATCGCTTATATCGCGATGGAATACCTGGAAGGGGAGTCGCTGCGCGAGATGCTCGATTCCGGTGTGGTGCTGCCGGTCGAGTTGATCGGAAAGATCGCGGCACGTATTGCCAGTGCATTGAATTACGCACATGAGAACCATGTGGTGCATCGCGATATCAAGCCTGCAAATATCATGATCACGCCCAACCGCAACGTCAAAATCATGGATTTCGGCATTGCGCAGATCCCAACGGGTTCGCGTACCCAACTCGGTACCGTGCTGGGCTCGCCGAAATACATGGCACCCGAGCAAGTCGTGGGTCAGGCCACCGACGGCAAAACCGATATCTTTGCGCTGGGCGTGGTGTTGTACGAAATGCTGACCGGGACGACGCCTTTTAACGGCGACAACCTGAGCGCCATCATGTACAAAATTTTGAATGAAGAGCCCGCTCCGCCCAGCACGATCAATCCCCGCGTTCCCCCGATATTCGACCGGATTGTCAGCCGGGCGCTGGCCAAACGGCCGGAGGATCGGTACCAGACCGCCCGCGAATTCGCCCGGGATTTGCGGAACCAGGATGCCGCTCCGCTCCACGCAGCCAGTCAGCCGGCAGTAGGCAACCGGTCGGCAAGCGCAAGGCAAGCGACCAGCCAGCCGGCAGACGAACAGGACACCACTCTGTTCCTGCCGCCCCACAAAGCCCGAAAACTGATCGCGGCAGCGTCCGTGGATCGTCGGGCTGGCATCAAGGGAAAAATTGCATCTGTTCTTCAAGCCTCTCTGCTGCGTCGCAAGGCTTTACTTGTTGTCGTTCCGCTGTTGGCCATTACCGCATTCGCGATTTATTTGTGGTCGCCCCAATCCATGCGGAGTGCAGAGTCCGTTCCCGTCGCATCCGGACTCGAAGTGCCGCGCGCCACCGCACCGAAACCATCGGTTGTGACAGCAAACGAGATTGTTGTTCCTTCGGCGGTGCCCGCGATACCCGCTGCGCGCGTTGTGCCAGCAGCTAAAATCGCAACAGCGCCCGCTGCCTTGGCGCAGGCAAAAGCCACCCTGTCACTCGCAATTTCGCCATGGGGTGAAGTCTTTGTCGATGGCCAAAACATGGGTGTTTCCCCGCCGCTCAACACGCTGCAGCTGGAGGCGGGAAGGCACACGGTGGAAATACGCAATAAAGCGTTTGCAGGTTATCGTGAGACGGTGATCGTGAAGCCGGGCCAGTCGCTCAAAATCAAACATAAATTCAGGTAAGGAAAAAACTATGAAGCAGATTAGTACGCTGATTTGCGCTGTACTGCTAATGACTGCCTGCGCTTCCCCTGTCATGAGGGATGCGGGCCTGGACAAATTTTCCCTTCGCAAGGCTGAAAAAGACCTGTCATTGGGTATCCGGGCATATGAAGACGGCGATTACAGAAACTCCGCGCGACTATTACAGAGTGCGCTCGCGTCCGAGCTCTTTTTGACCTCGGACAAGGTGGCAGCGCACAAGTATCTGGCCTTCATGCATTGCGCCCAGTCTCGGGAAAAAGCCTGCCGTGATGAGTTTCGCAAGGCGCTGACTTTGAATCCGGATTTTCAGTTAACTCCGGCAGAATCGGGTCATCCTTCGTGGGGGCCTGTGTTCAAGTCACTTAAATAGCCGTGCAGATGGCCTTGAGTTAGAGGGTGCCGATGCGGCAATCATGAAATATCTTGTTTGACAGGGAATAAAACGGCCTGTGACGGTGTTCACGTCTATGCAAGTTCGCAGTGCCCTTCAACCCTTGATAAAGGAACATCATGAAATTAGCCTTAACTTCTGCTCTGGCGAGCCTCACCCTGCTGGTTGCCTGTGCGACCCCAATGGGTGCCCCCACTAAAACTGCTGCGGGTGTGCTCACCACTTCCGCCGGCATGACGCTGTACACCTTCGATAAAGATCCGGCTGATGCGGGCAAGAGTGTTTGCGTAGACGATTGCGCAACAAAATGGCCCCCTCTGATTGCCGCTGCCGGCGAAAAAGCCGATGGCTCGTACAGCATCATCACGCGTAATGATGGCGCCAGGCAGTGGGCATTCAAAGGCAAGCCTTTGTATACCTGGTTCAAGGACCAGAAGCCGGGCGATACCACCGGTGATGGCGTCAATAACGTGTGGCGTACCGCCAAGCCCTAAGTGCATGTCAGGCCCTAAATGAGCGCCAGGCCCGATCTGATCGAGCACTTGCCCCGGCTGCGCCGCTATGCCCGGGCGCTGACGGGGGATGTCATGCGTGCCGATGATCTGGTTCAGGACACCCTCGAGCGCGCTTTGGTCAAGCTCGACTTGTGGCAGCCGGGCACCGATCTGCGTGCCTGGCTGTTTACCTTGATGCACAATTTGTTTTTAAATCAGATACGTGCCCATCGCCCTGCCGATTCCGCGCTCGATGAAGCGCTGGACATTCCGGTGAGCGGTGGGCAGATGGAAGCCCTGGGTGCACGCGACATCCATGCGGCACTCGCTCGACTCCCCCATCCACAACGTGAAGTCATGCTGTTGGTGGGGCTGGAACAATTCAGCTATGACGAGGCAGCCCAGGTTTTGGGGGTGCCGGTGGGCACCGTGATGTCGCGTCTTTCCAGGGCGCGCGAGCGGATGCGGCAGATGCTGGCGGGCGAACCCGTCGTGCAATTGAAAGTGGTGAAATGACAGACAACGTAAGCGAAGACGACCTGCATACCTTTGTGGATGGCGCGCTTACCGATGCGCGCCGCCTCGAAGTTGAAGCCTGGTTGGCGGCACATCCGGCGGATGCCGAGCGGGTGCAGGAATGGGCGAGCCAGAATCAGGCATTGCACGCCGCGTTTGATGCGGTCCTCAATGACCCCTTGCCGATTCATCTGGTGCGTGCTGCTCGACGTCAACCTTCGCACACGCCATACAAGGCGATTGCCGCGTCATTGGCATTTGTGGCAAGCGGTCTGATTGGCTATGGCTTCGGCATGGTCTCGGAGCAACGGGTGGTGAATCCGCCCATGGCCTCGACGCAGCCGTTTGTTCGCGATGCCGCCATCGCTCACGCCGTGTTCAGCCCCGAAGTGCGTCACCCGGTCGAAGTCGAAGCCGCTCACGCCGAACACCTGGTGAGCTGGCTGTCCAAGCGCGTCGGAACCGAGCTCAAGGCGCCGGATTTCGCCGTGCTCGGCTTTGAATTGCTGGGTGGGCGCTTGCTAACCGGCGAATCGGGTCCGGTCGCGCAGTTCATGTACCAGGACGCTGTCGGACGTCGCGTCACATTGTATGTACGGCGTGCGGATGCGGGCAAGGCAGATGAGAATCAGGAAACCTCGTTTCGCCATGTGACGGAAAACGGTGTGGAAGTGTTTTACTGGATCGATCGTGACTTTGGATATGCCCTTTCCGGGCAGATTGCGCCTGCCGATATCCGCAAACTGGCGGGTGCCGCGTATACCCAACTGGTCGGACACGCCAGCGGCGGATAATTCCGCGCTTTTGTATTGGGTGGGTTTTCGGTAGGCTTCGCGCTAATCCTACTGAAAACGAGCTCATGCACTTCACCCCTGATTCCTTTCGCGCCTGGCCAACCAAGCGCATTACCCTGCTCGGCATGTCCGGCGTCGGCAAGACGCATATCTCTACCCGGCTGCGCGGTCACGACTGGTTCCACTTTTCCGGCGACTACCGGATTGGCACGCGCTATCTTGACGAACCGATTCTTGACCTGATCAAGCAGCAGGCGATGAGCGTACCGTTTTTGCGCGATCTGCTGCGCAACGACTGGATCGACATCAAGAACAACATCAAAATTCACGATCTCGGGCCGGTGCTGACTTTCGTTGGAAAACTCGGCGGGCCGGAGTGGGGCGGACTCCCGCTGGATGAGTTTTCGCGTCGTCAGGCGGCGTATCGTGAGGGTGAAATCGCGGCCATGCGCGACGTCCCGGAGTTCATCCGCAAGGGCCAGGAAATTTATGGTTATCCGCATTTTGTGAACGACGTTGGCGGCAGCCTGTGCGAGCTGGATGAGCCGGGCGTGGTCGAGCTGCTGGCCGAGCACACGCTGATTCTGTATATCCAGACCACCACGCGCGAGGAAGAGGACACGCTGATCAAGCGCGCGCAGTCCGATCCCAAGCCGCTGTATCTGCGCCCGGCCTTTCTCGCCGAGCAGCTGCCGTTGTATCTCAAGGAAAAGGGGCTGGAATACGTCGCCCAGATAGAGCCCGACGATTTTGCGCGCTGGGTTTTCCCGCGGCTGTTTCATTCGCGCCTCCCACGCTACGAGGCGATTGCCAAACCGCATGGCTATACCGTCACGTCGCAGGAAGTCGCACAGGTGCGCGACGAACACGATTTTCTGGCACTGCTGGAAACTGCCATTGCACGTAAGGGACAGGGCTAACCATGCCACTGGTTGCGCATAACGCGCTCCCTACCTTTGATCGTCTGCGCCAAGGCGGTCTGGTGGTGCACTCGCCCGAGCGGGCGGCGCAGCAGGAAATCCGCGAACTGCATGTCGGCCTGTTGAACATGATGCCGGACGCCGCGCTGGAAGCGACCGAGCGCCAGTTCTACCGGCTGGTGGGCACCTCCAATCCGATCGCGCAGTTCTACATGCACCCCTTTACCTTGCCGGCATTGCCGCGCGGCGAGGCGGCACAGGCACACATTGCGCAATATTACGAAAGCTTCGATGCCATCCGCGAGGCCGGGCTGGACGCGCTCATCATCACCGGCGCCAATGTCAGCCATGCCAACCTCGCCGACGAGCCGTTCTGGGATCCGCTGATCGAGGTGATCGACTGGGCCTGGGACAATGTCACTTCCACCCTGTGCTCCTGTTTGGCCACCCATGCCGTGATGCAGTTTCGTCACGGCCAGACACGGGTGAAACAGCCGCGCAAGATATGGGGGGTGTTCGAGCATCGCGTGACCGATAAGCGCCATCCGCTGGTCATCGACGTCAACACGCGTTTTGATGTGCCGCATTCGCGCTGGAACGACGTCTCACCCGCACAATTCGAAGCGGCGGACGTCAAGGTGCTGGTCGAGAGTGCGGAAGCGGGCGTGCATCTGGCGGTGAGTCCGGATGGGTTGCGCACCGTGTTTTTTCAAGGCCACCCCGAATACGACACCATTTCACTGTTGAAGGAATACAAACGCGATCTGCTGCTGGCATCGGCGGACGCCAAGCGGGTTTTGCCGGCGTATCCGGCGCGCTATTTCAACCGGCAGGCGCAAGCGTTCCTGGCGGAGTTCAACAGCCGTCGGCAGGCAGGGGAGGCGCTGGATTTCCCCGAGCCTCTGCTGCTGCCCCTGATCGATAACACCTGGCACGACTCCGCCGGGGCGGTGGTCGGCAACTGGATTGGGTGCGTTTATCAGGTGACGCATCGCGAACGCGGCCTCCCCTTCATGCCGGGAATCGACCCCGACAATCCGCTGGGATGGGTGTGACCGAAGCACGCGCGCGCTTTGACGCGGCGCAGGGCGCGCTGATTGCCAGCGGCGACTGGCATGCCGAAGCCGCCGCTGCAGTGCCGGTGCGTCCGGATACACCCGCGCGCATTCTCGACGGCGCCGGCATCACCCAGCTTGACACCAATGGCGCATGGATGCTGCTCGCCGCTGCCCGCTGGCAAGCCGGCGAGTCATTGCCCGAGTTGCGCGCATTCCAGCCGCAACATCTGGCGATGCTGGAACTGGTGGCCCGGCACAGTGCGGTGACCGCGGCACAACCCGAGCCGTTGCATGAAGGCATCCTTGAGGTGACCGGACGCGGCGCGCTGGCAATGGGGACGCATATCATCGGCCTGGTCGATTTCGTCGGCCGCCTGTTCATTGAACTGACGGCGCTGATGGGTCATCCGGGGCAATGGCGCTGGCGCGAATTCGGCGCCCAGCTGAGTGCGGTATTCGTCGGCGCGATCCCCATCGTGTTCGGCATGCTGTTTCTGCTCGGCGTGGTGTTTGCCTACCTGCTGGGCTCGCAGGCACAGCAATACGGCGCCAATATTTTCGTCGTCGATGGCTTGCTGCTGGCCATCCTGCGCGAGATTTCGCCGGTCATCGTCGCCGTTCTGGTGGCCGGCCGCAGCGGCGCTGCCATCACCGCGCAAATCGGCACCATGAAAATCACCGAGGAAATCGACGCCATCACCACGCTCGGCCTGTCGCCGCTGGCGGTGCTGGTGATCCCGCGCGTGCTGGCGGTGCTGATCGCACTGCCGCTGCTGGTGTTCATCGGGGACATCGCCGGAATCCTGGGCGGCATGCTGATCACGCAGGTGCAGCTGGATATCACCTACGCCATGTTCATGGATCGGCTGGCGGATGTGCTGAACCTGAAAACCCTGCTGGTGGGGCTGGGCAAAGCGCCGGTGTTCGCCATTTTCATCGCCCTCATCGCCTGCCGCATGGGCTTGTCGGTCACGCGCGACGCGCGCAGCGTCGGCGAGCACACCACCTCTACCGTGGTGCAGAGCCTGGTCGCCATCATTGTTCTCAACGCGATATTCGCCGTGATGTTCGTGCGGCTGGACATCTGATGGCCGATCCCGTCATCGACGTTCGCGATGTGTCCATCAGCCTGGGTGGGCACAGCATTCATCGCGGCTTGAGCCTGTCGGTTGCGCGCGGTGAAGTGGTTGCGCTGATCGGCGGCAGCGGCAGCGGCAAGTCGGTGCTGCTGCGCGAAATCATCGGACTCCTGAAACCGCAGGCCGGCGACATCACGCTGTTTGGACAGTCGGTGCCGGGCAGTACGTTCGAGCAGATGAAGGCATTGCGCCGGCGCCTGGGTGTGCTGTTTCAGGATGGCGCGCTGTTTTCTTCGATGAGCGTCGAAGACAATGTGGCCACGCCTTTGATCGAACATACGCGCCTGCCCCATGTCACGTGCCGCCAGCTGGCGCGGCTGAAGCTGGATATGGCCGGGTTGTCGCCCGACGCGGCACAAAAACGCCCGAGCGAACTGTCGGGCGGAATGCGCAAGCGCGTGGCGCTGGCGCGGGCGCTGGCACTCGATCCCGAACTATTGTTTCTCGACGAGCCGACCTCCGGCCTCGACCCGATCTCAGCGCGTGCTTTCGATACGTTGATCAGGTTGCTGGCCGATAGCCTGGGGTTGACGGTATTCCTCGTTACCCATGACTTGGATACACTGTTTTCAATTGTCGACCGCGTGATTGTGCTGTCGGACGGCCGCGTGCTCGGCAACGGCACCGTTGCTGAACTGAAACACATCGACGACCCGTGGCTGCGCGATTATTTCGCCGCGCGGGCGCCAGAGGGAGAAACCGTGCATGGAAACTGAAGGCCGTTATACCGTGGTGGGCGCACTCGTGCTGGCCGTGGTCGTGTTGCTGACCCTGTCCATTGTGTGGCTGACGGGTGCGGCAGACCGGATTGCGTATCAGACTTATAGCATTTACTTCAAACAGCAATCACTGGATGGTTTGGCGGTGGGAAGCCCGGTGAAAATGCGCGGAATCAAGGTGGGGACAGTCGCGAGCTATCGTTTTGCCAAAGGCGGCGACGAGGCGGTCAGCGTGACCGCACGCATCGACGAGGGTGTGCCGATACACAAGGGCGCTGAGGCCTATATCAAACGCAACCTGGTCACCGGCATCGCCACCATCGAAATCAATAACGGCTTGAGCAGCAGCCCGTTGCTACTCGATGCCCCTTCAGGCGAGCGCTATCCTGTCATTGCCGAAGGCAGCTCGGATATCGACAAGGTCACCACAGCGGTCTCGCAGCTGGCGGTCAATGGGGCGCAAGCGCTAGAGCGGATGAACGCCATCATGTCGCCAGAAAATCAGCGATCGATCAGCCAGGCGATCGCCAATTTAAACGAATTGTCCGCGCATCTCGTGGCCAATAAGAACAGCCTGAATGAAGCCGCCAACGGAATTCGTGATGCTGCATCCGACATACGAATTGCCGCTGGCAATGTGAGTCAAGCCGCTTTGAGTATCGAAAAGAGTGTTGTTGGCGTCAGTAAAAATGCCGATGCCACACTCAAGGAAGCCACTGCCACCCTGGGTAAGTTGCAGCTTGATGCCAGCTTGATTTCCGAGCGGATACAGCGGCTGGCCGAAACCGGCACGCTGGAAATGACCAATGTCAGTCGCGACGTGCGTACCAGCGCCGATGTTCTCACCACCGCTGGCCAGCGTTTATCCAATCCACGCAGCATCCTGTTTGGCCCCGGCAAGCAGCAGCTCGGCCCCGGAGAAAAACTGCCATGATTAAAAATATCGCATTGCTGGGATGTGTAATTGCCCTCGCGGGTTGTATCAGTCTGAGTGAGCAGCGCGATACGGCTGCTGGTGTTAATTACGTTTTGAGCGATACGATGCCCGGGATAAAGCTTGCAGCCGTACGTCCAGACGCACCAACTCTGCTGGTTCTTGATACCACCACGTCGCGCTATTACGACACCGATCAGCTCATTTTCAGTCGCGCCCCCGGAACCCGCGGCCAATACCAGTTTGCCCGCTGGACTGAACGTCCCGGCAAACGCTTTGCCGATCTGATGCGCACCCGCCTCGACCAGCAGGATGCATGGCGGGTTAGCGCTGCAGGCGGATATGTGCACGGTGATGTCCTGCTGGATACTGAATTGGTCGAGTTCTATCATGATGCCACCAGCAACCCGGGCCACGTACGACTGGAATTGCGCGCCGAACTGGTTGATCTGAAAAAGCGTTCGCTGTTGGGGCGGCGCGTTTTCGAGCAAAACGTGCCGCTGGCGACTTACGACGCGGCGGGCGCAGCCATGGCTTCCAATCTGGCCGTGAGTCGTGCGCTTGACGATCTGGGCGTCTGGCTCGCCACATTCCGATAAACCCTTACAATAAAAGACAGCAACGCCCACAACAAGAGGAGAGAGACGATGAAACGACTACTGGCCACCCTGTGTTTGAGTTTGATTGCTACCGTATCCCACGCTGAGATTGCGCAGGAATTCGGGGCGATCAAAGTTCACTACAACGCACTCACTACTGACCAATTGCAGCCGGAAGTCGCGCGCGCCTACAAAATCGAGCGCAGCAAAACGCGCGGCATGGTTACCATGTCGGTGCTGAAGCAAAACAGTGTCGGGGCGCCGACGCCGGTTCCGGCCAAGCTCACCGTCTATGCCACCAATCTCAATCAGCAACTGGCCAATATCGAGA
>JASJPF010000046.1:0-19823 GCA_031426835.1 Thiobacillus sp.
TTGCCCCAATCCCACCGCGCGGCAGTACAGGTCGTAGAAGGGCGCGGCCCAGTTCATGGTCGTGCCGTGGGTGTGCACCACCGGTTCGTCCGATGCGGGGCGGATGATGAAAAGCCCCCACAGCAACAGCGCCGGGCATACCAGCAGCAAGGCGGCGAGCAGCGCGCTCCACCAGGTGAGCCCAAACAACACGAACACCGCCGCCGCGAGCGCCGCCGCGAGCCAGGGACAGAGCCATGACCATCGATTCATCATACATCTTCCTCCGTCAATTTCGCGCGCTTGAGCAGCGCTGAATTCGCAATCACCGACAGCGAACTTAACGCCATCGCCGCAGCCGCGATGATCGGATTCAGAAAGCCCAAGGCCGCCACCGGGATCGCCACGCTGTTGTAAATAAACGCCCAGAACAGATTCTGCTTGATCTTGCGCAGCGTGGCGCGCGACAGCCGGATGCCCACCACCACGTCGCGCACATCGTTTTTCACCAGAATGATGCCGCCGGTTTCCTTGGCCACGTCCGAACCGGAGCCGATGGCGATGCCGATGTCGGCGGCGGCGAGCGCGGGCGCATCGTTGACGCCGTCGCCCACCATCGCCACCACCTTGCCTTGTTGCTGCAGGTCTTGAATGATGCGCGCCTTGTCGCCCGGCAGCACTTCCGCGATCACTTGCGCGATGCCGAGTTGCACGGCGATGGCGTGCGCGGTGCGCTGGTTGTCGCCAGTCAGCAGAATCACCTCGATGCCTGCTTGCTGCAGTGCGGACACCGCCTCCTGCGCCTCTGGTTTCAGCGTGTCGGCGACGGCGATGATGCCCGCAAGCGCGCCGTCCCCGCCCACCAGCATGGCGGTCTTGCCCTCCACCTCCAGCCGGATCATGTCGGCTTCGGCGGCGGAGACATCGATGTTCTCGCGCGCGAACAGACGGCGGTTGCCCATCAGCACCTGCCGACCCTCGGCCTGGCCGCGAATGCCGTGGCCGGAAATAGCCTCGAAGCCTGCCACCTTCGGCAACACGAGTTCGCGCTGTTGCGCGGCGCGTACGATCGCTTCGCCGAGGGGATGCTCGGAACCGGCCTCGACCGCGGCGGCAAGGCGCAGGATGTCCTCTTCGGTCGCCGTGCCGAACGCAACGATATCGGTGACGTTGGGTTCGCCTCGGGTCAGGGTGCCGGTCTTGTCGAATACCACGGTGGTCAGCTTTTCCGCGCGCTCCAGCACGTCGGCGCCGCGGATCAGGATGCCGGCTTCGGCCCCCTTGCCCACGCCCACCATCAGCGCCGCCGGGGTGGCGATGCCGAGCGCGCAGGGGCAGGCGATGATGAGCACGGCGATGAAGGCAAGCAGTCCCTGCGGGAAGTTGCCGGCCGTCCACCAGCCGAAAAAGGCCAGCAGCGCCACCGCCACCACCGCCGGAACGAAATACGCGGTCACCTTGTCGGCGAGGCGCTGCACGGTTGCGGTGCTGGCCTGGGCATCCTCCACCAGCTTGATGATCTGGGCCAATGCCGTCTCGGCCCCGACCCGCGTCGCCTTGAAGCGGAACAGGCCGGTGCGGTTGAGCGTGCCGCCAATCACCGCATCGCCCACTGTCTTTTCCACCGGCATGGATTCGCCGGTGAGCATGGATTCGTCCACCGAGGAGGCGCCTTCCGTGACCTGGCCGTCGGTGGGAATTTTCTCTCCGGGCCGCACCACCACGGTCTCGTCCACCATCACCGACTCGGCGGGCACTTCCATTTCGGCGCCTTCGCGGATCACACGGGCGACGGCGGGACGGAGGTCCAGCAGCTTGCGCACCGCCGCCGAGGAGCGTTTCTTGATGATCTCCTCCATGTATTTGCCCAGCAGCACGAAGGCGATGATGACGGCGGAGACTTCGAAATACACCGCGCGCTCATCGACCGCGACCGGCAACACTTCGGGGAAAAACACCACCGCCACGCTGTAGAAATAGGCCACCGAAGTGCCCATCGCGATCAGGAAATCCATGTTGATGGAGCGCGTGCGGACGGCCTGCCAGGCGCCCTTGTAAAAACTCCAGCCGCCGATGAACTGCACCGGCGTCACCAGGATAAACAGCCACATGCCCCAGGTGAACCACGGCAGCGCCGCAACCGGCGCCCAGCTGACGAGGGTGGCGCCGGTAGCCAATGCCAGGAACGCCCCGGCGCGCAGCATGGCGAGCACCAGCACGCCTGTGAGCGCGATCATCACCCGCGTCTTCATCGATTTGAGCTCTTGCTCGGGCGACTCGAACGTGCGCTGGCAGCCGACGCTGCAGAAGTAGTAGGCGCGGCCGCCGCGCTCCGATTTCAAGGCGGTGGCCTTGTCCACCATCATGCCGCAAATGGGGTCCTTGGCCATGGCCTTGCCGGTTTTCGGCGCGGGAGATGCGGACGACTCATGACCATGATCGTGGCTGTGCGGCGCCTGCGTTGCGGCGTTGCCGCCAGTGGCGTATTGAGCCGGATGGGCTTCGAATTCATGCTGGCAGCGAGGCGAGCAGAAATACCAGGTCTGGCCGGCATGCACGACGCTGCCCGCCGCCGCGCGTTCGTCCACCGTCATGCCGCATACCGGATCCGTTGCCATGATCGTTCCCTTCGCCTTTACCTCCGGACGCCATGCCGGCCTGCGCGGACATCAGGCCGGCGCGAGCCGCTGGGCCGCATCCGGCAAGGTCCGCCCTGGGCAGCGAGGGCACGTCTGCGTCCCGGCTGCCTCAACCAGGCCTTATCAGGGTGACGCGCCCATCCATCCATAACCGTGCCAGGCTCGCGCCATGTCCTGGCGCTGGCTATCGGTCAGCAGGCCATCGATTTTTTGCTGCAGGTCAATCGCCGCGTCGAGTTGCTGGCGCTGCAGATCGAGCGCAGTCCGCGAGGCAGTACGAATCGCGCTCCAGTCGCGCTTCTCCGTTGCATACAAACCGCTTAGCCGGGCCTGCGCTTCCCGGCGCTGCTGCATCAGGCTGAAATTGCGTTCCGCCGAATCGCTCCACAACGGGCTGATTTTTTGTTCCTGCTCCGGCGTCAGGTTGGGCAGCTGCCAGGGCATCATGGCGGAACCGCCACCCGGCATGCCGAACGCCATGCCTGCGCCCATCCCCCCCATGCCATACTGGCCCATCATCGCGTAAGGCATGTCCATGCCCCAACCCTGGCCGGGCGCCGCGCCCCCCGTCATGCCCCGCCCCGTGGCGTAGCCGCCGAACGTGCCGTCTGATCGATGACTGTTGTCCCAGCCGCCCATCCGGCCCCAGCCCTGCCACGGCCCGTAGCCCATGCCGCCCGATCCCGCGCCAAAGGCGAGGAATCCCGTCACGACAATGAGCGTTGCCCATAGGGCGATCCAGAATCCGTTCTTCCGATTCATCGCTTGACCTTTCTCTCGACACGCACCGATGCCCGTGCGGCCTGCATGCCGCACGGGCGACTGACTACTGCGTCAAATCGCGCTTGCGCTTCTGGAATTCCTGATCGTCGATGTCGCCGCGCGCATAGCGTTCCTTGAGGATGTCCAGTGCCTTGCCGCCGCTCCGGCCACCCGCATCGGAAGGCGCGCCCACCCATTTCACCAGCGCAACAATGCCGACGACGATAAGCACCCACCACAAGATCATGAATATCCAGCCGAAGCCGCCTGCCATGCCGTAACCATAACCGCCCATCATGTGCGTTCTCCCGTGCTTGCCTCTGTTCGTTGGTGGATCGCTGGACGAGGCACGGCCAGCCAATCCCATTCCTGTTGCCTGTTCCCGGCCATCGTCCCGGTTGACGGGGTGCCGATGCGATCGCGCTACCTGATCACCGCGATCTGGTGGCCTTCTCCCGCCGGAAGTTGAATCGTGCCGGTCACCGTAAACGTCTTCTGGTCGATGACCCAGATTTTGGGTTCCTTGCTGCTGGAAACGTAGACTTTTCCGGTGCCTGGAATCTTGTCGAGATGATAGGGATCGGGGGAAAGCGTCAACACGCGCTGTGCGCCGGTCCGGGTGTCCAGCGCCACCAGTTTGTTATCCGAACGGCTGCTGACAAAAAGCGTTTTTCCGTCGTCGCCGATGTCCAGGCCGTGCAAACGCTGACCGATTTTGTACGTCGTTACGACTTTTCCTTCCCTGACCGATACGGCAGAAACAGTTCCGGCCCGATCATTTGCCACATAGAGGGTTTTTTCATCCGCAGAAAAAACCAGATGCTCGGGCGACGGCCCGGCCTCCAGCGATCGCACCACAGCCCAGGTGCCCAGATCGATCTCGCTGAGGGTGCCGTTGCCGCTGTTGCTCACGTAAGCGTACTTTCCGTCCTTCGTAACCAGCGTGTAATTGGGTGCCGGCCCGGTTTTGATGGTCTTGAAAACCTTGTTGCCGACGAAGTCGACCGCACTGATGCCGCCCCGTGTCGGATGCGTCGACAGGACATATTTTCCGTCGGGGGTCATCGCCTGGTGATGGGTCCATCCGGAAACCGGAATTTCTGCCATCACATGACCATGCCCGGGATGAATCACATACAGCTTGCTGTTGGGTGTGTCTGCCGGGGCGCCTGCAGGGACGGGAGTTTCCTTGATGCTGCCGGCAATCAGATATTCTCCGTCCGGCGTGGCGACCAGACCGTGGGGGTTTTCCACTCCGGAATAGCGTTGTGTGATCTTGCCGCTTGCCGCATCGACAGCGATCACCTCGTTGGCCGAACCGAGTGGAATGTACGCAGTGGGCGCCGCCATGACCGCAGTGCCGCCGCCCAGACAAACCAGCCCCAGAATGTATGCTTTGAACCCCATCTGTTTGCTCCTCTATTTTAAAGACGTCGCAATTACCGGGCTGGTAGAAATTCCTTGCGCATGTATTGCAATACCGCGCTCAAGTCCGCGTCCGTCAACGCGGGATCGCCGCCGCGAGGCGGCATGGCCATTGGAGAACCGGGCGTCTGGAAACCCGCTGCCATCCGCCTGAGCAGGACGGCATCCGCTTGTGACAGCGGTCCCGCCTTGCCGCCCAGATCCGGGACGCCAGACAGGCTGCCGCCGCCATCGCTGCCATGGCAGGCAAGGCAAGTCCCTTTATAGACCACCTCGCCGCGACCAATATCGCCTGCGACGGATGAAAAGCTGACAAGGGTTCCATAAATCGCAGCCAGGCTAATCGCGCCTACGTCAGACATCCCGGTGGCCCTCCTGTAAGAAAATGGGCTTGGGCCGTGTTATTTCATTGTTTCGAGTTTGGTCACTGTCAATGCGCCATTCATTTTTTCAGCGCGAAAACGGACGGTATCACCCGGCTTGAACTGATCAAGCATGCTGGCATCCTGCACGCGAAACACCATCGTCATTCCAGGCATACCCATGTTTTCCAGCGGACCATGCTTGAGCGTGATTTTGCCCTGTGCCTTGTCCACTTTTTTTACCAGGCCGTCACTCATCGCTGCGTTCATGCCCGGCATCGAAGCTTGACTCATGGCGTCATCATGGCTGTGTCCGCCATGTGAGCTTCCAGCCAATGCCGGCATGCCAAAAGTCAGGCCCATACCCAGAACAAGTGTGGTTAAGATCGGTTTCATATTCATTCCTTTTAATAGTGGGCGTAGGTCTGTGTGGACCCATCCCGGTTCACGACAAAAACTTCATACGAATCTTTGTGCCCTGTGGTTTCCATTCCCGGTGAACCCATCGGCATAGCCGGTACGGCCAAACCGCGGACACGCGGCTTTTCCTTGAGCAGGCGCTTGATTTCCTTGGCCGGGACATGGCCTTCGACCAGATAGCCGCCGACTTGCGCGGTATGACAGGAGTCATATCCGGCCGGTACGCCAAGACGGGCTTTGTGCGCCGCCACGTTCTGTGTGTCATGCGTTCTGTGTGTCATGCGCCCTGACCTGAAAGCCGTTGGCCTTGAGGTGATCGACCCACTTGCTGCAACAGCCGCAGGTGGGGCTTTTATAGACATCGACCACAGACATACCGGAGCCTGCCCACGCTGCCGGGGCGGCAATACCGATAAACAGGACGAACAGGGTGGAAAGTTTCACGTAGGACTCCTCGTTGCAGGGTAAGTCCAGTATGCTTCGCCGCCCCGCACAACAAGCTGACGCGAAGATGACAATTTTGTCATCTTCTGTGCGGCTTCATGGCCCGCTTATGGTTGGCTCAACTCAATGCGCATGGCCGTCAGAATTGTCATGGCCACGGGCTTTCGGTGGCGCTGTCGTGGTTGCACTTTGCTCGCCGTGCATATCCTTGATGTCCGTTATGCCGCCATGCGAATGGCCGTCGCTTGACTCGACCAGGGCAAGGTACTGCCCGGCCGAAAGTGCGGGCATCTGTTGCAGGAAGGCGACCATGTCCCAGATAGCCTCATCCTCGATTCCGCCCTTGGACCAGGCTGGCATCCCTGATGCCTTGATGCCGTGCTTGATCACCCAGAACTTGCGCGCGGCCGCCTCGGTTGACGCCTCGTCTAGCGTGCTCAGGTCGGGCGGCGTTGGATACAGGCCCATCCGGATTTCCGAGTTTTCTGTACCGGGTGCAAGGTGACAACTCACGCACATGGCATCGTAGTTACCCGCACCACGTCGAATGCGGTCTTTATCAGCCAGATTGACCGGCACGCTCAGGCCTTTTACACCTTGATCTATCGATTTCTCACGTGCAGTTTCCAGCAAGCTGAAAATCAGCGCGCTATGCGGGCTGTCAGCAGCCACATCCACCTTTCCGCCATACACCACCGCCAGACTAATGCCTGCACCTGCCACCAGCGTGGTCAACACGCCCGTCACAAAACCCTTCATTCTTGAATATCCTTAATAATGATTTAAAAACCCACACCGGCTGACCGCATCATCGTGCATATACCCAAACGCGATTGAGCAGTATCGTTACGCACGCACGCGAAAGTTGACCATCATGCCGCCGTCCTCGTGTTCGAGATTGTGGCAGTGGAATACGTAGGTCTGGTCGCCGCCGAAATCGTGCGAAAAATCGATGGCAATGCGGACCGTTTCACCCGGCCATACCAGCACCGTATCTTTCCAGCCCAGATCGCTTACCGTACGGCCGTTGCCGTGGCTGGCCAGCGCACGCACTTGGGCGGGACTGTTGTGACGGGACTGCACCTGAAACTGAAAGCCGTGGAGATGCATGGGATGCGGCATGCTGTGCTCGGTATTGTGGATTTCCCAACTCTCCACGGTGTTGCGCTTCACTTCGATGGGGAAGGCATCCATCTGATACGTGTTGCCATTGATGAGCCAGCGCATCTGCGCCATTTCAAGATTGATCGTGCGAACTGCCGCACCTGCCGTCTTGATGGGCTGTACCTGTGACAAGCGCGCGGGCAGACGCTGGGCAGCGCCCGATGGTTGGGTAACGGCCAGCTTCATGATGTTGAAAGCGTCTCCATTGGACAGGCTCGCCGAACCCATCATGCCCATCATCCCGCCCATCATGCCGCCGCCTTCGAGCGAATCGAATGCCAGGCTGCGCAGGTAAACCTCGTCCCCCTTAGATAGTTTGCTGGCGTCGAGCAGAACATCCAGCCGTTCACCCGGCGCCAGGAACACTTCGCTCGCCAAATAAGGCTTGTCGAGCAGTCCGCCGTCGTTGCCGATGACATGATAGGGAAGCAGCTTTTCTCCCTTGGCGAACGCTATCTTGTAGATGCGTGCGGTCGAGCCGTTCAGCAACCGGAAGCGGTAGAGGCGTGCCCCGATTTCAGTGAACGGGGTGGGCGTCAGGTTGGCAAGAACCGTATCCCCCAGATACCCCATCATTTTTTCCATCGGGTTGGGGCTGTAGATGAATTCGCCGGCCTGATTGAGCCGCTTGTCCTGGATGACGACCGGCAGATCGGTCACGCCCAGCTGAAGGTCCAGCGCTTCGCGCAGCGCCACTTCATCGTCGTCCTCGACAATGAAGAAACTGGCGAGGCCGAAGTAGGCCTGTTTGGCAGTATGGCCATGCGCGTGAGTGTGATACCAGTAGGTGCCGCTGCGGTTGTTGACGGTGAAGTCATAGTGATACTGCGCACCAGGGGCGATGGTATCCCGCGGGTTGCCGTCCATTTTCCCGGGCAGATGCAAACCGTGCCAGTGCAGTATGGTGCCCTCGTCAAGCGCGTTATCCAGTGTCACCGACAGCCGCGCACCCGTCCTCACTTTGAGAATGGGGTTTTGATAGGTCTTGCCTTGATGCAGGGTCCGATACCAAAGAAAAGGCGTGGTTTTATCCCCCGCCAGCGGGAACGTACCGCGCTCGGCAACCAGTGCCAATTTTCCCTGGGGCGTCAGGACACCAAAGGGCCCGCCGTCACCCGGGATGAACAGGGGTGACGAAAAACCCGTTGCGCGGGCGGGTGTTCTGAGTATCGCGTAGGCGCCAACTGCGGTAAGCGGTACGGCTGCTGCCAGCGCCAGGAATTTTCTTCGATTCATCATGTCGTCCCCAAAGTTAATCGCTCAGTCTGGATAAACGTATTCAGACAATCCGCTATTGTCACGTCAACGCCTAGAACCAGAATCGCACGCCTGCTACCCAACGTGTTTCCCCAGACTTCTCACCGTCTGCACGGGCAAGATCGGCCGTCTTGCCAAATTTGCTGGCCCGTTCGACGCCGATATACGGTGCGAACTGCCGCGTAAACTCGTATCTCAGGCGCAGGCCGGTTTGCGCTTCCGACAACCCCGAGCCGATACCGCGCTCGACATCGCTTTTACCGTATAGATTGAGCTCGATGCGCGGCTGCAATACCAGCTTTTGCGTCAGCAGCAATTCGTATTCCGCGCCCAGGCGCAGTGCGGTTCTTCCGTTGTCGCCCACATAGGCCGCCGCATCGACTTCGAACCAATAGGGCGCGAGACCCTGTACGCCAAAGGCCAGCCAGCCGCGATCGGGGCCCTCGCCGCTGTCGTAGCGCACGCCCAGCTGCGTATCCCAGAAGGTGGCGATGGCATGCCCCCATAGCAGTTCGGTCCGGGCCTCTTCCAGTTTGCCTTTGGCCACCTCGCCTTCGGCCTTGATCACCAGGCGGTTGTAATCCCGACCGAACCAGGCCTGGGTATCGTAGGCTGTGCTGTTGCCGTCACGGGTATGGTTCCACTCCAGCCGGTCGACCAGCAAGCTGCCAAAATTGTGCTCGTCGGCCAGACGCAAGCGCTGCGATTCTGGCAACGCATAGGTACCGGCGGCGCGCGTAAAACCGCCCGAATAGACATGGGGGTCCCGCGCATCGGCCGGTGCCGGCCCGCCCTGCATCTGCATTTCACCGTGATCCATGCTTTCCATGGCCGGCTGCGACGCCGGCGGTTTGCCATGGTCCATCCCCGGCATTCCACCGGCGGTTTCAGCAGTTTTGGATGTCATGCCTGGCATCGCGCCATGGTCCATGGTGCTGTGATCCATTGCCGGCATTGCATCCTGACCCGCCTTGGGTTTGACCTCGGCGGCCGGCATGCTGCCCTGATGCTGCGAGTGATCCATCATCCCGGCGTCGCCTGCGGTTTGCGCCCAGACCGGCGCCGCACTCATTGCCGCAATCGCCATTGCCAGCACATTCATTCGCTTGTTCTTCATCTTCATATTCCTCACGTTTTCGTTAGCCCTTACGCCACCACTACTTCGCGGAACATGCCCGCATCCATATGCAACAGCAGGTGGCAATGCCATGCCCAACGTCCGAGCGCATCTGCGCTCACCAAAAAACTGATCCGTTGTGCGGGCTGTACGTTGATCGTATGTTTACGCACCTGGAAGCCGCCGCCATCGGATTCCAGTTCGCTCCACAGGCCATGCAAATGCATGGGGTGGGTCATCATGGTGTCGTTGTGAAGAATGACGCGAGCCCGTTCGCCATATTTGAAATGCACGGGGGTCGACTGCCCGAACTCAAGCCCGTCGATCGACCAGGCATAACGCTCCATGTTGCCGGTCAGGTGCAGCTCGATTTCGCGGCCGGGACCGCGTGGATCGATGGGGCCCCCGATCGTGTGCAGGTCGGCATAGGTCAACACGCGACGGCCATTGTTGCGCAGGCCGATACCGGGGTCGTTCAGATTGGTGCGCGCCATGTCCACCCGCATGTCCGTGCTGGCGCCGTATTCGGTTTTGGCGTGGCGCGCGGTGGTGCTGGGTTTGGCCAAGGGGTCGCCCATGGCCATTCCGACCGGCATGACATGCTTGCTGTGGTCCATCGCCATGCCGCCGTGATTCATGCCGGCCATGCCACCGGAGTTGCCGTGATCCATCCCCGCCATGCTGCCGCCGCCGCCCATGGCGCCCATCATATCGCCCATGGTCAACCAATCGGCCTTGTCCAGTTCCGGCACCACCGCAGTCAGCCCCGCGCGGGTCGCCAGCGTGCCCCGTGCATAGCCGGTGCGGTCCATCGACTGCGCAAAGAGGGTGTAGGTGTCGTCGCCGGGCGTGACAATCACGTCATAGGTTTCGGCCACGCCTATGCGGATTTCATCCACGGTGACCGGCTCCACATCCTGGCCGTCGGCTTGCACCACGGTCATTTTCAGGCCCGGAATACGCACGTCGAAGAATGTCATCGCACCCGAATTGATCAGGCGCAGGCGCACTTTTTCACCCGGCTTGAATATCCCGGTCCAGTTGCCCGCCGGGGTCGATCCGTTCATCAGAAAGGTGTAGGTTGCAGCCGAGATGTCCGCCAGGTCGGTGGGACTCATGCGCATCTCGTTCCACATCTTGCGTTTTTCGAGTGCGGACTTGAATCCGTTGCGCGACACATCCTTGAAGAAATCGACCGCCGTGGGCTGGTTGAAATTGTAGTAATCGCTCTGCGTCTTCAGCTTGGAGAAGACGCGCATCGGGTCCTCATCGGTCCAGTCCGAAAACTGCACGACATATTCACGGTCGGCCTGGGTTGAACGCCCGCTTGCCGAATCGATAATGATGGCGCCGTACATGCCGGTCTGCTCCTGCATGCCCGAATGCGAGTGATACCAATAGGTGCCTGTCTGCCCCACCTTGAAGCGGTAGGTAAAGGTTTCCCCAGGCGGAATGCCCTTGTAGCTGATGCCCGGCACCCCATCCATCTGGAAGGGCAACAGAATGCCGTGCCAGTGTATGGAGGTATCCACCGCGAGCCGATTGTGGACGCGGATGGTGACCGTCTCGCCTTCCCGCCAGCGCAGGGTCGGGCCAGGAATCGAGCCGTTGATGGTCGTGGCCATGCGCGGCGAACCGGTGAAGTTGACCGGCGTTTCGGCGACCGTCAGATCGAACTCCGTGCCTTCCAGCACGGGCGCATAACCCGTTGTCGTATCGGCGCTGCGCGCCCAGGAAGGATTGATCATCGGGCCCAGGCCCAGCAGCAGTCCGCCTGCCGCCAGCCCCTGAACAAATCGGCGGCGCGGTAAATCCGGCACGGCGATAAGAGGTGAAAATTGATTCATCGGGTTACGCTTCATCGGGTACTGCCCTCCAAACTGTAAGATTGGTTGCTCCGGCCGGAAGATGCGTTGAACCGCTCTGCCCTGCCGCCAGCAGGATTCATGTTGCGCCGTTCAGGACCTTGGCCGGTCACATCCTGATCGCTACGATGTGGGTCACATATTGCAGGCGCTCCCCCGACACCAAGCTGACAGATTGATGACAAGTTTGTAATGCGGGCCACGCTGAGCAGGAGCTGTGGCAGGATGTGCTCATCTATCCGAAACAAGTCACCATGAAACTACTGATCGTCGAAGACGAGCCCAAGACGGGCGCTTACCTGAGGCAAGGCCTCACCGAGGCGGGGTTCGTCACCGACCTGGCGCGCGATGGCTGGGAAGGGCTTGAACTCGCGAAGGCGGGCCACTACGACCTGATGATCCTCGATGTCATGCTGCCGGGGCTGAACGGCTGGCAGGTGCTGGAAGGCGTGCGCCGGGCCGGAATCGACATGCCGGTGCTGTTTCTGACCGCGCGCGACCAGGTGGAAGACCGGGTCAAGGGACTCGAACTCGGGGCCGACGACTATCTGGTGAAACCCTTTGCCTTTGCCGAGCTGCTGGCCCGCGTCCGCAGTCTGGTACGCCGCGGTCACGCCAGCCTGGAAGCCACCGTTCTCAAGGCAGCCGACCTGGAACTGGATCTGCTGCGCCGCCGCGCCACGCGGGCAAACCAGAAGATTGATCTCACCGCCAAAGAGTTTGCCCTGCTGGAATTGTTCCTGCGTCGTCAGGGCGAAGTGCTGCCACGCAGCCTGATCGCCTCGCAGGTGTGGGATATGAATTTCGATTCCGACACCAATGTCATCGATGTCGCAGTACGCCGATTGCGCGTCAAGATCGACGAGGGATTCGAACTCAAGCTCATCCATACCGTGCGCGGCATGGGCTATGTGCTCGAAACCGATGCAGGCGACGCCGCCGCATGAAGCCGCTGTCGCTCATCGCCCGGATCAGCCTGTATTTCGCCGCGGCGGCATGCCTGGTTTTGCTCGCGACCGGCTACTTCCTGTCGCATGTGGTCGAGGCCCATTTTGAAGAAGGCGACCGCCACGAACTCAATGGCAAGCTGGAACTGATCCAGAATCTGTTCAAGCAGGCCCGCAACAATAACGAACTGGACCAGCTGCCGCCACAACTACACGACGCCCTTGTCGGCCACCATGGACTGGAGGTTTCAGTCACCGATGCATCGGGCACGCTTTGGTTTTCCACACCAGGCGCAATGTTTCCCGGCACGCTGCCAAAAAAATGCCAAGGAAAATTATCAGACTGCAGTGATACCTCCTTGCAGCACTGGCAGCAAGCTGGAGTGGGCTACCGGGGGATGGCGGTTCCAATCACCGCAGGCACTGGCCAGCCCTTCACCGTGGTGCTGGGGCTGGATGTCGAGCGGCACGAGATGTTCATGAACACCTTCCGCATCGTGCTGGCGATTGCCATTGCCCTGGCGGCTCTGGCTACCGCAGGCCTGGGCTGGGTCGTGACCCGCTGGGGCCTGGCCCCGCTGCGCCAGGTTACCGACATGATTTCCGGCATCTCCGCCGAGCATCTGGCAGACCGCTTGCCGGACGACCACTTGCCCACCGAATTGAAACCGCTCGCCACCGCCTTCAACGCCATGCTGGCGCGTCTGGACGACTCGTTCCGGCGGCTGACCGAATTTTCGTCCAACATCGCGCACGAACTGCGCACGCCGATTTCCAACCTGATGACGCAAACGCAGGTGGCGCTTTCCACCGCGCGCGACAAGGACGCCTACAAGGAAATCCTCTATTCCAGCCTCGAAGAATACGAGCGCATGGCGCAAATGGTGGGCGACATGCTCTACCTCGCCCAAACCGACAATGGCCTGCTCAAGCCCGGCCTGGAAAAAGTGGAACTGGCCGAAGAGACGCAGGGCTTGTTCGATTATTTTGAGGCCTGGGCAGAAGAGCGCTCCGTCACCCTGGCCCAGTCCGGATCGGCAAGCGTGCCCGGCGACCGGTTGATGTTGCGGCGCGCGCTCAGCAACCTCATCTCAAACGCCATCCGCCACACTCCACCCGGGCAAACGGTGCACGTCGCACTGGGCAACGCGGGCGATCAAGCCACCGTGACAGTCGAAAACCCCGGCCCGGCGATTCCTGCCGAGCATATTCCCAAACTGTTTGACCGCTTTTACCGCGTCGACCCCTCGCGGCAGCGCAAGGGCGATGGTGCCGGCCTGGGCCTGGCCATCGTCAAGGCCATTGTGGAAGCCCACGGCGGTTCGATCAGCGTGAACTCAGCCAATCAAACCACGCGGTTTCAAATCCAGCTGACGACGGTGACGGAATAAATCCACCCATCACCCGACCAGGCATCCAAATAAAAGCGGCCCATTGGGCTGCTTTTAACTTGATACCGAGCTGACTTATCGCTTGCCCGCCGGCTCATCCGCCATACGCCAGATATCCACGTCACGGCCCTGCTCGCGCATGTGTTCCGCCTTGGCCGACAAATAGCGCTGCAGGCTCGGCTCCTTTACATAAGCACCGCTCGACACGTAGGTCAGGATGCCCTGGGTATGAAACACCTTGAAGAAGGCCTCGGAGCGAATGATCTCCATGCCCTTGTTGTTGAACACCACAATGGACGGCGCATATTTGATGTCCAGCGCCTTGGCCCATTCGCGTGCATTGGTGACCCTTCCCTGCGGCGTCACCACCGGTGTATCCGCCCACATGTTGAGCTGGATCACATCGAATTTGGCCAGCACGTCTCGCGTTTCCTTGTCCGGCAGCACCTGAGTGTGCAACTCGTGGCAACTGGGGCAATCACGCTGCTCAAAAAAGACGGCCACCGGTTTGGCCTTGTTGCCTTTACGCGTCAGGTTAAACGGCGGGCGCTTGAAAAATGGCTCGTCAATCAATTCCCCACCCGTGGCCGGCGGCTGGTTGGCCGCTGCGTAATCGCGGTAACTGATTTCCTTTTCCTTGCGCTGCGCCACAAACTCCAGCGCCGTTTTGAAACGGTTGGGCTGAATGAAACCATCCAGACGCAACACGGTTTGCCCGGCTTCATCAAAAAACAGCAGGCTCGGCGTGTATTGCACCTTGAGGCTGGCGGCAAACTGCTTTTCCGACATCCGCTTGTTATCGAGCGAAACCACCTCGCGGTCGCCCCACATGTTGATGGCGATCACATCAAAATGGTGTCGCAGATAGGTTTCAATGTCTTTCTGCGCCATGTTGCGGTCAACCAGTGCATGGCAATACGGGCAGTTATCCTGGGTGAACATGATCAACACCCGTTTGTTTCCGGACTGGGCTTCGGCAATATCTTCCCGTAAATTCAGAAAGCTTTCCTTGAACCAGCTGGGATATTCGGTTTGCTTCGCACCATAATAAGCACCCTGCTTCCCGGCTGCCTCGGCGAGCCCGGCAAACAGCAGCATGACAAACGCGAACCACTTCAGAGAATAAGACCACTGCATGGAAGGTGAAATCATGACATCTCCAGGTTGCCCATCAGTATGAATAACGAACCGCACCCTCACTAACTTTATACCCAAATGGCCTGTTCAAGCGTGAGCGGCAAAGCTCGAGCGGCTGTTTCTGAAATAGTGTTAAATCATTGACCATGCTTCCGATCCTTTATTCGTTCAGACGCTGCCCCTACGCCATCCGCGCACGCCTCGCCCTGCATGCCAGCGCAACCCCCTACGAACTGCGTGAAATCCAGCTACGCAACAAGCCCGCCGCCATGCTGGCCGCATCGCCCAAAGGCAGCGTGCCCGTGCTGGTGCTGCCGGATGGGCAAGTCATCGACGAAAGCTGGGACATCATGCAATGGGCGCTCAAGCAGCACGACCCCGACAACTGGCTTGGCGACAATGATCGCCATGTCGAAGTAGCAGCGGTGTTGGTGAACATCTACGACGGCAGCTTCAAAGCGGCACTGGATCGCTACAAATACGCCGACCGCCACCCCGAACACCCGCAAAGCCATTACCGAACCGAAGCTGAGCCGTTTCTGCAGCAACTGGAAACTCGCCTGCAAGCCAACGCCTTTTTATCAGGCGACCGCCTGTCCATTGCCGACGCCGCAGTTTTGCCTTTCGCCCGGCAATTTGCGGGCGTGGACCAAGCATGGTTTGACCAGTCGCCCTACCCGAAGCTGCGGAACTGGAGCGAAATTCTCATCAACTCAGCCCGGTTTACAGCCGTCATGCAGAAGCATCCGATGTGGCGAAGCGGAGGGAAGCCTGTTGTCATCAAAGGCTAAGGG
Organism: Thiobacillus sp.; assembly: GCA_031426835.1. Taxonomy (GTDB): domain Bacteria; phylum Pseudomonadota; class Gammaproteobacteria; order Burkholderiales; family Thiobacillaceae; genus Thiobacillus. Next base: position 15,704 of record JASJPF010000046.1, read on the forward strand.
CGTGAATGGGCGTGATAGCTGGGGGCTCTGGACAGTCTGGGTTAAGCCTGAGCAGCCTGTCAGAAAAGGCACCGCGACGTCTGGTGTTCGGACGACAAATGGACCATTTCGGCGACCGCGCTGACAGTCCGCTTCGGCCGAACAGGGAATCCGAAACCACTTGTGAATCGAATTCACCCGGCGTACACATAGCCCCCTACTTCACCAGCAAACCCTGGCGAGCAAACAACCACAGCTGCGGGTTCGTGCGTTCGCTGACATGCTCAAGCGATTGCTCCAGTCCCATCTCGGCCAATGTGACCTGCATGAGGATGATGAGTTCGTCGACGGTGTGGCTGCCGTCCAGCAAACCCAGCAGCTTGAGCGCGGGCGCGTCGAGATCCAGGGCTACGTGGCGAAGACCGCTGACTACCCAGCCTGGCGACTGCGCCTGTAGCCGCGCCAGCGCGTGCGCGTGGGGAAGTTCACCCGGACTGCTCGCAACCGAACCGGCGCCCACGCAGGGCATCACACCATGGGCCATCACCCATTGAAACAGCGCGCTGCGAAAGATGTCCTCATCGAGATTGTCCGACACGCCGAACTCGGCCATCACCTGACGAGCGGCAGTCAGCAAATCCGGATACGTCAGCGCATCGGGGTAAGCCGTCGACAGGGCCATCAACGCTGCTTTCATCACAGGCTGCGCGACCGGAATGGCGTTGCCTGCGGGATTGATGAACAGCTGCTCGCTTGCGTTCTCCAGATCGATTTCATCATTGCTTCGAAGATCGGCATAAAACGCCAGGCTGCTTAAAGCCTCGGATCGCGGCGGTTGCGCACAGGGTGCATCGACCCGCGCAATGACCGCCCGGCGAAAACGGATGGTATACGCCTCATCAAGTGCCATCTCGGCATCCAGCCAGCGACCTGCCATGCCTTCTGGTGCCAGACCCCAGGTGTCTTCGAGTTCGACCACGGCGTGGCGCGGTCCCGCCTCACCTACGTACCGCAAGCCATGTGATTCGAGTTGCGCAGAGAATTCACCAAACGTGACTGGGGTGTTGAAGTCATCAAGATATTCATGAAACAGGTAAGACGGCGCTGCGGTTTTGAGGAAGGCGATTTCCTTGCGCAACGCCGGATCGGTCCATTCAGTCTCGAGTTCATTCAGCACACGCAGCGCCTCTTGATAACGCGCGGGCGCCGGCAGGTCGGCGGCGGTGCGTTCGATCAGGGCGGTGCGTAAAGGCTGTAGCGGTACCCAACCAGCCGTGACGTTGAAGCTGATGTACGCCACGCCATGCGGCGACAGATGGCGCCGGCAGACGTCGAGCAGCGCCTGCCGGACCGAAGGCGGCACCCAGGAAAACACGCCGTGCGCGATGATGTAATCGAATGTGCCCAGATCGCCGGGCAAGGCTGCCAGGTCGCCATGCTGGATGCGGACGTTGGTCAAACCCAGCTGCTGGATGAACTGGGTGCCCCTCTCCGCCTGCACGCGCGACAACTCCACGCCCATGCATTCGGATTCGGGCCAGCGCCACGCCAGAGGAATCAGGTTGCCGCCCTGCGCGCACCCCAGTTCGAGGATGCGCGCACGCGTGGGGTCAGGTGCATCATAGCCATGCAACCGAGCCACCGCCGCCAGAAAATCCGGCTGGGTTTCGGGCAGCGGCAGGCTGTCGTAAGGCAGTTCGTCGTAGCTGGCGAGGGTGTCCATGGCGGTGATTCTCCCAGTAAATGGGAGGCCGTGGTTGTCCCCGCAAGGGGAGGCCGTGGTTGTAAAGCCGACATATCGGCAACAACCACGCTCTCCCAGTAAATGGGATCCCGTGGTTGCTACAAACATATCCACAGCAACCCGACACAGGCGCCGCCATGGATGAGGCGTTAGTGGCCGCGCGAACCCGGTTTTGCCGAAGACAATGAGGCCTGCGGACGCGGCTTGCGTGGCTGGGCAGCCCGACTTGGGGTGGGTTTGGCACCCGCCCCTGCAGTCGTTGCCTGACCCTGCGGTGCACGGCCCGACGCATTGCGGTTACCCGATTGCGGCTGCCGTGCATTCTGACCCTGGCCGCGCCCGCCTCGTCCTTGCGGCGGACGGGGTGGACGCTCCTCGGACATCAGATCGGCCTTGGCGGGCGGAACGAAGCCCGGCTCAATTTCCACGCGAACGATCGAGCGCTTGATCAGTTTTTCGATATCGCGCAGATAGCTCAGCTCTTCGTCATCCACCAGCGACAGCGCCGAACCGGTGCTGCCGGCACGGCCGGTGCGGCCGATACGGTGCACGTAGTCTTCCGCCACGTTGGGCAATTCGAAGTTGACCACTTGCGGCAGCTGATCGATGTCGATGCCGCGCGCGGCGATATCGGTTGCGACCAGCACGCGCACGCTGCCATCCTTGAAGCTTGCCAGCGCTTTGGTACGTGCAGACTGGCTCTTGTTGCCGTGGATCGCGGCGGCGGTAATGCCATCCTTGATCAGTTTTTCGGCCAGTTTGTTGGCGCCGTGTTTGGTGCGGGTAAACACCAGCACCTGTTGCCAGTCATGGTGGTTGATCAGGTGCGCCAGCAGATCGCGTTTATGCGCCTGCGGCACCCGGTGCAGCGTCTGTTCGATGATCTCCACCGTGGTGTTGCGGCGCGCCACTTCTATGCAACCCGGGTTGCGCAGCAGGCTGTTGGCCAGGGTCTTGATCTCGTCGGAGAAAGTGGCCGAAAACAGCAGGGTCTGGCGCTGCTTGGGCACCACGGCGAGCACTTTCTTGATGTCGCGGATGAAGCCCATGTCGAGCATGCGGTCGGCTTCGTCGAGCACCAGCATTTCAATGCCGGACAAATCCACCGTTTTTTGTCCCATGTGGTCGAGCAGGCGACCGGGGGTGGCGACCAGAATATCGAGACGCGATCTCAGCGCCTTGAGCTGCGGGTTGATGTTGACGCCACCGAACATCACCATCGAAGTGAGGTTGAGGTATTTGCCGTAGGTCTTGACCGATTCTTCAACCTGCGCGGCGAGTTCGCGCGTCGGCACCAGAATCAGGCAGCGCGGGCGGCCCGGCTTGGGCGCTTGCACGGCACGCGTCGACAGTTGATGCAGGATCGGCAGCGTGAAGCCGGCGGTCTTGCCGGTGCCGGTTTGTGCGGCGGCAAGCAGATCGCCCCCTGCCAGCACTTGCGGAATCGCCTGCGCCTGAATCGGGGTGGGCGTGGTGTAGCCGGCTTCGGCAATCGCACGCAGGATGGGTTCGGACAGGCCAAGCCCGGTAAAGTCCAGGCTGGACGAAGTTGTTTCAGTAGTCATGTGGTTTCCTGCGACGGCCTGTCACTTATGCAGTGATACCAATCGAGGCAGACGAATAGTGGATCGTGAGATCGGGGGTGAAAAGAACCGCGCACCGATTGGCTGGGTGCGGGAGGCCGCACTATACCGACTGCTGTTGCGTGCAGCAATGCATTTCTATTCCGTGTGTCTGAGTGACAAACCAGGCATGGGTGAAGCAGACATAACTTCGGACAGGATATTCAGATCATTGCCAGTGAACCCCACCCGGAGTGGACATGAATCCGGCCCACCCCGGAAGCGCCTCAGGGTGAGGACTTGGCGGCCTCGGCCACCAGCCCTTCAAGCGCACCAGTCAACCGCTTGAGCGCTGCATCGCAACTGTTGTCCGCATGTTTGTGGCCGAGCTTGAACAGATCCTTGTAGCTTAACCAGGTTTGACCCGCAGAATCTTCCCAGGCCAGCACATGCAGCGGCAGATCGATGCCATAGGCTTGATTGCATTGCAGCAAAGGCGTGCCGCCTTTTGGATTGCCCATGATCAGCAACTCGGTGGGGCGCAGCGTTTCTCCGATGCTTTGCGCGCCCGCTGCGTGGTCGATTCGCGCAAAGACCTTCAGGCCGCGCGCCTGAGCGAGCGCTTCCAGTTTATCCAGGGTCGCCTTCGTCGATTGCGCGCTGGGGACAGAAATCAACTTATCCATCGCGTACGCGGGCGAAACCAGAAGGGCGGCCGACAAAACAGCCAGGGCAATCTTGGACATGTTGTGTTTCCTTTCATCAAATGGATTTTATTGGTCGGCGGATTCAACCCTGAAGTGCAACGACGTTTTGATGTGATTGTAACTGCGCC
>JASJPF010000047.1:0-11305 GCA_031426835.1 Thiobacillus sp.
GTCGTGACCATGGCCGAGCTGGTGCGCTCGACGCTGCGGCTGCGACCGGACCGCATTGTCGTCGGTGAAGTGCGCGGTGCCGAAGCGCTGGACCTGCTCAAGGCCTGGGGCACCGGACATCCAGGTGGCATCGCCACCGTCCATGCCGGTTCGGCTGCGGGCGCGCTGCTGCGGCTGGAACAACTGATTCTCGAAGTCGCGGTGACGCCACCGCGCGCGCTGATCGCGGAAGCGGTCAACGTCATTGTCTACATCGCCGGACGCGGCCATGCGCGCCGCGTGCAGGAAATCGCCTGTGTCACCGGCTTCGACAGCCACGGCTACCAGCTCAGTAGCGATCTGATGCATTTCTTCCCATCTCTTTCCTCAACCACCGGAGAACCGTCATGACGACTTCACGTATTTCCGTAAAACCTGCCTTGCAGTTCGTAGCCCTCGCCGCATTGCTGCTGGTCATCGCCATTCCCGCGCACGCCGCAGGCTCGAACATGCCGTGGGAAGCGCCGCTGCAATCGGTGCTGGAGTCTATCCAGGGGCCGGTGGCTCGCATCATCGCGGTAATCGTCATCATCACGACCGGACTTGCGCTGGCGTTTGGCGACACCTCGGGTGGCTTTCGCAAGCTGGTGCAGATCGTGTTCGGCCTGTCGATCGCCTTCGCGGCGTCGTCGTTCTTCCTGACCTTCTTCAGCTTCTCGGGCGGAGCGGTACTGGCATGAATGCGCCAACCACTAATGCAGCTGGCTTCGTGAATGGTTTCGAGATTCCGCTGCATCGCTCGCTGACCGAACCGATTCTGCTGGGTGGCGCACCGCGCACCGTGGCGATTGCCAACGGCACGCTGGCCGCCGCCGTGGGACTCGGGCTGCAACTCTGGCTGCCCGGCATTGCGCTGTGGATTGTTGGGCATTCGTTGGCCGTGTGGGGCGCGCGACTGGATGCACAGTTCATGGCGGTCTTCGCTCGGCACATCAAGCACCGGCAGCTGCTGGACGTGTGAGGACGATCCCATGATGCACCTCGCCGAATACCGCAAGCGCCCCGCGCTGCTGGCCGACTGGCTGCCTTGGGCCGGACTGGTCGCGCCCGGCGTCGTGTTGAACAAGGACGGCTCCTTTCAGCGCACGGCACGCTTTCGCGGGCCTGATCTGGACAGCGCTACGCAGGGCGAACTGGTCGCCACATCTGCGCGGTTGAACAACGCACTGCGTCGGCTTGGGTCGGGCTGGGCTTTGTTCGTCGAGGCCGAACGGCGCGAAGCGGCGGACTATCCAAATTCTACGTTCCCCGAGCCACTGTCCTGGCTGGTCGATGAAGAACGCCGCGCCGCGTTCGAGGAAGCCGATAGCCACTTCGAGAGCGCCTATCACCTGACGCTGCTGTACCTGCCACCCGAGGAATCGACGGCGCGTGCCGCCAAGCTGCTGTACGAGAACACCAAGGTCGAAGGCGTGGATTGGCGCGAGCGGCTGGAGGGCTTCGTGTCCGAGACCGAACGCGTCTTCGGTTTGCTTGAAGGGGTGATGCCGGAGATCGCCTGGCTCGACGATGGTCAGACCCTGACCTATCTGCATGGCTGCGTATCCACCCGTCGGCATCCGGTGGCCGTGCCCGAGGTGCCGATGCACCTCGATGCGCTGCTGGCCGATGAGCCATTGACGGGTGGCCTCGCACCCATGCTTGGGAATCAGCATCTGCGCGTGGTGTCGTTGCGTGGCTTCCCGACCTCGACCTGGCCGGGTCTGCTCGACGACCTCAATCGCTTGGGCTTTGCCTACCGCTGGAGCACACGCTTCCTGTGTCTCGACAAGGCCGAGGCCGAGCGCGAGTTGGGGCGCTTGCGCCGCCAGTGGTTCGCCAAGCGCAAGAACATCGTGGCGCTGCTGCGCGAGACCATCTTTCAACAGGAGAGTCCGCTGGTCGATTCCGATGCGTCGAACAAGGCGTCCGATGCCGACGCGGCTCTCCAGGAGTTGGGCAGCGATCAGGTTTCGTTCGGCTACGTCACCGCAACCGTGACGGTGCTCGATTCCGATGCGACCACTGCAGACGAAAGGTTGCGCGCCGTGGAGCGAACCATTCAGGGCCGTGGCTTCGTGACGATCCCCGAGACCTTGAATGCGGTCGATGCCTGGCTGTCGTCGATTCCGGGACACGCCTACGCCAACGTGCGCCAACCCATTGTCTCGACCTTGAATCTGGCGCACATGATGCCGGTCTCCGCCGTGTGGGCCGGGCAGGAGCGCAATACCCACCTGGACGGACCACCACTGATCGTGACGCGCACCGATGGCGCAACACCGTTCCGGCTGGTCACACACATCGGCGACGTGGGCAACACCTTGGTGGTCGGTCCCATCGGCATGGGCAAGTCGGTGCTGCTCGCGACGCTGGCATTGCAGTTCCGCCGCTATGCCGGCTCGCGCATCTTCGCCTTCGACATGGGGAGTTCGATTCGCGCCACCGTGCTCGGACTCGGCGGCGAGCACTACGACCTGGGCGCAGAGGGTGCCATGGCCTTCCAGCCACTGGCTCGCATCGACCAGGACAGTTACCGGGCGTGGGCGGCCGAGTGGATCCAAGGCCTTTTGCTTCACGAAGGCGTGGTTGTCGGGCCGACCGAGAAGGAGTCCGTATGGTCGGCGCTGAACAGTCTCGCCAGCGCGCCGCTCGATCAGCGCACCCTGACCGGACTGTCGGTACTACTGCAATCGAACACACTGCGCCAGGCCCTGCAACCCTATGTGCTGGGCGGCGCACACGGCAAGCTGCTCGATGCCGACCATGACCGGCTCGGTTTCGCCGACGTGCAAGGCTTCGAGATGGAAGAGCTGATGCACAGCAAGGCGGCGGCGCTGGCGGTACTGCGTTACCTGTTCGCGCGCTTCGAGGAACGCCTTGATGGTGCCCCGACATTATTGATCCTCGATGAGGCCTGGCTGTTCCTCGACGACCCGGTGTTCGCCGCGCGCATCCGACAATGGTTGAAGACGCTGCGCAAGAAGAACGTGTCGGTGATCTTCGCCACGCAGTCGCTGGCGGACATCAAGGATTCCAGCATTGCACCAGCCATTATCGAGAGCTGCGTAAACCGCATCTTCCTGCCTAACCCGCAGGCCACCGAACCGCAGATTCGCGTCATCTACGAAGGCTTCGGTATCAATGCGCGGCAGATCGAGATCGTGGCGCAGGCACAGCCCAAACGCGATTACTACTACCAGTCGCGGCTCGGCAATCGGGTCTTCGATCTGGGACTCGGGCCGGTGACGCTGGCGTTTGCTGGCGCAGCCAAGCCCGAAGACCAACGCGCCATCGACGCCGTTTCAGCGTCGGTGCCGGCTGCTGACTTCGCGGCCGCCTGGCTGCGCCATCGCGGCCTCAACTGGGCCGCCGACCTCATCCCGTCCTTCCCGTTCGTCCCGTCCATTCCCAAGGAGAAGCTCCCATGAAAAAAACCTTGCTTGCCATCGCTGCCGCCGTTCTGGTGAGCACCATGCCCGCTGCGCAGGCGCAATGGGTGGTGATCGACCCCACCAATCTCGTGCAGAACATCCTGACCGCCGCCCGTGCTCTGCAGCAGATCAACAACCAGATCCAGCAACTGCAAAACGAAGCGCAGATGCTGACGAACGACGCCAAAAACCTGACCAGTCTCCCCTTCAGCGCGCTCAATCAACTGCAATCTGCGCTGTCCGCGACGAACCAGCTGCTGCAGCAGGCGCAGGGGCTGTCATTGAATCTGACGCAGATGGAGACCCAGTTCGCGCAACTCTATCCCGCTGTCTACTCAGCCTCCACCTCGGGTAGTCAGATGGCCACCGATGCGCGCACGCGATGGCGCAACTCGTTGGAGGCGCTGCGCACCGCGACCAAGGTGCAATCGCAAGCTGTGCAGAACTTCGCATCGGACGAACAGACCTTGACCGACCTTGTGAGTCGTAGCCAGTCGGCGGTCGGCGCGTTGCAAGCCACGCAGGCGACGAACCAGTTGCTCGCCTTGCAAGCCCGGCAGGCGATCCAGGCGCAGCAACTCCAGATCACGCAAGACCGCGCCACTGCCCTGGAACAGGCGCGGCAGGTCGCGGTGCAGGAGCGCGCCCGCGAGGTGCGTCGGCGCTTCCAGGGAGATGGCACGCCCTACACGCCATCCCCCGTCAACTTCTAGGGCAACTGAGGAACCCATATGAAAACCCTCCTGACCACCATCGCCTGCACCCTGCTACTCGCCGCATGCAACAAGCCGGCACCCACCGAGTCCGTCGAATCGCTGCTGGCGAATCCCGAGCGTTTGAAAGAGATCCGTGCGCAGTGCAAGGCCGACCACGACAAGGCTGGCGACGCCCTGTGCAACAGGGCGAGTGAGGCCACGCGGCGGCGCTTCATGGGCAGCGGCACGCCGTACACGCCCGCGCCACCGGCTGCACCCGCTTCTGCACCGAAAGACTGAGCCATGAACGACCTGTCGGTCATCGACCACTTCCTCGATGTCTTCTCGCACTACATCGACTCGGGTTTCGGGCTGCTGCATGGCGAGGTGGCGTTCCTCACCGCGACGTTGGTGGTGATCGACATGACGCTGGCGGGTCTGTTCTGGGCCATGGGCGGCGAGGACGTGATCGGCAGGCTGATCAAGAAGACGCTCTATGTCGGTGCCTTCGCCTTCATCATCGGCAACTTCAACAACCTGGCAGGCATCCTGTTCAATTCGTTTGCCGGACTCGGGCTGGTGGCGTCGGGTTCCACGCTGACGCAAGCCCAGTTTCTGCAACCGGGCCATCTGGCCAAGGTCGGCGTCGATGCGGCGCAACCAATCATGGCGCAGATCAGCGACCTGACCGGCTTCCCCGAAGTGTTCGCGAACCTCGATGTCATCTCGGTGCTGTTTCTCGCCTGGCTGGTGGTGATCGTCAGCTTCTTCGTGCTCGCGGTGCAGCTCTTCGTCACGCTGATCGAATTCAAGCTGACCACGCTCGCGGGCTTCGTGCTGGTGCCCTTCGCGTTGTGGAACAAAACCGCATTCTTAGCCGAGCGTGTATTGGGCAATGTGGTGTCGTCGGGCATCAAGGTGCTGGTGCTGGCGGTCATCGTCGGCATCGGCACGGGACTGTTTGCACAGTTCCAGGTGCCACCCGGCACCGAGCCCTCTATCGACCTGGCGCTGACCATCATGCTGGCCTCGCTGGCGATGCTGGGACTCGGGATATTCGGGCCTGGGATTGCGACTGGTCTTGTTTCAGGTGCACCGCAGCTCGGAGCCGGTGCGGCAGCCGGAACGGCGCTGGGTGCGGCGGGTTTGGCGGTGGCCGGTGGTGCGGCACTCGCCACTGGCGGTGCGGCGGTGGCGGCGGGTGCACGCATGGTGCCGGGTGCAACACGCGCCGCCATCGGCGGAGCGGCGTCGGCTGGGCGTGCGAGCAGCGCGATGGCCAGCGGCGCGAAGTCTGCCTACCAGACGGGTGCTGCGGCTTCAGGGTCGGGTGGTGTTCGTGCTGCAGGTGCGGGCCTCGCCAATGTGGCCAGGAGCGGTGCCGGTGCTGTCGGCCAGCGCGTCGCAGCCGGTGCGAAAGCGGTCAAGGATCGCGTAGCGAACTTCGTCGCGGAAGCTGCTGCGCCTGCGGCAGGCAGTTCTACCGAATCAGCCGATTCAGCCGAAGCCAGGCCCCCTGCGGCAGAGCCCGCCTGGGCCAAACAAATGCGGCGCAAACAGCAGGTGAGCCATGCAGCCACCACGGCGGCGCACACCCTGCGTTCCGGCGATCACGGTGGCAGCGGCGCCAGCCCGAGCCTGCGCGACGATTCGAACCCTTAAAAATTTAGTTTAACGGAGATCAGTCCATGCGATTCAAACGACCGCAGGTGCGCTACTCGGACACGCCCGAGCCCGTCACCCCCTACCAAGCTGCCGCGCAGGTCTGGGACCAGCGCATCGGCAGTGCGCGCGTGCAGGCGAAGAACTGGCGGCTGATGGCATTCGGCTGCCTGTCGCTCGCTTTGCTGATGGCGGGTGGGCTGGTGTGGCGCTCGGCGCAGTCCATCGTCACCCCTTATGTGGTCGAAGTGGCCACCGGCGGTCAGGTGCGTGCAGTGGCTGAAGCAGCAACGCCGTACAAGCCGAACGATGCGCAGATCGCCTACCACCTGGCGCGCTTCCTCACCGACGTGCGCTCGCTGTCGATCGACCCCATCGTCGTGCGGCAGAACTGGCTCGAAGCCTACGACTACACCACCGACAAGGGCGCAGCCACGCTGAACGACTACGCGCGCGCCAACGATCCGTTCGCGCGCATCGGCCAGACCTCGACAGCGGTGGAGATCACCAGCGTGGTACGTGCCAGCCAGTCGTCGTTCCAGGTGCGCTGGATCGAGCGCAACTATGTGAATGGTTCGCCCTCGGGCATCGAGCGCTGGACGGCTGTGCTGTCCATCGTGTTGCAACCACCGCGCACCGAAGAGCGACTGCGCAAGAACCCGCTGGGCATTTATGTCAACGGCCTGTCCTGGAGCCGTGAATTCGACGCAACCGAAGGAACCCCAAAACCATGAAAACCCAAATCCGCAATTACGCTTTGCCGTTGATCCTGATCGCCACCATCGCAACCGTCACCGGCTGCGCCACGCACGGCAAGCCGCCACCCGACTTCACACTGGACGAACCTATTGCGGCACAACTGCTACCGGAGCTACCCAAGCCCATCGAGGTGGTGGAAGTGCCCAAGCCTCTGCCCTTGCCCGAGCAGTTGAAGGCCTTTGGAAATCTGCCCGAGGACCAGCCCGCTCCGGAATCACCTGACGAGAAAACTCGCGTGGCGCGTGCCAACGCCGAAGCGCGCGTAGCGCCAAGCCGCGAGGGCTACATCAACGCCATCCAGGTCTGGCCCTACAGTGATGGCGCGCTGTATCAGCTTTACACGAGTCCGGGGCGCGTCACCGTCATCGCCCTGCAGCAAGGTGAGGAACTGGTGACGGTCTCGGCCGGCGATACGGTGCGCTGGATCGTCGGCGACACCGCGAGCGGCGCAGGTGCAAATCTGCGCGTGAACATACTCGTGAAGCCAACGCGCGTCGGCTTGAAGACGAACCTGGTCATTACCACCAACCGCCGCACCTACCTGCTCGAACTGTCTTCGACGCCGCAGGCGTGGATGGCCTCCGCATCGTGGGACTACCCGAAGGACCGCATGCTGGCCTTGCAGAAGCAGGCGCAGCAGGCTCAGGCGGCAGCACCGGTGGACTCGGGCTTGTCGCTGCAACAGATCAGGTTCCGTTACGCAATCACCGGCGACAGCCCACCGTGGAAACCGCTGCGCGCCTTCGACGACGGCGAGCGCGTCTATATCCAGTTCCCCGCCGGCATCACGCAGGGTGAGCTGCCGCCGCTGTTCGTGATCGGGCAGCAGGGCGATGGCCAGCTCGTCAACTACCGCTTCCGCTCTCCCTACTACGTGGTGGATCGGCTGTTCGGTGCGGCCGAGCTGCGGCTGGGCGCGGACAAGGCCGCTGTGGTGCGCATCGAGCGCACCGATGGCGTGGTCAGCACGGCACGGAGTCATTGAGCGTGAGCACGCCCGCCACGCCACAATCTCCACCGGCCGGGACGAATAAGGTCGACCCTGACACCTTGAGTCTGCGCGCGCCGCCGCGTCCGGTCACGCGTCTCAACCGTCGCATGCTGGCGGTGCTTTCAGGGGCGCTCGGCATCGGCATCCTGGGTGCCACGCTCTGGTCCTTGCAGCCGAACAAGCGTGAGCGCAACCCGGCCACCGAGCTGTACAACGTGGGTCGCGTCTCACGGGCCGATAGCCTCGACCAGTTGCCCAAGGACTATTCCAAAGTGGTGCCAATGGCTAAGCCTGTGGTGCCGATGTTGGGTGAGCCGTTGCCGGGCGACTTGGGGCCGGCCATCGTGCATGCGCAGCGCAATGCCAATACCGGCACGGGTGCGTACAGTAACCCGACTCAGATGGCTGGCGTTCGCGATGCCGAGGAAGCGGCGAGATCGGGAGTATTCTTTCGCGGCAGCGGTGTTGCGAAGGTGGCGACAGCTGCAACAGCAAACACTGCAATGGCCGAGCCGGTATCCGGCAATCAGCCATTCAATCCGATGGTTTCGGTATCGGCACAGCCTGCCGATCCGACGGCCGCGCAGAACCGGCAGGATCAGAAACAGGCCTTCGTCGCGAATGGCGGCGACACCGCCACCCGCAATGCTGCCAGCCTGCAATTGCCGACCTCGCCCTACCAAGTGATGGCGGGCACCCTCATTCCGGCGGCGCTGGTGACGGGGATCAATTCCGACCTGCCGGGGCAGGTCATCGCCAACGTCACCGAGGCGGTCTATGACACGGCCACGGGTCGCTTCCTGCTGATCCCGCAGGGCTCGCGGCTGATCGGTCGCTATGACAGCCAGGTGACCTTCGGCCAGCGGCGCGTGTTGCTGGTGTGGACGCGGATGATCCTGCCCGACACCTCATCCATTTCGCTCGATCGACTACCCGGCATTGACCCAGCGGGCTATGCCGGGCTGGAGGATGGGGTCGATTGGCATTGGGATCGCATCCTCGCCGGTGCCGCACTGTCCACGCTGCTGGGTGTGGGCGCCGAGCTGGCTGCGCCCGATCGCAGCGGCAGCGATGGTAAGGTCATCATCGCCACACGCCAGGGCGCGCAGGACACGGTGAACCAAGTCGGTCAGGAGATCACCAAACGCAACGTGAGCATCCAGCCGACGCTCACTATCCGGCCCGGTTTCCCGATGCGAGTCATGGTGAACAAGGATCTGATTCTGCGGCAATACCAGCCGCTGTTCTTCCAGAGGGGATCATCGCAATGAACCTATCCACCAGCAAGCTGCGGCTGGGGCCGCTGCCGAAAACCGAGACGGTAAAACTCACGATCACACTGACGGTAACGCTCAAGGCTGATTTGGAGCGCTATGCCGCGCTGCATGCTCAGACCTATGGCGAGCCGATTGAGGCTGCGACGCTGATCCCGCACATGCTCGAAGCGTTCATGGCGCGGGATCGGGGATTCAGGAAGTCGTTCGCGAAAGGAGCGCCAGCATCACGGCCAATACCCGCATCGAACCCCTAGTCAGACATGCCACTCTGCCTCAAACACCAGCCTGGTCTGACTGCGAATGCGCAGCGCAATAGCAACCCACGCCCGGTGTACGCCCATGCACGCCCAAGCAGGTTTCCGGAAATGGAGATCGGCGAGACTATATCGACAGACGTTAAATTGCCGATGACAGCCTCAATCCAAGCCGAACCGGCACACCGATGGAGCGGAACATGAGCAACCCAAGTCGATGGGTGCTGATCAATCGATTGGCAGAGATCACCGGATACAGTGAAGACGCGGTGCGCCACAAGGTCAAGAACGGCACATGGTTGCAAGGCCGTATCTGGCGGAAAGCGCCGGATGGCCGCATTTTTGTGAACGTGGATGAATTTGAGCGCTGGGTGGAGAGCGGCAGGCAACTGGCTGCGAATTGATGCCGTCAGTCGTTCACGTTAACCCCCTTGTTGCGCTTCCCTGCTTGGAGCAGCCCTGCGGCTGCGCTGTTGTCTAATACGCTCAATGAGCGTATAACCATTCCCGTTGCCAACGGTCGACGCAGGCGTCTTGTCCTGCCAGGCATGATGGCGCCCATAGACCCACACCATGCCTCACTCAATCAACCGGCGCAACAACGTTGCGGCTTCGACAACAGCCACGCCCCCCGAGCCTGATGACATCCGTGCGGCCCGAACTGCGGCAGGCTTGACACAAACGGAAGCCGGCGATGTGGTGCATGCGTCGTTACGTACTTGGCAGCAGTGGGAGGCAGGGGATCGCAAGATGCACCCCGGACTGTTTGAGCTGTTCAAGCTCAAGACCGGACGAGAAAGACGCAAGCAACAAGCCAACGACAGGAACAACCAGGAGTGATTTCGGGAGAGTGATGATGGCGGCGCAAATGGATACCGTGATGAGCAGCAATCTTCCAGGCATCGAAGTCCATGGAAAGTCGATTCGCGTGGCGTTCATGCACAAGGGAGTGCGCCATCGTCACACGCTGGGTATCGAGCCAACCAAGGCAAACCTGAAACATGCGTCTCGCCTTCGCAGCGCCGCCATGTATGCGCTCAAAACGGGGACCTACGACGAGTCCGAGTATTTTCCCCATTCACGGCAAGGCGACCAAGTCGGCACGGCAAGCAAGCGTCTCGGCGACTTGTCCGAACGGTACATGCCGCTCAAAGCAGTGGACATCACTGTCGAAACACAGAACCGCTACCAGGTGGCGCTCAATGCCTGCCTCAACACCATCGGACGGAACCGTTTGGCCGATGCCCTGATCCCGGCAGACATCCAGCAATTGCGCGTGGACTTGATCGAGACGCGGGCCGTCTCGACGGTAAACCACTACCTCGCTACATTCGCGGGCTTTCTCTACTGGTGCGAACAGAACCACTTCTGTGCCGAAGGCTTGGCCAAGCACTGCACGCGCTTCACCAAGAGTAACAAGGACCCAGACCCGTTCACCTATCAGGAGTACAACGCGCTGATCACGAAAGGTTGTTTGCACCCGGTGGACGCGGCCTCGGTGACACTCGCGTTCTACACAGGTTTGCGGCCAGGTGAGTTGTGCGGCCTCGCCGTGGAGGACATTGCTGCCGACCTGGGCAAGCTGACGGTGCGGCGCTCAGTCACTCAGTCGCTCACCTTCAAGATTCCGAAAACGAACAAAGAGCGAACCATCCTGCTGTTCCCGCCTGCTCAGGCTGCACTCAAGGTGCTGATCGAAGATGCGTTGACGCGCGATGCGATTGACTTGGAAGTCTGGCTAAATCGCCATGAGTCGCGAGTTGATCGCGCGCGGCTGCTATTGTCGCCTAAGACGCAGGCGCGCAAGACCAACGTGAATGCGTGGTATGTACCGAGCGCATGGAATACGAAGTGGAGCAACCTGACCCGGCGCGCCGAAGTCCGGCATCGCCCGCCTTACCAGACCCGCCACACTTACGCCTGCTGGAACCTCACGGCACGCGGCAACCTGGCCTTTATCGCGAACCAGATGGGACACAGTGACTACTCGATGCTCGTGAAAGTCTATGGCCGCTGGATAGATTCGGAGTCCCCCAGAGAGCTGGGGCGCATCTGGCAGGGCATGAAGAAACTCGTACAAATTGCCCCAAATTTGCCCCAATAAAACGATTAAAATATGATAACTTATTGTTTTTAATGAGTAAAGAAACCATACATACGCACACGCCGATGATGCAGCAGTACCTGGGCATCAAGGCGCAGCATCCCGACATGC
>JASJPF010000048.1:0-2964 GCA_031426835.1 Thiobacillus sp.
ATCTCGCCCACCCAACCTGTTATTCAAAATTGCACTTCGGATTTGAATCCGCGAGTTGATTCAGCAGGCTCAGCGATGGGTCAGGGCCAAAACTGCTACCCTACATGGGCGTTTTTTCATCGGCATGGGAACTACAGTCAAAACCAGCTTTCCATGACTATCGATTCAATCTACAACATCTCCACGATGACCCATGCCCAGCCTTGATCATTCTTCCAACACCGCATGGACCCTGGTTTTTCTTGCCTGGGTGCTTGCCACCATCTCGACGCTCGGCGCCCTGTTTCTCGGCGAGGTCATGGGGTACACCCCCTGCCAGTTCTGCTGGTATCAGCGGATAGCCATGTTTCCACTGGTCTTCGTGCTCGCGGCCGGGCTTTTTCCGTTTGATCCAAGAGTCATCCGCTACGCCCTGCCGCTGGCGGTCGTCGGCTGGCTGCTGGCGGTATTTCAGATGGCGCTGGTCGTCGGGCTCATCCCGGAAAGCGTCACCCCATGCCAAAAGGGCGTGCCGTGCTCAGAGCTGCAGGTCGTCTGGTTCGGTTTCGTCAGCATCCCGCTGCTCTCTGTACTGGCTTTTTCCTCCATCATCGCCTTGCTATTTTCGGCACATTTCAAAGGTTCCAAATGAACAAAAGAACGCTGTTTATCACTGCCGCAGCAGCCCTGCTACTGGCTTTTATCGTCGGCGCACTGCTCTACACCACCCAGAAAAAAGAACAATCCACGCAGTTGGTTGATACGAATCGTGATGCGCTCATCCGCATGCATTCGCCGACCCTGGGCAAGCCCGATGCGCCGGTCGTGATCGTCGAATTCCTCGACCCCGCCTGCGAGACCTGCCGGGCCTTCTATCCCCTGGTCAAGGACATCCTGGCCGCAAACCCCGACCAGGTCCGCCTCGTGCTGCGCTATGCCCCCTTCCACAACGGATCGGACAAGGTGGTAGCCGTGCTGGAAGCGGCCCGCAAACAGGGCAAGTTCTGGCCGGCGCTGGAGGCACTACTCGCCACCCAGGAAGACTGGTCGCCGAACCACACGCCGCAAGTTGAGCTGGTCTGGCCGCACCTCGAAGGCCTCGGGCTGGATATGGAGAAAATGCGGATCGACATGCATGCCCCGGAAATCGCCAACCTGATCGCACAGGACCTTGCCGACAGTGAAACCCTCAAGGTGAACCAGACCCCGGAGTTTTTCGTCAACGGCAAACCCATGCCGAGTTTCGGCTACGAGCAATTAATTGCGCTGGTTGATCAGGCGCTGAACGAAGCCAAACAGAAATAAATGCGGACACGCATGCCCAGCCTCATTCCGGCCCCCACTGCCGCGCTTAACAGCGAAAGCCTCCTGCTGTTTTACGGGCCGAAGCCCCGTAGGTTGGGCTGTCAAGCCCAACACCCCCGCCTCACTCACCATACCCCTCGCCCGTCTCGATTCCGCCGCCCCAGTCTTCCTTCACCCACCCCATTCGAATGTATCGATGAATACTCGAATGTGGCCACGCTGACGCCCGCGCCACATATCCATGCTTGACCGGATTGTGGTGGATGTAATCAACGTGCGTTTGCAAATCCTGATCGTCCCGTATCAGGTGCTCCCAATAGCGACGCTGCCAAATCCCACGTTCCCGCTTCGCGGTGCGGCTCGGACGAATGCGCTCATCCTTTGGAATGCCGCGCGAGAAGCCCGCCTTGATCAGCGACCAGCGCGTCGGATAGTCCGCATCCCCCGGCGGCAACCGCCAGACCGCATGAAGATGATCCGGCAACACCACCATGGCCACAATCTCGAACGGGTGACGGAGCTTGACCACGCGGATGGCTTCACGTAAGCCATCCGCGTGGTCGATCAGCAATATGCTTTTGCGGTCTGCAAGCGCCACGGTGAAGAAATAGGTGCCGCCTGGAATGAGCGCTCGTCGATAGTGCATGTCATGCGGAAAGAGTGTTGGGCTTCATTTCATTCAGCCCAACCTACGCGGGCTGACCCCAAATCTCCCTGGTTTCCTTTAGCCAATCATGGAACATCGTTGATACTGTTGACCACGAAGTTATACATTCTTGCTGACCAGAGCACCAAGAATGTCCACCAAGAAGGCGGCTGTCTGCACGAGAACATACAGGACAGCCGCGCCGACCACTCCGCCGACAACGGCCTGCAACAACCAGTGCAACCGGTCCTTATCACGCCGAACGAACTTGATATTCGGGAAGGCTGAATTCATTGCCCGAAGAATGAGCTGATTCAAGTACGTCCATGTATTGGAAAAAACGAGCAGCACGAAGAGGAAGCTAAAGATTAAAGAATTTTCAATGGAAAGTTTCGGCGCGATCTTAGCGGCAGCCCAAAGGCTCAAGATGAAGCCCAACGTGACTCCTACAAGTTGCACAATAAACACCGTCCAAGCTGTTCTGACCCATCCATTCCTGCTGTGGCACTTCGCCAGCGTATCCTGAACGGCGGCGAATGATGCATCAACCCAATCCTTGTCATCGGAAGTAACAGTGAGTGAAGACGTGTTCGGATCTTTCTCATCGAGTCGTAACTCCATGAGCGTGCCAATCTGCCTACTGGACCGCAAGCTCTCGCCAGTTTCAACAGTAAAGAGCACACGCTCTACCGACTTGGCTTGGTGAAAATACATAAGCAAATCTTCAATAGAGAAGACTCGATAACCCTTATTATCGAATCTAATGATGTACGTCAGAAATGCCTTCTTGTCGCCGCCGTCATCGTCAGGAACATTTGCATTGAGCATCGCTGCTCGGTCTTTAAAAGCGGAGCCTATCTGGACGAGGCTGTCCTCGGTAAGCGAAACGTTCGAAATCTGCTGATCTCTCAGGAAGTGGGCCATAGTGCGGTCTCGCGCTTGGTAAATGCATAACCGTCAGCATAAGTTGAAATAGAGGCAGACACGAATGGCACTTACTTAAGCTTTTTCGGGTGCCCATGGAGTCGAACGTC
>JASJPF010000049.1:0-10811 GCA_031426835.1 Thiobacillus sp.
AGCGAGGCAACGAGTGGGGGTGGGCCAGCCAGCCCTGCCGTGTATGGGGCACTAGGTGCAGATTGAAAGGCGGAAAGTCCGCATTATGCCGTAGGGTTTATCAGACAGGTACGGCATGGGCAGCGATCAACTCGTCGAAAGCGCCTGGCGCTGTCCGATCCAGCGCTCCAGGTGATGGGCGGTAATGTCGGGATGCTGGGCAAGACAGCGTTTCGCCAGATTGCGCGCAGACTCCAGGAGTTCGATGTCGCGTTCGAGATCGGCAAAGCGCAGCATCGGCAGGCCGCTCTGGCGATGGCCGAGCAGTTCGCCAGGGCCGCGCAGCAGCAGATCCTGGCGCGCGATTTCAAAGCCGTCGGTGAGTTCAAAAATGACTTTGAGTCGAGCCCGAGCCAGTTCGGATACCGGCGTTTGATACAGCAACACACATACCGATTCGCGGCTGCCGCGCCCAACCCTGCCACGTAGCTGGTGCAATTGCGCCAACCCCATGCGTTCAGCGTGCTCGATGATCATCAATGCCGCATTGGGGACATCAACGCCGACTTCGATTACGGTGGTGGCGACCAGCAAGTCGATTTCATGGGCCTGAAACGCCGCCATCACGGCTTGTTTCTCACCCGATTTCAAGCGTCCGTGGACCAGGCCGATGCGCAACTCCGGCAGTTGTGCCACCAATGCAGCGTAGGTGTCCTGCGCGGTTTGCAATTGCAGCTTTTCGGACTCTTCAATCAAGGGGCAGACCCAGTAGGTCTGGCCGCCGGCAAGGCAGGCCTCGCGCACGCGTTCCAGCACATCGTCGCGGCGGGCGGCACTCACCAGCTTGGTCATGATGGGCGTGCGTCCGGGTGGCAGCGAATCGATTGTGGAGACATCGAGGTCGGCAAAAAAGCTCATTGCCAGCGTACGGGGGATTGGCGTCGCACTCATCATCAACTGATGCGGCTCGGTGCCCTTGTGCATCAGCGCCAGCCGTTGGCCGACGCCAAAACGATGCTGCTCGTCAACCACGACCAGACCCAGGCGGTCGAAACTGCCGGCTTCCTGAAACAGGGCGTGGGTACCAAAAGCCAGATCAATTTCGCCTGCGGATATGGCCTGCCAGGCTGCTGTGCGCTCGGGTTTTTTCTGGCTGCCGGAAACCCAGGCGCAGCGCACGCCGAGCGCCGACAATTGCGGCGCCAGCTTGCGGAAATGCTGTTCGGCGAGAATTTCAGTGGGTGCCATGAACGCGGCTTGCTGGCCGTTTTCAATCGCCTGCAAACACGTGAGTGCGGCCACCACGGTTTTGCCGCTGCCGACATCGCCTTGCAGCAGGCGGCGCATCGGGTGCGGGCGGGTCAGGTCGGCGCTGATTTCCTGCCAGGCGTGCGATTGGGCTGCGGTCAGGTCAAATGGCAGCTGCCGGCTGAATGCCGTGGTCAACTGCTGTTGTGCAGGCAGGGGTGCGGTGCGCAGGCTTAGTCGTTGTTGACGCGACGTGGCCAGGGACAATTGCTGCGCCAGCAATTCGTCGAACGCCAGTCGCTGCCAGGCCGGATGGCGGCGCGATTCGAGCGTTTCCAGCGCGCAGTCGAGCGGGGGTTGATGCAGCAGCCGAATGCTGGATTCCAGATCCGGTAGATTGAGTTCAGCCAGCCAGTCAGCCGGCAGGGTGTCGCTGATCGGCGCCTCCAGCGAACGTGCGACCAGCTTACGCAACGCGGCTTGGCCGAGTCCAGCCGTAGTGGGGTACACCGGCGTGAGCTGGGCTGGCAGGGGCGTCGATTCGTCGGCTTTTGCAAAACGCGGATGCACCATTTCCAGCCCGAGAAAGCCTCCGCGTACTTCGCCCATGCAGCGGAAACTTTCGCCAGGCTGAAACAGCTTGAGATGGCTGGGATAAAAATTCAGGAAGCGCAGACCGAGCACGCCACTGGCGTCCTCCATGGTTACCGTCAGCATGCGGCGCGGCCGGTAGGCGACCTTGGCATCGCGCACCACCGCCTGTATCTGTGCCGATTGCCCGGGCAGCAGATCGCGGATTGGCGTGAGGTGCGTTTCGTCTTCCCACCGCAGGGGCAGGTGCAACACCAGATCGGCATCGCGATTGAGGCCGAGCTTGGCGAGCTTGGCGGCGGTCGCCGGGCTGACCGGAAAGGAAAACGGCGAAGCCGTTTTCAACTTGGAAATTTAACCGGTCACCATCACGGCGTCGGCCTCGACCAGTGCGCCGCGCGGCAACGCAGCCACGCCGACTGCGGCACGCGCCGGGTAAGGCGTTACGAAATACTGCGTCATGATTTCGCTGACCTTGGGAAAATGGCTGAGATCAGTCAAAAAAACATTCAGTTTGACCACGTCGGACAGCGAGCCACCGGCCGCAACCGCCACAGCCGCGAGGTTTTTGAACACCTGATGGATCTGCGCTTCGATGCCGTCGACCATTTCCATGGTGGCGGGATCGAGGCCGATTTGTCCGGACAGGTACACCGTGTGATCAACCCGCACGGCTTGTGAATAGGTACCGATCGCGGCGGGGGCGTTGGCAGTCTGAATGATGGTTTTGTTCATGCGAAGGATTCCTGTAGCGGGACTTATTGGATCGGGGCAGCACGGCCGTCTTTCTTGCCCTTGATGCGGTAAATCCGCACCACGTCGGGCTGCGTGCGCAAGCCGCGCATGACGCGGGCAAGATGCATGCGGTTCTCCACTTCCACCGTGAAAAACAGAACAGTGTAGGGGCTGCCGTCTTCTTCTTCCATCGAAATATTGCCGATGTTGGAGCCCTGCTCGGCGATGGCGGCGGCCACTTTGGCCAGCACGCCGCGCTGGTTACCCACGACAACCTTGATCAGGACGTCGAACATGTGGCCGGGTTCGGCTTCCCATTCGACGTCCAGCCACTTGTCGGGATCGGTGCGGAAAGCGCGGATCGACGGGCAGTCATGGGTGTGAATAATGAGGCCGCGGTCCTTGTGGATGAAACCGAGAATGGGGTCGCCGGGAATCGGGTGGCAGCACTGCGCCAGTTCGACCGCGATGCCTTCGGTGCCGCGGATGCTGATGGCGTGCGGGTGGGCTGGCTCGCCGGTTTTTTCGCCCAGCACATGAAGCAACTGGTGTGCGACCACCAGCGGCAATTTGCGTCCCAGACCAATGCCGGCGAATAATTCCTGGCGGGACTGCACGCCGTATTCCTTGACCAAACGATCCCATACGGATTCGTCGGGTTCGATCGCATCGGGGTGAAGTGCGGCAATGGCGTTATTGAGCAGGCGTTCGCCCAGTGCCGCGGCTTCTTCCACGCCCGTGTTGCGCAGGTAATTGCGAATGTGCGAGCGCGCCTTGCCGGTCACGACGAAGTTCAGCCAGGCCGCATTGGGGCTGGCGTTTGAGGCTGTGACCACTTCGACATGGTCGCCATTGCGCAACTGGGTACGCAGCGGCATCAATTCATAGTTGATCTTGACGGCGATGCAGCGATGGCCGACATCGGTGTGTACGGCAAAGGCAAAGTCGACTGCGGTGGCACCGCGTGGCAGCGCCATGATCTTGCCTTTAGGGGTGAACACATAGACTTCGTCGGGGAACAGGTCGATCTTGATGTGTTCCAGAAATTCGGTCGAATCGCCATGATCGGCCTGGATGTCGAGTAGCGATTGCAGCCAGCGATGGGTGCGTGTCTGCACATCATTCAATACGGCATCAGACGACTTGTACATCCAGTGCGAGGCGATGCCGGATTCAGCCAGCCGGTTCATGTCGGTGGTGCGGATCTGCACCTCGATCGGGGTGCCGCTGGGGCCGAACAGGATCGAGTGAAGCGACTGGTAGCCGTTGGCTTTGGGGATGGCAATGTAGTCCTTGAACTTGCCGGGTATCGGCTTGTACAAGGCGTGCAGTACACCCAGCGCTACATAGCAGGACGGCTGGTCATGCACCACGACGCGAAAGCCGTATATGTCGAAGACTTCGGAGAAGGCGAGGTTCTTTTCCTGCATCTTGCGATAAATGCTGAAAAGGTGTTTCTCGCGCCCGGTGATGGTGGCGTCGACCTTCGCCTGATCGAGCTTTTCCTGCATCACCAACTTGACCTTGTCGACCAGTTCACGGCGATTGCCTCGCGCGGCCTTCACCGCTTTGGCCAGCACCTGATAGCGGTTGGGGTGGCTGTAGCGGAAGCCGAGGTCTTCCAGTTCCTGGTAGACCGTGTGCAGGCCCAGGCGGTTTGCGATGGGGGCGTAGATTTCCAGTGTTTCGGCGGCAATGCGGCGGCGCTTTTCGGCCGGCATGGCATCCAGCGTGTGCATGTTGTGCGTGCGATCGGCCAGCTTGATCAGGATGACCCGCACATCCTGCGCCATCGCCAGCAGCATTTTGCGGAAGTTCTCCGCCTGCGCATGCTGCTCGGACGCAAACGACAGCTTGTCGAGCTTGGATACCCCTTCGACCAGCATCGCCACCGACTTGCCGAACCGCACTTCAATTTCACCCGCGGTGGCCGGCGTATCCTCCACCACGTCGTGCAGCAGCGCGGCGCTCAGGGTCTGGGCGTCAAGATGCCAGCCGGCAAGAATACCGGCAACCGCCAGTGGATGGGAAATATAGGGTTCGCCGCTTTTGCGGAACTGACCTTCGTGGGCGCTGCGGCTGAAATCGTAGGCTTTTTCGACGATGTCGATTTCTTCTGTGGCCAGGTAAGCCAGCGCCGGCCGCAGCGTATCAAATGCGTGCGTCATCGCCGGCGCACGGGTCGCGTGCGCCGGTTGAGGGACAGGCGAATGTTCAGGCACGACCCCGGTTGAGGATTTCACGGCCGACTTTTCCTGCGGCAATTTCACGCAGTGCGGTGACAACGGATTTGTCTTTAGTCTCGACCATGGGCTGCGAGCCTTGTGCCAGCTGGCGCGCGCGGTAGGTGACGGCGAGGGTCAGTTCGAAACGGTTGGGGAATACATCGATACAGTCATCAACGGTGATACGTGCCATGGAAAAGCTCCTGCTTTGGGTCGTGCGGTTTAGATGCGCCGGAATTCGTCGAACAGCATGGCGTGCCTGTTCAACTGGCGTGCAGTTTCGAGACGAACGCTGCGGGTAATCGCGACCAGATCCAGTAGGGCGTGGTCGAAATCATCGTTGACCATTATATAGTCGAACGCATCAGCGTGAGCGACATCGTGGGCGGCGGCGGCGAGCCGGCGTTCAATCACCTCATCGCTGTCCTGTTCCCGGCCCTTGAGACGGCTTCGCAGGGCGCTGAATGACGGTGGCAGAATGAAAACGGAGGTGGATTCGGGGAAGTGGCGTTTGA
The DNA here is from genome assembly GCA_031426835.1 of Thiobacillus sp. Taxonomy (GTDB): domain Bacteria; phylum Pseudomonadota; class Gammaproteobacteria; order Burkholderiales; family Thiobacillaceae; genus Thiobacillus. Next base: position 5,294 of record JASJPF010000049.1, read on the forward strand.
CCTGGGCTGCGCCCTGCCAGTCGATTTCGAGCAGGATGTCATGCCCCGCGTTGAGGTCGCGGGTAATGCTGCCCTTCGAGGTGCCGTAAAAATTGCCGTATACCTCGGCATGCTCGAGAAACTCGCCTTCGGCCAGCATCAGCTCGAAGCGCGGCCGATCCACAAAATGGTAATCGCGGCCATCGGTTTCGCCAGGTCTGGGCGCGCGCGTGGTGTAGGACACCGACAGGCGTATGGCGTGGTCGGTTTTCAACAGTGCCTTGACCAGGCTGGTCTTGCCGGCGCCGGAGGGCGCGCTGACGATGTAAAGCACACCTTTGCTGGGATTGGGCGTCATGATTGTTCCGGTTTTCTTGAATTAAATAGTCTGTTATTCGATATTCTGCACTTGTTCGCGCATTTGCTCGATCAGCACCTTGAGCTCGAGCGAGACGCGTGAGGTTTCGACGGCGACCGATTTGGCGCCCAGTGTATTGGCCTCGCGATGCAATTCCTGCATCAGGAAGTCGAGACGCTTGCCCACCGCACCGTGCTGATCCAGCACCCGGCGGACTTCCGAGAAATGGGCAGCGAGGCGGGAAAGTTCTTCATCGATATCGGCTTTTTGCGCCGCCAGCGCAACCTCCTGTGCCAGTCGCTCATGGCTGGCATCACCCAGCGCATCGCGCAGGCGTTCTGCCAGCTTCTCGCGTTGCGCGGCAACCAGCGCAGGCAGCAGTGGCTGCAGGCCAGCCACCTGTGCTTCGGCGGCGCCCAGGCGGTCGAGTATGTGTTGCTTGAGCTTGGCGCCTTCGCGCTGGCGGCTTGCCACCAATTCATCCAGCGTGGCGCGCACGCCATCCAGGGCTGCCTGGTTGAGTGCATCCTGGGTCAGGGTTGCAGCGGGCACGGCACCGGGCCAGCGCAGAATTTCATTGACGCTGAGCGGTGTGCTGTTGGGTACACGCTGCATCACATCACTCTGCCAGAGTGCAAGCCGCTCAAGAATGGCCGGGTTCAAGCCGTTATCCTGCGAGGCAGTGGGTAGTGCAATCAGGTTGATGCGGCATTCGACCTTGCCGCGGGCGAGGCGTTGCTGAATCAGTTCGCGGAGTTGCGGTTCCAGGGCGCGGAATTCGTCGGCCAGACGGAAGTGCAACTCGAGATAGCGCTGATTGACGCTACGCAAGTCGATGTTGACGCTGGCATGGTCGAGGTTGAGGCTATGGGCGGCGAACCCGGTCATGCTGGTGGTCATAGGTGGGTTGTGAATAAGCAGTTAGGATTACAGTGTGGGTGTGGAGCCGGTGCATGCCTTTTTTAGCAGAACCGGTTCGTTAGGCAACGATAATAGACGTTCAACTATGGCGACTCAACCCAATCAGGCGCTTCCCAACGGATACCAGCTAAACGAATACACCATTGTCCGAAAAATCGGCGGCGGTGGCTTCAGCATGGTGTATCTGGCGCGTGACAGCCACAACCAGTCGGTTGCCATCAAGGAATACCTGCCGGGCCAGCTGGTGCTGCGTACCGAGGGATCGGTCATCGTGCAGGCCAGTTCGGCTGAAAACAGCAATATTTTTCGCCATGGCCTGAAGTGCTTTTTTGAGGAAGGCCGTGCATTGGCGCGCATCGACCACCCCAATGTGATCCGGGTGACCAATTTTTTCCGCGCCAACGACACCGTTTACATGGTGATGCGCTTCGAGCGCGGAAAAACCTTGCAGCAGCATATCCAGGCCAATCGCGGCACCATCAGTGAAAGCTTTATCCGGCGGGTGTTCGCCCATTTGCTGAATGGTCTGCGCGAAGTGCATACCCACAAGCTGCTGCACCTCGACATCAAGCCGTCGAATCTGTATATCCGGCTGGATGGCTCGCCGGTGCTGATTGACTTCGGCGCAGCCCGGCAAACGCTGACGCTGGAAGAAAGCAAACTGCAGCCCATGTATACCCCGGGATTTGCTTCGCCCGAGCAATACCATAACCGCGAGCGGCTGGGGCCGTGGTCGGATGTCTATAGCGTCGGCGCCAGCCTGTATGCCTGTCTGGCCGGCTATCCGCCGCAATCGGCGGATAGCCGGCTGCTGAATGACAAACTGGTGCCGGCCACCGTCAACTGGCGCGGCGCCTATTCAGACCAGTTGCTGGAAATCATCGACCAATGTCTCAAGCTTAACTACATGGAACGTCCGCAAAGCGTGTTCAGCCTGCAGAAAGTGTTGATGGACAGCACGGCCATGCGGCCGCCGCGCACCTCGATTTTGTCCAGTATCAAGCGGTCATTGAGCAAGGAATTGTTTTAAAGTACTGAAATGAAATTCACCATCTTCCAGGCATCCCGTCAGGGCGGCCGAAAAAACAACCAGGATCGTGTTGCCTACTCCTACAGTCGCGATGCATTGTTGATGGTGGTGGCCGATGGCATGGGCGGCCATATGCACGGCGAAATAGCCGCGCAGATTGCGGTGCAGGTGATGACCGATCAGTTCCAGAAAATGGCCAAGCCGCGCCTGGACGATCCGATGAAGTTTCTGGATGAGGCAACGACGCTCGCGCATTACACGATCAATGATTACGCCGTTGACCAGGATTTGCTTGAAATCCCGCATACGACTCTTGTCACGGCGGTTATTCAGGACGGGGCAGCATACTGGTCCCACGTGGGTGATTCGCGCTTGTATCTGTTCAGCGATGGCAGCCTGATCGCGCGCACCGAAGATCACACCGCCGTGGCCCAGATGGTGCGCAACGGCCTCATCACCGAAGAGGAAGCGGGCACGCACCCGGAGCGCAACAAGGTATCGAATTGCCTCGGCGGGTATGTGACCCCTCAGGTGGAATGCAATGCCCCGATTCCGCTGCACGACGCCGACACCATGTTGCTCTGTACCGATGGCATCTGGGGCATGGTCAATGCACATGAGCTGTCCGCGCTACTCCATGCCTACACGCTGGAAGACGCGGTCCGCCACTTGATGGACCACGCTGAATTTCGGGGGGGCGAGCATGGCGACAACCTCAGCCTCATCGCCATGACCTGGGGCGAGGCACGCATGCCAAGCAAGGATTCCATCTCCACCCTGGCCCTGCCGGACGGTGGCGTCACCACACAGATCAACGCGCTGCGTCCGTTGCCCGGCATCCCGGCGGTGACAGACGACGAAATCGAACGTGCGATTGCCGAAATTCAGCAGGCGATCCAGAAAATTTCCACCAAGTAAGCTGCAGCCACTTCGGATCATGAGCTCGGGCAGCTGCCCACCTTCATGGCCTGCGCGGTAAAATCGCGCTTTCCACTTTTTGACTGCTGCCATGTCTGCCATTTCCCGCCCAAGCGGTCGCACCCCCGACGCGCTGCGCCTCCTGACGTTTACCCGTGGCTTCACCAAGCATGCCGAAGGCTCGGTGCTCGTCACCATGGGTGATACCCGCGTGCTGTGCACCGCCAGCGTGCTCGACAAGATCCCGCCGCATAAAAAAGGCAGCGGCGAAGGCTGGGTCACCGCTGAATACGGCATGCTGCCGCGCTCCACCCATACCCGCAGCGATCGCGAAGCCGCACGCGGCAAGCAGAGCGGCCGCACCCAGGAAATCCAGCGCCTGATTGGGCGTTCCATGCGCGCAGTGGTCGACCTGAAAAAACTCGGCGAACGCACCCTGCACATCGACTGCGACGTGCTGCAGGCCGACGGTGGCACTCGCTGTGCCAGCATTTGCGGCGCCTTTGTCGCCGTGTCTGACGCCATCACCGACTTGCTGCGCGACGGCAAGCTTATTGAGACCCCGCTCACCGACAGCATCGCCGCCGTCTCGGTCGGCGTCTATCAGGGCCAGCCGGTGCTCGACCTCGATTACATCGAAGACTCCAGCTGCGACACCGATATGAACGTGGTGATGACCGGTAGCGGCGGCATCGTCGAAGTGCAGGGCACCGCCGAAGGCGAGCCGTTTTCCCGTGCCACCCTTGAGGCACTGCTCGATCTGGCAACTGCCGGCATCGTGCAGATCACGGCCGCCCAGTGCGAGGCCCTGGCATCATGAGCAAGCTGGTCATTGCATCGGGCAACGCCGGCAAGCTGCGCGAAATTGCGCGCATCCTGGCGCCACTCGGGATTGAAGCGGTACCGCAGTCTGAATTCAACGTGCCAGACTGCCCAGAGCCGCATGTCACCTTTGTTGAAAATTGCCTGGCCAAGGCGCGTCATGCCAGCGCACACAGCGGTCTGCCCGCGCTGGCCGACGATTCCGGTATCTGCGTCGAGGCGCTGGGAGGTGCACCCGGTGTGCAGTCGGCGCGCTATGCCGGCGAACCTAAATCGGACGCCAGCAACAACGACAAACTCATCGCCGACCTCGTCAATGAGACCAACCGCCGTGCGCATTACACCTGCGTTATGGTCTATGTGCGCCACCCAGACGATCCCGAGCCGGTGATCGCGGAAGGTCGCTGGTACGGTGAAATTATCGACACGCCGCGCGGCGAAAACGGCTTTGGCTACGACCCGTATTTTCTGGTTCCCGGGTTTGATAAAACCGGGGCTGAACTGGACGAAGACACCAAGAACAGCATCAGCCATCGTGGTCAGGCATTGCGTGACCTGGTCGAGAAACTCAAACAGCAGAACCGACTTGGCTGATTCCGTTGTGCAATTCGCGCGCGGCGGCCTGAAAGTCTCGCCGCCGCTGTCGCTCTACATCCACCTGCCGTGGTGCGTGAAGAAATGCCCGTATTGCGACTTCAACTCGCATGCGGCGCAGGGCATTCCCGAAGTCGCTTACATCGACGCGCTGCTGCTGGATCTGGAACAGGCGCTGCCCGATATCTGGGGCCGCAAAATCCACACCATATTTTTTGGCGGCGGCACCCCCAGCCTGTTTTCAGCAGCGGGCATTGATCGCATTCTCACTGGCGTGCGCACGCTCACGCCCTTGGCACCCAACGCGGAAATCACGCTGGAGGCCAACCCCGGCACGGTGGAGGCGGCCAAGTTTTCCGGCTTTCGCGAAGCGGGGGTGACGCGCGTCTCGCTCGGCATCCAGAGCTTCAACCCGCAGCATCTCAAGGCGCTCGGGCGCATTCACGACGACAACGAAGCGCGCCGCGCGGCCGAGCTTGCCGCCACCCATTTCGACACCTTCAATCTCGATCTGATGTTTGCCTTGCCGGGGCAATCGCTGGAACAAGCGCTGGCCGACGTCGATACCGCGCTAAGTTTCCAGCCGCCGCATCTGTCGGCCTACCATCTCACGCTCGAACCCAATACGCCGTTTGGCCACACTGCGCCTTTGAGCCTGCCGGACGAGGATGTGGCGGCCGACATGCACCTGGCCATTGAAGCGCGGTTGATCGAAGCCGGCATGCAACATTACGAAACCTCGGCCTATGCGCGGCCGCAGCATGCCAGCCGGCACAACCTCAACTACTGGCAGTTTGGCGATTACCTCGGCATAGGCGCGGGCGCGCATGGCAAGCTCAGTTTCCATGACCGCATCATCCGGCAGATGCGCACCAAGCATCCGCAGCAATACATGG
>JASJPF010000050.1:0-21679 GCA_031426835.1 Thiobacillus sp.
GCAAAAGGCGGCTCCTTACGGGAAGCCAATCGGGCTGCATGAGCCAACAAAACAGGCTTTAGGTTGCCAATTTTCAGATGGTGTGTCAATACTTGGCCGGGCGACTTAACAGGCTCGAAAGCCTGCACCCCTTCGGCAGCAAAAACCGCCGTTGGCGCAATAGACTCGAAGCCCCTTCAGACTGGCCTTGGGTGTCTGGACACCGGAATAGTCGACGCAAATGTGGCGGGTGAAGGCGGGTGCCATCGACGCGCCTCGGTAATCAAGAAGCTTCGGCTAGCAGACTCTCGTAGGGGATATTCAATCCGTCATGTAGTTGCTTGACCATGCGCAGGCTCAGGGGCCGCTTGCGGTTGAGCACTTCGGAGACCCGGCCGCTCGATCCGATGAAACGCTCGAGGTCGCGCGCGGTCAGACCCTGCTGCTCCATCCGGAACTTGATGGCCTCGACGGGGTCGGCCGGGCCGAAGTCATAGTGCTTGTTCTCATAGGCCTCGACGAGCGTCACGAGCACGTCCCGCTCGTCCGCCTCCGGGGTCTGCTCCTCGGCCTGGAAGATGGATTCGAGCCGGCGGAACACCGCCTTCAGGTCGTCGTCGTTTCGGATCGGTTTAATAGTCATTTACATTCTCCACATCGATGCGGTCGTACTGGGCATGTGTACCGACGAACTTTACCCAGACGATGCCCGCCCGGTACTGCATTTCGACCACCAGGCGGTACTTGTTGCCGCCCACGTTGAACACCACGCGGTTGTTGCCGCAGATGCTGGCACTGGCGTACTGGTCCTTGACATCCTGTGGTGATTTCCAGGTCGCCTTGACTGCCTCGTCGTACCAACTGTGAAGCGGGCCACGCGCATCACCGCAGCCGGGCCTGCCCCAAAAGTTCTTTAGACTGCTCTTTGCGATGACCCTCATTAACACCAATATCTCCCATTTTGGGAGACACGTCAACCGCCTGCACGTAGTCTGTGCAAGCATCATGTTTCAGAGGTTGTTTGAGGGAGCATTAGCTCAACCGTCACTACGGGCCAGGTGCTGACGATCACGGTTCGCTGAAATTACCAAAACGAGCGGCAGCAGCGCCACAGATTGCGGACCTTGAAAATATCGCCATCAATGAGCGCTCCTCGGCCATTGCGGTCTTTCGCCCAATAAGGCAAATACGTCCGCTATGTGCTTCTGATCAGCCGTTCGAGGATCAATAACGCCATGTCCGCTTCAGATTTCCGCGAATGCGTGCGTCCGACCCCAAGCGGCCATCTGGACTTTCCTGAAGCCGCCATTCAGGCATACTGGGTTTTGAGGCGTTTCGCTTCTACGAAGCAGCCGTTCGTGATTTCACACACCCGACCAAAAGGAGACATCCGGGGAATCGCTTGAAATGTCTTCTTATCACTGAAATAAGGTCATTCAGATATGATCCATATCCTTACCCCAAACGATAGGCGCAGGGAAGATCAGGCTATGAGTAAGGGCTACGAATGAAAGGCATCTTGGACACAGGGCTTACCCATGAAGAAGAAATGATTATTGGGGATATCGTTGCCCAATGGGGGACTCTAGAAGCAGAAATCTTCATTCAGACATTGGAGAGCTTTGGCTCTGATCTTCATGTAAGTCAACTTCCACGCGCAATGCGCAATCGAAATTTTTCAGACGTCTTGGATCTATGGAAGGTTCGTGTAGTTGAGACGTCAGAAGATGCCGTCAAGAAAGTTTTTGAAGAGGCATACGAGAAAATACTGAAGCTAAAAGACGTTCGCCACTCCATAGTGCATGGCATGTGGGATTTTTCTGTGAGTGAGCCGAAAACGATTTCCACATTCAGAGTAAAAGATGATCGGATTATTCATACAACATTTGAGGATGGGGCACTTGCTGATGTCGGTATGAAAATCGCAGAACTAAATATGAGCATTCGGTATCCCGGTGGATTAGCAGACTACTTTAAAGAACAAATGGGTGATGGGGTTTATGTTAATCATGCTGAAATGCGCAGAATGAAACTCAAGTTAGATCGCGAGAAAGATGGGGATGCCTAACCCTTCTCTGCGGACTTCCCGCAAGCGGCAGTCCGGGACTCAAAGCAGACATTAGCTTCAGAGAGCCGACAGTCCGCTTCGGGTCGGGAAGCGACTGACCCCTATTCGGATTCGTCGCCGGAAAGCCGACGCTGAGGTTTCACTTCCCGAAAGCTACCATTCGTCACTGAGTGCAGACGACCCAATGCTGCCGGTCGATCCTTCAGCGGTTCAAAGGCAGGTATCCAAGCGGAGCAGGCGCTCGGCGGGCCTATTCACGGACAGCAGGTCGGCCCTTCTGGCCATTCACATTTTTCAAAAAGGCTACTCACAGACTGAAGGTAAGGAGTGGAGCGCTATCCGATTCGACTATGTCTTATTTTCCGCAGGGATTGTGGTTTCACAGCTGCGGCGTATTTCAAACTAAAAACTACCCAGCATTTTTGTTTCTCGAGTAACGGCATATTTTCATCAAGCTTGTCTGCCGCAGGTCGCTCGTGAACAACTCCAATTGCGGGATTCGCATGCGTTGGCCATCAGCGTTTCCATCATAAATATGTCAAATAACGTTCACTTTCCTGTTACATAAAGCGCCTAGGATTCCTTCCATCGGTTTTCATGAATCTTGGCGCGCCTTGATGATGAAATCGAATCAAATTTTGATGCGAGGAGGGGCCATGATCCATATGAAGAATGTCCATGTCACTTATCCCGGAGGCATGACGGCGCTGCACCCGTCCTCGCTACACTTCCGGCAGGGCGAATTCACGGTCTTGCTGGGCGCTTCGGGCGCAGGCAAGTCCACACTGTTGCGCTGCCTCAACCAGCTGACGCCACCTTCGGGAGGCAGTATCACGGTCGAGGGATTGGGCAGCCTCGACAACCGCCGCCGGCTGCACGAGCACCGCAAGCGTACCGGGATGATCTTCCAGCAACACCAGCTGATCGGGCGCCACAGCGCGCTCGCCAATGTGTTGCTCGGCCGCATCGGCTATCACTCGGCGCTACGTAGCATGTTCCCGCTGCCGTTGACGGAACGGCGCATCGCCCTCGAATGTCTGGAGCGCGTCGGCCTCCTGCACAAGGCACTGGAGCGCGCCGATTGCTTGAGCGGTGGTCAGCAGCAACGCGTCGGCATCGCCCGTGCGCTTGCGCAGCGGCCGCGCCTGATGCTCGGCGACGAACCGGTGGCGAGTCTCGACCCGGCGACTTCGCACAATGTGTTGGCGCAGTTGCAGCGCATCGGCCGTGAGGATGGCATTACCACCGTGGTCAGTTTGCATCAGGTTGACCTGGCGCAGGCCTATGCTGACCGCGTCATCGGCCTCGCGCAGGGACGTGTGGTATTCGACGGCGCGCCGTCCGGCCTTACGCCGGACGTACTTCAAGCCATCTATCAGCAATCCGGGCACGGCGTTGCCATGCCGGTCACCACACCTGTTACCCCTCCAGCATCTGTTTATCAATTCGCAACCATCGAGGACTGAACCATGAAAAAACTTCTGACTTTCATCGCCGCCCTGGCGTTCGCCGCCGCCGCACAGGCCGCGCCCGACCCGGACCCGGAAACCCTGAAGGTGGCGCTGCTGCCGGACGAGAACGCTTCGACCATCATCAAGAACAATCAGGGTCTCAAGACCTACCTTGAAACGCAGCTCGGCAAGAAGATCGAACTGATCGTCACCACCGACTACTCGTCGATGATCGAGGCCATGCGCCACGGCCGCCTGGACCTGGCCTATTTCGGACCGCTGTCCTATGTGCTGGCGCGCCAGAAGAGCGAGATCGAGCCGTTTGCGGCGCTTAAGGTCAAGGGCAGCACCACCTACCAATCGGTGGTGATCGCCAACGTCTCGTCGGGCGTGAAGACGATCGGCGATATCAGGGGCAAGAACATGGCCTACGGCGACAAGGTCTCGACCTCCAGCCACCTGATCCCGAAATCGGTGCTGGCCGAGCAGGGTCTGAATGTCGGGACCGACTACAAGGAACACTTTGTCGGTTCGCACGACGCGGTGGCCCTGGCGGTGCAGAACGGCCATGCCCAGGCAGGCGGCCTGAGCCGTCCGATCTTCGAGTCGCTGGTCGAGCGCAAGATGGTGAGCCCGGACAAGGTGAAGGTGCTGGCCTACTCCAAGCCGTTCCCGCAGTACCCGTGGGTCCTGCGCTCGAACCTCAAGCCCGCGCTGAAGGACAAGATCCGCAGCGCCTTCCTCAACCTCAAGGACCCGGCGGTGCTCAAGGCGTTCAAGGCCGAAGGTTTCGAGGTCATCACCGACAAGCACTACGACGTGGTGCGCAACCTTGGCCCCTTGCTGAAGATTGACCTGGCCAAGTTCCAGTAAGAGCGCCGGCAAAAAAACAGTACCGGCACCCGATTCCCACTCTTTCCTCACCCTGCGGAGGAAAGGGGAGTGAGCAGGACCGGATACGAATTTATTTTGGTGACAGACGCCCAAAACGGGCAGGAGACCCTCTATGTCGCAAAGTTACGATCAGCTGCTTTATGACGAGCAGCGCACCTGGAATCGCGAGGCACTGCGGCTTGCGGCGGTGCTCGGCGTTATTCTGGTGTGCGCCTACTACGTTGGGCTATTCGACGGCGCACGCCTAGCGGAGGGTGTGCCCAGCCTGTTCAGCCTGCTGGGTGAGATGCTGCCGCCCAACTTCAACGACTGGCGCAACTGGATCAAGCCGCTGTTCGACACGCTCGCCATGAGCATCGCCGGTACGGCGCTGGCGGTGGCGTTGTCGGTACCGCTCGCGTTCCTGGCGGCGCACAACACCACCCCGCACCCGCTCGTCTACCAGGCGGCGCGCGGGATGTTGAACGCCCTGCGTTCCGTCCCCGAGCTGATCATGGGCATCATCTTCGTGGCCGCAGTCGGTTTTGGTGCCTTGCCCGGCGTGCTGGCTCTCGGCCTGCACTCGATCGGCATGGTCGGCAAGTTCTTCGCCGAGGCCATCGAACACACCGACCCGGCGCCGATCGAGGCAGCGCGCGCCGCCGGCGGCACGCCCTTGCAGGTGATCCTGCACGGTGTGCTGCCACAGGTGCTGCCGCAGATGGCGGATATCTCCATCTATCGCTGGGAGTACAACTTCCGCGCCTCGACCGTGATGGGCATGGTCGGTGCCGGCGGCATCGGTTTCGAGCTGATGGGCTCGCTGCGCATCATGCAGTACCAGGACGTCTCGGCGTTGCTACTGGTGATTCTGGCCATGGTGACGCTGGTGGATGCCTTCAGCGGTGTGCTGAGAAAACGATTCAAATAAAACCGGAGTAATTCAAAATGAAACCAAAAGTCATCCTCACCCACCGCGTGCACCCCGAAGTCATCGAACTTCTGGCCGAACACTGCGAGGTCGTTCCCAATCCTGGTCCTGAGACTCTGCCGCTGGACGAGATTTTGCAGCGCGCGAAGGATGCCGAGGCCATCATGACCTTCATGCCGGACCGCGTGGACGAGGCATTTCTGCGCGCTTGTCCGCGGCTGCGCGTGGTCGGCTGCGCGCTCAAGGGCTATGACAACTACGACGTCGAGGCCTGCACCCGGCACGGCGTGTGGATCACCAACGTCCCGGACCTGCTCACCATCCCGACCGCAGAATTGACCATCGGCCTGCTCATCGGCCTGACGCGCAACGTGCTTCCAGGGGATCGCTTTGTGCGCAGTGGCCGGTTCAATGGCTGGAGACCTGTACTCTATGGTTCCGGGCTCACCGGCAAGACCCTGGGCATAATCGGTATGGGCGCGGTCGGTCAAGCCATCGCCCAGCGTCTGGTCGGATACGAAATGCGCGTGCTGTATACCGATCCGGTGGCCCTTCCGAAAGAGAAAGAAGCGCAATGGGGCCTTGATCGTGTGGAGTTGCCGGAGTTGCTCGCCGCGAGCGACTTTGTCGTGCCCATGGTGCCGTATCGCGACGAAACGCTGCATATGATCGACGGCGGCGCGCTCGCACGGATGAAAACGGGAGCCTACCTGATCAATACCTGCCGCGGCTCGGTAGTGGACGAGCAGGCGGTGGTCGAGGCACTGGCTTCCGGCCGCCTGGCCGGGTATGCCGCCGACGTGTTCGAAATGGAGGAATGGGGGCGCCCCGACCGGCCACAGGCTATTCCCCAAGCGCTGCTTGACGATTCCGAGCGCACCTTGTTCACCCCGCACATCGGCTCGGCGGTGGACGCGGTACGGCTCGAGATCGAGCTCGAGGCGGCGCGCAACATCCTGCAGGTGCTGAGCGGAGAAATCCCGCAGGGTGCGATCAATCGACCGCAGGCAAGGATGATCGCCTGATGGTGCTGAACCTTGAGCACGTCGCCAGCTTTCTGGCCGTGCTGCGCACTCGAAGCTTCCGTGCCGCGGCACACGAGCGCGCGTTGTCGCAGGCCACGGTGTCGCAGCATATCCAGAAACTCGAGGCGGCGCTCAACACCTGCCTGATCGAGCGATTCCATAGCGGTTGCTCCCCGACCGCGGCGGGCATGGCGCTACTGCCGCACGCTGAAAGCCTGATGCGTGTCAACGCGCGCGCCCTGAATCTGTCTAGCCAGCGGGCGATATGCATTGGTGCCAGTTCCAACATCGGCGTTTATCTGCTGCAGCCCTACGTCAAGTCGTTTCTGGCGAAGACGGACGGACAATATCCAGTCGAAACCGTTATCCATCAAAATCCGGCCATTGCCGACAAACTGGAATGTGGCGAAATTGATGTCGCCATCATGGAATGGTGGGATGATCGCCCGGGCTATATTGCGCGCCCATGGCGGCAGGAAAAATTGGTGGTGATCGTGGCGCCCGATCATCCTTGGGCGAAGCTGCCCGAAGTGCCTCGATCCCTGTTAAGGGATGTGCCGTTATTGGGGGGCGAACCCGGGACCGGCACGGGCAGATTGCTTGTGCAACACATGGGCGCAGCCACGCACGGCGTAAAAGGTGCGATGCAACTAGGCAGCACTGAAGCGGTGAAGCGATGGGTTCAAGCGGGCCTGGGTGTATCAATTGTGCTATCCAGCACTATCGCCGAGGAATGCCGCGCTGGCACATTGCTTGCCGTCCCCCTTGAAGGCGCCCCGATATCCAAAACCTTATATGTGATCTGGCGTGCCACGTTGAGCCCCGACAGCCTGCCGCTACGTCTCGCTAAGTGGCTGCTCGATTACAACACAGCGGCAGCGAACACCCCGCAAGAAGCGGCCCCGCATATCTGCACAGCGCTATAAGTGAAAACTCCGGGCATGGCACCGGGCTGGTAGCACATTTTTAAACCTTTAATCTTTATGTTCGTATTGGCCGAGTTGCACGCGTCGCCTGTTCGGCAGGTTTCGGTGTGGAGCAGTCAGTCGAATGGCTGCTCTGTGGCATTTCCGAATGACGGCTCCTGGCCGATTGTGTGAGTTCGACGTGGTGCCCGTAAGCCGACAGAAGAAAATTCACTGGATGGCCCAGCGGCAGCTTTCGGGGCCTACTTCCAAAGGCAGCGCCCGGCCAACTGCCGCCGTTCGATGATTCCTGCAAGCAGTCATCTGAACGACTGCTGCATTCAGAAACCTGCCGCAAGACCAACTCACACAACTCGGCCATTGCGGCCGGTGGCGTTGCCTCAGCTGAATGGCCGGTGTCGCGCAGGTTGCCGGCGTTTAGGGAGTACGAATGGTCCCTTCGGTCGCTGAGAACACGCTGCAAGCGGCGCCCCTTACCTTAAACAGTAGGTTTCGTAGCCATCATGAAGCGCTACTACGATCAAGCCTTGGCGAACAAGGAGAGTACAGTGCAGTGCACGGATTCCCTTCGGTCACTGGACGCTGCGCGATGAGGCTGCGCAGCGCAGGTCAACTCCACGTTAGATCACCAAAATCACGAGGTACTCACATGATGATTCGAAATGCCACATTGGCAGTTGCACTTGCAGTTTTTATCACCGCATGCGGCAGTCTGGAAAAAAAAAGGCTGTGCTGCTCAATCCGGGAGATACAAAGGAACAAGTCCTTGCAGTAATGGGCTCACCCGACGACCGACAACTAAAGGGCCAGGACGAGGCATGGCAATACTGTCAAACAGGTGCGGGCTTTGGCTATCACGACTATCGAACTGTCTGGTTCTTTCAAGGGAAAGTAACCGGCATAAATTCGTACAAGAGTTCACGACCAGCTTCTTCCTGCCTCAGTGACATCAAACCAATCAAATGGGAAGAGGCACCGGACACCACTATCGAAATTCGGAGGCGGTGATCTAACCTTCCGCTTCAGAGGGACGCTTCGCCGGCAAGCCGGCTTCGCGCTCCTGAGCTTGCATGTTGGAAGACGCCGGCCAATAGCAACAGGAAACTCAAATGTCCGCCACTTACTGCTATATGTGTGATGCAGCCGCAACCTCAGTCGAGCATGTGCCGCCCCGTTGTCTATTTCCCGAGCAGAAAGACCTACCCAGCGGCGTAGACCTAAGAAAGCAGTTGATCACGGTACCGTCTTGCGATGTCCACAACTCGTCAAAGTCAAAGGATGACGAATACTTGTTGTACGCCTTGTCGATGAACATTCCCAACAATACGACGGCCTCCGATCACTTTTCATCAAAGATTCTGCGAGCAATTCAACGTAGTCCATCGGTCATTAAGAAATTCACGGAGAAGCAAATACCAGTAAAGGTAGAGGACACTCAAACGGGAGAAATCCATGAAACCATGGCGTTACAGGTCGATCGGCAAAGGCTAGAAAATGCATTGATGATGATTGGCCGCGCTCTGTACTTTCATCACTTCAACACAAGATGGAAAGGCAGTGTTTCTGCATATCCCAACTTTCTGTTAGCTCTCACAGAGCCGAACGCCCGCGAACTGAACGAACCGGTAGAGACGATGGCCACCCTAGCGGAGGAATTTTTTCTAGATCAGCCCCGTTATGGAGAGAATCAAGATGTTTTCTCTTATCAAGTTTCGGCTGGCCAATCGCCAGCCGAAACGATCATGCTCTTGCGGTTTTATGAAGGCTCCAGAGTTACGCTGATTTTCAAAAATGGCGGCTAACCCATCATTCCACCGGACGCTGCTCGATAAAGCCGCGCATCGCGGGTGAATTCAAACGTTGAATGGTGTTTTGACCGGTAGCCAGAGAACACCGGCCATTTGGAGCAGTCAGCCTGATAGGACGCAATGGCCGACGTGCTGTCCGTGACGGGACGTGTCGAGCGACTGCTCCACTTGGATACCTGCCTTTGAACCTCTGATGGATCGACGGGCAGCAACGGGTCGTGTCCTGCCGAATGAAAATCAGAAAGCTGCCGTTCGGCGGGTTTCAATTCCTATGTCCGGTAACGAATTCATAGCGGAAGTAGTCGGCTAAATCACCAACGGCAGCTTCGGCCGAGGATGCGACGGTCGACAATCCAGGCAGACAGGCAGGTTGTCGGCCGAAGCTGTCATTCGCTCACAGCCGTTAGATCAGCCAATCTGTGTCTGCTTTCCGTGACTGCAGGGTACCTATTCTGATCTAGATTCTTACAAAGGTAAGATGAGTCAAATACATTCGAACAAACATATAGATGTCAGGCCGTAAGCAGCACTACATTCCCCAGTGTTTACTCAGGGGGTTCGAAACCGCGTGCAGTGGCAAAGAGTCGCAGGTTGTTGTCTTCAAGCGCGGGCGCGCCCCATACACCGCCTCAGTAAAAGATGTTGCAGCACAACGCAACTTCTACTCTGAGTTGTCTGATGACGGTCGTAAGACGTTGGATGATCACATCACCGAATACGAGAACCGACTTGGACCATTGCTGACCGAACTGCGTGCCGCCAAGCCAGGCGAGCGCATTGATTCTTCACGTGCAGCAGAGGTGGTCGCACACCTTACGGTACGTGCTGCGTTCGTACGCGAATTATTCACTTTCGGCGCCCGCGAATTACTCTTGATCACGTCACAGTTCCTCTCCGACGGCGAAGCAGTCCGCCAATATTTGGGCATTGATAACGGCGAACTCGATACAGCCCTGAGCGAAGAGATCGACAAGGCGATCGATCAACTCAGGATAAAGTTTCCCGATTCTGCAGCGCGAGGTATGTTAAAGCGCATATTTACATTTTCCCTCCGTGAGTCCTTCACTGAGTTCCACGAAAATAGTGCCGGGAAGTTCGCGCCAATCATGAATTCAATCGATGTAACTCTACCTGTGTCGATTCGTGACGCACATGCTAAAGCCTTGAGCAGTTCAGTCGCCCCAGACCCACGCATCGAAGCACTTGCTACGCTGAAATGGACTAGTATTTCGGTCGAACCCCATTCACATTTCATCTTGCCAGACTGTATTGCTTTGTCCCGCGTCAAAGGAACGGAAGCTGAATATGCGCCATACCTTCTTCACTCGAATGACGAACTTGAAACTGTCTTGTTGCCGTTCAGTTCGGCACAAATTCTCATCGGAAGCCGCGATGCTGTTGTACAAGAAATCGATTCGGAAGAAGTGAACCGAGCGGCCGCCGAGTGCGCATTTGATTTCTTTGTGAGCTCTACTGGCGATGAAAAGACATTCACGATATCGAAAAATGTGGGGGCAGGGTCGAGAGCCACTGTCCTTGATACAGTACGTGAGAGCTTATTAAGTCTACGTCCATCGAAGGACAAATATGCTCAACCTGAAGAGGGCAGCGAGTCGGAGCGGGGTTCTCAGGCAATTTCAAACAAAGAAACGGGCAGTCACTCCTACGTGGTAAGTTTTCTCGACTGCGCTGACCAATCCACGGCAGAACAGATAGCAGATGTTGTTCGTACTGTGGTCAATGCACTAGGCGCGCGCATGCCTGTACAGCGAATCGAGTCGATCACTTTTGCCAGCGATTATAAGAAGGCGCTTGAAGCCGTCGATAGAGGCTTCGAATCTAATGAGCCGTTGAGTCCTACTTCAGTTGATTATGGGGTTGGCGTTGCTATGGCGCCGATGGTTCTACGTGACAGGGGTATTCGTTGCTGCATCGTCATGCAATCATGGCTTGGTCATGCCCTGCTGTCCGTAGATGACGAAAAAATCCAGCTCACAGCAATCTACACTCTCGCAACAATGGTGGCGCGTGCCGCCTATATCGACATGGTCGACACGGCGTTGCCCGGAATCTTGCTGAAGCCGCTTGAAGACCCGTGGGATGCCTTCTTCATCAAGCACATCGAGTCGGTGTCATCTAGTTACTTCTCAGCACGAGTCGTCGCTGACATCGACCCTGATCTAGGCAGCGGATATCAAGACCTTTTCTGTAACGCGTTAAGGTCAGCGATTGAGGTCATTCCTTCAGCTCGGCTCGAGTATAGAACCCATGGAAACCTTGACCTTTTCCTGCGCACGGCGTTAGCTCAACTGAGCGACGTTCTTACGCACGCCGCAGCATTAATTGGTCATTTTGATGCGCTCGGTTTGTCAGTGACCGAATACGATGAAACTAAGGGTCTTCTCGTAGAGAATGGACTGTTAAAGTGGATGGATGTCTATCAGCGTGATCTTGAGGCCATCTACGACCGTCGGAGCCAGTGGTCATCTTTGACAGAATTCTTATCTTTGACGGTCCACGTTGAGAGGCTACTCTGGCAATTCGGCATCTTTCCTTGGAAGACTGAGGACAGTCAGATCCGTATTGAGATTCCTCTTGAGAGCGACATGGCTGCGCTGCTGTCTCTTGCCCAGTCAGGCAATGAATGACATTCCGTTGCAATTCGTATGATCCATGGACGGCACTTTTGAAACTTGGCACTCAATGACCTGCTTTCGAGCCAATCAATGAGTCAGTCCACGCCAAGCCGTCTTCTGGGGCTGGATGACGTGGCTCGTTGTCAGGCCGGCCAGTCTCACGGCGTTCGCGTTCAATCGATGCGAGTAGACGCCGACAGCCTTCGGAGACAGGCCCATCACCTTTTGCGCGAGCATAAAGCTGGGCCCTAAGCGCATTACTTGCCTTAGGGGTGACGTTGTATTGCGCATCGGTTACGGGCACTTTGAGCGTGAACATTTCCTTCAGCTTCCGGTATGTCGGCATGTTCCAGTGAACAGCTCTTCCGGCATCTAGTGCCTCCAGCAAGAACGACTGGCGTGCCTCCTCGCTTCCCTTGATGTGCGAGAGGACGTCGTCGGCAAACGCATCTGCCAAAGGACACTTGGCCTGCCGGCAAGCGCCGAGGAAGGCTTGACGTTGGCCAGGTTCCTCACCCAGGACAGATGCAACGCGTGGGGCGAGTCGTTCCAACGTCCATTCACTGCGGCACCAAGCAAACAGTACCCCATCGGCCACTAGCCCGAGGAACTCGGCAAGTTGCCCTGGCCTCAGGGCAGAGACCAGTGCCGAGGCGAGCTCCTCTTGTGCTGCCCCCTTCTCTCCATACTTCTTGCCCAACTCCATGAGTGCAGGCCAAGCAGCTTGTGAATGCATGGCACCCAAGTGACGGATGATCTCGTTTGGGTAAGAGAAGCGAGCCCATTGCTCTATATAGTGGCTGATCGGTTTGCTCAAGAGCGAGATGGGCTCTACGCAGAGCAGAAGTTCGCTAAGCGCCGACATCGCATATCGCGATGAATCATCGTGCCACTTTTCCTCGGCGGCGCGCTCATATAGGGCTTCGAGTTGCCCGACAGCGGCCGCATCGGAAATGTACAACCCTTGTCGTACGAGGCCTCGCAGCGCCCCGACCGCACCGTAGACATTCATCAGGTCACTTGCCAGCGCGCGATATACGGGGTCGACGGCGCCTGCACTTGGGATGCCAGCTACCACACCCGCGAGGCTCCCAACGCGGTACTCGGCCTCTCGTGCGTTCCACTTCTCGTCAGTGGCCTTCTTCTCCTGGTAGGCCGCCACCATCTCGCTCAGCTGTTGCCCAAGAGCTTTGGCAGCCTCGTCTGTCCAGTGCTGGAGGGCATCGTCGGGTTGCCGAAGCTCGCGCCCCAGCCTTCGACGCTGTTCCCCTTCCTGAATATCCGTGCTGCCACTACTGAACAGCTGTTCCCGCATGCTGGCCCAAGGCAATCTGACGATGCGAGCAATCGCCTCCGGGATAAATTTCATAGCGCTGGGGTGGGTTATTAATGCCAACAAACCCGGGAGGGCATCCGGACCCCACCTCGCCAAAGCGGATGTTAGGTAAGACCCTCCCTGAGGGTTATGCGGTCGATCCGATGTTGCCGTCTTCGACCATTGATTGAGCTTCACTTGAAAAATGCTCCAGGCGTCAAGGTGGCGGTTACAAGTCTCCAACAGAAATGGCCCGAACTCAGCCGGTGCAACATTGCTGGCGATGCAGCAGAGGTACACTCTGACCGTATCTTGTGGAACCTCCGCAGTCTCAGCCTTCTGGGCAAATAGCGCTATGAGTTGCCGGACGTCATCGATAGTTGGCAGCCATAGATTGGCTGTCCTGACGCTTCCTTCGTCGCGCCCGATTCTCCGCAATATCAGATCAACCAGTTGAACTGCCTGGACGAAGGGGGCTGCCTGGCCGCTCTGCATAACCACTTTCAGCAAGTCGTCCCCAGGAGCATGTGCAAGCAGGTACCCAAGCTGCCTGTGCCTTTCATGGTCAACATCGGTCAGTGCCGCATGCCCGACTTCTGAATGTCCTAGCCACAAGGCGACACTGCGCTCGATTTGGCTACGGTCCGCCAAAGGGCCAAGAATCTCGCCACTTAGATTCTGGATGTCTTGGCCGCCCTGTAGAGCATTCAACGCTCGCTCGAAGACATCGGCCCTGACATCAGGTGGAGCTTCGTTCAGGTATTCATCCAGCCATTCAGGCGCGCCTCGCGCTTGTAATGCGAGTTCTTTTACAAGCTCCATGAAGCGTTCGGGGGCACGGGTTCTGGCGATGGTAACGAAAGGAGCTTCGTCTCCGTGCCAATCCTTGCTGTGCAGGTGCTTGAACACAACATCCAGCGCACGAGACCCAACCTCGTTGGGGAAGGCCAGGATAAGTCGCAGTTGTACGTTGTCAGGTACATCCTCCAAAGCGATGCTTTGTAGTCGCACTCGCACTGGGTCCCCTAATTGTTTCTGCTCTAATGCGTGCTGGATGTCGGTCACGAGCCCGTATTCTGTCTGGACCTCAACTGGGGCATCCAGCCATGCCTGAACGGGAACATCTGAGGCAGGAAAGTTCCAGAATAAGGCAGAAATCGCTGCGATCCGGACGGCCGGGTCAGGTGCAGCCCGAGCCAGCCCCACAAGGAACTCGTAATTGTCCGCGTTGCCCGCAATCTCGTGCACGAACTCGGCTTGTCGCTCTGAAGGCCACGAGGCGACTCGCTGGTCCGCCTCAGAGCCAAGCTGAGAGAGCGACATGGAGGTGCCGTTCAATCGGTATGTATAAAGGCGGATCTGCTGGTCTTCACTCTCAATTAGCGGCCACAGCTTTGTGGCAAAGGCAGGAAAACCTGACGCAATCTGGTAGGCAAATCCAAGGTCTCGAACCTCCATCAAGGGTGATTCAGCCAGTTCATTGACGCGCGCCACGAGGTGGTGATGTAACTCAGGATCATCTGCTTCACTAAGGGCGCAGATTCCAGCCAAGTCGCAGCCAATGCCCAAGTCTATCGCTGCGGCAGTCTTAACCAACCGAACTCGAGCGGCAGACGGGCCTCCCTCATGCTTCAGCTTGCCCGCAACAAGGATGAGAGATTCGCCCCATGCCGGATGTATGGCCGCTGTGCGTAGGAGGGTTGGCTGGACAGCAACTTCAAGGCATTCGCGCAGTAGCCGAGTTGCGGCGAAATACTCTTGAAAGCGCTGGTGGGCAAAACGAACCACACCGTCGTCGAGGTGCAAGAGGTGATGGCTGACCAGTACTTCCAAAACCAAGGTCAGTTTTGGGGGGGCTCCAATTAGCTGGCGCTCAGCCAGCCGGGTGGCGGCAGAGTGGATAGCTTGAAGCGCGTCATTTCTGGAACAATCGGTGGATAGACGCTGTGTAAGCAAGCAAGCAAGCTCTTCAAGATACACGCACTGATGGCCATCTACAGGTGAATCAGATAGCACAAGATTTCGCTGATCATCTTCTTCGAAGGCCTGCACGGCGGCGCCAAGGAGATCAAATACGCTTGAATACGTCACAGAGCCCTTGCGGGTTTGTGCGATGAGGCCTCGAAGGATGAGCGGGCTCCTGGCCGCATGGCGCAGGCGTGTGTCCTTGGCCAGCAGGTCCAGTAGCGCAGCCGCGCCGTCATCGCCGAACTCAGCGCGAACCACTGCCGCTTGACCTTCCCATGTGAGTCCTCGAACTTCGACCTGCTTCGCCTTTGGCAGGCTGGGCACGTCGTTTGAAGATCGAGATACGACTACTATGCTGAGCGCTTCCGCTGCGGTTGTCAGCTGGATTAATCCATCACGGCAGACCAGCTTTGACGAAGCCACCATCTCGTTCCACCCGTTGAGCATAATGACCAAGTGGCCAGTTTCAGCGAGCTTAGTCAGCTCAGCAGAAGTTACGCCATTTGCCCGGGCGGATGGCTGGATAGCGAGGTACTCGAAGAGAGTTGCGTTAGCCCTTCCCCAAACAGCCGCGTCAACGAAAAGGGGGATACGGCGCTTACCGTTCATGCAAGACCGGCATAGATCCAACAGGAAGGTTGTCTTCCCTATGCCGCCATCTCCGAATAGAACCAAACTTCCCCCAGCCTCGATGATCGACGAAAGTTCTGAAGAATTAGTTGGGTGCTTCTCGCGATCCTCCTGCCGCACATAGGCCTCTAAGGTGAGCGGCGCAACAAATCGAGGCATCTTCCAGCTGCGTTTACCAGCTTCGAGCAATGTCTCGGCCATGGCTCGCACACGAGCCAGGTCAGCATCGCACGGAAACTGTTGTTGTTCTGGATTACACAGCGAGTGAACCTGAGCGGCAGTTCGTTCCACCAATGCATGTTGCAGTGACTGTTTGCCAGATTCAGTAGCCGAGAGTTGTCCGTATACATGCGATACGATCCAACTTATTAGGCCAGCAGTCTGTTTATGGTTTTCGCCAGTGATCCGCTCGAGTTCTGTGGCAAGCTGTTCCTGCTCTCGCCTTGGAAGCTCGAGGGTATTCCCTGCTCGCACAATTAGCACTTCTACAAAGGATTCAGTGTTATCGCTCTGCCGCAACCAGCTTCGGAATGCGTCAGACTGTAACTCGTTGGGTAGATTGTTGCTTGCGGCCAGCTTGTCGAGCTCAATCCTGACAAGATTAGGAAGGCTAGTTTGTTTTGTTAGGTCTTCATATTGGGCCTTTTCACTGGCCCCATGCCGAGTATGTTTATCGAGTACATTTTTAGAAAATACTCTCACGCCCCATACCACTGGAGTTGCTAGTATTTTGAGCCAGTCGAGGGGCATCCCATTACCCTTCACATTTTTGCCACGCGATGAGACATTCTGATTGTAATTAGTGACAGAGCTAAGCCCAGACTTAAGTATCGCGCATCGGGATGCCCCAAGGGTCGATTGAATATCTGTGGGAACAAGTTACTCATTGCCAAGTGCTCTTCGCGAGCGGCAGTTCAGGCTCATGTGACGTTTGTCGGAATAGCCTGAACTTCCGCTTCGAATCGAATGCGCGCGAATCTCGCAACTATATTACCGGACATTGAGAATGTCCGGTTGTGGTGGAATGCGATTGACTGGAATGGCCGAGGACGCGACGGTCGTCAACCAAGCCATGGCAGGCAGTTCATTGGCCAGAGCGGTCAGCCAATATTCCCCGTAGCGGACATTTCAGTCAGCCTTTCAGTGCTTGAAATCAGTCCACCGCCTGCGTGATGACTTTTTCATCCCAGACCGATTCATTCTCGATTACCTCGATGAACCTAACTGCTGAAAAGCCTTCTGGATAGAGCGTCAATTGTTGTCGCGCATCATTCACTTTCTCTGACTCGATATCTGGGTGTCGTCCGGAAATAATCCCATCTGGATCGTTCAGCAGATGTCGATCGTCACGAAGTGCGATCAACACTTCTTCCAGCGAAACCTTGAGAAAGCCACTGAATCGTTGGTGGTCGTGCTCGATCGACGTATCGACGATCCAGCCATGCATAGTCAGTGGGGCGGCTAAGTTATCTATGCCAAGCGACGAAGCAAGTCCCACTTCTTCAGACAATGCCCGCCGCACGGCGGAAACCTTTCTGCTTACCTGCTGCCCCGCCTTCCTAAGTGTTGTTGTCGCGTGAAGCCACGCATCGCGTTGCGAACGCCTGAGGAACGTTGATTTGACCTCCATAACGAGGACGATGCCGTCACGGGCGCAGATCAGATCGACCTCACCGGCTTTTGGGTGGTTTTCCATTGGCGGGTGCCAGTTTAATACGACCTTAAAGCCGCGTACCTCGAAGAGCCTACCAAGACGCTCCTCGATTCGTCTCGTCTCGCCACCGGCCTCGCCGCGCCGCGCACCCAGGCGCCGGAGATTGTTAATCGCTGCCGTGCTGTTGTTCTGCAAGCCAACAAGCCAAGGTAGCTGAACGAGTAGTTGCCCAAGTTTCAAGATTGGGCGCTCGATCAATTCCGGGTGCAATCCAGATTCCCCCTTGCGCAACCGCTCGGATAGCTCCACCCAATCGCTTGTCCAGAAGTCGAGGATGGCAGCCGCGACGAGGGGGCTGCCCTGTGGAGAGTCCGCGTTGACGGTCCAGCCAACGATGTTGGCGATCTTCGCCTCACGATCCGACCAGGTCAGGGGAAAGCGATTTTGGTTGCCGTTCACCAGGCCGTCCAAAGCCAGACGGCCAAGTGCCGCCACCCAATGGCCCGACTCCTTCAGATTCTGGGCAAAGGTTTGCAGAAAGTCACGCTGAAAAAACGCCGACATCAACTCCAGCGACAGTAACGCCTGAAGCAGGTTGACTCGTGCCCCAGAGTCCGTGATCACCATCTCATCCACCCCGTACACCTCCGTCAACCGAAGCTGCGTACGCATTGCTTGGATGTAGGCCAAACGATTGGCTTCGTGGTTCTCCGGGCGCCCAATCAGCTGCGTTGCCATGGCGGAGCTAACGAACTCGTCCATCGCACGGTAGAACCAATAGCCGTGAAGGCGCGCAAGCCTGAGACCATTGCGTCGCCAGGCTGCACGGGCAGTGGGGTCTACCTCTTCGATTTCCAGACGTTCTTCACGTCGCACGAACTGGATGCCATCGTCGTAGATGAACGCATCAGCCGATTGAGTGATGAAGCTATTCAGTTCGATTTGCGCATCAACGAGTGTCCCGAACGCTGCTAGCAGGTCGTGCCTGGGGACCTGTGTTGATAACGATGGGAACAAGAACGGTGACAGGTGCTTCGCGAGCGACGGACCAATATCAGCTTCCTTCAGGTTGACGGATGCATCGGATGTCTTGAGCTTCCATATGAGCAGATCATTGATCGCATCCCACGCCTCCTGCATCCAGGAATCCGCACCATCAGCCATGGTTGGCATATCGAACCGACGAGGAACGAGGTGCTCGAAGGCATACAGGCTGGTGTAGATCAGTAGATCGAATGGTGCAAGCTCTGTCAGCGCAGCCTTCCACTTGTCCACAGTCGCTATTCGCTCTTTGTGCGCTTGGTCGAAAATATCCAGTACCCGACACAATTCAGCGATCTCAGGCGTCGATCCAGCTATCTGATCAAGCTCGGCGCGTCGAGGGGAATGTGGAAAGAGGACAAGGCCGGAATGGCGGACCGCGCGCGACACCGCGTCAGGGGCCAACAATGAGATGCGCCCCAACAACTCCATATTCGCCACTCGCACTTGGCGCAGGTAACGCGTCAGAGCAAGTGTCTGGATATCCGACCGCCATGATTCCGCAGGCACGGCGTTCACAAACCCACTCGACCAGAAAGCTGCATCACGCTCGGCCTGCGTGATTTTCTTTTTACCGCGGTTGCTCGGTTTTCCATCGAGATATGCCTCGACAACGACCTCCACGGCGGCTTTCGCTGACTCAGCAGATTCGATTAAGCCCTCATACAGCCTGTCATAAAGGTTTAGCTGTGTAGGTTCTTCTAAGGACCGATTCATGCGGGAGATGTCCAGAATTCTATATTTTTATTGATGACTGTTCCTGGCCGGCCTGTCTCGATGGACGGTCACCGGAGTTCGAACGTAGATGCTGAGTTTAATCAGAATACTGACAGACTACGACCGGCCGTTATGGCCGATCATAGAAAGTGCGCTCCGATTTAACGTCTGGTACTTACTGTCCTACACCGACCGCCGAGTAACGCATTCCCCCCCACTCAGCCAGTGACGGCGATGACCGACTAGAGTCGGCGCAACCGCTTTACACGAGATGATGTCTCGTCAGTTGATGCACCGCAAAGATGGATTCCATCGATTATGGAGTGTGGCCTTGGTGGTCACGATGCAGCGCCAGATTTTTATCCTGCAAGAATTTGGAATTCAGTCGCCATGACAATGGGCCGCACGTGGCGATTCTCCCGGCGCATTTCCACTATCCCATAGTGGGACATGGTTTTTAGAGTGCGCGAAAGGTTTCCGGGTTTGCGACCAGTGATAACGGCCAGACCGCTGATGGATTCAGGCTGCAAATCACGGATCGTCTTAAGCAGGGCGCGATTGTCGTCGCTCAGGACTTCAGCCAAGGATTTCATCGAGGTGAACCAGATTTTGGGGTCGCCGGGTTTGGGTTTGTACTCGCCCTTGGCGATGGCCAGCATGCGTTCGCGGATTTTCTCTTGGGTCATGATCCCGAAGGTGATTTTTTTCATTGCTTTGATTCCTTTAATACAAGATCCACTTCGGCACGTCGACCTCACTTCAGTCGACAGTATCAAAGAGAAATTGACCACGCTTTCGCAGGTTCTCGATGTCTTTCGCAAGATCCGCCTCGGCAAGCTCGCGAACATGAACCCATACCTCACGCATCTCGATGTGCTCAGCAAAAATCACGTCATCACTCTCATGAGCAAGGCTCAATTCTTCATGGTGTTCATAGAGCACACCACGCATCCACCCTTCCTGAGAAAAAACCTCAACCAGGCCATGCACGGAATGCATGGCCATGCTGCCAACCGGGCACTGAAACCCTGCAAGGTCCACCACATTACTCATATCCCGCTCCATGACAATTCATCCACATTTTCTGTGGATAAGACTTTAGCATTTCACCCAAAATCTCAGTCCGATCAAGCATCCTTGCCGCGCGATTATTTTTTCATCAATCGGTAACGATCAATGCAAACCATTCTGAAAGCGTGCCAGCCATTCAAAGGCCGTGGCCATGCCACTTAGCCACCCCGCCCCTGGCGCGCGCGGCCCAAAATCATGCACCGCCCTATCCCATGAACTCGCCACGGTATCGAGCGTACCGATTTCGTCGATCAACCCGATCTCCCTGGCTTGCACCCCATCCCAGACTTCACCGGTGGTGTAATCCACTCCGCTCTGCAGTTTCGTCCCCCTGGCAGCCTGAACCTCTGCCTTGAATCTTTCGCCCATCTTCTGAACCATTTCCTGCGCCTTGCGATCGGCTTCTGGCGTCATGGGCATATAGGGATTGAGCATGGATTTCAGATTGCCGGAGGCATACACCCGCTGGCTGATCTGGAGCTTTTCAAGCGCCTTGTGGAAGTCCCAACCTGTCAGAACCGCGCCAACGGATCCGACAAGCGAATAATTCGCAGCGTAGATTTTGTCGGTGTGCAGAGCCACCATGTAGGCAGCAGACGCGCCGACATTGTTGATCACCGCAACAACCGGTTTGGGATGCTTCTTTCTGAAAACCTTGATCGACTGGTAAATTCGCTCCGCTTCAACCGGGGCGCCTCCTGGGCTATCGATACTCAGAACCACTGCTTTGACGTTCTTCGCCTCGAAGGCCTTCCTGAGCAAGGGAACCACTTTCTCCGCCGAGGCCGTGGCGCCGGCGGAAATCTCCCCATCGATGTGAATCACCGCCGTGATCTCGTTGTTGGGGATCATCTTCCATCCCATCTGCTTCGCGTAGCCGAAGAGATACAAGGCAAAGAACACCACGCCGGCCGAGACCATCATTCCGCGCTTGATCAGTCGCCAGCGTCGTTCTGAGCGGCGCTCACGAAGCACATCCCTCACCAGCTCGTCACTCACTGCGTGGCGGATTTCACTTTCTGTCATTTGCAATTCGGGCTCCATCGTTGAGTTTTAATTGGGGTGAATCCTTCGTCGTGCGTCAGCACTCGAACAATCTGGTAGTCGTCGCTCATGTGTGTCATTTCACGCAGCTCATGAAGATCGCACCAAGTGCCGTCCGGCCATTCGGCAACCAGCCATACGGGCTCGGCGCAGGGGATTTCGACCCGTGTGGCGGGCATCACTCGCGTCCGGTTATTTCGCTGGCCATGCAAAAAATCTGCACGCCGGGAAGCGATTGCATCCCACGAATGCCTTACCGGAATCTTTCATGTTTTTGCTGACGAGCAGGCCCGTCTTGCAGTCCGGACAGGCTGCACCTGCCCTGGCGGTACGCATGGGTGTTCCTCGCGCCACGGCCGCCTCGGTACGCTGAACCTTGCCTGCCACCTCGTCAGTCCGCACGCCCGGTTTCCCATCGTCATCCGGCTGGGTGTGCTTGCATGCCGGGTAGCCTGTGCATCCCCAGAATGGCCCCTTGGGGCCTTTTACCAGGCGCAAGGGCTTCTGGCATCTGGGGCATGGATAGGAAGGCCCTGCCTGCG
>JASJPF010000051.1:0-24181 GCA_031426835.1 Thiobacillus sp.
TCTCGCCCACCCAACCTGTTATTCAAAATTGCACTTCGGATTTGAATCCGCGAAGCTAAATAGCGGCCCAAATCCACCTTTATTCCCCTGATCGCACGCATGTGACGTGCACAATAATTCAGCCTGTAGATCCCCCATCGACAACCGATGGGTCACAACTAACAGGTGGATTTTGGGATGGCTGAAGGCAGCGATCAGGAAAAAACAGAAGCCCCATCGCCACAGCGATTGGAGAAATCACGCGAAGACGGCCAGGTGGTGCAGTCACGCGAACTGGCAACGTTTGTCATTTTGATGGTGGGCGGGTCAGCATTGTGGATGATGGCCAGCGGACTCGGTCAGACCCTGTCACACATCGTTAAAGGTGCACTTCAGTTCAATCCCGGAATTGCCCGCGACAGCTCGCACGTAATGGCGCAGCTTTCAAACCAGTTTATTGAAGCAGCCTTCGCATTGGCGCCTTTCCTCGGGCTGATGGTGCTTGCCACCCTGGCTTCACCACTGATGCTGCGCGGTTGGATGTTCAGCACCAAGGCATTGGCCCCGAAATTCGATCGCATGAACCCGATGTCCGGCATCAAGCGCATGTTTTCAAGCCAGGGATTGATCGAACTGGTCAAGGCGCTGGGTAAAGCCGGATTGCTCGGCGGCGTGGCGGCCTGGCTGATCTGGACCAACCTCGATGGAATTTTCTCGCTCAGCCTTGAATCGCCATCACTTGCGATTCAGCATATGGGCGACCTGATAGGCAAAATATTTTTGACCGTATCCGGCACGATGATTTTTATCGTGGCAATTGATTTGCCCTATCAGCTCTGGAGTCATCACAACAAACTCAAGATGACCAAGGAAGAGTTGCGTCAGGAAGCCAAGGAGTCGGAAGGCGACCCGCATCTCAAGGCACGCATCCGTTCACAACAGCGTGAAGTGGCTCGTCGTCGCATGATGTCGGAGATTCCCACCGCCGATGTGGTGATCACCAACCCGACCCATTATGCCGTCGCACTGAAGTACAGCGAAGGCAAAATGGGTGCGCCTCGCGTAGTAGCCAAAGGCGCTGATGAAGTTGCCGCCCGTATCCGCGCATTGGCATCCGAACACAAGGTCCCGTTGCTGGAGGCGCCGCCATTGGCACGTGCGCTGTTCCGCCACACCGAGCTCGGCGACGAAATCCCGGCCACGCTCTATGCAGCGGTGGCTGAAGTGCTGGCCTATGTATTCCAGTTGCGTCATTTCCAGCAGGTCGGCGGTGCGTATCCCAACGCGCCGACAAGCTTGCCGGTCCCCCCCGAACTTGATCCGCTGCAAGCCACCCCATGAATGGCACGCTAAGTCTTTCCAATCTATTCAGTTCGGCTAATGCGCGTTCATTTGCCGCACCGATTTTCATCATCCTCATCCTGGCGATGTTGGTGTTGCCGCTGCCGCCGTTTGCGCTGGACATGCTGTTCACCTTCAATATTGCGCTGTCCATCATGGTGTTGCTGGTAGGGTTGTCGACCAAGAAGGCACTCGACTTCGCAGCATTCCCGACCGTGTTGTTGCTTTCGACTTTGCTGCGTTTGTCTCTGAACGTGGCTTCGACGCGTATTGTGCTGCTGGAAGGCCATAACGGTCCGGCCGCTGCGGGCAAGGTGATCGAGGCTTTCGGCCATTTCCTGGTAGGCGGCAATTACACGGTCGGCATTATCGTGTTCGTCATCCTGGTGGTCATCAACTTCATCGTGATTACCAAGGGTGCTGGACGGATCGCCGAGGTCAGCGCGCGCTTCACGCTGGATGCGATGCCGGGCAAGCAAATGGCGATTGATGCCGACCTCAACGCAGGTCTGATCAATGAGGACGAGGCGCGCACCCGTCGTGCTGAAATTTCCCAGGAAGCGGATTTCTACGGTTCCATGGACGGCGCCTCGAAGTTTGTGCGCGGCGATGCCATTGCCGGCATTCTGATTCTGATCATCAATATTGTGGGGGGGTTGCTGATTGGCATGATGCAACATGATCTGCCGCTGGCCGAGGCTGCTCACAACTACACCCTGCTGGCAATTGGCGACGGCCTGGTGGCGCAGATTCCGGCACTGGTGATTTCGATTGCAGCCGGCATCATCGTCAGCCGCGTCAGTACCGATGAAGATATTACCGGGCAGATGTTGTCCAACATCTTCAACAAAACGCAGGCGCTCTACATCACTGCCGGGATCCTGGGCATGATGGGGATGATTCCCGGCATGCCGAACTTTGCTTTTTTGTCGCTGGCAGCAGCGATGGTCTGGATTGCCTACAGAAGCGGCAAGAAGGAGGCGGAAGTCCCACTGGAAGTGGAAACAGCACCGGTGGCTGCAGTCGAAGCACAGGAAGCCAGCTGGGAAGACGTTGCACCCATCGACACCCTGGGGCTGGAAGTCGGCTATCGCCTGATTCCTCTGGTGGATAATGCAGCTGACGGTGAACTGGTTCGCCGCATCAAGGGCATCCGCAAGAAATTCGCACGTGAGATCGGTTTTTTGCCGCCCGCCGTGCATATTCGTGACAACCTCGAAATCAATCCGAACAGCTATCGCATTACGCTCAAGGGCGTTGAAATCGGCAGCGGCGAAGTGCGCACCGGGCTGTTCCTCGCGATTGATCCCGGCAGTATCACGGGAACCCTGCCCGGCGTGGCGACAACCGATCCAGCCTTTGGCTTGCCCGCAGTGTGGATCGAATCCAACCAGCGCGAGCAGGCACAGGCCATGGGTTATACCGTCGTCGATCCGGGTACGGTGGTTGCCACGCACCTGAATCATCTGGTGACGCAACACGCGGCCGAACTGCTGGGACGGCAGGAAGTGCAGGCCTTGCTCGACCATCTTGGGAAGAGTGCGCCCAAACTGGTGGAAGAACTGGTGCCGAAAATGCTGACACTTTCGGCGGTGCAAAAAGTGCTGCAAACCTTGCTGATCGAAGGCGTGGCCATACGCGACATGCGCAGCATCATTGACACGCTGCTGGAGCATGGCGCGCACGTCCAGGACCCGAACGAACTCACCGCGCTGGTTCGGGTTGCGCTGGGTCGTTCGATTGTTCAGCAGATTTATGGATCGGTCAGCGAATTGCCGGTCATCGCTCTGGATCAGACGCTGGAACGTTTGCTGTTACAGACGCTGCAGGCCGGCCACGATGCAGCCGGCATGGAGCCGGGGCTGGCCGATACCTTGCTGGAAAAAACGCAAACCTCGACGCAACGGCAGGAAGCTTTGGGGCATCCCCCGGTGCTGCTGACGCCGGCAGTATTGCGTCCCTTGTTAGCCCGTTTTCTGCGGCGCGCCGTGCCGCAACTCAAAGTGCTTTCGCACGCTGAAGTACCCGAAGGCAAACATATCAAAGTCACTTCCCTTGTAGGAGGAGCAGCATGAACATCAAACGTATCGTCGCCAAAACATCCCGAGAAGCCATGCGCCAGTTACGCGACGCACTCGGTCCCGATGCGGTCATTCTGTCAAATCGTGCCGTCGAGGGCGGAGTGGAAGTCCTGGCCATGCCGGCTGAAGACATTGCTTCCTTGGCGCCACCCGTTGAAGAAGCCCCTGTTCATGTTGTGGTCCACAAGGCCAGGACGCCGAAAATACAACGCGACCCGGAACCCGAGATGGAGTCCGAAATGGAAAAGGAGCCTGCGCCTGCTGTGACGATCAAACGCAGACTGATTGAGCGTGTGAGCATGCCCAGCGATGATAGTGCTCAATTGGCACAGAGCGTGATCAGCGAAATCAAGTCCATGCACATGCGGCTGGAAAATCAGTTGTCGGATATGGCCTGGCATGATCTGCCGGGCCGTGATCCATCAGGGGCCGGGATGATGCGCGACATGCTGTCGGCGGGATTTAGCGCCACCCTGGCGCGCGAGATGCTGCAAGCGTTGCCGAAAGGTGACGTCGAGCAGTCGCAGGCCTGGATGCGCAATACCTTGATGAAGCGCTTGCAGGTGATGCAGAACGAAACCAATATGCTCGACGCCGGCGGCGTGTTTGCCCTGATGGGCCCAACCGGCGCGGGGAAGACCACCACCACCGCCAAACTGGCCGCGCGTTTTGTGGTGCGCCATGGCGCTGAAAAATTGGCCTTGCTGACCACCGACAGCTACCGGATAGGCGGCCACGAACAACTGCGTATTTACGGCAAGATTCTGGGGGTGACGGTGCACGCCGTGCGCGACGCCGCCGACTTGAAGCTGGCGCTGTCCGAATTGCGTAACAAACATACGGTTCTGATCGATACGGTTGGGATGAGCCAACGTGACCAGGCGGTGTCCGAGCAGGTCGAAATGCTGTGTCAGGCCGGCAAGCAAATCAAGCGTTTGCTGCTGCTCAACGCCACCAGCCACGGCGAGACGCTGAATGAAGTGGTGGAGGCGTATCAGAAGCGCGGCCTGGATGGTTGCATCCTGACCAAGGTGGACGAAGCTGCGAGCCTGGGTCCAGCGCTCGATTGTGCGATTCGTCACGAATTGAACGTGCATTACCTGGCAACCGGCCAGCGCGTGCCTGAGGATTTGCATCTGGCCAATCGCCAGTACCTCATCCACCGTGCCTTCAAGACCCGTACATTGGCCTCACCCTGGCAGCTCGATGACAGCGAACTGGCATTCGCGCTCTCAGACAATCAATCATCCTATCGTGAAAGCGCGGTGTCCTTTGGCTAACGTTATGGGCGATCAGGCCGCCGGACTGCGCCGCTTGCTGGGGCAAACCGGGTTTCAGGTCATTACCGTGATGTCGGGTCAAAAGGGCGCAGGCAAGACTGCCGCAACGACTAATCTTGCCGTGGCACTGGCGCGATCCGGGCGTGACGTGCTCATCATTGATCAGGCCCAGCAGGGGCAGGGGGCCTCAGCTGCGCTCGGACTGACACCGCGTTATGACGTGTCGGATGTGATCGAAGGGCGTTGCAAGCTGGAAGCCCTGATTCTCAATGGCCCGGACAATGTCCAGGTGCTGCCGATAGGCGGCGGATTCAACCGGCTGGGACGTTTGTCCGAACGCGATCAGGAATGGCTGGCGCAAAGCTTCAACCGGCTGCAATGCGGCGTCGATGTGGTGCTGGTGGACATGGAAGAGGCCACCGACCCTGATGCGTTGCCGCTGGGTCTGGCTGCGTCCGAAATCATGGTGGTGCTGCCGCCCGGCAACGCTTCGATCACCGAGGCTTATACGCTGGTCAAGCGTCTGGCCCACAATTTTGGCAAGCGCCAATTCCGATTGCTGCTTAATCGCATCGAATCGCCGGAGCAGGCACAGGCCGTGGCGCATAATTTTGCGCAAACCGCCGAGCGCTATTTGAGTGTGTCTGTCGACTACCTGGGATATATTCCGCTAGACGAGCGCCTGACCCGTGCAGGTACCTTGCGGACTTCGGTGGTGGATGCGTTTCCCGTAGCCATCTCCACCTCGCAGTTTCGCAAGCTGGCGGAGGGGTTGCTGCGTTGGCCACAGCCGCCCAGCCTGGGCAGTGTGGGAGGTTTCATGCAGCGCGTGATCCAGGGCAGCCGCCTGGTGGATGCGTGCAGAAGGGGATAACACATGTACACCGTAACTGGCCGAAGCGAAAAAGGCGAAAAAGGCGATTTGCTGACGCTATACATGCCGATGGTCAAACGATTGGCACACCACATGATGGGGCGCTTGCCGCCCAGCGTAGAAGAAGATGACATCGTTCAGGCCGGCATGATGGGTTTACTGGACGCCATCAGTCGCTACGACGAAGCGCAAAGTGCGCAATTCGAAGCCTATGCCATTCAACGTATCCGTGGCTCGATGATCGACGAGTTGCGTCATTCCGACTGGATGCCACGCAGTGCCCGGCAATCGATGCGGAAAATTGAAAAAGCCATCGGCATGCTGCAACATCAGCTTGGACGTCAACCGAGCGAAGGCGAGATTGCCGCCGCCATGCAAATTCCCCTGGAGGCGTATCAATCGCTGCTGGGTGATGCGCGTGGTCATCAGTTGATGTATTTCGAAGATTTCGGCGAATCGGACGAGAGCGATACCTTTCTCGACAAGCAGTCGGCGAATGAGTCCAGCATGCCGTTGCCGCAATTACTCGATGCCAATTTGCGTGCCTGCATCATCGCAGGCATCGAAAACCTGCCCGAGCGCGAACAATTATTGATGTCGCTGTATTACGAGCAGGAACTCAATCTGCGTGAAATCGCTGAAGTGTTCGGTGTCAGCGAATCCCGTATTTGCCAGCTTCATGGCCAGGCCATCGCACGACTGCGTACCAAGCTGAAAGAAGATGCATGGATCGCGGAAGCCTGATAGGTCTCATTCTGGCGGGTGCCGCCATTTTTGGCGGCCAGGCCATGGAAGGCGGCCATATCAGCTTGTTTCTGCAACCCACGGCATTCGTCATCGTGGTGGTGGGCACGCTTGCGGCCGTGTTGCTACATTATCCCCTGGCGGTTTTCCTGCGCGGGGTCCGGATGGTCAAATGGGCGTTCAAGCCGCCCGAGTCGGAGGCGGAGGCCATCATTCGCCGTATCGTCCAGTGGTCACATACGGCGCGGCAGGAGAGTCCGCTGGCGCTGGAAAAATATCTGTACATGACGCGAGACCCTTATCAGAAAACGGGGCTTCAGCTGCTGATAGATGGCGCCGATGCAGAAAAGCTTCGCGACACGCTTGATGTGCAAATCATCGGTTTCGAAACTGCCGAGCGTCAGGCTGCCAGGGTATGGGAATCAGCGGGAGGCTATGCGCCTACGCTCGGCATTCTGGGCGCAGTCATCGGCCTGATCCATGTCATGGAAAACTTGTCGGATCCAGGCAAGCTGGGCGCAGGCATTGCGGTTGCCTTTGTCGCCACCATTTACGGCGTAGGCTTGGCCAACCTGGTGTTTCTGCCACTTGCCAACAAGATCAAGTTCACCATCGCGCGTCGCGTTACCGAACGCGAGATCTTCTGTGACGGGCTCATGGGTATTGCTCAGGGTGACAATCCACGCCTTATCGAGGCGCGCCTGAGGGGTTATCTGTAAATGCGCAGACGCCGGCGCATCACTGTCGAGCATGAAAATCACGACCGCTGGTTAATCTCGTTCGCCGACTTTGTCACCCTGCTGTTCGCTTTCTTTGTGGTGATGTATGCCATTTCAGCGGTCAACGAAAGCAAATATCGCGTTCTGGCCAATTCGCTGGGCGATGCCTTCGGCAGGTCACCTTCGAGCGACGCGCCCGTGCCACAATTGACCCCGATGGCGTTGCCGCCGGAAGTCAAACAACGCACCCTTAAACAGCAGCAGGCGATCGAAGAGCAGGCGCACATGACCGAAGTGGCGAGCAACCTGCTTGAAGTGATGGCGCCACTGGTGAAAGAGGGCAAGGTACGGGTCACCCAGAGCCGTCGTGGAGTCAGCATCGAAATCAATGCGAATGTGCTGTTCGCCGCCGGGCAGGCCGAACTTGAACCGCAATCCTTGACAGTGTTGCGCGCGGTGGCGGAACAGTTGCGCACCGAACCATTCAACCTGGAAATCACCGGTCACACCGATGACGTGCCTATCAGCAATTCGATTTTTGCTTCCAACTGGGAATTGTCTGCGGTGCGCGCCAGCAGCGTGGTGCGCCTGCTGGCCGAGAACGGCATTGCGCCGGTGCGTTTGTTTGCCATTGGCCGCGAGGCCAGCCTGCCGATTGCGCCCAACGACACGGCAGAGGGGCGGGCCCGCAATCGCCGGGTCGAATTGATGATTTTGTCAGGCCTGCCGGACACGATCAAGGAAATCCCGGTCAGACCCAATTCAAGTTCCCCTTGAAAACGGCCCGATTGGCCCGATACTTCTACCTCCTGTTTGCTGGATTATGAAAACCTGATCATGCCCAATGACCCCGCGCTCGAAGGTGAATTCCTGTCCGACGAACGCAAGTTGCCAGCGTCGCCGGTGCTGCCGGACGAACTGTACCTGTTGCCGCTGACCGAAAAGCCGTTTTTCCCCGCGCAAACCCTGCCTTTGCTGATGAACGAAGCGCCGTGGCTGCCGACAGTCGAGGTCATCGGCGAAACCGCGCATCACATGGTGGGGCTGGTGGTGGTCAAGCCAGACAATACCGACGACGTGAAACGGTCGGACTTCCGCAGCATTGGTACCGTGGCCCGAATTCATCACCCCGTGCGCACTGACGGCAAGATGCAATTCATTGCCGAGGGCAGGCGGCGTTTCCGTATCGTCGAGTGGCTGTCCGAAACGCCGCCGTACAAAGTCCGGGTCGAATATCCGAACGAGGTCGGCAAGCCGGATTCTGAAGAAATTCGTGCGTATTCCATTGCCATCATCAACACCATCAAGGATTTGCTGCCGCACAATCCGCTCTATTCCGAAGAGCTCAAATTCTTTCTGAATCGCTTCGGGCCGAATGAGCCTTCGCAATTGACTGATTTTGCAGCCAGCCTCACCACCGCATCAAAACTGGCTTTGCAGGATGTGCTGGAAGCGCTGGGCTTGAAGAAGCGTATGGAAAAAGTGCTGGTGTTGCTGAAGAAAGAACTCGACGTGGCGCGCCTGCAATCGGACATCCGCGAAAAGGTTGACGAAAAAATGAGCGCGCAGCAGCGCGAGTTTTTTCTGCGCCAGCAGCTTAAAGCCATCCAGAAAGAACTGGGGCTGGCCAAGGACGACAAAACCGCCGAACTCGATACCTTCAATGACCGCCTGGCCAAGTTGACGCTGCCCGAGCCAGCGAAAAAACGCATCGATGAGGAAATGCACAAGCTTTCCCTGCTGGAGACCGGCTCACCGGAATATGCGGTGACACGCAATTATCTGGACTGGCTGACATCCCTGCCGTGGGGGGTACACACGCAGGACAAAATCGACCTGGAACACGCACGCAGCATTCTCGACCGTGACCACGACGGGTTGGATGACGTCAAAGACCGCATCATCGAATTTCTGGCTGTCGGCGCGATGCGCGGCGAAATGGCCGGCTCGATTTTGCTGTTGATCGGACCGCCCGGTGTGGGGAAGACCTCGATCGGGAAATCCATCGCCGAGGCATTAGGTCGCAAGTTTTTCCGCTTCTCGGTTGGCGGCATGCGCGACGAGGCCGAAATCAAGGGCCATCGTCGTACTTACATTGGCGCCATGCCGGGCAAGTTCGTGCAGGCATTGAAAGAGGTCGGATCAGCCAACCCGATCATCATGCTGGATGAAATTGACAAAGTCGGCGGCAATTACCAGGGGGACCCGGCCTCGGCGCTGCTGGAAGTGCTCGATCCCGAGCAAAATGCCGATTTCCTCGACCATTACCTCGATGTGCGGTTTGATTTGTCCAAAGCACTGTTCATCTGTACGGCCAATGATTTCTCGATTCCCTCGGCGTTGCTCGACCGGATGGAAGTCATTCGCCTGTCGGGTTACATCACCGAAGAAAAGGTTGCGATTGCGAGAAATCATCTGTGGCCACGCGTGCTCACCCGAGCCGGACTGAAAAACACGCAACTCAAAATTACCGATGGTGCGTTGCGCCACGTGATCGAAGGGTATGCGCGCGAAGCCGGGGTACGCAACCTGGAAAAGCAGCTGGGCCGGGTAGCCAGAAAGGCCGTGGTCAAGGTTTTAGGCGGCGAATCCACGCCGATCAAGGTTGGCATCAAGGAGGTCGAGGCCTATCTCGACAAGCCCGTATTCAACCGGGAAAAACCCATGAGCGGCGTCGGCGTGGTCACCGGCCTGGCCTGGACCTCGATGGGCGGGGCGACGCTGCCAATTGAGGCTTCGCGCATCCATACGCTGAACCGGGGCTTCAAGCTCACCGGCAAGTTGGGCGAGGTGATGAAGGAGTCGGCCGAAATCGCTTACAGTTACGTTGCTTCGCACCTGAAAGCCTATAACGCGGAGAGTACATTCTTCGACACCAGCTTTGTCCACCTCCACGTGCCGGAAGGCGCGACGCCGAAGGATGGCCCGAGTGCCGGCGTCACCATGGCGACCGCGCTGCTGTCGTTGGCCAGGAACGTCAAGATCAAGCGGCCCCTCGCGATGACCGGCGAACTGACGCTGACCGGCCATGTGCTGCCGGTGGGTGGCATCCGCGAAAAAGTCATCGCAGCGCGCCGCGTCGGTATTTCTGAACTCATCTTGCCAGACGCCAACCGGCGGGACTTTGACAAACTGCCGGACCACATCCGTGAAGGGCTGACCGTGCATTTCGCCAAGCGTTATCAGGATGTGGCTGAGGTGGTATTCGGGCAGAATCAATTAGCCTGAGAAAAGCAGTTGAAGCATAGCGAGACAACGCGCACAGAAGCAAACATCATCATGACGGAAAGCGGCGCCTCTTCCACGCCATGGAATGCGGGTGCCCGCAGGCTTAGCACCATGTCACCCGGCCAGAGTGGGTTGAACCATGAACTCGATGTCTTGGTTGGAGATATTGGTCATGACGGGTTCCGGGTCAGGTGATGCCCGGAAACCGGGTCACGCCAGATGGGTATGGCACATGATGCGGCCACAAAAAACGGCGACCGAAGTCGCCATTTTTACCCTGCGCGCAGCGTGATCAAGCTGTGCGGCGACGCATCAGCCCCAGGCCAGCCAGGCCAAGCCCCAGCAGGGCGAGGGTGGCAGGTTCGGGTACCTGCGCGAAAGTGGCGTCAACCTGTGCGGCAGCACCGTGGTTGTATCCGTAAGTGGGGTAGTTGTCCGTGGCGGTGAATGCGATGAGATTGTTGCCAAGGGTCAGGTACGAGGTGATCTCGGCGAACGAATTGCTGGCGTACCCATTATGGTCGCTAACCACCTGGATGCCGTTGATGAAGATGTCGCCGTCGTCATCGAAGCCGTTGTTGAGGAAAGCGGACAACGGGAGCGTGCCGAGATTGAAAATAGCCCTGGCCCAAACCTGCGTCTCGGTCTGGGAATACTGCCCGCCAGAACTCCAAATGACTTTTGCCGCATAACCGGCCCAACTGGAAAGCTCGGTGGCGGATTCCCACGCGGAATCGTCGAAGGCTGCGTTGCTTTTCCAGTCAGTTGTACTGGGCGCGCTCGCCGTTATTTTCCAGGATGAGTCTGTCACAGTCAGCACAGTGGCTGAGCTGGACGTGGCCCCCCCCAGCAAGCCAAGGAATAGAGCCGCTCCATAGCTCATCGCCCGAGCATCGGAAAAAAACGGCAAAACTGCAAGTAAAGTGCGTTTCATAATTTAATCTCCTTATATGGATAATGGTATTCACGTATAAGCATGTTCTGTTCCATTAAAAAATATCTATACAATTCAATGTTAAGCATTGAGTTTCCTTGAGGGAGTGTAAAAGTTTTCGACATATCCTGTCTCCATGCATGAGTACGATGCCTTCTGCCGCCCGCTATGTGGCAAAGTCTGATACGTGTGGTATTTGCACTGGAAGCGGGGCTGGAGCTTCCCTCATAATTGTCATTTCCGCTTTTGCGGGAACGACATAAAGATGGTTAGAGGCGCCATCGGGTAAAATGCCGGCATGAACAGCCCAAAGCTACTTGACGCGTCCACCCTTGATATACCGCCTGCGCCGGTGATCAAGGTGCGCGGCGAGTTGCTCACCGAATTGCCGCAGGACCTTTATATTCCGCCGGACGCGCTCGAGATTTTTCTTGAAGCGTTCGAAGGCCCGCTCGATCTCCTGCTCTACCTGATCCGCCAGCAGAACCTGGATGTGCTGGACATTCCCATGGCGGCGCTGACCAGGCAGTACATGGCCTATGTTGAGGCGGCACGCGCCACGCGACTGGAGCTGGCGGCAGAATATTTGCTGATGGCGGCGATGCTGATCGACATCAAGTCGCGCATGTTGCTGCCGCGGCTGCAGCAGAGTGACGAAGCGAACGAGGGCGACGACCCGCGTGCTGAACTGGTGAGGCGACTGCTGGAGTACGAGCAGATGAAGCTCGCCGGCCAGCATCTCAATGACATCCCGCAGGCCGGGCGCGATTTCGACACGGTCAGCGTGTTTTTACCCGCATCGGCCAAGCATTTGCCAAGCCTGCACCCGGAAGAACTGGCCGCTGCCTGGCTGGCCATCCTGTCGCGCGCGAAAAATCGCACGCATCACCGCATCGGTCGCCAGGAATTGTCGATCCGTGAACACATGACTCGCATTTTGAAGCGGTTGTCGCATGGTGAGTTCATGGAATTCAAGGAGTTATTCCCAGATTCTTCGACTGTACATGAGCTTGTGGTCACCTTTCTGGCCGTACTGGAATTGACCAAGGAAACATTGCTCGACGTGACCCAGGCCGAGCCATTTGCCCCCATCTACGTGAAGCTCCATGAACTTACAACCGAATGACAATCCGGAAGACCTGAAAGTCGTGATCGAGGCGGCATTGCTGGCCGCTATTGAACCCCTCTCGCTCGTTGACCTTAAACGCATGTTCGAACAAGAGTTTTCGAACGATATGCTACGTCGCACGCTCGACGAGTTGCGCGCGCAGTGGCACGGTCGGGGGGTGGAGCTGGTGCAGGTGGCCGACGGCTGGCGCTTCCAGACCCGCGCCGAAATGCAGCCCTGGTTATCACGCCTGAAGAACGAAAAGCCGCCACGCTACTCACGTGCCGTGCTGGAAACCCTCGCCATCATTGCCTATCGCCAGCCGGTGACGCGCGGCGATATTGAGGATATTCGCGGCGTTTCGGTCAATCCCAACATCATCAAGACGCTGGAAGAACGGGGCTGGATCGAAGCCATTGGCCATCGCGACGTGCCTGGACGCCCGGCGCTATTCGGCACCTGCAACCATTTCCTCAGCGATCTGGGGCTGCGGACATTGTCCGAATTGCCGCCGCTGGAAGAGTTGGGCCAACTCGTTACCCCTGATGAAACTGCATTAATTCCTGAACTTCGGGCGGAATTGCTGGACAATGACGGTCCCCAGACGTTTGGCGCGGTGATCGAAATCGTCCGCATCAGCAACGCACCCGATAATGGCGTTGTGTCTGATCCTGCCGTTACCGAGATTCATTGAATATGTCCCGCCCCACATCCCCCATCCGCCGTTCGCCCTCCGCTCCCATGGGACGCGCGGCGAGCCGTCTGCAACAGGCTACCGCGCCCGAGGCGGCGAGCGAACGCCTGCAAAAAGCGCTGGCATCGGCCGGGGTCGGTTCGCGTCGGGAGATGGAGGAATGGATTGCCCAGGGTAGGGTGCAGGTCAATGGCGAGACGGCCCTGATCGGCAGCAAGGTCGGGCCGCGTGACGTCGTCAAGGTGAGTGGCCGGCGCGTGTATTTGCGTTTTGATGAGAAACGCACGCGCATTCTGATTTATCACAAGTCGGAAGGCGAGATCGTCACGCGCGACGACCCCAAGGGCCGCCCCACGGTGTTTGATGCCCTACCCAGGCTGCGTGGCGCCAAATGGATTGCCATTGGCCGGCTGGATTTCAATACCGACGGGTTGATGGTGTTCACTACCTCGGGCGAACTCGCGAATAACCTGATGCACCCGCGCTTTGAAGTCGAGCGTGAATATGCGGTACGTGTATTGGGCGAGTTGTCCGAAGACATGATTGCGCAATTGCTGGCAGGCATTGAACTCGACGATGGCCCGGCGCAGTTGCAAAGCTGTTTTGCTGCAGGCGGCGAGGGGGTGAACCGCTGGTATCGCGTGATTATCAAGGAAGGCCGCAAACGCGAAGTGCGTCGGATATTCGAACATTTCAAGCTGACCGTATCGCGTCTCACCCGCATCCGCTTTGGTCCGATTGCATTGCCACCGCAACTGCGCCGTGGCCAGAAAATGGAGCTTGAAGACGATCTGGTTGCGCGCGTACTGGACTGGGCAGACATGGCGCCGAGTCCGCGCCGGCAGATGCGCGGCGTGCCGGATAAGCACACGCGCAAACCACGCATGCGTTAAGTCATTAAGCACATTTAAAAACGGCAGTTTGGCTCGCTCAATAGCGAGTCAAACTGCCGTTTTTGGTTGAATCGGGTGCGTTTTACACCCGCTGCATTTACTTCTCAGTCAGTTTCTTGATCACGCCTGCAGCCCATTCGCGGCCACCGAGGCCGAATGCCAGCGCAAAAGCCAGGCCGATCGCACCGAAGCCGATCTGGAAGGCCGCGGTCAACAGATTGGTGCCAATTGCCAGCTGTTCCAGCGCAACGAATATGACGAAGATGATTACCGCATATTCAGCCAAGGTGCTGATGGTCAGTGCGCCTTGCACCCCGATGTTGTTGAGGTAGGCGAATACCATGCGGTTGATGAAACGCGCCACCAGAATGCCAAACACCAGGACCAGTATCGCGACAATGATATTGGGGATATAGAGCACCACCTTGTTGAAGAGTTCTGCCACCATGTGCAGGCCGAGGCTGTTTGCTACCGTGACAATCACGATGAAGATAATGACCCAATAGGCTAATTTGGCGAGGATGCGTGACAGTGATACATCCAGATTTCCCTGCTTGAGAAAGGCTTCGATGCCGGTTTTTTCAGCCAGGCTGTCAAAGCGCAGAATATCAAGCAGTTTCATGACGCCGGTGCGTACCAGATTGGCGATCAGCCAGCCGACAAACAGCAGAACCATGGCCGCAAGCAGTTGCGGCACGAAGCCTGCCAGTTGCGTCCAGAAAGAAGAAATAGAGGCTACGAACACATCCAGTTGCTGTTGCATGGTTTATTCCTGTGGAAGTTGGGTTCGAGGCGGCCGGGTTTTTAGATGAATGGCCGCAAGCTGTCTATTATAAGCACATCATTTTTCAGTTTGAAATCTATGTGCCGGAAGCCTTGAAACTCGCTATTTCCAGTATCCAGCCTCATGACGAGCTGTATCTTCGCCCTGCGCTCGAGGCTTCCGGGCATCGGGTCCAAGCCCTTAAAAC
This sequence comes from Thiobacillus sp., assembly GCA_031426835.1. Classification (GTDB taxonomy): domain Bacteria; phylum Pseudomonadota; class Gammaproteobacteria; order Burkholderiales; family Thiobacillaceae; genus Thiobacillus. The sequence continues at coordinate 14,847 of JASJPF010000051.1, forward strand.
ATTGTCATTCCCCTCTGATTTGAAAGCACTTCGGGGTTGCGATGGGGTCTTGAGTTTTGTCGGCGATATGCTCGATGCGGCCGCCTTGGGCGCATTGGCGGCCTTGGGGGTTCGGCTTGTCGTCCAGCGCGCGGTAGGGGTGGATAACATTGACCTCGATGCCGCACGTCAACTGGGCCTATGTGTGGCGCACGTACCCGCGTATAGCCCTGAGTCGGTTGCGGAGCATGCGGTGGCCTTGTTGCTGGCTATTGCGCGCAATCTTCCGCAGGTACTCGACCAGGTCAGTCACAATAATTTCAGGCTTGATGGCTTGCTGGGCTTCCGCCTGTAAGGCAAAACAGTCGGCATTATCGGCATGGGTCGAATCGGTCAGGCGTTCGCCCGCATCATGCGTGGGTTTGGCTGTCGGGTGATTGCGCATTCACGCAGTGACTTTGAAATAAAAGGCGTGGAAGCTGTGCCGCTTGAGGTGCTATGGCGCGAAGCGCACGTGGTCTCGCTGCATTTCCTGGTGCCGTAATGGATCAGGGCAGGTCTTCGCGGCGCAGCATGAAGACAAAATGGTCGCCACTCTCGGTATCAAGCCAGGTAAAGGGGAGGGCCGGGTAAGCGGCTTCGAGTTCAGCGCGGTTGTGGCCAATCTCCACCACCAGCAGACCGCCAGGGTTGAGATGGGATTTAACCTTGGCCAGGATCTGCCGGGTTGCCTCCAGCCCGTCTTCGCCGGAACCCAGCGCCAGCGAGGGTTCCGCCTGATATTCCGGCGGCAGGTTCGCCACCGATTTGGCATTCACATAAGGGGGATTGCTGAGAATGACGTCATAAGTGCGGCCTTGCAGCGCCGTAAACAAATCCGATTCAATGCGTTCGATTCGCTGCTGCAAGTCGTATTCGGCCACGTTGCGGTCAGCCACATCCAGTGCATCCCTGGAGAGATCGACTGCATCGACCTGCGCGTTGGGAAAAGCCTCGGCAGCCAGAATGGCCAAACAGCCCGAGCCGGTGCACAGGTCGAGCGCATGGAGCACTTCATCCGGATTTTCAATCCACGGCGTCAATTGATCGCCCAGCAATTCGGCAATGAAGGATCGCGGCACAATCACCCGCTCATCGACGTAGAAGCGGTGTCCGTTCAGCCAGGCTTCATGGGTGAGATAGGCTGCAGGCAGGCGTTCCTTGACCCGTCGTTCGATCACCGCCTGCACCTGCTCCGATTCACCGTGGGTGAGGCTGGCATCGAGAAAGGGATCGAGCCGGTCGAGCGGTAAATGCAAGGTATGCAGGATCAGATAGGCAGCTTCATCAAAGGCGTTATCGGAACCGTGGCCAAAACACAGCTTGGCTTCGTTAAAGCGCGATACGGCGAAGCGTAGCCAGTCGCGTACGGTGATGAGAGATTCGGTGTCGTCGAAATGATTCATGGCATTTAAGGTCAATCAGGCCAGCAGTTTTTCCAGGGTCTTTTGATAAATCATCGCCAGCGGTTCAATATTCTCAACGGCCACGTGCTCGTTCAGCTTGTGGATACTGCTGTTGAGAGGGCCAAACTCGACCACTTCGCGACTGATTTCAGCGATAAAACGGCCGTCCGAGGTGCCGCCGGTGGTAGACAATCCAGGTGTAATACCGGTTACTTCGCGGATCGCTTCACTGAGTTTCTCGCACAACGGACCGCGTGGGGTAAGGAATGGCTTGCCCGATAAAGTCCAGTCGATATCGAAGTCCAGACCATGGCTTTCCAGAATTTCCTGCACCGCGTCCATCAGGCCTTCAGCGGTGCTGGCGGTGGAAAAGCGGAAATTGAACTGGATTTCGAGCACGCCGGGGATGACGTTGGTGGCACCGGTGCCGGCGTGGATATTGGATATCTGCCAGGTGGTCGGCGGAAAGTAATTGTTGCCTTCATCCCACATGGTGTCGGCGAGTTCGGCAATCGCGGGCGCCGCCAGGTGGATCGGGTTCTTGGCCAGGTGCGGATAGGCGATATGCCCTTGCACGCCTTTGACGCGGAGGATGCCGGACAGCGAACCGCGGCGACCATTTTTAATGGTGTCGCCGAACTCGGCGGCGCTGGTGGGTTCACCCACGATGCAGTAATCAAGCAGCTCACCCCGCGCCTTCAAGGCTTCGACCACGCGGACGGTACCGTCGGTTGCGGGGCCTTCTTCATCCGAGGTGATCAGAAAGGCGATCGAGCCTTTGTGATCCGGGTGGGCAATGATAAAACGCTCGGTGGCTGTGACAAAAGCAGCAGCCGAGGTTTTCATGTCTGCCGCACCGCGCGCGAAAAGCTTGCCGTCTCGGAGGGTGGGCTCGAATGGATCGGACAGCCATTGATCCAGCGGCCCGGTTGGGACCACATCGGTATGGCCGGCGAAACACACGACGGGTGCGGCATTACCTTTGCGCGCCCATAAATTGTCGACGCCATTGTGACAAATCCGCTCGATATGAAAGCCCAGTTTTTGCAGACGTGCGGCGATGAGATCGTTGCAACCGGCGTCGTCGGGTGTCAGCGAACGTCGCTTCAGCAGTTCAACTGCAAGCTCGAAAGTTTCATTGGCCATGCAAGGTTATGCTCCAGAGGGCTTGGTACTGGTCTTCGGAAAATCCGATGTGGAAAACACCGTCCGCGTCCAGCACCGGGCGCTTGATCACGCTGGGCTGGTCCTGCATCAAATGGATGGCACTGCTGCTGTCGATCACAGCCGCTTTTTCCGCATCGCTCAGTTTGCGCCAGGTGGTGCCGCGTGTGTTGAGCAGTGCCTGCCAGCCGGTTTGCGCAACAACCTGGCTTAACCAGCTTGCTTCAACGCCCTGTTTCTTGAAATCGTGAAACGTGACGTCAAGCTTATGCTCGGCGAGCCAGGCGCGGGTTTTCTTGACTGTCGTGCAATTGGGAATGCCAAAGAGCTTTAAATTGTCGTGAGGTTTCATGCTAATCAGGCGTGACGCGCCGGAATCCGCGCGCATCAACGTAAAATCAGGGAATACAAACCGCGATTCTACCCGACCTGATGCATCCTGACGTTCATTCCCACGCCGCTCCGCCACCACTTGGCGAACCCAGTCTGCGTTCAATCAGCGGTCTGTTCCCTTATTTATGGGAGTTCCGCGGTCGCGTGCTGCTGGCCATGGCGCTGTTGATTGGCGCCAAGCTGGCTTCGGTGGCGGTGCCGCTGGTGCTGAAAGAAATCATCGATGCGCTCGACAAGCCGCGTCCGGAGCTGATATTGCCGTTGACCTTCATCATAGGTTACGGTCTGTTGCGTTTTGCCAGCACCACTTTTTCCGACCTGCGCGATGTCATCTTCGCCAAGGTCACGCAACGCGCGATGCGCCGCATCAGCATGGCGGTGTTTCAGCATTTGCACGCGTTGTCGCTGCGCTTCCACCTGGAGCGTCAGACCGGCAGCATCACGCGGGATATCGAACGCGGCGCCCGCGCGGTGTCGAATCTGGTTGGCTATCTGCTGTTCCGCATTACCCCGACGGTGCTGGAAATCCTGATGGTAGCGGGCATTCTGTTCGTCAAGCTCGACTGGATATTTGGCGTGATTACGCTGATCACGCTGGCGGCGTATCTGGGCTTCACCATCACCATCACCGAATGGCGCACCCAGTTTGTGCGGCGCGCCAATACGCTGGATTCCGAAGCCTATGGCCGCGCCATCGATAGCCTGCTGAATTACGAGACGGTTAAATATTTCGGCAATGAACGGTACGAAGCCAAGCGTTACGACGCCAGCCTGATCGAATGGGAAGCCATGGCGCTGAAATCGCAGCGCTCGCTCGGTCTGCTGAATGCAGCCCAGGCGGCCGTCATCGCGATAGGCGTCACCCTGATGGTGCTGCGCGCCGCCAATGGCGTGGTCGAAGGCAAGCTGACGCTGGGCGATCTGGTGATGGTCAATGCCTTTCTGCTGCAAATGTTTCAACCGCTGAGTTTTCTGGGGGTGATGTACCGCCAGATCAAGGAATCGATTACCGACGTCGAGCGCATGTTCGCGCTGCTGAAACGGCCGCGTGAAGTCGAGGATGCACCCGATGCACGAGAGCTCGAAGTAGTGGCGGGCGCAGTGAAATTCGACCATGTGGACTTTGCCTACAATGTCGACCGGCCGATTCTGCATGACGTCAGCTTCAGCATTCCCGCCGGCAAAACCGTGGCGGTGGTGGGCGCGAGTGGCGCTGGAAAATCGACGCTGGCGCGCTTGTTGTTCCGGTTTTACGATGCCAGCGCTGGCAGCGTCAGCATCGACGACCAGGATATCCGGCAGGTCACACAGGACAGCCTGCGTATCGCCATTGGTGTGGTGCCGCAGGACACCGTTCTGTTCAACGACAGCATCTATTACAACATTGCTTATGGCCGCCCGGATGCCAGCCGCGACGAAGTGATCGAAGCCGCACGCGCTGCACACATCCTGCATTTCATCGAAATACTGCCGCAGGGCTGGGATACGGTGGTGGGCGAACGTGGCCTCAAGTTGTCGGGCGGTGAGAAGCAGCGGGTGGCGATTGCCCGCACGCTGCTGAAGAATCCCGCCATCCTGATTCTGGACGAGGCCACCTCCGCACTCGACACCAAAACCGAAAAAGCGATTCAGGCCGAGCTGCTGGAAATTGCCAGGAGCCGCACCAGCCTCATCATTGCGCACCGCTTGTCCACTGTGGTCGAAGCCGACGAGATCCTGGTGATGGAAGGCGGGCGTATCGTCGAGCGTGGCCGCCATCTCCCGCTGCTGGCGAAACATGGCGTGTATGCGCATATGTGGGCGCTGCAGCAGCAGGCCGAGGACGGCGCCGGGCGATGATGAACCTAACCCCTTCACCACAGAGACACAGAGACACGGAGAAAACCGTTAAATTCTTGTGTGGCATTGGATATCTCGCTTTCCCTCCGTGCCTCTGTGTCTCTGTGGTTAAACGGTTTTTTCTGGAATGAATCCCCTCTTGCGCCCCGGCGTGCCGCGCCGTGAAGTGTGGGCCTGGGCCATGTTCGACTTCGCCAATTCGGGCTACACGACGGTGGTTATCACCGCCGTTTTCAGTGCTTATTTCGTTTCGGTGGTGGCTGGTAATGCACCCTGGGCAACCTTTGCCTGGACGCTAGCCCTGTCGGTTTCCTACGCACTGGTGATGCTGACCGCACCCTTGATCGGCGCCTATGCCGACGCGCATGCCCGCAAGAAAAAACTGCTGTGGCTTACCACGCTGGGCTGTGTCGGCGCCACGGCATTGCTGTACTTTGCGGCGCCGGGCGCGCTGGTTCTGGCGATTGCTGCACTGGTGGTCTCCAATTACTTTTTCGGCACCGGCGAAAACCTCATTGCCGCGTTTCTGCCTGAACTGGCGCACCCACGCGCGCTGGGGCGGGTATCAGGCTGGGGTTGGGCTTTGGGCTATGTTGGTGGATTGGTGTCGCTCGGTGCGAGTCTGGCCTGGATCAGCTGGGCGCAGGCGGCAGGACAGGGCGCGGCTGATTTTGTGCCGGTGGCCATGCTGATCACCGCATCGATTTTTGCGCTGGCGAGTTTGCCCACATTGTTGATGCTGCGCGAACGCGCGCAGCCGCAGCCGCAACGTACTGCGCGCAGTGCCTGGCAGCAGGTTCGACATACCCTGAGTCATTTGCGCCAACTACCCGATCTGAAGCAGTTCTTGATCTGCACCGTGCTCTACCAGGCGGGCATCCAGGCCGTGATTACCCTGGCCGCCATTTACGCCAGTCAGGCTTTTCATTTCACCACCCAGCAAACCATCCTGCTGGTTCTGCTGGTCAACATTACCGCCGCTATAGGCGCATTCGCCTTTGGCCATGTGCAGGACCGCATCGGCCATGTGCGTGCCATTGCATTGACGCTCGTTGGCTGGATCGTCATGGTGTTGCTGGCCTGGGCCGCCCCAGACGAACGCATGTTCTGGGTGGCCGCCAATCTGGCAGGCCTGTGCATGGGCGCCTCGCAGTCGGCAGGACGCGCCATGGTCGGCCTGCTGGCGCCGCCGGCACAGCAGGCCGAGTTTTTCGGATTGTGGGGGTTGTCGGTCAAACTCGCATCGATCATCGGCCCGCTGACCTATGGCGTCACCAGCTGGATGACGCAGGGCAACCATCGCCAGGCCCTGCTCATCACCGGCAGCTATTTTGTGGCGGGTTTATGGGCGTTGCTTAGCGTGCAGGCGGCTCGCGGCCATCGTGCCGCCCGGCGGTTTGTGCGAGTCGGGGACTGAGTGGATATGGCGGACTTCACCTTGCACGAAACCGACTGGGCACGCGATGCATCGCGCCTGAGTGTGGTGCGACGGTCAGTCTTTATCGAAGAGCAGGGCGTACCCGAAGCCATGGAATGGGATGAGCACGATGTCACGGCCTTGCATATCCTCGCCCTGACCATGGAAGGCACGCCCATTGGCTGCGCTCGATTGCTGCCTGACGGCCACATGGGTCGCATGGCCGTGCTGCCGGCCTGGCGCGGAGTTGGCATAGGCAAGGCTTTGCTGGCGGCGGCTCAGCGCGCAGCAAAGCTGCGTGGGCGCAGCGTGCTCAAGCTCAGTGCACAAACCCATGCTGCGGGTTTTTATGCGGCTGCAGGTTTTGAGGCGGTTGGAGCAGCGTATGAGGAAGCGGGTATCCCGCATGTGGCGATGCAGCTAAAACTACTCTGAGCGCTGCAAATTTAACCTTGCCGCCCATATTGATTAGTACTTAATGATTATCTGATAAAGTGCGTTTTCCATGTAATTCAAACCAAAGTGTTTTGTTGATTGGCCTTCAATCCAGAGCACCTCGAGTGTCCCGTTCGGCAAGACTGCAAGCCGCCTGACAGCTCTGCAAGGAAACTAATTTATGACGAAACCAGACCCGCAAGGGGTAGACCGCAGTTCTATTCCTGCTGAAGCATCCAGCACACCACTCAAAGCTGGCATAGTGGGTTCGGGTATTGCTGGAGCCAGTTGTGCGGGGCATCTTGCCGCTGCAGGCTGGGAAGTGGATGTATTCGAAAAAGCGAGCGTCGCCGGTGGGCGTTTATCAACTGAACGCCTGGAACAGGGTTGGGCGTCCTTGGGCACGCCATTTATCTCAGCCCAACGCGACCCCTTCCGCAGCCAGTTGCGGCAATGGGTACGTCAGGGTTGGCTTGAGGCAATTCGAGGTGACATATTGCAAGGACGCGCCACGGTAACGTGGGTCCAGGCACAGCTGCAAAATCACTATAGACTGAATATTGAGCCCTCCAAACTGGTTCACGAGTTGCTCGGTGAGGCAACGTTGCACACCAATACGCCCGTAGCGGCGCTTAAGCCCCGCACCATCATTCTTGAAGATGGCCGGGAAATGGGCAACTTCGATTGCGTAATTTGCAGCGTGCCCACGCCGCAGGCTCTGCCTTTACTCGATGCACTGCCCCTGCTGCGCGAAGGATTGGGCGACGTTCGATACCGCCCGATCTGGTCGTTTTTAATGCGCTGGGAAGGCGGGCCCGCAGCGAATGTCATCAAGTTTGACGATCATTTGCTGAAGCTTGCCGTTCGCCAGTCATCCGACAACCCCGACTTATGGGTCGTCCATAGCAGTCACGAGTTTGCAGAAACCTACCTTGAAGCCTCAGCCGAAGAAGCCAGTACACGTGCGGCCTCGGCATTAATGGGCCTGTTGGGCTTGCCCTGGCCGGTTGAAGTCGAGGCGTCTCACTTGTGGCGGCATGCACGCCCGGAATCGACAACAGCAGGGGGGTTTTGGCTGAGCGACCGGGAAAGCCGGGTTGCCCTGATTGGTGATGGCATCGCCGGAGCAGGTGTTGAGCGTGCCTGGGAAAGCGGCGTTCGATTGGCACAGGCATTGATTCAGGCCAAGGCCGAATTGGTTTTATAAAGTGCCCGGACTGTCGCTATCTGAAGCCGCACCCCTGCCGGCTCAGATAATCATTCATCCATCCCATCATGGACAGCGTTAATAAAATGTTAATCCTGAATCCCGACAGCACAAGCCCCGGATTGACACTAAAATAACCATTACCCAGACAACAATGACGCATCGGGGCATACCCGAACAAACCTGCGGCTCCCCCCTCACATGCTTTATATCGAACTATTCAAATCACTTGAACGCGCCCGCTGGAACATGGAAACCGATATTCCGTGGGACACATTCGACGCCAGCAAGCTCTCCGACGAGCAGGCATTGACCATCAAGATGAATGCCATCACCGAATGGGCGGCATTGCCCGCGACAGAGATGTTCCTGCGCGACTTCGTGCATGACAGCGATTTCTCCGCCTTCATGTCGATCTGGTTTTATGAAGAGCAAAAGCATTCGCTGGTATTGATGGAATACCTGCGGCGCTACAAACCCGAGTTCATGCCAACGGAAGAAGAATTGCACGCGATTCGATTCCCGTTTGATCCGGCTCCGCCGATGGAAACCCTGATGCTGCATTTTTGCGGCGAAGTACGGCTGACGCAGTGGTACAAGTGCGCATCAGAATGGCACACCGAGCCTGTGATCAAAAAGATTTACGAAACCATTTCAAGAGACGAAGGCCGTCACGGCGGCGCCTATCTGCAATACATGAAACGCGCGCTGAAGCAGGGTGGAAATGGCGTGGCTGCGGCCTTCGCCAAGATCGGTTTTCTGATGGCGTCGAGCAAGCGCTCCGACAAGGCGCTGCATCCTACCAACCTGCACGTCAACGAAACGCTGTTCCCCATGGACACCATCCAGTCGCGCCTGCCCAACCCGGAATGGCTGGAACACTGGCTAGACGAACAAATCCGCTTTGATGAAACCTGGGAAAACAAGGTGATAGGGGGGATATTACGCAACCTGTCAAACTTGCTGGGGCAGACGTTCGAGACCACACGCGACCTCAACAAATATCGCAAGCAGGTGCTGGCTGCGGCCTGAGATTTGTCCATACACGAAAAGGCCAGCTGAACGCTGGCCTTTTTTATGGATGTTGGGGGTGCTTTGTAATGCTGGGGGGTTGGCATGTTAAACCTGCAACCAAAAGCCGAAGTTCATGTAGATAGAGCGATCGGCTCTTTCTCGGCCTTTGCTGCCGGTCAACTCATCCAATAAGCGGTCACTCAAACCCTGAAGTCTCAAGATAACTCGACCCTGGCCCCTTTAATTGCTGGCCCCTTTAATTGATAAGCGTGAGCAGATAAGCTAATAATCAGCTGGCTGATAATGAAGAATGTTGTTTTGCAAGACCTGATCCTGGATGTTGCTTTGTCCCGCTGGGACCGCACTAACGCGCGACCCCTTACCTCTACTACAAGGGCTTCCCCAGATTTACAACTAGCTCTGTCAGTTCATTGCCATTTCC
>JASJPF010000052.1:0-8616 GCA_031426835.1 Thiobacillus sp.
TGCGGGTGACGAAGGTTTCGCCGCGCATCGGGCTTTCGTGGTTGAACAGGATGCCGTTGCAGGCATACATGCCATAGGCTTCACGGTAGTTGATGGTGATCCAGTAGGCGTACAGCTTGGCCACCGCATAGGGGCTGCGCGGGTAGAAGGGGGTGGTTTCTTTCTGCGGGGTTTCCTGCACCAGGCCGAAGAGTTCGGAGGTGCTGGCCTGATAGAAGCGGGTCTTCTTTTCCAGGCCGAGGATGCGGATGGCTTCGAGGATGCGCAGCGCGCCCAAGGCGTCGGAGTTGGCGGTGTATTCGGGTTCCTCGAAGCTGACGGCAACGTGGCTTTGCGCAGCCAGGTTGTAGATTTCGTCGGGCTGAACCTGCTGGATGATGCGGATGAGGCTGGACGAGTCGGTGAGGTCGCCGTGGTGCAGCACGAAGCGCCGGGTTTTGACTTCTGGACCTTCGTACAGGTGATCGATGCGATCAGTATTGAACAGTGAAGTACGGCGCTTGATGCCGTGGACTTCGTAGCCTTTTTCCAGCAGAAATTCGGCAAGATAGGCGCCGTCCTGGCCGGTGACGCCGGTGATGAGGGCTTTTTTGGTCATGATTGTTCAGTCTGCTTTCAAAGAATTAAAACAAGCCCATTCAACAGTTGGGCACTCAATTGCCCCCTGCGTTGTTCAGCGCTTCAGGAATCGAACTTGCCGGTGATGCGTTCCCGCTCGGTGGCGCGCATGGCGGCGAGCATCGAACGGATGAAATCGGTCTGGTCCTCGTAGGCGCCCGTCTCGTCGCGGTCGATCGATGACACGCGCACCAGCATGCCGTCGGGAATCACGCCGGTGAGGGTGTAGCGCAGTTGCGCGAGTTTCATGCGCAGCCCGAACTGGGTCTGCTGGTCGCCCACCACCACCCAGTAGGTGATCGGCTCATTGCGCGCGCCCTGCGCGGCCACCAGACGCTTGATCGGAAGTTCGCCGTATTGCGTGTTGAGCACGGCAGGCTGGGTGTCCTTGACCACCTCGAAGCCCTGGGCCGGATAACACACCTCGGGACGATGGGTCTGCATGCCTTCACCATGGCTGCCGCCATAGGCAACCGACAGCATGATGCGTTTGCCTTCGCGGTTGATATAGGTACGGCTCAGGGTCTGGCTGTAGGTTTCCTCGATCACCTTTTGCAGTTCGGGCGTGACCAGCAGGGTGGCAATGGTTTCATCCACCTTCCAGTTGCCGAGCCGGGCCGGAATCAAGGTTTCCAGATTGATTTGCGATTCGGCATCGACCAGCTTGGCGGTGGGCTTGAGCGCCAGCGCCATGCCCGCGGCAGCGAACATGCACAGGCCGATGACGAGGTGCTTGAAGCTGATGAGTTTCATGGGTTGCTTCCTGTCGTCAGGGTGCACAGCATGATCGGGTTCGGTTGCATACGCATGACATCAGGCCTGCGCCCGGACACGCGAACGGTCGGGGAAGAGAAATCCCAGCACCCCGTCCAGCGCAAACAAAAACAGCAGGCCGATGACGAACAGCATGATGCCGGCAAAGTCATGCAGGAAACCCTGCCCCGCTTCGTCGCCCAGGTGGTAGGTCACCAGAATCAGGACGATGACGCGCACGATGTTGGCGGCGAATGCAATCGGCAGAATGGCGGCCATGATGATGAGATTGCGCGCGGTGCTGGTGTGCTGCATCAGGTACAGATACAGCAAACCCATGGCCGACAGGCTGAACATGGAGTGCAGACCGGAACAGGCGTCGGCCACCAGTAGTTGATACTGGCCTACGGTGAGGGTGACGCCGCTGCGCGCGACGGGGTATCCGACCGCATACAACACCTGCTCGGCGATCACCGAAATATATTGCTTGAGCGGCCCGGTGGCGACGTCCACTATAAAACCCGGCAAGGGAACCATGAACAGCAGGAAGAACAGCGCAAACCAAAGGGCACGGGCGGCCGGAAGGCCCAAGGTGACGAGCAATGCGCCAAGAATGACGGGGATCTGCGAGCCGACTTCGAGCAGCAGAATATCCTGCGAGCGCCCCAATGCATACATCAGCAAGCCTGAAACCAGCAACAACCAGCCGGCGACCCCCTCACCTTGCGTGGGTGAACGAATGCCAGTGTCATGTATAAACACAGCCCGCTGCTGCCAGATCAAATAGAAGGTCACCACCAGCACGATGGGACCGTGGGCGTAATCGTCAGAATTCCATAAGCCGTGTGCCAGCATCCAGTAGGTGGGTACATACAACACCAGCAGCCCAACCATGATTGGCCACCAGGCTCCAAGAGGCGCCAGGGCGTTGAGTACGGTGACGCGGGATGCATGCGTGCTCATGGCATCAATCCAGGACGACCGCGCCAACGACCTGCGCACCGCTGAAGATTATTTTTTGTTTCAATTCAGCCAATGGCGCCAGGCGGCTGATGTTACGACGGGCGGCAATCAACATGCCTCCAGCACGCGCCGCTGCCACCTGGAAATCAGAGCTGAGCTGCGACGGCGCAGTGTCCAGCAGGATGATGTCGTAGCTGGTTTCCAGACCGGCCAGCAGCGCGCCGAAGGTCGGGCGCGCCAGAAGTTCGGCCGGGTTGGGCGGTGGTGAGCCGGCGGGCAGCACGGTCAGGGTCTGGAACGGCTTGATTGTGTGCACCTGCACCGAAGGCACACGTTCGGCCAGGATGTCGGACAGGCCCATGCTGTTGTCGAGATTGAAGATGCCCTGCTGGCGCGGCACGCGCATGTTGGCGTCGACCAGCAGCACCTTGCGGCCCATCTGCGCGAACAGCACGGCGAGGTTGGCGGCCAGGTAGCTCGCGCCTTCATCGGCGCGCGCGCTGCCGACCGCCAGCGTCTTGCGGCCTTCCTTGAACCAGCGCAGCAGCAGTTCGGAACGCACCGAGCGCAGGGCTTCTGCCTCCTTGCTGTAGGGCGCGGTGGCGGCGGTGAGTTCGGGGCTGAGGCCTGCCTCGGCGGCGGGGATATACGGGTATTCAAACTGGTGCGACAGCGCCTGCTGAATATCGGCTTCGGTCACCAGGCCAAGTATTTGCGCCGCTTCGCCAAAACGCAGATTCTGTTCTTGTTGAAGCTTGAGCACGCGCTCCATATCCTGCGGCTTGAGCTTGCCGGCATCCTGCAGCAGCTTGCCTATATTGGTTTCGGCCTTGATGCCAACAACGTCTTCGGTGAAGGTATCCTGATCGCTGGCACGGTTAAGTGTATTCATGTTGGCTTCGGCATATCCGGGTTGGGGTCTGGGAACAGGGACGGTCAGGCCGTCGCAGGGCGAGGGCGACGGAGCAGTCGCCGCAAGGTTTCGAGCAGGCTGCCGTTTTTCGACACTTCAGCCAGCACCGGAATCTCCAGCCCGCCAATGATGTCCTGGCCGGAACGCACGCGCCGGTCCAACAGTTCGATCAAAAAGCCCAGGCTTACGCCCAGCAGGGTGCCAAAAAATACCGACAGCAAAATATTGAACATAACTCGTGGCTTGGAGGCTTGCGTGGGCGCAACCGCCGGGTTGAGAACGGCGATGTCAGTTTGTGTGGACTGAGCTTCCATACGGCTTTGGCCGTAGCGCTGCAGCGCTGAATCGTAGATGCGCTGCGCATTTTCCAAATCACGTGTCAGCAGGCTGGATTCTTCACGCTGCTGCTTCAGTTCCAGTACTTTGGTTTTTTGCCTGGCAAATGCACGGCCCAGTTCGTTAAAACGCTGGCGAGCTGCGCCCGCCGTTGCCCCGACGCCGCGCGAAGCGGTGCTGAGTTCGGTGGCAAGCTTGGTCTTGTAGGTGTTGACCTCGGCTTGAAGGCGGAGAATATCGGGGTGGTTGGCACCCACACGCCTGGACAGTTCGGCCAGCTTGCCTTCGCCCTGCGCCACTTGTGATTTAAGGCTTTGCACCACTGGGTTGTTGATAACTTCGGGCAGGCTGCCGCTGTCACGCATGCGTGAGCTGGCGTCGAACGACGTCGATTGCGCAGCGACCATCTGCCCAGCCAGGTCAGCCATGCGGCGGGTTTCCACGTCAAGCCGCTCTTCGGATTCAACGATGCCTTTTTCAAGCTGATAGGCGGTGAGTTTCTGCTGGGCCAGATCGAGTCGCTCGCGCAGCTGGACGATCTGTTGGTCGAACCAGGCTGCAGTCAGCTTGGCCGGCGCCACGCGCAGGTCGAGGTTGGTTTCGATATAGGACTTGGCAAATGCATTGGCCACGATTGCGGCAAACCGCGGATCGGAACCCGTGAAGCCGATGGAAATGATGCTGGATTCACGCGAAGGCTCGACGCTCAGCTTCTGCAACAACAGGTTGCCCATCCATTGTTCGAATGTACCCTGCCCTTCGGTAGCTTGTATGAATTGTTCATAGGTGCCCGGGTTGTGTTCCAGCTTAAGTTCAACCACCACTCTGTTCGCCACCTGGTTGCTATTGATAATGTCGATTTGCGTGGCCATGTAGCCGGGAAACATTTGTGACGGCAGCAACTGGCCACTTAATGGATCCTTGCTCTTGGAATCGATGATCATCGTGGCAGTCGCCGTGTATTCCTTCGGCAACAACAGGCTCACGGCCGCAGTGACGGCAACGGTGAACAGCAATACGCCAAGGATGATCACCTTGCGCGCATTCAGAATCAGCAGAAATTGGGTGAAGTTCATTGCGGTTCCCTTAGAACAGGCTTTCCTTGACGTAGATCACATCGTCTTTTCTAACCGGGTCGGCCAGCTGGGTGTCCAGTTGCTGCATGACGCCGCTGGCATCGCGGCGCAGGATCTTGATGCCCTTCTGGGTGCCACGGGCAGTGACGCCGCCGCCCAGCGACAGCGCCTGCACCAAGCTCATGTTCTGTTCCAGGCGAAACGCGCCGGGACGCTGCACCTCGCCGTAGATGTAAAACATCGACTGGCGTGCCACGTTGATGATGTCGCCGTCCTGAACCAGTTCATTAGCAGTTTCGCCGCCCGGCCTGAACAGCGCGATCACATCGATGTCACGGTATTCGGGTTTACCGTCGCGCGTGCGCACCAGCGTGACGGCGTCTGCACCGTCGGCTATGACGCCGCCTGCCAGCGCCAGCGCATCAGAGACGCGACTGATTTTTTCCAGTGTGTATTTGCCTGGCCGATTCACCCGACCCAGCACTGAAATTTGCTGGCTGCGATATTGCAGTACGTTGAGCGTGACGAAGGGTTCGAGGATGAAACCGCCCTTGCTCAGGCGTTGAGAGATTTCGGTTTCACCCTGTGCGGGTGTAGCACCGGCCAATTTGACGTCGCCAATCAGCGGAAACGTAACGCTGCCGTTTTCGCCCACGCGCACTTCGGTGGTGAGATCGGGCTGGCCATACACCGTGATGCGCAACACATCGCCGGTGCCCATGCGGTAATCGTTATCCACACACCATGCGGGTGCTGCCAGCAGCAACGCGCACATCATCAAAACACGCTTCCATAACCCGGCCATCTTTCGCTCCGATCGGCGACAGCTGCAATGGCTGCCGCACCCTCATTTAAAATTACGTGCCGCACAACCAACCGAAAATTGGCTATCCGGCGCTTGGGCTGCAGCCCCTGAATTTTCATTGCTATTTCGAGCACCTACAAAGACATCAATGCCCCACCCCTTGTAATGACGATTTGTTCGGGACGCCCCTAAAAATCTGCCCGAACGCTGGCAAAGACCGCATGAAACATGTAATCGTTGACAGCAACATTGGAGTCCCTGCGTCCGGCCTGCAGGCCAACATCGATTGCGGCCATGCGTACCGGGGCATAACTCAGCGACAGCGAGCCTCCCAGAGTGTCTTCATCACGCTGAAGAAGGCCGGGCACAAGCAGTCCGGTATCGCCCCGGAAGCTGCGGTTTTCGAATGTGGCCCCTGCGCGCAGGGTGATTTTGTCGGTGGCGCGCCAGGCTGCGCCGAGACTCGTTCCAGTGCTCAACTGATAGGTGGCGTTGAGATCGTCAGAATTGGCTATTTCACGATAGAGCGCCCAGTTCAGTGCGGTTTTTCCGGTTGGAAAATAATCCGCCGACAGCCGTCCCGCCACCCCGGAAAAATCACGCTGTCCCAGTGTGTCATTTGCGCGTTTCACATAACCCACTTTTGCGTGCGTAACCAGCTTGCCGGTCGCGTTCCAGTCGCCCAGCAGGTTGTACTCAGTCTGCGTGTAGGTACGGTCAACAAACGCACTTGGCAACCTGTTGGGATAATCGCCCTCCACCCGGCGCAGCTGGCCACGCAGCCTGCCGCCCTTGGGCGTGGCGTACCCCAGCGTGGCCGTAACGCTATGATCTTCATAATCCAGCGGCGCCTGCTGTAGCGTGCTGTTGGTCGATGTGCTCGCAGCGGCACCCAGTCCTATATTCCATCGCGGATGGAACTGCCATTCGGCGCTGGCAAACTGGTTTTCGCGGGTGATCTGGTTGTTGATACGCAGGCCTACCAAATCGTTAAAACTGCTTTGCGACACGCTCTCGGTTGCACCGACAAGCCCCGACCAGCGATTGCCCAGCCGCCAGTTCCAATTCAGCTGATAATTGGACCCGTCGTTATCCAGTTGAGTGTTGCGCAAAAAACGCACCCGGCTTTTGCTGACGCTGGCGATAAGACGTTGGCGTCCCGGCTTCCAGTCCACATCCAGTCCGGCGCTAAGCACGCCAATTTGGTCGGATCGCTTAAGCACTAGGCCATACTCGCTCTCGGCGAGACGAAACAGGTTGCTGTCGTAATTGCGGGTGTAAGCGACGAACGGGCGGAAGGTATCGCCCTCTTGCGCCAGCGCAGGCAGGGTCGACAGCACGCCCAGCGCCGCCAACCCGGCAAGCGAAAGCGCGCGCCTCACCAGAAACTCCAATGGCCGGTGGTCACCACGTAGGCGCCGAGCACGCCGTTGGTGACGGCGTGGGCGATGATGGGCGCCCACAGGTTGCGGGTGCGGATATACAGCCAGCCATACGCCAGGCCGGCGATCAGCCCGGCCAGCCACTGCATGTGTTCAACGGCAAACAGCGCACTGGCGATCAGCAGCGCCTTGAGGCCGATCTGTGCCGGTTTCAGCGCCAGAAAATCGTGCTGCTGTACCCAGCGCTGCAGGAATGAGCGCCAGAACAGTTCTTCCATGACCGGCACCACCAGCGCGGCACCGGCAATCCGGAACGCTACCAGCAACCAGTCGATCTGCCCGGCGGAATTGGTCGGATTGAAGCCATCGCCGACCTCACCCATCAGCATCCAGCCTGCGTCCAGCTTGACCCACAGCACAAACACCAGCAGCCCTGTTACCAGCGACAGCAGCAGATGCCTGGGCAGCAGGCCATATGACTTGAGTTCTACATAATGACGCCACAGCATTGCCAGCGCCAGCGCAACCACCCCGACCTTCAACGGATACAGCCAGCGCACGTCGAAGCCTGGTGCCCAGCCAGGCAACAGGCCTTCCAGCACCAGAAAAACGATATATAGCCCGAATGGCAGGCTGCGAACGAACAGGGGAGACATAGCTAAAGAGGCGCGGCAATAGTAAACGGCGCCCCTCATTTCAATTCAGACCGGACATGCCTTTGCTGATCGCACCGGCATCAGCATCGGGGGCGGGTTTTTCCTTTGGGGCGACCGCTTCCGGTACAGGCTCCTCCTTGTCCGCACCGACAAACTCACCCACATATTCGATTTTTGCAGCAGCCTTCAGTGCATCCAGTTCGGCCTTGGCTGCCTTCTGGCGCGCCTGCGTCTGCAGCAGGCGCGCAATAGCGGGTTTGGCCTGCTCCAGCGTTACCGGCTGTAGCTGTGAATCCGCAAGAACAATTACCAGCAATCCATCCGGCGCATTCACAATCATCGCCTGACCGTTCGGCATATCAGATAACTTTGGCAGTATGGCCTGCGGTAGCTGCTCGGCCAGCTTCACCCCCTGCGCTGCTTTCGCCGGCAGGTTTTCGGCTTTCAGCCATGCCGCAAAATCGTTCAGCGATTTGGAGGCGGTCAACTGTGCGCGGATCGCCTGGTGTTTGTCTTCCGGTGCCTTGATCGAGATTTCCTGCAGGCGATACACCTTGCGCTTGGCAAACAGTTCCGGATGCGAGCCGAAATAACCCGTCACCTCGGCTTCGCTCGGTTCGGCCGGCGTGCCCAGCTTGCGGCCCATATAGGCCTCGGCCAGAATCTGGCGGCGCGCCGCATCCAGTGCCTGCACAACTGCAGGGTCGCGGTCCAGCTTGTCGGTCAGCGCCTTCTGCACCAGCACTTCCTGATCCACCAGGTTGCGCACTACCCGTAGCGAAGCTGGCTTGGTTTGCTCCTTGCCCAGATTGGGAATGCGCTGCAACGCGTAATTGACTTGATGCACCGTCAGCTCGGTGCCATTGACCTTGGCCGCAACCTGCGTCGGAGCCTTATCGCCGGTTTCCGCCGCCTGCTTGCCATCGCCGCAGCCGGCAACCAGTGCCGCACTCAGCAACGCCACGTACACCTTCTCGAACCTGCACATCATCGTCTTCCTCTTCATTCAGATAGCGGGCAAGTATGTGGCGCGAATGTTACGAAACGGTTTCAGGTTTGAAAACGCGGATTCAAATCCGAAGTGCAATTTTGAATAACAGGTTGGGTGGGCGAG